>DATHRZ010000045.1:0-4813 GCA_035464655.1 Gemmatimonadota bacterium
CCCGACGAGCACGAACACGGGCTTGAGTGCCCGGAACGACGGGTCGCGGAGCAGCAGGGCCGCGGCGTCGGCGAGCGCGAAGATCCCCTTCGTCCAGACCAGGCGTCCGACGAACAGGATGACGAAGGCGTCGTCTTCGACGCCCGCCCGGCGAGCGACATCCGGGTCGCGATCCCCCGGGTGAAAGCGCGCGAGGTCGATGCCATGCCCGACCACGTGAACGCGCTCCGGCTCGACGCCCTCGGTGACGAGCGCCTGCCGTGCCCGCTCGGAGCGGGCGTGAAACACGTCGGTGTGCTCACGCACGAACGCGGCGCGGCGCGCCAGCCCGCGGCGACCCTGGTGCCAGTGCGGCATGACTTCGCACTGCGTGGTGACGAGGGCGAAGCCGAGTTCGCGCCGCAGCTTCGCCGCCTGGTAGCTGAAGAAGAACGAGGGCTCGGCGGTGTGCACCACGTCGAACTCTGCCAGCGCCGCGCGCAGGCCCATCATGACTTCCTCGAAGCCAAAGCGCTTGAGCGGGTTCGGCAACCGCATGCCAAACAGGTCGTGCGGAACGTGTCCGTCGAAAAAATCAAAACAGCGGACGCGGCGGCGCGGCAGGCCCACGGCCTCGACGTCGAAGCGGCGGTACCCGGCGTGGATCGCCGTGACGTCATACTCGTCGAGCAGGAGTTCGAGGTACTGCGACTCGAATGCGTTGAGGTACGACCCGCGCAGGAAGGCGACGCGCGGCCTCCTCCCGTGGTTCACCTACCGGCGGCTGCTTCGATGCTGTCTTCGATCGCGTCACCCAGCCGTCGCGCGAGCGCGGGCCACGAGTGTTCGCTCATGATTCGCTCGAAATCGGCGGACTCGGGCGGCGGGCGCTCGTCGAGCAACCGGTTCACGACCTCGGGGAAGTTCCGGAGAGGCGTGACGTGCAGGCTCCGGTAGTCTGTCGGCACCGATCGCGCGCCCATCGGGGTCGCGACGACCTGCTTCCCGCATGCGAGGGCCTCGAACACTTTCGTCGGCGATCCCATACCGGCGAGCACCGGGCTGATGACCAGGTCGGCCGAACGGAGTTCCGCCGCATAGTCGTCGACGAACCCGGTGAAGGTGACGGCCGGGTGACGGATGTCTTCCGGCGGATATGCCCCGACGAACCGGAATTCGGTGTCGGGATGCCGCGCGAGGATCCCGTCCGCGGCGACCTTCAGAAACGCGCGTACGGCTTCGAGGTTGAACTGGATGCCGAAGTTGCCGCAGAACAGCACGACTTTGCGGTCGCGTTCGGGCTGCTCGTAGAACGGGTTGAAGTTCCATGGATCGAACCCCTGCGGCACCACCACCATCCGCTCTCTCGGCTTCCAGCGTTCGTAGAACTCCGCCTCGTCTTCGGAGATCGCGACGAGAAGCCGGGATCGCTGAACCCCCATCTTCTCGACGGCGTACATCCACGGAACGAGCGCGAGGCGTCGGGGATCGTTCTTCGCCTTCATCATGTGGAGACGATATTCGACGTTCTGCGACATATAGACGAAAGGGAGGTCGAACCGGAGGCTCAGCGCCAGCCCGTAAACTGCCGCCACGGCATAATCGCACACGATCGCATCGTACGAATTCGCTTCGGCCAGCCTGGCCGCCGCCCGGTACAGCCCAGGATGATAGTAGTAGTAGCGAAAGGCGCCGAAAGGTACGGTGACCTTGCGGCGGATGAACGGAAGCTCGTCGGCGAAGCGTTCGGCGATCTCGGGAATCGGCGGGCGGCCACTTCCTTCTATGTACGCGGCGTCAACGACGAAGCGTCGCGAAATGCCGCGCAGAAGGTGTCTTGCCCTCTGCCCGGTTCCCGAAAGCGGAATGTGGGGGTCGAACACGCCGATGTAGAGCAACCGGCGCTCCTCGGCGCTCGACGGCCGCGCCCCGGACATGATCTCCTCCCTGCGTTTTCCTTGCAGGTACGGGCGCTCATGGGATTCGGACGCAATGTTTCGGGCCGTTGCGTCTCGATTGAATGTCCTGTTCGACATGCGGCGCTTTCTCTCGGGCAGCCGTCCATCGGCGACCATGCGTTTTGCAGGCACCTGTTCAAGTTAACGACTTCCTGCAAGGGACGGGCCGCCGGTGCCTCAAGTCACTGTCGACTCCCGTGTTTCGAGCGTGGCGACGAACTTGCACCTGGATTCCGACGGTGTGCGCGACCCGATGCACGACGATGCCGGGACACTGCGCACGAGGAGCCCAAACGGAGCCGGAACGCAAAGGCGACACCTTGATGAATCGGATGGACCAGACCTCGACCGGGCGTACGCACCCGCTGGCCTACGTTTTGGTCGGCGGGCTCGTCGTCGGCACGATCGACATCGTGTTCGCGATGACGTTCTGGGCCTGGTGGGCCGACGTTCCGGCGTTCCGCGTGCTGCAGACGGTCGCGGCCGGCCTGCTCGGTCCGGCCAGCTTCAACGGCGGCGTCGAGACGGCCGTGCTCGGTCTCGCTCTGCACTTCGCCATCGCGTTGTCGATGGCGGTCGCCTTCTATCTCGCCGCCCGCCGCTGGCCCGTGCTGTGGAAGCGACCCACCGAAGCGGGGATCGCCTACGGGTTCTTCCTGTACGGCGTGATGAACCACGTGGTCGTTCCGCTGTCGGCCGCGCCGCCCGGCGCGACCGACACGGTCTGGGTCGTGTTCAACGTCGTCGTGCACGGGTTGTTCATCGGCCTGCCGATCGCGCTGTTCGTGCAGCAGGGACTGCAGCAATGGAGGAGCGCAGGGTAGCGGGCTGAGCATTCTCCGCGTCCCGCTGGTACGACTCCGCCGCCTGACTTGTGATTTTGTGGTGCGTCAATCCGGCGAAGCGTACGCTCCCCCCTGCAGGGATGGACGATGATGCACCTTCCTGATGTTCATGGTGCCCCCCGATTCTCCGCCGCTGCCCTGGTGCTGCTCCTCACGGCCTGCAACGCGGCGGAAGAGGCGTTGCAGTCGGGATACACGGGAACCGGACGGGTCATTCGGAGCCGGCGGCCGTCCGCAGCGTCGTGAACTCCGTCAGTCCCATGGCGGCGACCAACTCGGCGTCTCGCTCGGCGGAGAATTCGTTGCGCGCCCGCACGCCAAAATCCACGCCGACCACGAGGCGCATCGGGCGGGATCCCGGTTCCTGGTCGATCAGGTCGACCATCGCGTCGACGACGAGTTCGGGATCGGTGGGCGCGTCGGGATCGGCGAAGATCGCGTCGAACGCCGCCTGCACGGTGTCGAACGCTTGCGGGACGGCATCGGGATAGGTCGCGGCGCGCCCGTCGACATCTTCGGGACGCGGCGACCGGGGGAACAGGTCCGTCCCGAACGGCCCCGGTTCGACGATCACGACGTCTACGCCCGAGGAGGCGAGCTCGACGCGCAGACCGAGCGAGTAGCCCTCGAGCCCCCACTTGCTCGAATGGTAAACGGCGAAGAATGGAGCGCCGATCCGTCCGGCGATCGAGCTCACGTTGATCACGAGGCCGCTCCCGCGCTCGCGCATCGCGTGCAGGACGGCGCGATTCACCCGGTGCACGCCCACCAGGTTGACGTCGAGCTGCCGCGCGAACTCGTCGGCGGTGAACGCCTCGACGAGCCCGACATACATCTGGCCGGCGTTGTTCACGACCACGTCGGGCGCGCCGGCCTCGGCGATCACCTTCGCGCAGGCGGCGTCGACCGATTCGTCCGACGTGACGTCGAGCTCGAGTACGTGCAGGGCGAGATCTTCTTCGGCGGCCAGCGCGCGCAATTCGTCGGCGACCTCGCGGTTCCTCCCGTCGATACCGCGCATGGTCGCGTATACGGTGTCGCCGCGTCGGGCGAGCTTCTCGGCCATCGTGCGGCCGAATCCGGTGCTGCAACCGGTGATCAGGACGATCTGGGCCACGTCAATTGCGGGCAGTGAAGTAGCCGGCGACAGACCAGCCGTCGCCCTCGGGCCGCAGGACGACGTTCTCGACGAGGCGGCGGCCCTCCTCGTCGGCGGTGCGGTACTGAAAGATCGCGTAGTCGCCCGGTTCGGCGTTCGGGGGATCGGTCACGACCCGGAAGCCGAGCAGGGTGTGACCGACCACGTTGCCGACATTGCGGCGACCCGGCTCGATCGAGGCCTTCAGGGACTGCGGCGACATTCTCACCTGAAGGGCGCTCGAGGCGGCGGTCCAGGCCCGGTCGAAGTCCCCTTCGTCGAGAAAGCCGAGCCATGCCGCCGCCGCGTCGGCCGCCGCCCCGAGCTCGTCGGGTACGGCAACGGACTCCGGCGCCACGTCTGACTGCTCGGCCCCGTTGTCTTTCTCGACCGCCTGGGCGGCAAGTGGCGCTGCCGTGAACGACGCCGCGATCACCCATGCCAGGGCGCCGGACGGTGCGGACCAGAAACGGGGCGGGCAATTCATCAAACCTCCTCGGCTGAATGGGCTTCGGCAAGTTAGCGTCCCGCGACCTCGCCGCGTAGCCCCGAGGGCGAGAATCGACGTAGGTTTCGAGGATGAATCCATCAGCCAGGGGACACGGTCGCCCCACGCATGGTCGCGGCCGACGCTACGACAGCGCGAAGCTCCCCCTGCGGGAGCAACTCGCGGCACTGCGCTACGTGCCGCCCCTCCTGAAGCTCGTGTGGGAGGTGAGCGCGAGGCTCACCCTGGCGACCGTCGCGATGCGGCTCGTGCGCGGCGGCCTCCCGGTCGCGCTCCTCTGGGTCGGCAAGCTGATCATCGACGAGGTCGTGCTTCTCGCACAGGCGGGCGGCGTGGGGATCGGGGCGGGCGGGGGCCTCACCGGCGTGTTCGGCGGCGAGTTGAC
>DATHRZ010000046.1:0-11253 GCA_035464655.1 Gemmatimonadota bacterium
GCCGGGTTACGGTACGGCTCGGCGGTGACAGGAACGAGGGCGACTAAGATGACCCGGCGGAGCGCCCTGGGCAAGCTTCGTCCCGCGCCTCAGGCCGCTGCGGGCTCCGGCTGGACGTCCTTCCAACCGACGGGCCGCCCCCGGATCCACGGGTAGGCGATCGCGCCGATGAAGAGCAGGCCGACGATCGCAATCGCCGTGATCTGCATCGCGCCGGGTGCGGTGACGTCGCCGAACTGGATCAGGTCGTTCGGCCCCGGGCCGATGAGCCGGTTGATGTACACGAATGCGAAGTGGAAGCCGACGCTCGTCCAGACCGTCCCGGTCAGGATCCTCAGATACTGCACGAAGCTCCCGAAGATCACCATCGTGATCAGGTAGCCGCCGGTGAGGCCCGACGCCCCGCCCACGACGACGTCCATCCCCAGGACGCGCTCCTCGAACGTCACCAGCACCACGGGGAGAAGCACGAACAGCGCGACCGCGACGGCTCCGGCGGACCAGCGGCTCATCCGCGTGTTCAGGTTCCGGTAGATGTAGCCCCGGAAGGCCAGCTCCTCGGGCAGCGCCTCGAAGAAGATGACGGTAAACACGCCGAACAACGCGGCGCCGAGCACGCCGTTCCCGGTGTTGAAGGAGACGTCGGCCCAGCCGAGCAGCTGGGCGAGTACGACGATCGCAACGAGCGGCAGCGCGATGAAGCCCATCCCGATCGCGGCGCTCCGCACGGACGTGCCCACGTCCGGCAGCCCCAGGCCCGCGAGCGGAGCGCGGTCCAGGTTTCGACGCATCCACAGGATGCCCGGTACGATGAGCCCGGTCATGATCAGGGCCTGTAGACCGTAGCGGGCGTAGTAGCCAAAGCCCAAAGCGCTCTCGACGTATTCGCCCGTCCAGCCGGCGAGGCCCAGCGCGACGAACGCCAGGAGCCAGGCGGCTCCGATGCGGACGGCCAGCCTCGGTTTGTCATCGTTCGGTTCGTCGTGTGGTTCGATGTGGTTCATGCCCATCCCCCGCTGTCTTCGAATTCTGGTACGTCGGGAACATCGTCCCTCGACCTGACGACATCCGGGCGTTTCGGGTTTCACGAGGAGGCACCGGCCTCGGACTGGGGCGCCGGAAGTTGCTCGAACGGGCCGATCCACGCGATCTTCCGCGGGTGAGCCAGACCCCGTCGTCCCTGCCACGGCTGTTCGCGGAGCTCGAGCGCCGCAGGGTGTTCCGCGTCATGGCCGGAGCGGCCATGTGAAGAGGCTCCTCGACGAGTTCCGGGAGCGCACGATCTGGCAGGTCGTGATCGTGTACCTCGGCGCCTCCTGGGTGCTCCTCCAGGCCATCGACGTATTCGCTGACAACCTCGACCTGCCCGGCTGGCTGTTCCCCACGGCCGGCGCCCTGCTCCTGGTCGGCCTCCCCGTCATCCTCGCCACGGCGTTCATCCAGCGCCGGCTGGCCGCCTCCGGGGAAGTCGCCGACGAGACGCACGAGAAGCTGTTCACCTGGCGCAACGCGCTGCTCGGCGGCGCGGGGGCGTTCCTCCTCCTGTTCGGCTTCGCGGGCCTGTACGTGGTAATCCAGGACCGCGGGGCCGCGTTCGCGCCGGCCGAGGCGCGGGCGGACGAGGCGCTGCCAGGGATCGCGATTCTCCCGTTCTCGGCGCGCGGACTTGATGCGGCCACCTGGCGCGAGGGCGTGATGGATGTCGTCTCGACCAACCTCGAGGGGATCTCCGGCATCCGACCGATCAGCGTCGGCACGACGATGGCCCGCTGGGCGGAGCTGGCGCCGGAGTCGGGCACGGCGGACGAGGCGACCCAGCTCGAAATCGCGCGAGCGACCGGCGCGCGCTACGCCGTGTCGGGCTCATACGTGAATTCGGGCGACGTCATCCGTCTCGCGGGCCGGGTCGTCGACGTGAGGGACGGACAGACGCTCGGCCAGATCAGCGCGGAGGGATCCGCGGAAAATCCCTTCGGCTTGCTCGACCGGTTCAGCGTGGAGTTGATCCAACTCGTCGCCGCGCACGAAGACGGCGAGCTGGGTGCCATCGACGTAGATCTGGAGTCCATCACGACGACCGATCCCGTGGCGCTACGCCAGTACCTGCGCGGCCTGGCGTTCGCGCGCGAGCATCGCGAGGAGGAGGCGGCCGCCCACTTCGACTCGGCCGTCGCCCGGGACTCCACCTTCTCCCTCGCGCTGTATCGCCTGGCCCTGGTAACCGAGGGCTCGGAGCCGGGCCCGGAGCAGGCGAGCAAGCTCCGCGCGGCAGAGCGCCACGCCCCCACAAACCGACTGGATCTCGCCATCCGGTCGGCGCTCGCCATGAACTGGGCGTACGGGTATGACGTCGAAGGCATGGATCTGCCCACATACCAGGGCGTGATCGAGGAGCTCGAGAGGGCGTTACGCAGAGATCCGTCGGATGCGGAGCTCTGGCACCGGCTAGGAGAGCTGCGTTACCACGAGAAGGAAAGGAATCCGGCGTGGGAGGGCTTCGCCGGCGCCCGGGACGCCTTGAGGCGAGCCGTCGAGCTTGCTCCACGGAATCTGAACTACTCGCTGCATCAGTACCAGATCGCCCTGTACACGCGTGATCGAGAACTGTACGAGGAGGTGCTTCGCGCCAACGAGCGGGCCGTGCCCGGCTCGGAGTTCGTGGTCAATCGGCGACGGGGGTTGCGGGCGGCCTTCGACGAGTTGCTCCGACCCGAACTCGTGGCGGTCGTCGACTCCATGGTCGCGTCGGATGGGATTGGTATTGTCCTTTCGGTGGTGTCAGCCCTGGTCCCCACGCGCTGGCTCGCCGCGGAAGCAATCGCGGAAGCACATCTCGCCGATTTCGGGTGCGTGCCCGCTGCCCTGGAAGTCGGCAGGCTGGACTGGTACCTGGCGTTCGTTCGGCAGCATCAGACCCCCATTTCCGCGGCCTGCGCCTTCCTTGCACATGACGAATGGGGGTTGCCGGTGCCCCCGCGTCTCCTCGATTCGCTGTACGAGGCGCAGCCCGAGAACCCGGCAGTCTCGCAGTATGCGCTGAGTCGCGGGAATCTCGCGATGTACGATTCCACGAACGCGCTTCACCGGGCCTACAGGGCATGGAAGGTCGATGGCGACCCGGCGCGCGCCGAGCAGATCGTCAGCGACAATTACGGATCTCAGAGTCCCGTCTCTCGTGCGCTACTGCTTGGCAGTCTGCGGATCGAGCTGGGCGAGACCCGGGGCGCGATCACGGTCCTCGAGGCTGCGGTCGCCAGCTATGGTTACCCCGGCGGCTTCGGGGGACCCCGGTCCTGGGCCCTCTATCGCCTCGGACCCCTGTACGAAGAAGTCGGGGAGCCCAACAAGGCTCGCGCGGCCTACGCCGAGTTCATCGAGCGTTGGAAGGACGCCGATCCGAAGCTCCAGCCCATGGTCGACACGGCCCGGGCGGCACTGGCTCGACTCGGGCCCCTGGACCAGTAGGGCGCATGGCGAACTCCGGCCGGGGCCACCAGCAGTTCTTTGCGGAGCTCAAGCGCCGGAAGGTGTTTCGCCCGAGGCGGCGCAGGGCCTTCTAGAGCAGGCGGTCACGAAGCCAACTTGGTTGTGGCGACCCGCCGCCGAAATGCACCTTGACCCGCGCTTCGACTCCCTCCGCGACGACCCGCGCTTCGAAGAACTAATCGCCCGACAGGAGGCCTACGAGGCGGCGCAGGCCCGCGAGGCCGAGACCGAGGCCTGGCTGCCGTAACCGGCCGACCGAAGTCCTACGAGCTTCGCCTCACGGAAGCCACGGCCGGTCGGCCTCCGCTTCCCGCGCGGCGCGTTCCTCGAACGCACGGCGCCGCTCCACGAGTTCGTCGAAGCGCGGGTCGTCGCGGAGGCGATCCCAGGTCCGGTTGAGCTGCAGGCCGTGCCGGCTAAGGTCCGCGCCCGGCTGATCCACGAGCTCGCCGAGTTCGTCGAGCGCCCCTTCCCGGGAACCAAATAGCGCCTTTATAGCGGCGCGGTTGCTCCGGGCCTCCATCTCGACCCAGAGATCCCCGCTGGCCTCCACCAACCGCACGCCCTCGTCCATTAGAGCCCATGCCCGATCTTCATCGCCCGCGAACGCGGCAGCCGCTGCCGACCACATCTGCGCCGCCCCGGGGGTGCCCGGCGTAAGACCGAGGGCGGCGATCGAATCACCGATCGCGGTCGCGTCCTCGCCCCTCAGTGCCGCGACCCACCCCCGCTGGAACAGTCGCCTGGACTCCGCGAACTGCTCCGTCTGCCCGGGGATTCCATCCGCCCGGCGAGCGGCCTCGTCGAGATCCTTTTCGAGCAGCGCGAGCCACGTCAGTATCTGCGCCTCCGTCAGGTCCGTCGGGTCGAGCCTCAGCTCTTCCGCCAGGCTGCGCGCTCGTCCGACGTCGCCGTGACGTGCGATCGTGCTCTCGATCTTCGCCTGCCGGACCGACGGGCTCGCGGGCGCGATTTGCAGGGCCCGTTCCGCGACTTCATCGGCCGCCGTCATTCGGCCCAGCCGGATCAGCGTCCCGGCGTATTCCTCGAGCAGATGCGAACTCCGGGGGTCGAGGGCGATGACCTTTTTGAACGCCTCGAGCGAGGCGTCCCACCGGCCGAGGCGGCGGTGCAGAAACGCGATGCCGGAGGCGACGTCGACGTCCGACGGCGCCAGAGGTTCCACACGCTCGAGCAGCGTGAGCGCCTGCTCGAATTCGTTCTCCACGTAGTACGTGTAGAACGCTCGCGCGGTGATCGCCCGGACACTTTCCGGAGCCAGGGCTTCGGCGCGGAGCACGGCCTCGCGGGCCGGTTCCGTTCGCGAGGCGTCGCCCTGCGAAACCAGGGAATTCAGTCGCGCGAGGAAGGACCAGGCCTCGACGAAGGCCGGGTCGAGTTCCACGGCCCGCTCCGCCTGCTCGATCGCGTCGTTCCAGGTCTCCCCGAAATAGCCACCGCCCAGGTTGTAGAGCTCGCGCGCCTGGTTGTACGCGGCCAGCGCGCCCATGCTCGTGCTCGGCGGTCCTTCGTCGAGCGCCGCGAGATCCGCGGGGCTCATTCGGGTCGCGAGCCGGCGGGCGACCGCGCCGGCGATCTCGGACTGGATGTCGAACAGGTTGTCGGGCGTCACGTCGCGGTCGAACTGCTCGCCCCACAGGCTCTCGCTCGTCCCGGCGTCGATGAGCTGGACGTCGACCCGAACCCGCTCGCCCGACCGGCGCACGCTGCCCCGCAGGATGAAGTCGGCCCCGAGCTCGTCGGCGATCTCACGGTCCGTCTTCGTCGAGGCCCGATACTCCCGCACCGAGCCCGGCCAGATGACGCGCAGGGCGTCGACTCGGCCGAGCTTCGCCTGCAGGTCGAGCTGGAGGCCGGAGGCGAGGACCTCGTTTTCCTCAACGCCCCCCAGGTTCTCGAACGGCAGTACCGCGACCATGTCGAACTCGGCGGCGTTGGCCTCTTGCACGCTGAGGTCCAGCGCCGTTCCGGAGCCGCTTCGCTGCCCCATCCACCAGCCGCCGCCGAACAGGAGCGCGATGCCGGCGAGCGCCAGGAGCCCCGAAGGCCATCTACGTGACGCGGGCTCTGCCACGATCGCCTCGATCTCACCGGGAGCGGCCGATTCCGTCTTCTGCACGCCTTCCGGCGTCACCTCGAAAGCCCATGCGAGCACCAGGGCGACCGGAAATCCGAGCATCAGCAGGGCGAGGACGAGCGACAGGAAGGAGTCCGGCAGGCCGAGCGCGGTCGCCAGCGGATCGGCGACCTGGAGGACGGCGAACGCGACCGCTCCGTAGATCGCCGCCACCTTGAACACGTGGCGCCGCTTGAGCTCGGCGAACAGCCTCTGGTAGCCTGTGGTGCGTTCGGACATGGCCGGAAGATCGCGCGGGTTGATTGAAAAGCAAAGTCGGCGCGGCTTCCGGCCCGCTCGAAGGGCCTACACGGTGCACCTTGCTCCGGACGGCCCGTTCGCCCGATCTTCGCGCATGAGCGAGACACCGTCGTTCCTGCCGCGTCTGTTCGCGGAGATGAAGCGCCGTAGGGTGTTCCGCGTGATGGCGGTGTACGGGATCGTCGGCTTCGTCATCCTCCAGGTCGTCGATCTCGCCGTCCCTGCCCTCCTCCTGCCCGACTGGACCTTCCGCCTCGTAGCGCTGATTCTCCTCGTCGGCTTCCCCGTCGCGATCGTCCTCGCCTGGGCGTTCGAGCAGACGCCCGACGGGCTGAAGCGTACCGAGCGGGCCGACCCGGCGGAGATCGAGGCGATCGTCGCACAGCCAGCCGCCCGCCGCTGGACGCCAGGCCTGCTGGCCCTCGCAGGCATCGTCCTCCTGTTCGGCGGCTGGTGGATGGGGCGGCAGACGGCGCCGGACACGGATGAGGCGGCCGATGCGACGAACGCCGAAGCCCGCCTCGCGCTGTCCGACCCGGACGACGATGCCCGCGCGTCGATCGCCGTCCTCCCGTTCGCCGACATGAGCCCGGACGGCGACCAGGAGTATTTCAGCGACGGCATGACGGACGAGATCATGAACGTGCTCGTGAAGGTCGATCAGTTCCGTGTGCCGGCTCGCACGTCGGCCTTCACCTACAAGAAGCAGGAGAAGGATGCGCGGCAAATCGGCTCCGAGCTCGGGGTGGGCTACCTGGTCGAGGGGAGCGTGCGGAAGGCCGGCGACATGCTCCGCATCACGGCCCAGCTCATCGACGCGGAGACCGACGAGCATCTCTGGTCCGAGACCTACGATCGGGAGCTCACAGCCGCCAATGTGTTCGACATCCAGACCGAGATCGCGATGGCCATCGCGGAGGCCCTGACCGTGCCCCTGGGCTTGGACGACGCCTCCGATCTCGTCAAGCCCACGGGCGACCTCGAGGCGTACGACCTGTACCTGGCCGGGCGCGAACAGATGCGAAGGCGGGCAGGGGCCGGCGAGAGCCTGGTCGAGGCGACGCGGCTATTCGAAGCTGCGATCGTGCGTGACTCGAACTTCGCGCCGGCGTGGGCGGCACTCGCCGAGGCGAAGGAGCTCAGCGTCTGGTGGCGCGCCACGTACGACTCCGTTGCCAACCCTGCCGATAGGGCCGCCCTCGCGGCGAGGACCCTCGAGGAATCGGAGCGGGCCGCCACCCGGGCCCTGGAGCTCGATCCTCGCAACCCGTCGGCGATCGTCGCACTCGCTAGCGTCCATCGCGATCGCGGGCAGTGGTCGGAAGGGGAGAAGCTCTACCTGCGCGCCCTCGAGATCGACCCGGACAACGCGGAGGCCCACCAGCAGTACGGCGAGTTGCTCGGCAACGTCGGCCGCATCGCGGAAGCCGTCCGCTCCACGGACCGGGCTGCGGTGCTCGATCCGGCACCCATACGCCTGTTCCAGGTCGGGTTTTCGCTCGAACTGGACGATCGCCTGGAGGAGGCGGCCGACGTGTACCGTCTCGCGATGGAGCGGGACCCGGCCGCCGGGCACACTGCGAACTGGCGTCGCGGATACCGCGTCCTGGCACGGCTCGGAAACATCGAAGAGGCGCGGCGTGTCGCGATGATTCGTGACACAGCCATTTCCGAGAGTCCGTGGCCCGCGGTCCGCTGGGACAGCGCAATCAGTGCGCTGGCGGAGGCGAATTTCGAGCTGGTCCCGGACGGCAACTGGTTGGATCGTGACCGGCGTCTCGGTCTCCCCGCCGACTTCCTGGTCGCGATGGGGCGGCCGGAGGACGCGGTGACGGAATACCTGGAAAACACCTGGTATTCGAACCGCCGCCTGAAGCAACCGCGTGAGGTCTGGCTGCCAGGCCTCGATTCGATTCGCTCCGATCCCCGGATCCAGGCATACATGGACTCGGTCGGCATCGCGGACGCCGTCCTCCAGCGTACCCCGGTCGAGGAGCGGACGCGCCCGATGATCCTGGAGCGGCGGTAGGACCCCCACCCACCCCCATGTCACATTCGTCCCCTCGATTTCGCACTCGTAAATACAGGACACTATAATTCACGGATTGCACGGGCCGGTCCGGAGTGCGACCGGCGGCTCGCCCCATAGAAGGAGATGGATTATGGACCACCGCTTTCCCCGCGCACGACTCGCTTCCCTCGTCCTCGTAGCGCTGGTGCTCGGCGCCTGCGCCGAGCAGGCCGATGACTCGGCCGACACCACGGCCGACGCCCCGAATCCGGAGGAGACGCAGGCCATCGTCCTGCTGCGCGGCCTCCCGACCCTGGATACGGAACACAGCATGGCGATCGTGGAGCTCGACCCCGAGTCGGAGAACTTCGGAGAGATTCTCGCTGAGCACGATTTCAGCGGATTCGAGCACCCGCTCCACCACTTCTACTACAGTCCGAGCGGCCGGCTCTACTCCACCGGCGTGGACCCGGCCTGCAGCCTGGCCGAGATCGACCTCGCCCGGGACGCGACCGGGGCACCGACCATCAACGGCTACGAGTGCCTCGACACCGGGGGCCAGGTGGTCGGCGAGGACATCTTCTGGCATGCGTCGAACGGCACGGAATACATGTTCGTGACGTTCATGGGCGGTACCGGCATCGATCAACCCGACGGTGGGTCGGTCGGCGTGTTCGACCCGCAGACGAACGAGCTGGTGAAGATCATCGAGGCGCGGAAGAGCCAGGTGGGTGAGGGCGAGCCCTTCATCATGTACGCCCACGGCATCTCCGCCTACGACGACAGGATGGTCGTGGCCTCCACGATCCACCCGGACATGCAGACGGGCGTCGGCAACTCCGTCGCGATCATCGACCTGGACACGCTCGAGCCGATCGAGAACATCGTGGTCGAGGACGCCCGGCCGCTGGGCTTCCCGTCTTCGCCAGTAGAGGTGCTGTTCGTCCGGCCGGAGATCTCTCCGGAGGCGACGCCCTCGGTGCTCGTGAACACGATGCTCGGCTTCGAAGTCTGGCAGATCCCGTACGACGAGGAGACGAAGGACTTCGGCACGCCCGAGAAGGTGTATGACGGGAACGAGGAGGGCACGGCGGTGCCGCTCGAGTTCTACGGGACGGCGGACGAGCTGTTCATCAGCCACGCCATTCCGGGCGTCGTGAAGCGCTACGACCTCGACAGCCTGCCGAAGCTGGTTCCCTCGGGACCGGACATCGTCGCGGATGCGGGCGCGCACCACATGATCTTCTACGAGACGGCGTCGGGCCGGTCCGTGGTCGCCGTGCAGAACAACCTGCTGAACCTGGGTAACGCGGAAGACGACGATCCGACGGACGTGGACTTCCTCGCCAAGATGAACGCGCACACGATCACCGTGCACGACCTGGCGACGGGTGAGCGCCTGGCGTCGGTGAACTTCAAGGACCGCTACCAGAAGGGCATCGAGAACGTCGAGGGGCTCTTCGGGTCGGGCTTCGTCCACCACCACTGACCGATGCGACGCGTCGTGGCCATCGCGGCGGCTCTGTGCGCCGCGATGGCGGTGGTTCTGTATAGCGGCCTGCTCGGCGCGCGAGGGCCGAGCGCCACTCCGCTGCGGGACTTCGAGGCGCCCTTCCGGTTCGGGTATTTCGAGGTTCCGCCGGAGAATCCGCTGACGGAGGAGGGCGTTGAGCTGGGCCGCCGCCTGTTCTACGACCCGCGCCTCTCCGGCAACGACCGGGTATCCTGCTCGACCTGCCATCAGCAGCGGCTGGCGTTCACGGACGGTAAGGCCCGGTCGGTGGGCATCTCCGGCAAGCCGCTGGCCTTCAGCAGCATGAGCCTCGCTAACCTGATGTGGGGACCGCAGCGCTTCTTCTGGAACGGCCGCGCGACGTCGCTGGAGGACCAGGCGCTCGCCCCCATCCAGCATCCCGACGAGATGGACCAGGACCTGGACGAGCTCGTGCGCGAGCTTAAGGCGGACAGCACGTACCGCGAGCTGTTCGAGGTGGCCTACGGGGGCGTCAGCCCGAGCAGCATCGCGGCGGCCCTCGCCTCGTTCCAGCGGACGCTTATCTCTGACAACTCACGTTACGATCGGTACCTGCGCGGAGAGGTGAAGCTCACCGAGCAGGAGGAGTTGGGCCGGAAGCTGTTCATGGCGCACCCCGACGTGAACGCGCGGAAGCGGGGCGCCAACTGCGTCGACTGTCACAGCCAGTTCCTCACCAGCGGGTTCCGCGCGCGCTTCGACGGGTTCATCAACAACGGGCTGGACGGGGAATCCGAGCTCGCGCCGGGACTGCAGGAGGTCACGGGCAGGCCCGAGCACCGCGGGCTGTTCAAGGTGCCGACCCTGCGGAATATCGCCCTCACCGCGCCCTACATGCACGACGGGCGGTTCGCGACGCTGGAAGAGGTGATGGAGCACTACAACCACGGCATCCGGGTGAGCAGCACGCTCAGCCCGCTGATCATCGAGGCGAGCAACGAGGACATCGCCTCGACCGAGAGCGTGAGCCTCGACCTGGGCGAAGAGGAGACGGCGGCGGTGATCGCCTTCCTGCACACGCTGACCGACGAGGAGTTCGTGACCGACGAGCGCTTCTCCGATCCGTTTGCGGAGGACTGACGCGTGCTGAAGCGGCTGCCGCTCGTGATCCTCGCCGTGTTGCTCCTGGCCGGCGGCTGGGTGCTGATTCTCGCGCAGCGACCGGCGCCGACCGGGCCGGTCGACCTGCGCGTGCGCGCCGTCATGGGGGCGGAGCCGCTACGACTGGGGACGGGGAGCTACCCGAACCCGGGCGGCGAGGGGGAGTTCACGATCCGCGACTTCCAGTTCTACCTGAGCAACGTTCGGCTCGTCGGCGAGGACGCCGAGTACCGGGAGCCGGACAGCTACCACCTCGTCCGGTTCGATGACGAGGACGGCACGTTCACGATCGAGCTGCCCGAGGTGCCACGCGAGGAATACACGCGTCTCGAGTTCGCCATCGGCGTCGACTCCGCGGCCAACGCCTCCTACGCGCCGGTCGGCGATCTCGACCCGAACGGCCGCATGGCCTGGGGCTGGGAGATCGGTTACAAGTTCGTTCTCGTGGAAGGCCGACTCGACGCGGAGGATGCCACGCTACCCCTGGTCTACCACGTCGGCTTCGACGAGAACTTCCGGCGGGTCTCGCTTCTCCTGGATGGCGATGCGCCGGTCGCCTCCTCGATCGACCTTTGCGCCGACCTGATGCGCATGTTCGCGGGCGACGAGGCGGACGAGGCCCTCGACATGCGGCGGACGTCGAACGTCACGACCGAGCGCGGCGCCTCGCGGCTCCTGGCGGACAACTACGCGGGCATGGTGTCGAGGTGCTCGACCGGCGAA
>DATHRZ010000047.1:0-15863 GCA_035464655.1 Gemmatimonadota bacterium
GCGTGGGCTCCCGCAAGACGGGCCACGGGTACCCGAAACGGCGAGCACGATACGTAGTCGAGGCGAAGCTCCTCGCACAGGCGCACCGATTCGGGATCGCCGCCGTGCTCGCCACAGATCCCGATCTTGAGATCGGGCCGCGCCCCACGCCCCTCCTCGACGGCGATCCGCATCAGGCGGCCGACGCCGGCGCGGTCGATGCGCTGGAAGGGGTCTTCGGCGTAGATGCCGGCATCCACGTAGGCCGGCAGGAAGGACCCCGAGTCGTCGCGCGAGATGCCCAGCGTGGTCTGTGTCAGGTCGTTGGTGCCGAACGAGAAGAACTCGGCCGGCCCGGCGATCTCCCCCGCCGTCAGGCAGGCCCGCGGAAGCTCGATCATCGTGCCGATCCCGAAATCGATCCGCGCGTTTCCCTCGTCGAACACGTGCCGGGCGGTTTCGATGACCAGCGCTCGCTGATTCTCGAGCTCCGCGACGTGGCCGACGAGCGGAATCATGATCTCGGGACGCGGATCACCGCCCTCGGCCTGCACGATGAGGGCCGCCTCGAGAATCGCCCGGGCCTGCATCCGGGTGAGATCGGGGCGCTCGAACGCCAGTCGGCAGCCGCGGTTGCCGAGCATCGGGTTCGCCTCGTGCAGCCGTTCGACGTCGGCCCGTACCTCGTCGGCGGGCCGGCTCGTCGCTTCGGCCAGCCGTGAGATCCCCTCGTCGTCGTCGGGCAGGAATTCGTGGAGCGGCGGATCGAGCAGGCGGATCGTCACCGGCAGGCCGTCCATCGCCCGGAAAATTCCGACGAAGTCTCCCCGCTGCATGGGCAACAGACGCTCGAGCGCCCGCTGTCGGTCGTCGGCGTCTTTCCCGAGAATCATCTCGCGGACGGTGTCGATCCGTTCCTCGCCGGCGAACATGTGCTCGGTGCGGCACAGGCCGATCCCCTCGGCACCGTGGCGGCGGGCCGTCGCGGCGTCGGCGGGCGTGTCGGCGTTGGCCCGCACGCCCAGGCGACGAATGTCGTCGGCCCAGCTCATCAGACGCTCGAAGTGCTCGTCGGGCTCCGGTTGAATGGTGGCGATGCGGCCCGGGATGATCTCGCCCGACGCGCCGTCGACGGTCAGCCAGTCTCCACGCTTCAAGGTTCGCTCGTTGGCCCGGATCAGCCCTGCCTCTTCGTCGATCCGCAGGGCCTTCGTGCCGACGACACAGCACTTGCCCATGCCTCGCGCCACGACGGCGGCGTGGCTGGAGCGACCCCCGCGGCAAGTGACGATCGCCTCGGCGGCG
The DNA here is from genome assembly GCA_035464655.1 of Gemmatimonadota bacterium. Lineage (GTDB taxonomy): Bacteria > Gemmatimonadota > Gemmatimonadetes > Palauibacterales > Palauibacteraceae > JARFPW01. The sequence continues at coordinate 1,285 of DATHRZ010000047.1, forward strand.
ACCATGCCCTCGAAATCGTCGGGGGACGTCTCTTCCCGCACGAGGATGCAGGGTTCTCCCGCCGCCTTCGCCTCGATCGCCTCGCGCGCCGTGAACACGAGACGGCCCGTAGCGGCGCCGGGGGAAGCCGGGTTTCCGACCGCGAGCGGGGTGAAGTCGGCCGACGGATCGACGGTCGGATGAAGCACTTCTTCGAGGCGCTCGGGCGCGACCCGCAGCACCGCCTCGTTCCGAGCTATCACTCCCTCGTCGGCCATTTCCACCGCGATCCGAACGGCCGCGCGAGCCGTGCGCTTGCCCGTGCGGGTCTGCAGGAGGTACAGCCGGCCGTCCTCGACCGTGAACTCGAGGTCCTGCATGTCGCGGTAGTGGGTTTCGAGTCGGGCCGCCGTCTCGAACAGTTGCTCCGCCGCTTCCGGCAGATGCTCGCTCATCTCGTCGATCGACAGGGGATCGCGGGTGCCCGACACGACGTCTTCGCCCTGGGCGTTGACGAGGAACTCGCCGTACAGCTGCTTCTCGCCGGTGGCCGGGTTGCGGGTGAACGCCACGCCCGTACCGCTGGAGGACCCACGGTTCCCGTACACCATCGCCTGGACGTTCACCGCCGTGCCGAGATCGTGGGGGATTCCGTACGCCTTTCGGTACGCGATGGCGCGCGGCGTGCGCCAGCTCTCGAACACGGCGTGGATCGCCCCCCAGAGCTGGCCTCGCGGGTCGTCGGGGAAGGGCGCGGCGTCGTGGTCTTCGATCACCTTGCGGTACTCGGCGACGATCTCCCTCAAGTGCGCCGGCGTGAGCTCGCTGTCCTCGCGCACGCCGGCCTCTTCCCGGTGCTTGGTCAGCCGCCACTCGAACAGGCGGTGGTCGATGCCGAGTACGACGTCGCCGTACATCTGCAGGAAGCGGCGGTAGGAATCCCAGGCGAAGCGTTCGTCGCCCGACACGCGGGCCAGGCCCTCCACCGAGCGGTCGGTGAGCCCGAGGTTGAGGATCGTGTCCATCATTCCGGGCATCGAGACGGCCGCTCCCGAGCGGACGGACACGAGGAGGGGATCGTCCTCGTCGCCGAACCGCTTGCCGGTGAACCCCTCGAGCCGCTCGAGCGCCTCGGCCACCGCTTCCTCGACGCCGTCGGGCATGGCGTGGCTCATCAGGTGTTGCCGGCAGACGTCGGTCGTGATCGTGAATCCCGGCGGGACCGGGACGCCGAGGTTCGTCATCTCGGCCAGGTTGGCGCCCTTGCCCCCCAGCAGCTTCTTGTCGACGGCCGCCCCGTCGGCGTGGCCGCGGCCGAACACATACACGTACTTCTGGACGACGGCCTCGGTAGCGTGCTCCACGATCAGGCCCCCGCTCCGGCCGACACGAGACCTGCGTCGCGATCGACCAGGGGTGCCGGGTAGTCGCCCGTCCAGCAGGCGTCGCAGAACGGTCCGAGGCTTCCGACCGCCGCCTTCATGCCGTCGAGCGACAGGTATCCGAGCGAATCGACGCCGAGGTGGTCGGCGATTTCGGGCACGGTGCGTCCGGCTCCGAGCAGTTCCTCGCGTGTCGGCATGTCGATGCCATAATAGCAGGGCGAAATGATCGGCGGCGAGGCGACTCGGAAGTGGATCTCGCGCGCCCCGCTCTCGCGCAGAAGGGCGACGAGACCGCGGCTCGTCGTGCCGCGGACGAGGGAATCGTCGACGACGATGCACCGTCGTCCCTCGATCAGCTCACGCACCGGATTGTACTTGACCCGGACTTTGAAGTCGCGCGTCGCCTGGCTGGGATGGATGAACGTTCGCCCCACGTAATGGTTGCGGATCAGGGCGAGCTCGAACGGTACGCCCGATTCCTCGGCGTAGCCCAGCGCCGCCGAGTTCGACGAGTCGGGCACGGCGAACACGCAGTCGGCCTCGACCGGGTGCTCACGAGCGAGCTGACGCCCGAAGGCGCGCCGTGCGCCGTCGACGCTGCAGTCGTAGACGCGGGAATCGGGACGGGCGAAGTAGACGAGCTCGAACAGGCACGGCGAGGGCGTCGCGGGCTCGAGTGGCCGAAGCGCCTGCACGTGGCCGTCGTCGATTCGCAGTACCTCGCCCGGTTCGATCTCGCGGACGTAGTCGGCACCCATGATGTCGAGCGCGCAGGTCTCCGACGCCACGACGGTGGCGTCGTCGAGCCGGCCGAGTACCAGTGGCCGAAAGCCCCGGGCGTCGCGGACCGCGTAGATCGTCCGGCCGATGCTGAGCACCATCGAGAAGGCGCCGGCGAGTTGGGAGAGCGCGTCGTCGACCTGCTGGTCGGGGTCGGCGCGGCGCGAGCGCGCGATCAGATGGATGACGGCCTCGGAGTCGCTGTCGGTCTGGAAGATCGCCCCCTCCTCGGACAGCCGTCCCCGCAGTTGCTCGGCGTTCGTCAGCGTGCCGTTGTGGGCGATGGCCATCGCCCCGTGCCGATAGTCGACGACGACGGGCTGAGCGTTGCGCAGGCTGGAGTCCCCGGCCGTCGAGTAGCGCGTGTGGCCGATCGCCGCGGTGCCGGGCAGCCGCGCGAGGGTCGTGTCGTCGAACACGTCGGATACTAGCCCCATGGCGCGATGACTGTGGGCCTCGCCTTCGGCGTCCACGGCGACGATGCCGCAACTTTCCTGGCCCCGATGCTGCAGCGCGTACAGCCCGAGCGAGGTGAGGTGGGCGGCCGTCGGGCTGCCGCTCACGGCTACGACGCCGCACTCGTCGCGCAGCCTGTCGTCGTCCCGCCAGGTCGGGAGCCGTCGGCTCGTCGTCATTTCGGGATTTCGTTCATGCTGTGAGACCTGCTTCATGCTCCATGCGCCGGGGCAGTGCGCCGTCGAAGGTTTTGCGGAGGCGGGCGATCGCAACGTCGATCGCCCGCGGGCCGGCCCGCAGGCGGAACCGGCCGTCCGGCTCACCCACCGTACCAATGTGGTGGAATGGCAGGTCGTGTGCCGAACACAGACGCTCGAGGGCTTCGAGCCGGTCGGGCTGGCAAGAGAGGACGACCCGGTTCTGCGACTCGCCGAACAGGGCGGCGGCGGGCGCGATATCGCCGGGCAGCTCGGCCTCGAGCCCGCGCGGGCCGCCACCGGCGAGCAAGGCGGCTTCGGCGAGGGCCACGGCCGCCCCGCCGTCGGAGCAATCGTGGGCGCTGCGCGCCAGTCCGCCGTCGGCGACTGCTACGAGGAACTCGACGAGCCGGGCCGCCTCGTCGAGGTCGATGGCCGGCGGCGGACCGGCCACGAGACCGTGTACGACGGCCAGGTACTCCGACCCGCCGATCTCCTCGCGCGTCGTGCCGACGAGGACGATGGCGTCTCCCGTCGCGTCGGCAGCGAACGCGGAAGGTACCCTGCGCTCGATGTCCGGCAGCACGCCGACCATCCCGATGACCGGGGTCGGGTAGATCGGCCCGGTCGGGGTCTCGTTGTACAGCGAGACGTTGCCGCCCGACACGGGCGTCCCGAGGGCCCGGCAGGCCTCGCCGATTCCGGCCACGGCCTCGCTGAGCTGGTGGTAGACGGCGGCGCCGAGCGGATTGCCGAAATTCAGGCAATTGGTGATCGCGACGGGGCGGGCGCCGGAGCAGGCCACGTTGCGTGCCGCCTCGCACACGGCGATTCGGGCACCGACCCGTGGCTCGAGGTAGACGTAGCGCCCGTTGCCGTCGATCGCGGCGGCGATCCCGCGGCCCGTGTCGGCCAACCGGAGCACGGCGGCGTCGGAGCCCGGGCCGGCGGCCGTGTTCGTCTGCACGCTGGCGTCGTACTGCTCGTAGATCCAGGCACGCGACCCGATCGAGGGCGAGTCGAGCAGTGCGAACAGCGCGTGCTCGGCGGACGCGTCGTCGGCCAGCTGGAGAAACGGCGCCAGGTCGCGCTCGCGCAGCGCCGCCGCGACCGGGTCCTCGATGCCCTGCCGGGTATAGGTCGGGCAGTCGTCGACGAGTGGGTCGACCGGAATCTCGGCCACGACCTCGGCACCCCGGCGCACCCGGAACAGGCCGTCGTCGGTGACGCGGCCGATCACGGCGGCCTGCAGGTCCCAGCGTTCGAGCACCTCGCGCACGTCGTCGACCCGGTCGGGCCGAGCGACGAGCAGCATGCGCTCCTGGGACTCCGACAGCAGCATCTCGTACGCCGTCATCCCCGGCTCGCGCACCGGTAGCAGGTCGACGTCGATGTCGATGCCCGAGCCCGAGCGCGCCGCCATCTCGGCGGCGCTCGAGGTGAGGCCTGCGGCGCCCATGTCCTGGATGCCGATCAGCAGGTCGCGTTCGATCAGCTCGAGCGTCGCCTCGAGCAGGAGCTTCTCGGTGAAAGGATCGCCCACCTGCACCTGCGGCCGGCTGTCGCTGCCCTCGTCGAGATCGGCCGAGGCGAAGGTCGCGCCGTGAATCCCGTCACGCCCCGTGCGGGCGCCCACCGCCATCACCGGATTTCCGACGCCGTCGGCCCGGCCGCGCATCAGGTGCTCGAGCCGCAGGACGCCGACGCACATCGCGTTGACCAGTGGGTTCTTCTCGTACACCGGATCGAAAACGGCCTCGCCGCCCACCGTGGGCACCCCGACGCAGTTGCCGTAGTCGCCGATTCCGCGGACGATGCCGTCGAGCAGGTAGCGGGACCGGGCCGAGTCGAGTGAACCGAGCCGCAGGCTGTCGAGCACGGCGATCGGCCGCGCCCCCATCGTGAACACGTCGCGCAGGATGCCGCCCACGCCCGTGGCGGCGCCCTGGTAGGGTTCGACGGCCGACGGATGGTTGTGCGACTCGACTTTGAACGCGACGCCCCAGCCGTCGCCGGCGTCGATCACGCCGGCGTTCTCGCCCGGGCCCTGCACGAGCAGCTCGCCCTCCGTCGGAAGCGTTCTCAGCAGCGGCCGGGAGTTCTTGTAGCCGCAATGCTCCGACCACATGGCCGAGAACACGCCGAGCTCTTCGATCGACGGTTCGCGGCCCATGATACCGAGGATGAGCTCGTACTCGTCCTCGGACAGGCCGTGGTCCGCCACGACCTCGGGCGTGATCTCGATCGACGGGGCCGCGGTTCCGGTCGCGTGGCTCACGCCGACGATCCCGTCATGGCGCCATCCACGGCGAGCTCGAGGGAGCGAAAGAGCACCAGGCCGTCCTCGGAGCCGAGGAGCGGGGCGATCGCGCGCTCGGGATGCGGCATCAGGCCGACCACGTTGCCCGCCTCGTTGCAGATCCCGGCGATGTTGTGCAGCGATCCGTTCGGATTCGCCGCGTCGGTCGCCTCGCCCCGCGCGTCCACGTAGCGGAACACGACGCGGTCGTCGGCTTCGAGGGCGGCGAGCGTATCGTCGTCCGCGACGAATTGCCCCTCGCCGTGGGCGATCGGCAGGCGCAGGCGCTGGGCGGGCGCGCAGGCGGCCGTCAGTACCGTGTCGGTGCGCTCGACACGGACGGTCACTTCGACGTGCCGGAAGCGCAGCCCGCGGTTGCGGATCAGCGCGCCCGGCAGCAGATGCGCTTCACACAGGACCTGGAAGCCGTTGCAGATGCCGACGACCGGTCCCCCGGCCCGCGCGAACTCGATCACGGCCGGCATGATCGGGCTGAACCGCGCGATCGCACCGGCCCGCAGATGGTCGCCGTACGAAAAGCCGCCCGGGAGGAGGACCGCGTCGACGGCGCCGAGCTCGGTCGCCTTGTGCCAGACGTAGGTCGCCTCGTGCCCGATGCCCTCGACCACCGCGCGCTCGCAATCGGCATCGCAGTTCGATCCGGGGAACCGGACGATCGCGAAGCGCATCAGCGGGCTCCCCCCACGCCCGAGTCCTCGCCCGGCGATTCCTCGACCTGCACCGAGTAGTCCTCGATGATCGGGTTGGCGATCAGGCGCTCGCACATCTCGGTGGCGGCGGTCCGCGCCGCTTCGGCGTCCGGGGCCTCGAGGCGCAGCGTGATCAGCCGCCCGGCGCGCACGTTCGAAGCGCCCTCGTAGCCGAGCGCGCCGAGGGCCCGGCCGATCGTCTCGCCTTCCGGGTCGAGGATGCCGGGTCGGGGCGTGACTCGAATCTGCACGTCGTACTGGCGGGTCTGGATGGTCGCCTCCGGGCGGGTCGAAGTCATTCGTAGTCGGGCAGCTCGGCGCCGGTGATCCGTCGATACGCCTCGCGATATCTGGCCGTCGTCGACGCGACGACGTCGTCGGGGAGTTCCGGCGCGGGGGGCTGCTTGTTCCACTCTCCGGCGTCGACGAGTCGCTGCAGGTAGTCGCGCACCGGTTGCTTGTCGAGGGACGGCGGCGTGCGTCCGGGTTCGTAATCGTCGGCCGGCCAGAAGCGCGAAGAGTCGGGCGTCAGCGCTTCGTCGATCAGGACGACCTCACCCGTGGACGTCGTGCCGAACTCGAACTTCGTGTCGGCGATGATGATGCCGCGCTCCCGGGCCTGCTTCCGCGCCGCCCCGTACAGCTCGAGGCTCACTTCACGCAGATGCTCGGCCACCTTCATTCCGACCACGCCCTTCATGCGGTCGAACGTGATGTTCTCGTCGTGGCCTTGTTCCGCCTTCGTGGCGGGCGAGAAGATCGGCGGATCGAGCTCCTGGGCTTCCACCAGTCCGTCGGGCAGCGACTCGCCGGCCAGCGTGCCCGATCGGCGGTACTCCCGCCACGCCGAACCCGTGATGTAGCCGCGGACTACGCACTCGACGGGAAACGGCCGAGCCCGGCGCACGAGCATGCCGCGCCCGGCCCAGATCTCGCGCGTCTCGGCCAGTTCGGGCTCGAGGTCGACGATCTCGTCGGGGTCGGCGGTGATACAGTGGTTGCCGACCAGGTCTCTCGTGCGGTCGAACCAGTAGGCCGAGATCTGCGTCAGCACGGCGCCCTTGTCGGGGATCGGTTGCGGGAGCACGCAGTCGAACGCGCTGATCCGGTCGCTGGCGACCAGCAGCAGCTTCTCTCCCAGTTCGTACATCTCCCGCACCTTGCCCTGCCGAAGCAGGGGCAGCGGCAGGTGCGTCTCTCGGATCACTCTCATCCGCTCGCGCCCTCCTCAGACTCGCAGTTCTTCGGCTTCGTCCGGCTCGAACCCCTCGAGGACCGGGTCGATCTCGTCGCGCAGGAACTGGACTACCTGTTCGGGCGCCCGCCCGACGAGCGATCCGGTGTCGGCCAGCGCGGTGAGTTCGTCGCGATCCAGGTCGAACGCGTCGTCGCCCGCCACCCGGGCGAAGAAGTCGTTGTCGTCGGCCCCGGCGTCGAGACGCGCGCGCGCCTCCATGGCGTGCCGCCGGATCCGCTCGTGCAGCTCCTGGCGATCGCCCCCCCGCTCGACCCCGGCCAGCAATGCCTGTTCGACGACCAGGAAGGGCAGGGCACGCGCCATGCGGCGTTCGATCACGGGCTCGTGGACGACGATGCCCGACGCCACGTCGCGCACGATGGTCAGCAGGGCGTCGGCGCACAGGAACGCCTCGGGCAGCGTGATGCGCCGGATCGCCGAGTCGTCGAGCGTCCGTTCGAGTCCCTGCACCGACGCCGTCCAGGCGGCGCCCGGCTCGAGCGTGCACAGGTGCCGGGCCAGCGAACAGGCGCGCTCGCTGCGCATCGGGTTTCGCTTGTAGGGCATCGCGGAGGACCCGACCTGGTCGCGCCCGAACGGCTCTTCCATTTCGCCGAAGCTCTGGAGCAGACGCATGTCCTGGCCGAAGCGGCCCACGCTCGCGCCGATACCGGCCAGCGTCGAGAGGAGCCGGTGGTCGACCTTGCGCGGATAGGTCTGTCCGACCACCGGCCAGGTGCCCGGGAAGCCGAACCGCTCGGCCAACCGATCGTTGAGGGTGTCCACCTTCGCCCCGTCGCCACCGAACAGCTCGAGGAAGCTCGCCTCCGTTCCGGTCGTGCCGCGGGCGCCGCGGAACCGGAGGTCGGCCAGCAGGGAGTCTACGGCGCGCAGGTCGAGCAGCAGGTCCTGCAGCCACAGGGTGGCGCGCTTGCCGACCGTCGTCGGCTGGGCGGGCTGCCAGTGGGTGTAGCCGAGGGTCGGCGTGTCCTTCCAGCGGTGCGCGAACCCGGCCAGCTCGCCCATCGCGGCGAGGAGCCGGCGGCGCACCAGCTCGAGGCCGTCGCGCACCTGGATGAGGCCGGCGTTGTCCGTGACGAAGCAGCTCGTGGCCCCCAGGTGGATGAACGGCTTCGCCGACGCGACGAGGTCGCCGAAGTGGTGCACGTGCGCCATCACGTCGTGCCGCAGGCGGCCCTCGAGCTCGGCCACCCGATCGAGGTCGATGTTGTCGCGCTGGGCGCGCATCCCGTCGATCGCCGCCGCGGGGATGTCGACGCCGAGCTCGCGCTGCGCTTCGGCCAGCGCGATCCACAGGTCGCGCCACAGGAGGGCCTGCCGGAGCGGCGAGAAGAGGTCCGCCATGTCCGCCGACGCGTAGCGGTCGATCAGCGGATGCGGGTAGCGTGTCTGTGGTGAGGTCAAGTCGCTCGTGCCCGTCTCAGAGACCAGCGTGTCTAACGAATGTAGAACAGGGTGTTCACCAGCTGCCCGTTTCGGACGACGGTGGCCAAAATCCTACTGCCCCCGGCGAACGACCGGAAGAGCGCGTCGGCGTCTTCGACCGTTTCGACGCGCCGCTGGTTGATTTCCACGATCACGTCGCCCGCCCGAAGCCGCGACCGATAGGCGGCTTCGTCGGAAATGTCGACGATGAGTGCCCCGAAGTCGACCGGCAGGCCACGCTCCACCGAAATGCGTTCGTCGACCGTGATGAGCTGAAGGCCGGTGAGCACCTCGACGCGCTCGGCCCGCTCGGACGGAAGTTCGATCACGGCAAGGCGGGCAGCGCGCTGGCGGCCGTCGCGGGAATAGTCGATCTCGACGTCCGAGCCGACCCCGGCGTCGAGCAGCCCGACCTCGAAGTCGAGCGGGCTGTCGATCGGCCGGCCCCGCATACGCAGGAGCACGTCTCCCGGCCGGAGCCCGGCCCGGTCGGCCGGCGAACCCTCGGCCACCCGACGGACGCGGGTCGTGGAGAACAGGCTCGTGTCGGAGGTGACGACCTCGGGATCGACGCCGATCCACGGCCGGCGGATCCGGCCGAACTCCTTGAGCTCCACCGCGATGCGGAGCGCCCGGTCGATCGGGATCGCGAAGCCCAGGCCTTCGCTGCCTCCCGAGCGCGACAGAATCGACGAGTTCACTCCGATCACCCGGGCTTCGGCGTTGACGAGCGCCCCGCCGGAGTTGCCCGGATTGATCGAGGCGTCGGTCTGGATCATGTCGGCGAACAGGGTGCCGCCGTCCGATTCGCCGCGCATGTCTCGTCCGACGCCCGAGATCACGCCCGTCGTCACCGTGGCCTCGGCGTTGGCGACGAGCAGGCCGAGGGGATTGCCGATCGCGATCGCCGGCTCGCCGACGACGAGGTCGGAGCTCGTGCCGAGCGGAGCCGGGGGAATGGCGCCCGGCTCGACCCGGAGCACGGCGATGTCGAGCAGCGCGTCTCCGCCGACCAGCCGGGCGTCGAGTCGACGGCCCCGCGCGTCGGCAACGACGATGGACTCGGCTCCGCTCACGACGTGGTCGTTCGTCAGGATGTAGCCGTCCTCGTCGATCCCGAAGCCGGATCCGAACGACTGCGCCGCGCGTCCGGAGCGCGGCACCCGGCCGAAAAACTCCTCGAACAGGCTGGTGCGGGCGCGCTGCCGGACGGTCTTGAACACGGTGATGCTGACGACCGACGGCGCGACGCGGCGAGCGGCCTCGACGACCGGCGTGTAGCGCGGGCTGGACATCGAGAACGGCAGCTCGTCCTGCGCCGACGAGTCCGGGGCGACGTCGACCGCCTGGAGCGACGCCTCCTGCGCGGTCAGCGCGCGGCCCGAGCCGCGGCCGTCGTCGCCCGCGGCGTCCGTCACCACGATCCCGGCGGCGATGCCAAGGGGAAAGGCGACGGCCGCCAGGAGGATCTTCCAGTTGTTCACTCGCGTCCGATCTCCGTGCTGAGGATGCGTTCGACGGCTTCCGCGTCAGCGTCGTCGTCGACGGGTTCGAGCGGCCAGAGCCCCGGAACCCCGGCGCGACGGTTCCATCCGTCCGGGTAGCGTACTCCCGTAAGATACAGGGCCCTCGCCGGCGCCGGTTCGGGGGGGCGGCCCTCTTCCCGTTCGAGCAGCGTCCGCCACTCTTCGAGGGTGCGCCGCCCGCGCGCCACGTCGACGAGCGTGGCGACGAGGTAGCGTACCATTCGGTGAAGGAATCGATCCGCGACGACCGTGAAGCGGAGGTCCCCCAGTTTCGTGCTCGTCCACTCCGCCGCCTCGACGGCGCACACGGTACCGAGGTCGGGCTGGCCGGATCGCGACAGCGCGGCGAACGAGCGCCGGCCGGGAAGCAGCGCCGCCGCTTCCGCGAGGCGGTCGACGTCGGGCGGCGACGGCGGCGTCCAGATGCGAGCCACCCTCAGGGGCCCGCCCCGTCCGAGGTAGTACTCGTACCGCCGACCGGTCGCCTGGAAGCGCGGATGGAAGTCGGGTGACGCGGGGCGGGGGCGGCGGACCGCGACGTCCGCGGGCAGAACTCCGGCCAGCGCCTGCTCGAGGCGGGCGGTCGTCCAGGACGGCGGCGCCTCGAACGCGATCTCCTGGCCGACGGCGTGGACGCCCGTATCGGTGCGCCCGGCGCCGATCACCCGGACGGGTCGGTCGAACAGGCGGCCGAGCTGCGTCTCGAGCACACCCTGAACGGTGCGTTGCGCGGGCTGGACCTGGTAGCCGTGGAAGGCCGCGCCGTCATATTCGACGGTGGCTCGGAACCGGACGGAATCGGCGGATACGGATCGGGACACGACGCCAAGCTACCGGAGGCGGGCGGACTGTCAACGCCCGCCCGGCGACGCCGAACTCAGTAGCGGCGGATCACGCCGACCACGATCCCCTGGATGCGGACCCGGTCGGCCCGGTACGAGAGCGGATCGAGCGCCGCGTTGGCCGGCTGCAGGCGCACCATCCCGCCCGACTCCCGATAGAACCGCTTCACGGTCGCGCCCTCGTCGTCGATCAGGGCGATCACCATCTCGCCGTCGTGCGCCGTCATGCGCGACTGGACGATCACGTAGTCGCCGTCCCTGATCTGCTCGTCGATCATCGAGTCGCCGCGCACGCGGAGCACGTAGTGCGAGCCCGTCGAACCCGAGATCAGGTCCTCGGGAACCGGGATCGTCTCCGTGTCCTCGATCGCCTCGATCGGCTCACCGGCCGCCACGAGGCCGAGAAGCGGAAGCTCGACGGCCGCCAGGCGCATTTCGGTGCGCGCCAGCTCGATCGAGCGGCTCTCGTTGTAGTTCTTCCGGATGTAGCCCTTGCTCTCGAGGTTCGTCAGATGCTCGTGGACCGTCGCAAGAGAACGGTACTGGAAGAACGAGGCGATCTCTTCGAAGCTCGGCGAGTAGCCGTGCTCGTCGAGGAAGCTCTCGATGAAGTCGAGGATCTCCTTCTGCCGTCTCGTGAGCGCCATCGTGTCCTCTCCGCATCTGAACGTCGGTCGGACGCCGCACGCGCCCGACCCGAAGGGAAGCCGAAGCGATCATACCCGAACAGGAGCCGAAGCGCAATGGCGCGTTGCCGGCCCGGCCGGCGCCCGTATGTTCCGCCCATGCATTCGATAACCGGCTGGAGGGCTGCGGCCCGCGTTCTCGTCGTCTCGTCGGCCGGCCTGGCGGGTCTCGTGGTCCCCGTGGGCGCGGCGGTGGCGCAGGAGGCGGGGCCGGTCTCGTCGGAGGTGAGATCGGCCGTGGCGAGCCTGGCGCCCGGCGGCACGGTACAGGTGGTCGTGGAGTTCGAAGCGCCGCCGCCGGCCGAAGCTGCGGAAGCCGGCGTCGTAGAGGTGTTGCGCGGTCGGTCGACGCTCGCCCTCCGCGGCCTGGACGACCTCGACGACGATGCGGGGGCCGGCGAGCCGGGCGTGCGGATCACCGAGCGTTTCTGGGTGGTGCCGGCGGCGGCGGCCGAGGTCACGGCCGCCGGCCTCGAGCGGCTCGCGGCGACGCCCGGCGTGCGACGGATCGTGTCGGACGAGCCCTTGCCCGTCGCCATCGAACCCGCCCGCAGCGAGCTCGCGGCGCCGTCGTATACGTCCGACGCGATGCGTACGATCGGGGCCGACGCCGTGTGGGACGCCGGAGCGACGGGAGACGGTGTGGTGATCGCGTTCTTCGATTCGGGCGTGGACGCCTCCAACGCGATGGTGGCACGGCGCTGGCGCGGACTGCGCACCGCGATTCGCGCCTCGTGGTTCGATCCGTTCCGCCGCGCGTCGGAGCCGCGCGACGCGATCGGGCACGGCACCCAGGTCGCCGTCGCCGCGGTCGGCGCGCTCGCGGCCGGCGACGTGCTGGAGCTGGGCGACGGCTCGACGCTCGTCGCGTCCTCCGACCTCGACATCGTCACCGGACCGGCCCCCCGCGCCGAATGGATCGCGGCGCGCGTGTTCGACAACTTCGGGGGCGGGGTGTTCACGCGTCGCTCGGTGCTGCTCCAGGCCTTTCAGTGGGCGCTCGACCCAGACGGAAACCCCGGGACGGACGACGCGCCCGACATCATCAACGCATCGTGGGGCATTCTCCCGACATCCGACTTCGATCAGTGCACCGACGTCCTGTACGACGCGATCGACGCCGCCGAGGCGGCGGGCATCGCCGTGATGTTCGCGGCGGGCAACGGCGGACCGTCGGCCGGCTCGGTGGCGTTCCCCGCCTCGCGCGACGACGCGGCGCTGCGGAGCTTCGCCATCGGTTCGAGCAGCGGCACGACGAACATCGCGGTCGCGGAGTTCAGCGGACGCGGACCGTCACCGTGCGGGGGCGGCATCAAGCCGGAGATCATCGCGCCGGGCACGGTGCCCGAGGTCCGCGCCGACGGCGAGGGGCGCGCCCGCCTCACGGGCTTCACGGCGCAGGGCACGTCGCTCTCGACGGCGCAGGCCTCCGGCGCGCTCGCCCTGCTGCGTCAGGCGCGCGGCGGCGCGACGCCGGAGACGCTGAAGCGATTCCTCCTCGACAGCGCCGTGGACGTGGGCGTCGCCGGACCCGACAACGACGCGGGCCACGGCCTGCTCGACGTCCCGGCGTCGCTGAACGCCGCCGGGGCCCTGCTGGTGGCGGACCTCCTGCAGGTAGCCGGCGCGACGGCCGACGCGGAGGGACTGACTCTGCAGCTTCGCAATCGTGGCCGGGTGGTGTGGCCGGGCGGCGAGCTGCGGGTCGAGCCGTTGCCCGGCGATCCGACCGGCCCGGCCCCGGCGAGCGCGCGGATTCCGCCGATCGGCGCGGGTGCGACGATCGCGGCGCGACTGGCGTGGCAGGCTCCCCCACCCGGTGAGCGCACTTCGGTGCGCGTGACGGTGACCGACGGCACCGGCGCCCTCGTGCTGTCGCGGCTCGTGTTCGCGGGTCCGCCGGACGCGTTCGGCGGCTTCGTCCTCGCGGCCGGCGAGCTGGCGGCCGGGGCGAACGACTTCGGCCGCCTCGGCCGGATCGCTGCGACCCAGGGCTTCGTATGGCAGGGAACCGAGCTGCTTCCCGCCGGGGCGATCGCGGTCGCGGCGGGCGACGTCGTCTCCGACGGCATGTACGCCACGACGCTCGGCCGCGCCGACCTCAAGGCGTTCGGCCCGGCGGCCGAGACGGACTGGGCGCCGCAGCGCCCGTTCACCGACGTCGAGACGGCCACGGCCGACGTTCGGTTCGACGACTTCGAGGCGCTGACGCCGGCCGAGCTCGAGGTGACCGGACGCTACGAGGCGTCGCAATCGGGTGGGGTGGGCGCGCTGGGTGCCGTTCTCACGGTTAGGAACCGGGGTTCGGCGAACCGTTCCGACGTCGTAGTGGGCGTGCTGGCCGACTGGGACCTCGACGGTGGCGAAGCGGTCCGCTGGGATGCCGCGACCGAGGCCCTGTTCACCGAGGCCGGCAGCGGGACGGGTCCGATCGCGGTGCTCGCGGCGGATACGACGGTCGGCGCGCACGTCGAACTCCCCCTCGGGACGCCCGATGCGGGGGGAATCTACGCGGCCGGCAGCGGAGTGCTGGCCGATTCGCTGACCGACGACGTGAAGCTCGATCTGCTGCGCGGCGGATCCGCCGCCTCGCTGCCGGGTGCCGGCACGGCCACGGACAACGCCGCGCTGTTGGGGGTCGGGCCGTTCGATCTCGCGGCCGGGGAGAGCCTCACCGTGCGGTTCTGGCTGTTGGCCGCGCCCGACGAGACGGTCGCCGCGGCCCGGCTGGCGGAACTGCGCGCCGAAGATCCGCCGCCCCCGCCGTCCCGCGGTGACGCCTTCGCCGCGCTCCCCCCGTATCCGAATCCGTTGCGCGTGGGCGAAGGGATCGTGCGGTTTCCGTTCACCGTGTCGGAGGCCGATGCCGACGAGGGCGGTGACATGGCGCTGGAGATCTACGACCTGGCCGGGCGCCGGTTGTACCGCGACCGCCGGCCGATGGCCGCGGGCGGCCAGCCGCCCGAGTTCACGTGGGACGGCCGGCTGGACGGCGGGGTCGACGCGGCCGCCGGCATGTACCTGTACGTGATCCGG
>DATHRZ010000048.1:0-17767 GCA_035464655.1 Gemmatimonadota bacterium
CCCGATCGCCGCCTCGAACAGGCGAATCGCCTCGTCGAGGCTCTCGCCGCGCTCGCGCATCCGAGCCCGGCCGGCGAGGTAGAGGTCGTAGGCCTCCACGTCCGAGGTCGGCGTGACCAGGTCCGAGGGCTCGTCGATCCCCAGCGGCACGCGCAGCTGCTCGGCGATCGCCTCGGCGATCTCCGTCTGGATCTGAAACACGTTGTCGAGGGTCCGGTCGTACGTTTCCGACCAGACGTGCGATCCGTTGCGCGCGTCGATGAGCTGGGCAGTGATCCTCAGCTGGTCGCCCGATTTCCGGACGCTGCCCTCCATGAGATAGGCCACGCCCAGGCTGTCGCCGACCACCCGCATGTCCAACTGGCGGTCCTTGAAGGCGAACGCCGAAGTGCGGGCGGCCACGCTCAGATGCGGCAGCTTCGCCAGCACGTTGAGGATTTCCTCGGTGATGCCGTCGCTGAAGTACTCCTGGTCGCCCTCCGGGCTCATGTCGGCGAACGGGAGCACGGCGAGCGACGGTCGCGGATCGTCGGCGAGGTCGGCGTATGCGAACCGGACCGCATGCCCGGAAGCCGCCGCCTCGTCCCCGGCGACCGGGCCGGTGCGGGTCCCGACCCACCAGGCGCCTGCGAGGAGGGCGGCCATCCCCACCAGCGCCGCGAGGCCCGCCGGCCAACGCCTCGAGGCCGGTTGCGCGACGATCGCTTCGAGCTCTCCCGGAGCCGCGTCTCCGGTCCGATGGACACCTCCCGGCGTCACTTCGAAGAACCACGACAGGACCAGTGCGAGCGGGAAGCCGAGCAGCACGGCCGCGGTGACGAGCGGAAGAAAGGCCTCGCCGAGCCGGAGTCCCTGCCCGAGGACGTCCGCGCCCTGAAGTATGGCGAAGGCTCCCGCGCCGTAGACGGCGGCCACCTGGAACACCTTCCGCCGCTTCAACTCCGCGAACAGCTGCTGGTAGGACTTCATGTCGTCGGCCGGTCCGGCGCGACGCCCTCGAGGTTCGCCTCTTTCAACAGCTCAAGGTAGGCCGGATGTTCGCGGATCGAGTCGAACAGGGGCATCCAGTGGATTCCCAGCGCCGTCGGGTTCGTCCTGAAGTCACTCAACAGCTTCTTAGCCGCTTCGTCGGCTCGTCCGAATTTCATCAGGGTGACCGGAGATACGAGAGGCAGCGGGATGGCGTCGATGTCGCCGGCCTGTAGCGCCCGGATCGAGCGCTCGATTTCCTCGGGCGGATACGTCACCGAAGCCGGGCTCGGCAGGTTTCTCAGGGCCTCGTACCGTCCGAGGGCGACGTTGGCCGAGGCGTCCACCCACGACTCGAGATTGCGGTGGCCGGTACGGTGCGGATCGGATCGATCGAGCTCCTCGAGGGCCTGCTCGTATTGCCCGGCGATCAATCGTGCCGCCGCCAGGACTCTGAGGCTGATCGGCAGGCGATCGAGCACCACGGATCGCTCCGCGGCATGGATGGCGTCGACCAGTGCGCCGGTCGACATCAGGAGCTGGGCGTACTGCAGGTAGGCTTCCGCGTTCTCCGGGTCGAGCTCGAGGGCCGTCTCATACTCGGTCCGCGCTTCCGACCATTCCCGCCGGTTGCGGTAGACGCTGCCGAGCGCGACGTGGGCCGACGCGTTGTCCGGATCGAGAGCGAGCGCCCGCCGGGCCGCCGCGGCCGCGGGCGTCTGGAGGTCGAAGAATCTCCGGTAGCCTTCGCTCATCGTCCGCGGCGGGCCGCCCTCCCAGACCTCCGGGTACCAGCCGATGACTTCACGCGCCTCCGCCAGTCCCGCCCAGGCCGGCGCCCACGTGGAGTCGCGCGCGACCGCCGCCTCGAACAATCGGATCGCCTCGGGGAGGCTCCCGCCGCGCTCTCGCAGGCGGGCGCGACCCGCCAGGTAGAGATCGTAGGCCTCGAGATCATCGGTCGGATGGACGAGCCGGCTCGCCTCGTCGAGACCCAGGGGCACCGTGAGCTCACTCGCGATCGCCTGCGCGATCTCAGTCTGGATCGCGAACACGTCGTCCAGGGTGCGGTCGTAGGCCTCGCTCCACAGATGCGTCCCGTCGGAAGCGTCGATGAGCTGCGCCGTGATCCGCAGCTGGTTTCCGGCTTTCCGAACGCTTCCCTCGATGACGTACTGGACGTTTAGGCTGTCGCCCACCGTGCGCATGTCGGGGCTCTGGCCCTTGAAGGCGAAGGCCGACGTCCGGGCCGCCACCTTGATCTCGCGGATCCCGGCGAGGGTGTTGAGGATCTCTTCGGTCATTCCGTCGCTGAAGTACTCCTGGTCGCGCTCAGGGCTCATGTCCACGAAGGGCAGGACGGCGAGCGAGGGACGCGCGTCGGTGTCGGCCGCGGGGATCGCGAGGTCGACGTCGGTGGTCACTGCCGGACTCGGGGCACTGCGCCGCCCCGCCCACCAGGCGCCGGCGACGAGCGCCGCGACCCCGACGAGCGCCAGCAGGCCGGCCGGCCAGCGCTTGGAAAACGGCTGCGCGACGATTCTTTCGATCTCGCCGGGCGCGGCCATCTCGGTCCGTCGCACCCCGTCGGGCGTGACCTCGAACGCCCACGCCAGCACGAGCGCCAGCGGGAACCCGAGTAGCAGGAGCCCGACCACGAACGGCAGGAAGCTCTCGGGCAGTCGCAGGATGCCGGCCAGCGGGTCGGCCACCTGGATGAGGCCGAACGACACGACGCCGTACACGCCCGCCACCTTGAATACCTTTCGCCGCTTCATCTCGGCGAACAGCTGCTGGTAAGACTTCATGGCGTGACCTCGCCGGGCGCCGACACCCGGGGCCGTGCGCCCTCGAGGTTCGACTTACGGAGGATATCGCGGAACAGGGGCGTGTCGAGCAGCGGCCGGAACGTGGGTGTCCAGAGGCTGTTTCGCTCTCCATAGTCGCGGTCGAGGTAGGGCCTGAACGCCTCCACGGCTCGCCCGGGCTCGCCGAGCTTCATCCACAGCATGGCGCCGAGGATCTCGTTTCGCTGGCTCACGTAAGCGGCGAACTCCGGGGTCGGCGGCCCGGCGGGCCACAGGGGCACTCCGCCGCGGAGCATGTCGGCGTGGACCCCCCGCATGCGAGGGATTTGATTGCGAGCATCGGCCCATCTGCCGGCGTCCAGGTACAGGCGGAAACGGGTGTAACCGAGCCGGCCGAACCGATCCTCCGGATCGAGGGCGTCACCTTCGTCGAGGGCGGTGAGGCCCTCATCGTAACGTTCCTCGTATGTGAGGACGTACGCGGCGACGTTCAGCCGTACCGGGGCCCGGTCGAGGCGGACGGCCTGTCGCGCGGCTTCGAGGGCTTCGTCGAGCCGCCCGACGTAGGCCAGGAACTCCGCGTATTGCTGGTAGGCCTCCGCGCTCTCGGGATCGAGCTCGAGCGCCCTGGCGTAAGAGTCCGTGGCTTCCCGCCACTCCCAGCGTTCGCGGTGCACGTTGCCGAGAGCCACCCACGCGGTCGCGATCGCGGAATCCAGCGACAGGGCCCGGTGCGCCGCCCGCTCCGCCGCGTCGAGGTTCTCCGCCCAGGGTCGATCGGCGTATCGGCCGGGCAGGTACCAGGGAAGGGTCGCCCGGCTTTCGGCCAGCCCCGCCCAGGCCGGGGCCCACGACGAGTCCCGCGCGATGGCGGCCTCGTACAGCCGAATCGCCTCGGCGACCCCGTCGCCCCGCTCGCGCATCCGTCCGCGGGCCGCGAGGTACAGGTCGTAGGCCTCGAGGTCGTCGGTCGGGGACACGAGGTCGGCGCCCTCGTCGAGGCCGAGCGAGACGCGCAGCTGGTCGGCGATCGCCTCGGCGATCTCCGTCTGGATGGCGAACACGTCGTCGAGGGTGCGGTCGTACTGCTCCGACCAGAGGTGGGAGCCGTCCTGAGTGTCGATGAGCTGCGCGGTGATCCGGAGCCGATCCCCGGCCTTCCGCACGCTGCCTTCGACGAGGTACCGTACCTGCAGGGTGTCTCCGAGTTGCTGCGCCGTGAGGTCCTGGCCCTTGAAGGCGAAGGCGGAGGTGCGGGCGGCGACTCTGAGCTCCCGGATCTTCGCGAGCGCGTTCAGGAGCTCCTCGCTGATCCCGTCGCTGAAGTACTCCTGGTCCTGCTCCGGGCTCATGTCGGCGAACGGAAACACCGCGATCGACGGTCGAGTGTCTTCCTCCGCTTCGGCCATGGCAAGTTGGACGCCGGAGCCCGCGGCAGCGGCTCCGTCGACGGCCGCGGCGCCCTCGTCGGCCGTCCGCAGTCCGATCCACCAGCCGCCGCCGAACAGGGCGACGACGCCGACCAGGGCGAGCAGGCCTGCCGGCCAGCGCTGCGACGCCGGCGCCGCGATGATCGCTTCGACCTCGGCGTCGTCTGCGACAGCCGTTCGCTTCACGCCTTCCGGTGTGACCTCGAACGCCCAGGCGATGATCAGCACGACCGGGAATGCGAGCACCACGAGGGCGACCATGAAGGTGACCGTCCAGTCGGGCAGGCCCAGGCGAGGCAGCATGAGATCGGCGGCCTGCAGGACGCCGAACGACACGACCCCGTAGATCGCCGCCACCCTGAACACGTGGCGCCGCTTCAGCTCGGCGAACAGCTGCTGGTAGGACTTCACCGGCGCGGTTCCTCCGTCGGCGTCGCGATCTGCGCCCGGGGCGTGCGCTGCAATGTCGCATCGGAGAGGTTGGCGCGGCGCAGGAACTCTCGTACACCGGGGCGGTCGCGGATCGGATCGAAGATGGGCAACCAGACGCGATAGACGTCCAGGCCGAACACCTGTGTGGCCCGTTCCCGAAACGCCGTCGCGGCGCTGTCGGGCTCTCCGAACCACACCCATTCCTCGGGACCGAGGGGTCCGACCGCGAGCTCCGGCTGACTTCTCCGAACGGCATCGAAGAAAGAAGCCGGATAGAAGAAATCACCCATCTCCCGGGCCGCACGCTCGGCCTCGTCGACTCGACCGAACCGCATGTGCTCGCGGATGATCATCGACGTGATGATCGGCAGACGTCCGTTCGCGTCGGCCACCACCTGCTCGAGAATCGGGAGGGCCTCGTCCGGCCGGTCGTCCACGATCAGCATCCAGCCGTACACGCCCCGCCGCACGGGAGCGGGGTCCAGTTCAGCGGCTCGTCGCGCGGCGGTCACGGCATCCGCGACGCGCCCCGTCGCCTCGAGCATCTCGGCGTACTGGTGGATGGCTTCCGAATTGTCCGAGTCGAGTTGGAGGGCTCGCAGGTACGCTTCTTCGGAGGCCTTCCACTCGCGGCGGTTGCGAAGCACGCTGCCGAGCGCCGTCCAGGCGGAGGCGCTGCGCGGGTCGAGCTCCAGCGCCCGGCGCGCCGCATGCTCGGCCGGTTCGAGACGGGCCGCGAATCCGGCGCGCCACGCCTCGTCCCGGGCGATCGGATCGTCGGGCAACGCCTCGGGCCAGGCCTCCGGGTACCAGACGAGGATCTCCCGCGCCTCCGCAAGGCCCGCCCACGCCGGGGCCCAGTTCGAGTCGCGGGCGATAGCGGCCTCGAACAACCGGATCGCTTCGGCGACCCCGGAGCCTCGCTCACGGAGCCGTCCCCGGGCCGTGAGATAGAGATCGTAGGCCTCCAGGTCGTCCGTGGGGCTCACCAGCGCGGATCGATCGTCGAGCCCGAGCGGGACGCGAAGCTGATCGGCGATCGCCTCCGCGATTTCGGTCTGGATGGCGAACACGTCGTCGAGCGTCCGATCGTAGGAATCGCTCCACCGGTGGGTGCCATCCGTCGCATCGATGAGCTGCGCGGTGATCCGCAACTCGTCGCCCGCCTTTCGAACGCTCCCCTCGATCAGGTAATCGACGCCGAGGCTGTCCCCGATCGCCCGGAGGTCCATCTGGCGGTCCCGGAACGCGAACGCCGACGTGCGTGCCGCAACCTTGAGATCGTCGACGCGCGCCAGCGTGTTGAGGATCTCTTCCGTGATCCCGTCGCTGAAGTATGTCTGATCCCCCGCCGGGCTCATGTCGGCGAAGGGCAGGACGGCGATCGAAGGTCGCAGGTCGTCCTCCCGCCCCGCGAGGGCGAGCTGCAGGGCGGCGGACTGCGTGCCCGCACCGGCCGCCTCTGTCCCGGGTTCGGGCGCCGTTCGCCGTGCCAGCCACCATGTGCTGCCCACGAGCGCCGCGATCCCGATCAGCGCCAGCAGGCCGGACGACCAGCGGCTCGCGGCGGGGGCCGCAACGATCGCCTCGATCTCGCCCTCCTCCGCCGACTCGGTCCGCCGCATCCCCTCCGGCGTCATCTCGAACGCCCACGCCAGGATCAGCGCCACCGGGAACGCAAGCAGCAGGACCGCCAGCATGAAGGTGACGGTCCAGTCGGGCAGGCCGAGGCGGGGCAACGCGATGTCGGCGAGCTGGAGCACGCCGAACGCGACGATGCCGTAGAGCCAGGCCACCTTGAAGACGTGCCGACGCTTGAGCTCGGCGAAGAACTGCTGGTAGGGCTTCACGTCGTAGATGCCGCCTCGGCCTGCGATGGCTGATTCTCGGCGTCCGCGTCGGAGGTCCCGATCGAGGCCAACCGCTGCTGTGCCGGCTCGCGGTAGGGGATGTCGAACACCGACAACTGGTCGATGGTCTCAAGCCACCGACGAGCCTCGTCGGGCCGGCCCAGCTCGATCAGCAGCTCGGCCTGGATGTAGCGCTCGCGAACCCGGCTGAACAACGGAGACGCTGCCGTCTGCGTGTACCACGTGTTTCGTGACTGTGCTTTCAGGGTTTGAAGGGCCGCCTCCAACCGTCCGCTGACGCGCAGCTGTTCGGCCCGGACTGCCAGCGCGAGGTCCTGCGGCAAGCTGCCATCCGTCGGACGGGCCGGAAGGGCGTCCAGACTGTCCGCGTAGGCCCCTGCCGGCTCCTCCATCCCGAGCTGTGCCGACAGCAACCCCAGCAGGTAGTAGCGAATGAAGGGGTGGAGCCCGTCGTGTACCGTGAACAACTCGCTCGGGTTGTCGCTCGTCTCGATCGAGCTCGGGTCGAGCCCGAGGAGCTCGGAGCGCAGCCGCCTGAGTTCCTCCGCCGGCGTGTCCCGGAAAGGAAGCAGGGCCAGCATCGCTTCATACTCGAGCCCGGTGCCGCGACTCAGCGCGCTCAGAGCCTCGATCGCGGCGCGCTCGTCCTGATGGCGTCCTTCAGCGACCGCCAGGTGCGCCAGCTGGGCGTAGCCGAGGCGACGGGCCTCGGGGCTCCGTCCCGGGCGAGCCAGCGACTCGTCGGCCAGGCGCGCGATTTCGAGGTCTCCCGCAAAAACGCCCGCGCTCCAGGCCGCGATGCCGAGTCCAGGCTCGTCGGCCGTTGGCAGGCGTTCCTTCAACACGGCCAGGGCCGCGGAATCCTGCATGCCGATCGCCCGTACGGCCGACATCTCCAGATGCCGCCCCACTTCCGGGTTCAGGCCGAGAAATTTCCCGGTGAGGGAATCGACCCTCGCGATGTTCCCTTCATAAGCCGCGATCCGGGCGAGATGGATCAGCGCGGTGGCGTGCTGCGGGTCGAACTCGATGACGCGCCGCAGCGTCTCGTTCGCGGAAGTGAACGGGTCGCCGTGCAGCGGTCCGGCATGGAAGAGGATTTCCGAGAGATCGAGCCACGCCTCCATCTCGTCGGGATACGTGCCGAGAATCGAACGGTATCGAACCGCAGCTTCCTGGTTCTGACCCAGCCGCCGGAGATGATAGGCCTCGAGCACACGTCGATCGCGCTCCGAAAGACGGTGGCTCAGACGCGCGGCGGTCTGCGCGGCTTCGACGGACGTGCGGTCCGCAAAGCTCCATTCGGCGGCGAGGCTCAAGCGATAGTAGGCGAGGGCGAAGAGGCTATCCTCCTCGGTCGCGCGGCGGAAGCTTTCCATCCCCTCGGTGAATTGGCCCGCGCGGAAATGATCTTCTCCCTCCAGAAACGCCTTCAGTGCGGGCAGGCTCGAGGTGGTGACCGCGGCGATGCGCTGGACCCGGGCGGCCGGACCTCCGCGCAGCCCCGATAACAGATGGCCCGTCAGCTCGTCGACGATGTCGAACACCTCGTCGGACGGGCGTTCCACGCTGGCCTCGGCGATCCGTTCGCCGGTGACCCTGCGGAGCTCCGCGGACACCTGCATTCGTCCCGAGGCTTCGACGATGTCGCCCGCGACGTAGAGTCCCGAGCCGAAGAAGGTGGCGATCCGGCGAGCGCTTTCCGGATCCCCGGGCGCATAGCCTTCGCGCGAGGCAAGGCGCAGTACCGAGCGACTGTCCACCGACCGCAGGTTCCCGGCCCCGTCCAGCTTCGTGCTCAGCAAGCTCACGATCCCGTCGCCGAGATACTGGACGTCGGGGCTGCCTTCGACGGCGAAAGGCAGAACGGTGAGCACCGCGTCGTCGAGCTCGGCTCCGTCCGCGCCGTCGGCGAGACTCGCGGACGCGTCGGGGCGCAGCGTCCACCAGGCCCCCCAGGCTAGCAGGGCGGTGGCGACGAGCGCCGCGATTCCGATTGGCCATCGACGCCGGCGCGGCTCCGACGCGATGCGGCGTACTTCCTCGATCGGCGCCGCCTCAGTACGGCGCACGCCTTCGGGAGTGACCTCGAAAGCCCACGCGAGCACGATCGCGATGGGGAAAGCGAGCACGACGATGAGGGCGATGCCGCGCGTCACCGAATCCGGCAAGTCAAGGGCCGGTACGAGGATGTCGGACAGCTGCAAAACGCCGTAGCCGACGGCCCCGTACACGGCGGCCACCTTGAACACCCTCCGCCGCTTGAGTTCCGCGAGGAACCGTCGGTAGGACTTCATGTCGGATAATCCGCCGAAATGCCTGCAGGGTCAAGTAAACCGGCGAATCGGGAACCGGTGCGGGCACCGCGGTCGATTTCGGCGGCCGCCGTTCGTCTCAGCCATGGAAGGGGGACGATCGACAACCCCATTCATACGCGGCGTACAGTCCTTCATGGACGAGGCGGTGGGACGGGCCCGGTCTAACTGGCCGCAAGAAAACAGCAGGAGTATTGTTATTGTAGGCGTGCGGGAGATCCCCGGCAGGTTCGCCGGGTGCGCCGTTCATGGCCCGAACGTGGTCGTCCCATCGACGTTCCATCGCAAGGCGCGGCCGAATCTGGTCGTCACCAGGGGCGAGATGTCGCCACGCCGGGCCGGCAAAAGGGGCATCCATGAGTGTACAGCGACAGTCGGGTAAAGCGGCCACGTCTGCCGAGGTCGACCCGCGCGGGCGCAAGCGCCTGGACTTGGAGTTGTGGGAGGCGGGAATCGCCGCCGCCGACATCGTCGAGACCATTCACGACCCGCTCGTCGTCCTCACGTCCGATCTCCATGTCCAGGTGGTGAACCCGGCCTTCTACGAGCACTTCCAGGCTTCACCGGAGGAGACGATCGGGCGCCTTATCTACGAGCTCGGCAACGGGCAATGGGACATCCCCGAGCTCCACACCCTGCTCGATGAGATCCTGCCGGAGAACAGGAGCTTCGACGGGTACGAGGTCGCCCACGAGTTCGAGGACATCGGCTGGCGCATGATGCTGCTCAACGCCCGACGCCTCGACTCCCTCCAGCTCATCCTCCTGGTGATCCGCGACATCACCGGCCAGAAACAGGTCGATGAACTCCGCGCGGCGAAGGAGGACGCGGAAGAGGCGAGGGAGGAAGCGCGAGAGCGGGTCAAGGAGCTGAGGGTGCTCCACGGGACGACGCGCATCCTGAACGATGTGGAGCGGACGCTGGGCGACAGGCTCGGGGCGATCGTGCGCCTGATTCCCCCGGGGTTCCTGTACCCCGAGATCACGGAAGCGCTGTTGGTCCTGGGCGATCGGGAGTTCGCGACGGACGGGTTCCGGGCGACCGAGTGGAGCCTCGCGGTGCCCGTGGAGTTCGGCGGCCGTGAGGCGGGCCGCCTGATGGTGGTCCTCACGGAAGCCCGTCCGGAACGCGGCGAGGGGCCGTTTCTGCGCGAGGAGCGGGAGATGCTAGACGACCTGGCCGTCCTGATCGGTGAGGGATTGAAGCGGGAACGCCTCTCGCAGATGCTGCTGGAGACGGGCGACGCCGTGAGTGTCCTCGACGCGGACGGGACGATCCTGTTTGCGGAGCCGAGCGAGGAGGACGAGACCGGCTATACGAGACAGGAGCTGGAAGGCCGGAACGCTCTTGCGTTGATTCACCCCGAGGACCAGCCCGACGTCGAGGTGGGACTGCGGAAGCTGGGCCAGCAGCCGGGGTCGATGAGGCGGTTCCGGTACCGCGTGCTTACCGCCGATGGCGAGGTAAGACACCAGGAGGGAGTCGGCCGGAACCTGTTCGACCATCCGGCGATCGGCGGAATCGTTCTCACTATGCGGGACGTGACGGAGCGGCATCGTCTCGGGGAGCAATTCCGCCAGAGCCAGAAGCTGGAGGCGATCGGACGCCTCGCCGGGGGGATTGCCCACGACTTCAACAACCTCCTCACGGTGATCCGTTCGCAGGCCGACCTGCTGCTTATGGACGTGGACGAGAAGCAGGTTCTGGATGCGGCCACCGCGCGCCGGGAGCTCGAAGGCATCCAGGCGGCGGCCGAGCGGGCCGCCACGTTGACCGGGCACCTCCTGGCCTTCAGCCGGGAACAGGTTCTCCAGCCCAGGACCACCGACCTCTCAGAAGTCAGCCGGGAAGCGATGCGGCTGGTCAACCGGGTGCTCGGCCCGGCCGTCACCGTGGAAAGTAATCTTCCGGACGAGCTCCCTTCGGTACGAGTGGATCCGGGCCAGCTCGAGCACGTCATTATGAACCTGGCCATCAACGCCCGTGACGCCATGCCACGGGGCGGCGTGCTCACCCTGCGAACGCGAGTCATGCGCGTCCGGGACCACGCCAGGACGGCCGGCTCGCCCGGCGAGGACGGTCTCTACGTGGCGCTCGATGTCGCCGACAGGGGAACGGGCATGGATGCGGCGACACGGGAGCGCATCTTCGAGCCCTTCTTCACCACGAAGGAGAAGGGGAAGGGGACGGGCCTGGGGCTGGCCATGGTGTACGGCATGGTCACGCAGAGCGGCGGTATCGTGCGAGTGGAGAGCGAGCCCGGAGAGGGGACGACGGTCACGCTCGGCTTCCCGGCCGTGGAGGAAGCGCCGGAGACGAGGGATAAGTCGGACCGCGCGCCCGGAGCGGCCGAAGCGGACCTGCAGGGCCGGCGCGTGCTGATCGTGGAGGACCAGGACGCCGTCCGCCAAATTACGACCCGCATCCTCGAGCGTTCCGGCATGGTCGTGCTGGCCGTGGAGAGCGGCGACAGGGGCGTTGCCGAGCTGGAACGGGACGGCGACTTCGACCTGGTGCTCACCGACCTCGGCCTGCCGGGCCTCTCCGGCCGGGAACTGGTCGACCAGCTCCGGCAGACGGGCGGGGATGTCCCGATCCTCGTCATGTCCGGGTACGCCAGCGACTCCCCGGGAACCCAGGTCAACCTGCCGGGGGATGTCGAGTTCCTTCAGAAGCCGTTCACTCCCAAAACGCTCATTTGGAAGGTCCGGAAAATTTTGGCCAACGGCTGACACGAACGTCCGGGCCTGAGCCGGACGCTCGTCGTGACGCCCGACGAGCCCGCCGTTTTCGTCCGCGACGTCCGCGCAGAGATGGGCGTCGCCTGAGGCCACCGAGGTTTGACGAAGGCGGGTGTCGTGAATAACGTTAAGGTGATCTAGTTTCCGATCCGCCAGTCCGGAACAGATCCCGAAGCGTCCGGCTTGCCAGGGCAGGTTCATGGACCTGATCGCTATTCCTCGACAGGCTCGACAGGGCCGAATCCTCATTGCGGACGACGATCAGGCTATCGTCGGCCTGCTGGAGAGGATCCTTGCGCGCGCCGGATTTGTGGACGTGACCGTCACCACGGATTCCGGTTCCGTGGTCGAGCTGTATTCGGAGATCACTCCGGATCTCGTCGTCCTCGACCTCGTGATGCCGTCCCCCGACGGCTTCGAACTCATGGCGAAACTCGCCGAGATCATCCCCGACGACAGCCTCGTGCCGATCCTCGTGCTCACGGGCAACCTCAGCACGGAGACGAAACGGCGAGCACTGGACGAAGGTGCATCGGATTTCCTCACGAAGCCGTTCGACGTGACCGAAGTATTGCTGCGGATCCGCAACCTGCTGGCGACGCGCTTCCTCCACCTCGAGACGATGGCGCACAATCGCATCCTCGACGCGACGGTGAAGCAACGGACACAGAAGCTCGAGGAGGCGAGGCTCGACGTGCTGGCTCGACTGGCGCGGGCCGCCGAGTATCGCGACGACGATACGGGTGAGCACACGCGCCGGGTCGGAACCCTCTCGGCCGTCCTCGGAGGTCGCCTGGACCTGTCCGCCGAGGACGTGGAAACCCTTCTCCTCACCGCGCCGCTTCACGACGTCGGCAAGATCGGCATCCCGGACAGCATCCTGCTGAAGCCGGGCAAGCTCACGCCGGGCGAACGGGCGATCATGGAGACCCATACGACGATCGGGACCTCGCTGCTGTCCGACAGCCCGTGGCGGGTGCTGCGCTATGCGGCGGAGATCGCTCTCGGGCATCACGAGTGGTGGGACGGAGGCGGCTACCCGAACGGCCTGGCGGGCACAGACATCCCTCTCGCGGCTCGCATCGTGGCGGTGGTCGATGTGTTCGACGCGCTCTCCCACGATCGTCCATACCGGGAGGCGTGGGAGCGGGACCGGGTGCTCGCGATGATTCGCGACGGCCGCGGAGCGCACTTCGATCCCGACGTGGTCGACGCGTTTCTGGCGGTGGGCGAGTCGACCGAGGATCCGCTCTCGATCGCAGGGGCATCGGCTTGACGATCTTTGACCGCCGGAGCCGGGTCAGGCGCCATTGCGATGTCTGAAGGGCCCCGGAGGCAGTCTCGCTGGCTTACCCTCGCCGTGGATCAGAGCCCCGCCTCGATCCTGATCACGGATCTGGACGGTCGGATCGAGTACGTGAACAAAAAGTTCACGGAGATCACCGGATATTCCGCCGAGGAAGCAATCGGCCGGACGCCACGGATCCTCGGGTCCGGAGACACGCCCCCCGAGGTCTACGACTCGCTCTGGGAGAACGTTCGAGCGGGAAAGTCGTGGGAGGGCGAGATCCAGAATCGTCGCAAGGACGGAGAACCTTACTGGGACTACGTTAGGATCTCCCCTGTACGCAACGAGAACGGCGAGGTCGAGCACTACCTGGCGGTGCAGGAGGACATCACCGAGAAGAAGGAGGCGGATGATGCGCTCGAACTGTTCGATCGATTCGCCGAGCATGTAAAGGAAGCGTTCTTTCTGATGGACGTATCCGATCAGCGGATCGTGTATGTCAGCCCGGCGTTCGCGGATGTTTGGGGGATCCAGCTCGACGAGGTCTACGACTCCCCGGGCAAGTGGATGGACGCCGTGCATCCCGAGGATCGCCCGCGCGTCGAGCGGTCGGTGGCGAATACCCATGCGGGTGAGAGTACGACGACTACCTTTCGGCTCGAGCGGCCCGACGACGAGTCCCGGTGGGTGCGGGCGCGGGTCTTCCCGCTTGCCGACGAGACCGGTCGCATCGTCGTGCTCGCCGAAGATGTGACAGAGCAGCGGGCGACCGAACAGGCACTGGCGCGCTCCCAACGCATGGAAGCCGTCGGGCGGCTGGCCGGTGGGGTCGCGCACGACTTCAACAATCTGTTGACGGTCATCCTGGCCGAAGCTCAGCTCATGGAAGCCGACCTCCAATCCGATTCGACGACGGCGGAGTCGCTGAAGCAGATCCTCGACGCGGCGAATCGGGCCGCCGTCCTCACCGGGCAGCTCGTCGCGTTCTCGCGTCGGCAGCTCATCAAGCCTTCGGCCTTCTGGCTCAACGAGTTGATTGCCGACATGGAGGCGATGCTCCGGGGTATCATCGGCGAGGACGTTCGACTCGTGACCCACCTCGCGCCCGATGCCGGCCACGTCGAGGCGGATCAGGGACAGGTGGAGCAGGTCATCGTGAACCTGATCATCAACTCGCGGGAGGCGATGCCGGGCGGCGGCGAGCTCAGCCTGTCGACGACGAACGAGTATCTCGACGAGGAGTATGCGAAGTCCCGCGCCGAGGTTACGCCCGGCGAGTACGTGAAGCTGACCGTGAGCGACACCGGTACGGGTATGACCAGGGACGTCGCGTCGCGCGCCTTCGACCCGTTCTTCACGACGAAGCCGGCCGGCCAGGGAAGCGGGCTGGGCCTGTCCACGAGCTACGGCATCGTCAAGCAAAGTCGCGGGCACATCTCCGTGTACAGCGAGCCGGGCATCGGGACGACGATGGCCGTTTATCTGCCGCGTGTGTATCCGCAGGGGGACGCGGGACTGGAGGTAGTCGAGCCGGCCGAAGCATCGGATGACGGCACCGAAACGATTCTCGTCGTCGAGGACGAGGGGCCCGTGCGCGACGTCGTGCTGAGGTCGCTACGGGCACGCGGATACGGCGTGCTCGGGGCCGAGCACGCAGCCGGAGCCCTGGAGGTGGTCGAGCGCTACGAAGGAAAGATCGACCTCCTGCTCAGCGACGTGGTTCTGCCGGGCGACGGTGGTCGCGAGCTGGCGGAGCAGGTCGTCGCTCTGAAGCCGGACATCAGGGTACTGTTCATGTCCGGCTATACGGACGACGTGATTCTGCATCGCAACCTGCGGTCGGCCGAGTTCGAACTGCTTCAGAAGCCGTTCACGGCGACCTCGCTCGCCACGAAGGTACGCGAGGTGCTCGATCGACCGCATGGTGGAGCCCGTTCCGCCCAAACAGGAGAGACGAGCGATTGAACATTCTGCTCGCGGAGGATTCCGACCTGTTGCGGAAGGAGATCGAGCGTGCGCTCGTCGAGATCGCCGGTGTGAAGCGGGTGGTGCTCTCTTCGTCGGTCGCCGAAACGCGTGAAGCCGTCTCGAGAGAGGTGTTCGATCTGATCATGCTCGACTTTGCGCTCGGCGACGGCACGGCCCTCGATCTCCTGAACGATCCGCCGGCCGGTCTCGGCTCCGATGGACCACCGGTGATCATCCTGTCGATCCACGCGTCGAAGGCTCTGTGCCAGCGGTGCCTCGCGGCGGGTGCCAGCCACTGCTTCGACAAGACGTCTGACTGGGAGAGCCTGATCGAGGTCATCGAGCAAATGGCCGGCGGTTCCGCCCCCTAGCCGATGCGGGAACAAAGCCGCCGGGCTGCGCTCCGCTTCGCACTGTGCTATGCCGCGTTCGGCATCATATGGGTGCTCGGAACCGATCTGCTCGCCACGCGGATCGCCCCGGGGGTAACGGAGTTGCAGTGGCTCAGCACGCTGAAAGGGTCGTTCTTCGTCCTCCTCAGCACGGGTCTCGTCTGGCTGCTGGCTTTCGCGTACGCGAGAAGCCACGAGCGCTCGATACAGGTAGCGAGGGATAACGAGCATCGCTTTCGGGGCCTCATGGAGTACGCCCCCGACATGGTGTTCTGGCTGGCCTCCCCGGACTACGGCCGGATCCACTATGTCAGTGCGACGCTCGAGCGGCTCTGGGGGTGCCCGCCGGAACGACTGTACGAGGACCCTGCCGCGCTGCTGGAATTCGTTCACCCGGACGATCGCGAGCAGTTCCGGGCCGCGCGCGAGGCAGCCCGAGACGGGGGTTCTTCCGAGCGTGAATTCCGTGTCGTTCGGCCCGACGGCGAGGTCCGCTGGATGCGGTCGCAGGCCTACCCGATCGAGGTCGCGGCAACCGGATTCGATGGCGTTGCCGGCGTGACGCAGGACGTCACTCGCCAGAAAGATGCGTTCGAGAAACTCCGGCGCAGCGAGGAGCTACATCGTCGCGCTCAGCATATTGGCCGTCTCGGGCACTGGGAACTCGATTGCGAGACGCGCGAGATGACCTGGTCGGACGAAGTCTACCGGATCTTCGGTGTCGAAGCTGCAGAGTTCGTTCCCACGGCCGCCGCCTTCAATGAGTTCGTTCATCCGGAGGATCGGGCCGCGCTGGTCGCAGCGGACGAGGCGGCAATCGCCGGGCTCGCTCCCCTCGATATCGTGCATCGGATTCGCCGACCGGACGGTGAGGTTCGACACGTGCATGAGAGGGCTTCCCTCGTCGAAGAAGCTGACGGCACGGCGAGGCTCGTCGGCACCGTGCAGGACATTACGCGACGAAGCCACCTGCAAGCGGAGGTCGAGGCCTCTCGAGATCTCCTTCGCCGATATCTGGCGAACAAGATCGCCGACAGCGAGCGTGAGCGGATCGTGCTCGCGCGGGAAATTCATGACCATATCGGGCAATTGCTCACGGTCGTGAAGCTCCAGTTAGGTTGGGAGTCGCGGCATGCGGCGGGCGAGAGGCACGAGCGCCTGGTGGAAACCATGGCCGTCGTCGACTCGGCCATCGTGGAGGTGCGGAATATTTCGGCTCGCCTCCGTCCGCTGGCCCTCGACCAGCTCGGCCTGGTCGAGGCGCTCGAGGACTATGTGGCCGAGTTCTCGGAAGATTCGGGACTGCCTGCGTCGTTCTCGTCGGACGTCGGACAGGTGAAGTTCAATGCCGAAGTGTCCGGGCACCTGTTTCGCATCGTGCAGGAGGCCCTGACGAATGTGGTCCGGCACGCCCGGGCCGGGGGGGGCCGCGTGGAGTTGCGGTCGGAGACCAGCGGCATCGTGCTGCGGATTCTGGACGACGGCGCGGGTATGTCGAGCGGGAGTCCTGCTCGAGCGGAGGGATTTGGGATCGTAGGCATGCGGGAGCGTGCCGTGCTGATCGGTGGCAGCTTCGAGTTGGTCGAACGCGACCCGAACGGACTCGAAGTGTGCGTTCGCGTCCCCTACGACGAGGCGGTGGACGCTTCCGGTCGCCAGCAATAGAATCTCGGCCGTGGCCGCGCCGCCGGCGCGCGCGCTGCCGACGAACAGGGGGAGGTACACATGGTACCGGTCATGTCGCTGTGGCTTCCGATTCTCGTTGCCGCCGTCATCGTGTTCATCGTGAGCTCGATCATCCACACGGTTCTCACTTACCACCAGAGCGACTACGGTCCGGTGCCCGACGAGGCAGCGGTCCGGGCCGGACTGCGCGGCGTGCCGGCGGGAGACTACGTCGTCCCCCATGCGGGCTCGAAGGAGGAGCGTAAGAGCGAGGCCTTCCAGGCGAGAATGAAGGAAGGCCCGATCGCCTTTATGACCGTCTTCCCGGCCGGCGAGTTCAGCATGGGGGCCGCCCTCGTGCAGTGGTTCATCTACTGCTTGCTGGTCGGCTTGTTCGCCGCCTACGTGGCCGGGATCGCCCTCGCGCCCGGCGCGGACTACCTGAGCGTGTTCCAGGTCGCCGGCGCCGTGGCGTTCGCCGGGTATGGACTCGCCCTGGCGCAGAACTCGATCTGGTTTCGCCGCAGCTGGTCGACGACACTGAAATCCATGTTCGACGCGCTGGTCTACGCGTCGCTCACGGCGGGTACGCTCGGCTGGCTGTGGCCGGGCTGAACTGACCCCGCGGGGTCGATGCGTCCCGTTGCAAAGCATCCCGCACCGTCGGTTCGTACTTATTGACAAAGACTCTTTAGCCGGGGAAGACGACGGGAGGACGTTTCAGCTGAAACGCGCTGGGCACGCCTCGAGGTACAGCTCGAACCCCATGCCCAGGCCCGCCTCGCGCATCCGGACGTCGGCGGTGGCGAGCGATAAGTTCGCCCGTGCTCGCGAAGGTGTGCGGCCGAGGCGAGGTGCAGGGAGTCGAGCGTGCGCACCGGGGCGGAA
>DATHRZ010000049.1:0-19017 GCA_035464655.1 Gemmatimonadota bacterium
ATCGTCTTGCTCATGGTGTGTCCCCTTCTTCATGGAAGGACGATCGAGAGTGCCGGGTTGTTACGCGGGCGAGCAGGTTGGAGTCAAGGAGGCCCTGAGACGGTGGAGCTCGCCGGGAATCACTCCAGCAGTCCCGCCTCACGCAGGACCCCCTGTGCGCTTTCGGCCAACTCATCCGGCACCACCAAGCGCGCGCCACGGAAAATCTCGAGGCCGAGGAGGCCACCGCCAGCATCGTCGTCGAACACGGACGAGGGGATGCCGGCGTCCTCGAGGAAGCCCTGAGCGTACTCCGCTTCGTGGCGGTGTGCGAACTCCGCTACGGTTTTTGGCATCGTCGTTTCCTCCGGCGGGGCGCTAATCATCGAGTCGAGTGAGCCCGGCTCACGGCGGTTCCCCGTCTTGCTCCAGCAGCCCGGCATTGGTCAGGATCTCCCGCGCACGTTCCACGTACTCGTCAGGCACGACCACGCGCGCCGGGTTCGAAAACGCCATCCCCGCCTCGATGCCCGCGGCGTCGTCGACGAACACCGACGCAGGGATGCCCGCATCATCCAGGAACCCGCGAGCGTACTCCGCTTCGTGCCGGTAATGAAAGCGTGCGATGATCTCGGGCATGGCGGTCCTTCCGGTGAGCAGGTGATTCTCTGGAGTCCGACACCCGACCTACTCTGCAAGAGGCCGACCCGACCCGAAACTGGATTGCGCCGGGCTACGCCGCCGGGGGCGCCCGTGCGGCCTCACGCGGCGCCTCAAGGCGCACGGCCACGCGCTGCCGACGTGCTGCCTATCCGGTCTCGCAGATCTTCCTTGTCGCCGTCGCGGACGTCGTGGGCCAGGCCGCGCCGGGCACCACGGCGTCCGTCCGGGCAGTGGCGACGCCTTCGAGGCGATCGCCCAGCACCTCCAACTCGAGGTCGACCATGACGAATCCGGTCGTCCACACCACCCGGACCGAGTCCTCGCTCAGCCACCTCCAGGACGCGCTTCCGCCGCGGAAGTCCCCGGGCTCGATCTTCGGGCGCACCAGCCGCTGCCCCTCCTCGAACGACTCGGTGCCGAGGCTGTCGAGAAGCTCGAAGACGGCGGGGGGCGTCTGGAACGGCTCGTCCACCGCCTGGCGCGGCGGATTCCACTCGCCGAGCTCGAGCGCGTAGCACCCCTCGATCCCCTCGGCCACGTCCTGCCGCGCCGCGCAGGCGGCGCACAGGGCGAGGGCCAGGGCCCATCCGCATCGAACGATCATCGGAGCATTCTAGGGCGCCCGCCCGATGGACGGCCAGCGCCGGCCTTGTCATACATTGAAGTTCTATGTATACTGCTTCTATGTATGAGCGCCCCCAGCCATCGAGCGGGCCGAACGCCAGGGCCGGCCGCGACGCCGGATCACGGCGACCTCGGGCCATGCACGGCGCGCGATGACCATCAACAAGGATCTCGTCGCCGCGTCTTCCACGCCGCTGGTCCTCGCCATCCTGGGTGAAGAGGACAGCTACGGCTACGCGATCCTGCAGCGCGTCCGCGAGCTGTCCGGGGGCGAGCTGGAGTGGACCGACGGCATGCTCTATCCGGTGCTCCACCGGCTCGAGAGATCCGGACTCGTGCGGGCGCGCTGGGAGAAGTCGGAAACCGGGCGCAGGCGCAAGTACTACAGCGTCACTCCCGAGGGCCGGAAGCAGCTCGCCGAGGAGCGCAGGCAGTGGCGCACCGTGGACGACACGCTCCGGAAGATCTGGTCGGCGATGGCCGACGCCGCGGGCTCCGACGGGGCCCTCGTTTGCCTACCACAGCAGGCCTGAACGCATGAACGCGATACATACAGGCGAGCCCACGGGAGACTCCCTGGCGCAGCAGATCGACGCCTGGCGAGCGCACCTGCGCGCCAGCCAGGCGATCGCCGAGGCGGACGCGGCCGAGCTCGAGGATCATCTGCGCGAGCAGATCGACACGCTGCTCGACCAGGGGCTGTCCGAGGACGAGGCGTTCCTGGTCGCCGTCAAGCGGATGGGCGCGATCGACGCGCTGACGCGGGAGTTCGCGCGCGAGCATTCCGAGCGGCTCTGGAAGCAGCTCGTGCTGTCGGCCGAGGGGGGCACCGCCGGCGCCGAACCGCCCGGGGCCTTCGGGTCGCCGAAGATGTGGGTGGCGCTGGGCCTGGCGGTGGCGGCGGCGGTGGCGATCAAGGTGCCCGCGCTGTTCGGCGTCGATTTCGACTTCGAGACCTCGGCGTACTTCTACCCGATCAACATCGGCTTCTTCTTCGCGCCGTTCATCGCCGCCTACCTCGCATGGGACAGGCACCTCTCGGGGCGCACGCGTTGGGCGCTGGCCGGCGCGCTGCTCGTGACCGCCGCGATCGTCAACGCGTTCCCCTTCCGGGGGTGGACCGACGGCGCCCGTGTGCCTGACACCTTGAACCTGACCGTGATCCACCTCCCGATCGTGCTCTGGATGATCGTGGGGGTAGCCTACGTGGGCGCGCGGTGGCGCGGGAACCAGAAGCGCATGGACTTCCTCCGCTTCACAGGCGAGCTGTTCATCTACTACGTCCTGATCGCACTGGGCGGAGGCGTGCTGATCGGCCTCACGTTCGGCCTCTTCGGGGCGATCGGGCTGGACATGGAGCCGTACGTCGCCAACTGGATCGTGCCCTGCGGCGCGGCGGGCGCGGCCGTCGTGGCTACCTGGCTGGTCGAGGCGAAGCAGAGCGTGATCGAGAATATGGCGCCCGTGCTGGCGCGGGTCTTCGTGCCGCTGTTCACGCTGGCGCTCCTGGCGTTCGTGGGGACCATGGCGGCGACGGGTCGGGGCATCGACGTCGAGCGGGAGATCCTGATCCTCGTCGACCTGCTCCTGGTCGTGGTCTTCGGGCTCCTCCTCTACTCGATCTCGGCGCGCGATCCGCTCGCGCCGGCCGGCCCCCTGGACTGGATCCAGCTCACGCTCGTCGGCGCCGCGCTGCTGGTCGACGGGCTCGCGCTGTGGGCGATAGGCGCCCGCATTTCGGAGTTCGGCTTCACCCCCAATCGGCTCGCGGCGCTGGGCATGAACGTGGTGCTCCTGGTGAACCTGGCGGGCTCCGCGTTCCTGTACCTGCGCTACCTGCGCCGCGGCGGCTCCATCGCGCCGCTGTGGGAATGGCAGATGACCTACCTGTACGTGCTGGCCGCATGGGCCGCGGTCGTGGCTTTCCTGTTCCCGCCCCTGTTCGGCTTCGCCTGAGCGCCTTTCGGTATGAATGCTCCCGGCCCCGGCCACGCACGCCGGCTCACGGGGCCGGCGCCGAGCCGGCGTCGTCTGCGTGGGCCGGTCTCAACCCCCGTGCCGAACGATCTGCCCGCGGACCGGTTCCCCCCGCTCCACCGCCTCGCCGTCAGCCGTGTACCCGAGGAACTGCGCGGGCAGGCCGCGCGCGCCGTTGGGCTCGGGACCGTTCTGCAGGTTGTAGTGGAGGTGCGGGCCGTTGCTGTTGCCGCTGTTCCCGACGAGGCCGAGCAGGTCGCCCGCGGCGATGGAATCGCCCGGCGCCACGCGGACGCTCCCCTGCCGCAGGTGACCGAGCACCGAGAACTCGCCGTTGCCGTGGTCGATCACCACGTGGTTCCCGATGGCCGGCGTACCGACGGTCACGTCGAGGGGGTTGTCGGGCACGGTGTCCAGGGCGCCGATGACGATCCCCGCGGCGGGAGCGAGAATCGGTCGTTCCCAGGTATCGAAGTCCGAGGGGCTCGCGAAGGGTCCGTCGGCCTCCAGGTCGCTCGCGTAGACCATGTCGTAGGCGAATCGGTTGGCGTAATCGCGCCCGTGCTGGTTCTCCTCGACCGTGCGACCGCCGGACGTCACGTACCACGCCCCCTCGAAGGGAAGGCGGAGCGCCGTCCGCGTCCGATACTCGACGCTCGTGCCCGGCTCGATCGGCCGGATGAAGAAGTCCGCGATGGTGTCGCCCTCGCGATACCCCCACTGCACCGCCATCACCTCGTCAGTCCCGTCGAAGGTCACGGTGCGCCGGTAGTACCCAATACCGTTCGCGGAGAACGTGTCCTCGTCGAGCACCGCGGCCTCGGTCCCCGCGAGGTGGTCCACCCGGTCGCGAAACGCCTCGAGGACCGAGAGCGAGCCGGCCTCCTCGAGCAGGTCCTCCGTCATGCGTGCGTGCAGTTCCGCGAGCTCCCGTCGATAGAAGCGCTCGGTGTCGAGGCGTCCTCGATCGAAGAGATCGGGCGCCACCCCATCGGAACGTGGGGCACCACCGGCCGGGTCGGCCTCGCCCTTGCCGCACGCCGCGAGCGCGGCGCCGGCGACCACCAGCGCCAGCAGACCGCAACGCACTTCGGACCGCGTCATGCGCTTTCCCATCGTTCGTTCGATTCCGCCGCCACGAGTCTCAGGCCGAGCAGCCGACCCGCGAACGTATCGTACCCCGGGGTCGCCGCCGCCGCCGCCCCGGGTCGGAAGCGGAACGCATGAGGATGCTTCCCCGTGGACGGCGTGCCCGGCAGGCGGTGGTTGCGGGTGTCACGCTGCTCGGAGCTACCGTCCGATGGTGGAAGTTTCAGGAAAGCAGCGACTCCTACGACCCGGTCGCGCCCTTCATCGATCCCGACGGTTACCGGGCCTTCGTCGACGACACCGAGCGACGCTTCCGCGCCGTCGGAGCGGAGCACGACGACGAATGAGCGGCTAGTCCAGAGACCGGCGAACGTCCTGGATCACGCCGAGGAGAATCTCGCCGAATCCGGCGGCCCCTTCCGTCCGGACGATTCTGTAGTAGAGGAGCGATCCGAACGCCGGCTCCCGGATTGCGGCATAGAATCTCCGAGCCTGCCGTGCGCTGCGGGCGGTGTCGCTGGGCTGAAGGGCCAGATAGGCCAGATCCACACGGGTCTCCAGAAACGGCTCGATCCGATTCGCCGCGAGATCCCGCTCTCGCTCCTCCGACACGCCGATCCGATCCCGCTCCTGCATGTAGCGCATGATCTGGCCGCGCAGCGTGTCGGACCGGATCAGCTCCAACCGACCCGACGCCAGGAGATCCTCCAGCACCGGGTGGGCGGGAGTGTAGAACCGATAGCCGAGGGTTCGGGACAGCATCTCGGCCAGGGAGTCGGGCGGCGGCTCGGGGGCGCTGCCCGCACGCACCGCCAGGAGCCGACGCGTCCAACCCAGGATCTCCTCCCGCGCGCGGAGATCCGAGCGGATTTCGGACTCCGCCTGTGCGAACTCCACGCGCAGCCCGGCCAGGATCTCGCGCTCGGCCGCCCGGTCGCCGCGGTAGCCCCACGCGGCCTCGGCGGCCAGCGCGAGGAGGATGCTCACGACGATGGTGAGGCCTTCCGCGCCGCGGCGGCGCCACGCGCCATCGAAGCTGTCCGGCACCGTCAGCCGCCGTCGCCCGTGGCGGGGTGGAGGCCCCGCATTCCCGGCGGGTGGCCGGAGAGCGCGCCCACGATGGCCGCCACGTGGATCTCGGTCGAATCGAGAAGCTGCAACCCGCCGGCGGAGTTCCCTTGGAGCAGGAGCGGCAACTCGGTGCCCGCCAGCACGACGACCTCGGCTCCCGCCGCCCTGAGATCGGCGCAGATCCCCTCGACCCCGGCCCGCGTTTCGTCCGAGAACACGCCGCGCAGCAGCTCGCCCAGGTAGCGCTCGTGGAGCCAGGCGCGGGCATCTTCCTCCGGGGTCACCACTTCGATCGCATGCCGAGCAAACGCGTCGGGATACATGGTCGCTTCCATGGTGAAGCGCGTGCCGAGCAGCCCGAC
Organism: Gemmatimonadota bacterium; assembly: GCA_035464655.1. Classification (GTDB taxonomy): domain Bacteria; phylum Gemmatimonadota; class Gemmatimonadetes; order Palauibacterales; family Palauibacteraceae; genus JARFPW01. Next base: position 5,766 of record DATHRZ010000049.1, read on the forward strand.
CGTCACGTATCCCGCCGCGTCCGCCCGCGCGGCGCAGGCCTCCACGATGCTCAGCAGCGGTACCGGGCAGCGCTCCCCGAGCTCGTCGATCACGACGTGCGGCGTATTTGCGGCCATGGCGATCAACCCGGCCCCGGCGCGCACGAGCCGGTCGGCGGACGCGGCCAGGTAGTCCACCAACGCGAGGCGATCCTCCTGAACCAGCCGAATGCCCACGTCTACGTCCAGGCTGTCGATCACGATGGCTGGCGCCGTCCCCGGTCGCGCCTCCTGCCACAGAGCCAGGATACGGCGGTAGTAGTCGATGGTCGATTCGGGGCCGAGGCCGCCGATCAGCCCCAGCACGCTCTCGCGAGAGCGGTCGGCCCGCAGGTCAGGCACTCCGGTCGCACTGATGGACCTCGGAGAACACCTCGGCCCGTATGTCGTGGATCGCACTGACGCGTCGGATCACGCTCTCCCATCTTCGAACCAGAGCGCGGTCGACGACTCGGTATCCGGGAGGATCGCGACGGGGCGTCCGAAGTCCTTTGGGGGTCGCCGCGAGCGTTCGTGATCTCGCCTCCGACCTGCAGATGCTCATTTCCGCCATGGACCCTCCTCAAGGCACTGGGGACATTCGTCCATCACGAGCGCCGCGCCCGGACGCGGCGCCACTCCGCCGATCCGGACAGCTCTAGACCTCCAGCATGCACCGGAATCCACGCGCCGCGTAGTACGACTCCGCGCCGTTGTGATACACGAACACCCGGCCGTAGCGGAAGTCGCCGAAGATCGCACCCCCCAACTCCCTCACCGCCGGAGGGGTCGCGAGCCAGCTCGATGTCTTCGTGTCGCAGGGGCCGAGCGCTTGGAGCTCCCGGTACCGCTTCTCGTCCAGAAGCGCGGCCCCCATGGCGCTCGCCATCGCGACCGCGCTGTCCCTCGGCTTGTGCTTCTTCCTCGCGGCCAGCGCCTCGGCGTCGTAACAGACGCTCCTGCGCCCCTTCGGACTCTCGGGCGAGCAGTCGACGAAGATGAATCGCGATTCCCCAGCCCTCCCGACGACGTCCGGCTCGCCGCCGGTTCGGTCCATCTCGCCGAGTGACCACAACCCCTCCGGATGGGCCTCCAGGCGTGATCGGACCTCCTCCCACCTGAGGTTCTGATGGCGGTGCATGTTGCCCTCGAACCGGGCTCGTAGGGTCTCCAAGAGCTCCTCTGCCTGGTCGGTCTCGAGGTCGATGGATTGCATGCGGTTGCTTTGTTCAATAAAGTACTTGTCGTCTCGTCAACGACCCTTCAGGAGATTCCATCCGATGAAATTCGACGTCGCCAGACTCATCGTGCCCATCGCCGCGGCAGGGATCGCAGCCCTGGGAGGTGCCGCCATCGTCTTCTCGGAGTTCGATGACGCACCCGGCGGGATGCTGATCGGCCTGCTGCTCATCGCCGGCGCCGCGGTCCTCGGCGTGAGGAACGCCTCGCGCTAAGAGGCCCGTCAGCCGCCAAGCGTCCGGCCCAGATACGCTTTCAGCCGTTCCCACGCGTCCTCGGCCGGGGCGGTCCGCGTGGCGGGATCCTCGTCCACGCGGAGCCAGAAGCCGTGACCCACGTCGTCGTACACGTGCACGTCGCGCTCGACCCCCGCGGCCTCCAGCGCGGACTCGAACGACGCGACGGCTTCGGGCGGGATGCCGCCGTCCAGCTCTCCGAAGGTGCCGTAGACCTCGTGGTCAAGCGACGCCAGGACCTGCGGGTCGTCCAGGAGCCTGCCGTAGAAGATGGCGGTCGCCTCGTGATTGTCGCCGTCGAGGCCGAAGGAGAGCGCGATGCCGCCCCCGAAGCACCAGCCCATGGCGCCCACCCGGCCGGTCAAGTCCTCCCGGCCCCGCAGGTACGCGACGGCTGCGTTCAGGTTGGCGATCATCGCGTCCGGGTTCTCGTTCACCTCGGCGACGAGCGCGCGGTTCTCGTCGGGGGTCGAGCCGGTCCGTCCCCCGAACAGGTCGGCGGCGAGCGTCACATAGCCCTCGTCCGCGAGGTCGTCGGCGAGCTGCCGGACCCTGTCGCTGAGGCCGTTCCACTCGTGGATGATGACGAGCGCCGGGAACGGCCCGGCGCCGTCCGGCACCGCCAGGTATCCGGTCGTGGCCGTGTCGCCGTCGACGTACTGGAGGTCGGTCCCTTCGAGGGCCCCACCCTGCCCGACGATGGCGGGCGGCAGGGAGGCTTCCGCCTCCTGCATCGGCTCATCCGCCGTAGCGGAGTCGCCCGCGGGCGGCGCCGCGTCGTCGGGCTGAGCCCCGCACGCGCCGGCCGAGACGGCCAGGACCAGGAGGGCCAGGATTCGAATTCCGTTCGTCGTGCGTGTCATGGGATCTCCAGCGAGGGGTCGGATGCGAACGACAACCTAGCGGGCCTCCGGCGGAATCGCCTCGCCCTCCCCAACCCATGCTCGGTCTCCAGGGGCCAGACGCGCTGCGCGGCGTTGCCCATGTACGTCGCGTATTCCTCCGCATCCTCCACCAGATGCAGGAACCCGCTGGGCGCTCGCCGCAGCGGGCTGCTGCGCATCAGGTCCAGCTTGCCCGCTCCGACGAGGGCGCCGATCGTGCCGCTCACGGGGTCGAACGTGAACTTGCCTTTTCCGCGTTCGCGCTCATCGGCCGCTCCTGGCGATCCGGTGCTCGGCTCCGATCAGGCGGCCGAATCACCCTAGTCCTCCCGCCGCGTCATTCGGGACCGGGGTTGCCGGCAAGCGCCACGAGCTCGTTCACGAACGCCTCTCCGTGACTAGCCGTGTACGAGCCGACGAATGTGTCGCGGAACCAGTCGTTGTCGAGAAAAAGGGCGAGGCTCCGCGCGGGTTGTAGCCATTTGTCCGGCGAGGCTTTTGGGGGGCGGAGCGAACCCGTATGTCAGGGAAGCTCGAGGGCCACGTCTGCTGCGCCATCCCATGCTCCTAGCGCGCCGCAGCGCGAAACATATCTTCATATGAATGCACTTCATCGAGATCGTCCGGTCGCTGTGGACCGAGTTGCGGCGCCGCAAGGTGGCTCGGGTCGCCGCGGCCTATCTCGGGGGCGCCTTCGTCGTGCTGGAGGGCGCGCAGTTGACGTTCGGCCCCCTCGGCATGCCCGACTGGGGCTACACCGCCCTGGTCGTGGTGGCGATCGTCGGCCTTCCCGTGGCGCTCGTCCTGTCGTGGCTCTACGACATGACGCCCGAGGGCATGGTGCGGACGGGCGGGCCGCGCGCCTACGCCCGCCCACGGGACGGGCACGGCGCGGCCGCACCGCCCTCGGACGCGACCGCACCCCCCTTCAACCCCGCCGCACGCCCCTCGGTCGAACCGGGCGCCGCCGACCACACCGACCGTGCCGGCGCCGCGCTCGCCACCCCGGCGGGCCCCCCGCGCGGTCGGCAGCGCCTCCAGATCGGCGCGCTCGCGGCGGTGTGCATGCTGGTCCTCACGGCGGGCGCGGGCGGCCTGGCGTGGCGCTTCTTCCAGGCGCCTCCGCCCTCCGATGAGCTCCTCGCCGTGCTGCCGTTCGAGATCCGGGGCGGACCCGAGCTGGAGTACCTCCAGGAGGGCATGGTCGACCTGCTCTCCCGCAACATCGATGGCGTTGCGGGCCTCCGAACGCTAGCGCCGGCGACCGTCCTGTCCAGGCTCGCCGAGGGAGACGACGGGTTCGTGCGGCCCGAGCGCGCCGCCGCGGTGTCGCTCTCGCTCGGCGCAGGCCTGTACGTGACGGGGAGCGTGTTCGCGTCGCCAGGCACCGTGCGCCTGGACGCCTCGGTGTACGAAGCGGAGGGCACGGTCGCCGGCGAACCCGTGGCCACCGCGCGCGTGGAGGGCCCCCCCGAGGAACTGCTGGGACTGGTGGATGGCTTGTCCGCGCAGCTCTTGGCCGGCCTCCGTCCCGGACAGCACGCCGCGCGGCTCGCGAGGACGGCCGCCACCACGACCTCCTCCCTCGCCGCGTTGCAGCACTACCTGACGGGCGAGCGGTGGCTGCGGAAGGCCGAGTACGACAGCGCCATCGCCGGCTTCGAGCGCGCCGTGGATCAGGACAGCGCGTTCGCACTGGCGCACTACCGCCTGTCCGTTGCCGCGCTCGCGGAGCGGCGCTACGACCTCGCGCGGCGCTCGAGTCGAAGCGCGGAGACGTTCGGCGCGCGGCTCGCCGAGCGGGATCGGGGGCTCGTCGGGGCTTTCGTGTTGGCGCTGGAAGGCCGGTTGGAGGACGCCGAGCGCGGCTACCGGATGCTCCTGCGCGACCATCCCGACGACATGGAGGCGACGTACCAGCTCGCCGAGGTCCTCTTCGTCGCCAACCCGACCCGGGGGGAGCCGCTCGCCCCCGCGGAGTCCCTGTACCTGGAGGTGCTCGAGAGCGATCCCGAGTTCCTCTGCCCCATATGAAGGCTGCAGTACCTCGCCGTGCGCGAGGCCGACTGGAAGCGGGCCGAGGACCTCGACCGCACGCGTCAGGGCGAGGAGTTCGACTCCCTGTTCTGGCGCCCGGTGCAGGCCTATTTCGAGCGGGATACGGCGGCACAGGCTGCGTTCGAGCGTAGCGTCGTCGAGGCCCGGGACTCGTCCGGGCTGCGCGGCGCTACGTACGCGGCCTTCGTGATTCACGACCTGGGCGCCATTCGCCGTCTGGTGGACCTCGCCGGTTCAGCCGTGTGGCCGGAACGATTCCGCGATGTGGCGGGCCGGAACGAGCGCTACGCGGCGCTGATGGGTGGGCGCTGGAATACCGAGGACGGGGGCGCGTGCCCGGCGGCGGATCCGGAGCGCATGGGCGTGGTGGTCTGCGCCCTTTTGCCCTTCCTCCCGCCCTCCGACGAGGCGCTGGAGGCCCTGCGCGAGCGGGCCGCTCGCTGGGATTCGGTGCCGCCGGCCCCCGGCGACCGCCCCGCCGAGGAGAATCCAGACAGCGCGCTGATGGCGCACGGCCGCCTGTACGTGCTCGGATCGATCGACGCGGCCCTGGGCCGGGCCGAGGCGGCGCTCGAGGCGGCGGAGCGGCTGGAGCGCCTGCCGACCATACCGAGGTGGGAGCCGACGGTGCGCGCGCTGGCGAACACAATCCGCGGTCAGGTCGCGCTCCGTCAGGGCCGCCCCGAGGAGGCGCTGGAGGTGCTGCCGGACGGTCCCGGCGTCTTCCCTCCGGAGCTCGTCAACCACCCGCTCTTCGCGCGCGAGATCGAACGGCTGTGGCGGGGCGAGGCGCTCTACGCCGCGGGCCGGGACGCAGAGGCGTTGAGCTGGTTCGAGAACGCGCTGGCCTGGAGCTTCCACGAGTCCATCTACGACCCGTTCGTGACGCTCCGGCGGGCGGAGTTGCTGGATCGTCTGGGCCGCGCGGAGGAGGCGGCGGAGGCGTACGCGCGGTTCCTTCAGATGTGGCCCGATCCGGATCCAGGGCTGCGGCCGCTGGTGGAGGACGCGCGGCAGCGGTTGGCGACGCTACGGAGCGAACGAACCTGATGGCCCTCGCATTCCGACCGGAGACGAGCCGGTTCCAACCCGGTTAGAGTTCCTTCACCCGATCCGTGAGGGCCAGGGCGAAGCCGCTCGCCGCGCGGGGCCCCTGAGGGACTCCGGCGGATCTACGCCGCGGAGTCGCGCTCTTCGACTGCCGGAACGGGGGCTCGGACGATCAGCGAGTCCACCGCGGCTACGAAATCGGAGCGGAATTCCGGCCTCCACTCTTCCCAATACGCGGCAACTCCCGGGCGTTGGAGAACGGGCAACAGCGAGACCAGGAGGTTGTCCCAGACCTCCGGGTACAGCGCCCCTTCGTCCGTCCGGGAATACAGCACCTGCGATGCGTGCAGGAAATCGCCCACCATTGCCTCGAATCGAAAGCGTTCGACGGGACTCAGGCTGCTGGGATCCTCGGCTCCCGTCAGCCAGATTCGCGCTACGTCAGGGTCCTGGGCCACCAGGAGCCGCTGCCTGGAGAAGTTCTCGAACGCTGCGTCCAGCTGCATCAGCTGCTCCGCCCGGGAGGCCTCCTCCACTTGCCGGGTGTTCTGCTGAATTTCCATGGCGACGTACACGATGGACACGATCACCCCCGCGGCTCCCACGAGTTCGGCGACCGTCCCGAGCGCTTCCCAGTTCACGCGACGCATTGCGCGGGCCTCCTGGTCGAGTGTTGAAATCGCGATGGCTCTGGTGCCACCCGCCGACAACGCAGGGCCCACCACGAGCACGATCCTGCGTCGAGTGCGGCCGCCTGTTCGACGTTGCCCTGGCGATCCGGTGGCGCAAATGCTCAAAGGAGCTCCCGATCCCCAGCGGCCCCGCACCGCCCGTTGTTCCAGTCAGTCCGGGACCCACCATGGCGAAACAGCCGAGCGAAACCACACAGTACCGTCCTGTGAAGGGACTCGTGGAACGGGCGAAGTAATCACAGCCGCGTCGTTAGGGGCCTCCACGAGAGCTACACAGGTTGGCTTGAAATGGGGCCATGCCCCAGGGAAGGTACCAGCGGGCCAATCGCAGGCGGAGAATGGACGGATTCGGCGCTATCCGCGGACGCATCGACCAGCCAGGACTCGTCCGCGGCGGACGCGGCGATGAGCCGGTATCGCATCCGCCTGCGTCAGCCCGTGTCCACGGTCGGGGCCGGCCGGCTCGAAGGCGCGCTGCCTCGTAGCGACACCCATCCGACCACGCCCGCCACGAGCGAGCCGAGCAGGATGCCGAGCTTGGCCGCGTCGAGCAGCTCCGGATCGCCGGGGAAGGCGAGGGTCGCGATGAAGATCGACATCGTGAAGCCGATCCCGCACAGCGCGCTGATCCCCATGACTTGCTTCCAGCCGACGCCATCTGGAAGCGCGGCCAGCCCCGACCTGACCGCGAGCCACGCCAGGGTCGTGATGCCTATCGGCTTCCCCACGACCAGGCCGAGCACGATCCCGAGCGTCAAGGGGCTCGCGACCACGGCACCGAGCCCCGCCGACACCTCCACCCCCGCGTTCGCGAGCGCAAACACGGGCACGATGAGGAACGCGACCGGCTTGTGGAGGGCGTGCTCGAGTCGGGCGAGAGGCGTCTCGGCATCGCCGCAGGCCTCCTCCAACGCGTAGATGGCGTTCCGCTGCTGGACCGTCAGCTCGTCCGGAGCCGGTGCAGCGTGCCGGGCGAACGAGTCGAGGTAGCCGCGCGCCCGTTTAAGGAAGCCCGAGGGATCCAGCCGGCGGCGGGCGGGGATGGTGAGCGCCAGAAGCACCCCCGCGATCGTCGCGTGCACTCCCGACTTCAGGAAGGCGAGCCATAGACCGAGGCCAAGGACGACGTACACGACGGTTCGCTGTATACCGAGCCGGTTGACCGCCACGAGCGCGGCGAAGAAGCCCGCGGCCCAGAGAAGCGCCGTCGAGGACACGCCGGCGGTATAGAACAGGGCGATCACGACTACGGCTCCGAGGTCGTCGACGATCGCGAGCGCCGTGAGGAACACCTTCGCGGAGAGCGGTACGCGGTCTCCCAGGAGCGCGAGCACGCCGAGCGCGAAGGCGATGTCCGTCGCCATGGGAATGCCCCACCCCGCCGCGCCCTCACCTCCGGCGTTGAGCGTGAGGTAGGCGAGCGCGGGGAACGCCATCCCTCCGAGCGCCGCCGCCACCGCGAGCGACGCGCTCTTCGGGTTCGAGAGCTCGCCGCCCAGGACCTCGCGCTTGATCTCGAGCCCGATGAGGAAGAAGAAGATCGCCATCAGCCCGTCGTTGATCCACAGGAGGAGGGGCTTGTCGATCACGAAATCGCCCGTGCCGACGATCACACGGGTCTGCCACAATTCGAAGTAGGAAGGAGCGAACGGACTGTTGGCCCACGCGAACGCGAGGATGGCGCAGCCGAGAAGCAGGATGCCCCCGACCGCCTCCGACCGGATGAACGCCCGGAGCGGCCCGACGATCGGATAGGAGGACACGGGGCGGTGTTTCACGAGCGGCTAGTGTCCTGGGGGCACCATGTGCGGGACTTCAGCCCGCCGGAGATTCCCCTATGAGCCCCAGCTGCGCCATTGCGGCGAGGTTGTCCCACCCGATCCAGGTCTCCGCGATCTTCCCTTCGTCGATCCGATGAAAGATGAAGTTCGTGATCTCGATTTCCTTGTCTGTCGGTGGAATCTCGCCCATCGGACCCCGATGGGTGCCTCGCCCAATCGTCACGCAGCCGACGAAAGGCCCTTCGCCGATAATGAGTTCGATGTCTTCGTGCCAGTCGGGGAAGATGTCGAACTGCTCCGCCAGGAACTGCAACATCTCATCAATGCCACGGATCTCCTGCATCTCCGTGGTCGCCTGGCTGTGGCGCGCGTAGTCTTCGGACAGGTGCGTGCGGAACACTTCGAGATCGCCCGTATTGACCCCCGACTCGATGACGCGTCGCACCAGTTCCTTGTTCTCCTCCACCGATGCCATTCCGAACCTCTCCGTCGTTGGCGCTCGCCGACGGCCCGAGTCCTCGCTCAGGCCTTCACTCCGTGGATTACATGCGCGGGCGACTCGAACACGGCCTCTCCTCCGGCTTGGAGGTGCCCCATCTCCCGCTCCGCTTCCCGAAGGATCACGTCGATCGTCTCCTCGGGAAGATGCACTCCCATTACGGGAAGCCAGCCGCGCAGGTCCGCCTCCACCATCGTCCGCACACTGGGGAACCGACCTTCGCCCACACGCGTCCGGGACTGGACGTCCACGAAGCCCGCCCGCTCGAAGATCGCCCTCACCGCCTCCGCGTCGCCCAGCACGAAGGGCGCCCGGAGCGCATCGCCGGCTTCCCGTCCCGCGAGTCGATCCAGCAGGCCCACCTCGATCGAGTAAGCCGGCTGATTTTCCAACACATCCCACGTCGCCACCGCGAATCGCCCCCCGTCTCGGAGCACCCGGTGCATCTCGCGAGCCGAGCCGTCGCGGTCGGTGAAGAACATCATGCCGAACTGACTCATCACCGCATCGACCGAGGAATCGGGAAGGGGAAGCGCCTCGGCGACTCCCTCGCGCCAGTCGATGGATGGGGCGAGCCGCGCCGCGACGGCCAGCATGCCCGGCGCTGGATCCACCCCGGTCACGGAACCCCTGGGTCCCACACGTGGCAGGGCTCCTCGGGCCAACACACCCGTTCCGCATGCCACGTCTACGACGTTCTGCCCTCCTTGGACGTCCGCAGCATCCAACACGTGCCCCACCCACTCTTCGAACAACGCCGGGACGTGAAGCGACTCGTACGCCTCGGCTCCGGCGATGGCCTCAGCGCTCACCCGTTCGGGCATGGCTCCATCACGTAGACGCAATCGGCTTCCATGCGCTTGCCCGTCGGCGGAACCGGGCCGCCCTCGCCGGTGTGGGTAGCCCGGAAGACCGCGTAGGCCGCGACGTTGTTGCGTTCCTCATCGACCCCGAACGAGCCAATCTCGTACTCGCCGTCCGGCAGCGGCGACATCATGCCCCGCATCCAGTTCGTATACGCCTCGAGCGTCTCGATCCCGGACAGGGCGTCGACCTGACCGGCGAAGCTCGCGTCGGGGTGACAGAAGGCCCTGCATACCTCCCAGCCGTTACCGACTCGCAGTTGTCGAAGAACTGCCTCGCCGTCGCCTTCACGGCGCTCATCCCGTCCTCCAAGCAGTGAGAAATACAGGTACCTGCGCCGGTCGGTGGACAATACGCCTGGAGATCGGGCCAGGCGAGCGGGCGGCGGGAGGCCCTGCAGGACGCGCTCCTGAAGGCAACACGGGGATCTGCAGCCAGGTTGGTCAAGCGTCAGCCCCGTTCGCGAGCAGCATGTCGCCGTGTTCCATGAGGACGCCTCGCATCGGGGTCGTACGCTCGCTATGGACAAGGTGCCGGACCTTCGGGAGCGAGCTATCGCGCCTCGGCCGCGAACACGAAACGCGACAAGCGCCGCTCCTCGGCGAGCCGGGCGGCGACCTCGAAGAACGCCTGCTGGCCGGCGAAGGTCGCCTCGCCCTCGATCTTCCGCAGGTCCGCGGCCCGCGCACCGCGCGAGTCCCACCACTGCCGCGCCATACGTGCCATGTTCTCCGTCCGGTCCTCGACCGCGACGACGTCGAAGCCGGCTCCGGCGAGCAGCTCTTCGTCGACTCCCCGGGGCACGAACAGGAAGAACCCGATCGAGCTCCGGATCCGCATCTCCTCGTCGGTAATCGGTCCGGTGATCGTGATGGGGTCGGTGAAGACGAGACGCCCCCCGTCCTTCATCACCCTGCGCCACTCGCGGAGCACACTGGGGCGGTCCGGGAGGTGGTTGATTGCGTCGACACAGATCACGCCGTCGAAGCTCGCGTCCTCGAAAGGCAATGGACGACTCGCGTCCGCTTGCCGGAACGACGCTCTGTCCCCGAGCCCCTCTTCGGCCGCCAGGCGCCGCGCGGCGGCCACACCCTGCTCGTGAAGATCGACCCCAACCACCGAGCAGCCGGTTTCCCTGGCGATCCGCAGCGTGGGCCCGCCGGAACCGCAAGCGATGTCCAGCAAGCGGGAGCCCTCGTCCAGTGCGAGCCACGACATGAACAGGTCCTGCTCTTCGGCGGTCAGCCAGCCGGTCTGTCCCAGGTCCTCTCCGAACGCCTCGCGCCGAATATCCGCGTATACCTGGGACGCGAACCCCTCGTAGGTCGCCCCGTAGTGATCGACGTGCCCCTCGCCGCTCGTGCTCATCCTACCGCGCGGGCTTGGCTGTGTAGGATCCGTTCACGAGCTCACCTCCGCATCGGCCTCGGGGGATGTTTGTGCAACACTCGGAAGCCCCTTCGTGGTCTTCACGCGCAGTCTCCCTCGGGCAAAATGGTGATCCTGGCGATCCGCGGGCTTCCCGGTTTATCTCGAGGTCCGCCTCGACACTTCATGATCCCTTCCACACGACCCGCCGTCCCTCACGCGTCAGCCCCCTCACCCAGCGTACGCACGATGTCGTCTACGCGAGCGACGGGCACCGGGTCGAGTTCCTCGATGTAGCGTTGGAATGGGGGTGAGAACACGGGCCTCCTGGCTCCCCACCACGCCTGCAGACCCGGAGCCTTGGCGTACGTGCCGAAGAGAAGCCCCCAGCCGTGCCAAAGCTCGTCGGCCAACGTGCCCTGGAGGTGCTGGTAGTGCATGTCCTCGAAGGTGCGGAAGAACGTGAAGGCCAGATGAGAGAACTGTGATCGCTGCCGCTCGCTCAGCTGGGTGGGGTCCTCGGTCCCCGTCTGCCAGATCCATGCAAGCTCGGGGTCGCTCTGAATCGGCTTGTTCCAGTCCCGACCCGCGGCGGCGATGGAATGGGCCATCGACGCTTTCGTGACCAAGGTCCCGTGCCGAATCTGCGAGGCGAGGTAGACGAGGGTAACGATCACGCCCAACGCTCCGATCAACTCGGCGATAGCTGCGAGAGCATCCCAGTTCATCGTTTCCCTCCGCGACCGATTCGAGAGCATCGCCCGGCCGCCCGGGGCCGGGGAGCACGTAGCCTAACACGTGATCGTCCGGTACGGGCGCCCCTTCCTGGCCGATACTCTGACGAACGACGCCCGCGCCCGCGCGTTCCTCCCTGAAGGGCGTCCGGCTCGTGGTCGCTCAGCCGACGCCGAGCAACTGGAGCCGGGGGTCAGAGTAATCAATCACCGCGGCGCGTTCGGTCAGGACATCCGCGCCGAGAATTCCGCCGACGGCCGGTGATGCCGACTGTTCCAGCTGACGATTCACCTGAGATAGGTCTACCACCGCGAGCCTGATGCCCTCCACACGTATTGCGCCGAGCTCCAGACAATCGACGTCGACCATATCGATCCCGTTCACGGTCACGCACCCGATGGTGCCCAATTCAGTGGGTTCGCCCACCAAGCTATGACGGGCTACCCAGACGCGGTCCAAAAGGGTCGCGTTGGCTCCCGTATCGATGAGCAGGGTGATCGGGGAACCGTTGATTGCGCCGGACACGTAGAGCAGTCCGAGCGGTGATCGCTCGAGGGGAAGAACGACCCATTCGTGTTGTTTCCGCATGGAGCCCTCCGGTCAGTTGCGTAATTAAATTACGCGATACAAATTACACACGGCGTAACCGTCACGCCAGCGTAGCCTTCAGGCCAGGTTCAGGGGGGCGGCATGCAGAGAACAAAGCGGGGCGCTTGGGGCGCTGTACAGGAAGCACTTCGCCAAAGTGGGCTAGACTTCGAACTCCCCGACCTCAGCGACGTGAATCCCTCGGAGTGTAAGGTCGTGTGCGTTCCCCTTCGGCTGGGCGACAGCTTGCGCGAAATGGGGAAGGAGGCACGGGATCAGGTGGTGATGGTCCGCGTGGATGACGACACCAAGCAGAGCTTGGATGCCTGGGTGGCGACGGGTGCGCTGAAGAGCCGATCAGAGGCCGCGGCCTTGTTCATTCGGGAAGGACTGAAGGTTCGAGCGCAGGAACTTCAGGAACTCGAGGGTGCTCTGCGTGATCTCCGTCGGGCCAGGGATCAACTCGAGCAAAAGGCTCGCGACATCCTCCGTAACAAGCCGAAGGAGGGTAAAAAGGGAGACTAGCCCGAAGCACGTCCAGGAGCCCCGGAGAGGATGACCGGTCGACGGGGCGTGATCCGCCGGTCGAGGCGTGCCGGCGAGACCTCGCGATGCACCACATGCAGACGTCGACCATCACCGTCCCGGAGGTGTCCTTCCTCCCCGGGTACGACGACGCGAAATGGTGCTATCGGGCGTTCCGTGCCTGGACGGGATCGACGCCCGGGCAAAGAAGGCTCTCAAACACGCTCCGGAGTTCTGACCCCGAAAGACTCTCAACTCTCCCCGGTGGCCGCCGTCGAGGGGCGATACGCCTCCCAGTCTTCCGGTACGGAGTACGCGGACTCTCGTATCGCGTCAGCCCGGTCCGCCGATTCGAGGGAAAACTGCAACGCCAGCTCCTCACGCGTGCCAAGCTCGCGCACGGCCCCGCACGGCTCCTCCGCGCCTTGACCCCAACCCCCTTCACCCCCTACCTTCCTCGTTGATAGCGAGAATCATTCTTGAAAAGGGCCGGGCGGTGCGGGGGCGTGGGGGATCTCACCACTGAGGATCCCCCTTCCGTGTCTCTGGCCCGGGGGGAGATATGAGCGAGCCACTTCTGAAGATCGACGGTCTACGCGCGCGCGTGATGGAGGGCGACGGGACGGAGATCCTGCGCGGCGTGGACCTGGAGGTGCACGACGGCGAGATCCACGCGATCATGGGGCCGAACGGCTCGGGCAAGAGCACGCTGGCC
>DATHRZ010000050.1:0-14453 GCA_035464655.1 Gemmatimonadota bacterium
ACGCCCTTGTTCTTGAACGAGGCGCCGCACAGCACCGGCGTCACCGCACCGGCGATCGTCGCCTTGCGGATCGCCCGCCTGATTTCCTCTTCGGTAAGCTCGCCGCCATCGAGATACTTCTCGATCAGCTCCTCGTCGTGCTCGACCACGGCCTCGAGCAGCTCGTGCCGCAGACGCTCGGCCTTTTCCTGGAGCGAGTCCGGAATCGCGCCCTCCGTCCACTTCACGCCGAGCGAGTCCTCGTCGTACACGACCTCGGTCATCGTCACCAGGTCGACGTGCCCCGTGTAGAGCTCGCCCTCGCCGAGCGGGAACATCACGGGATAGGCGTCGGCCCCGAGCCGGTCGCGCATCATCTCGACCACGTGGGCGAAGTCGGCGCCGACGCGATCCATCTTGTTGACGAACGCGATGCGCGGGACGCCGTACTTCGTCGCCTGGCGCCACACGGTCTCGGACTGCGGCTCCACACCGCCCACCGCGCAGAACAGCGCGACGGCGCCGTCGAGCACGCGCAGGCTCCGCTCCACCTCGACGGTGAAGTCGACGTGCCCGGGCGTGTCGATGATGTTGATCTGGTACTCCTCGTCGCCCTGCTTCCAGAAACAGGTGGTCGCGGCGGAGGTGATCGTGATGCCGCGCTCCTGCTCCTGCTCCATCCAGTCCATGGTCGCGTCACCATGATGGACCTCGCCCATCCGGTGCGTGCGCCCGGTGTAGTACAGAATGCGCTCCGTAGTCGTCGTCTTGCCCGCGTCGATGTGGGCCATGATGCCGATGTTGCGGAGCTTCTTCAGTGGTGTCGTGCGTGCCATCTCTATATCGAATCCGCTTCTGGTATCCGGATCAGTACTTTTCGTGCGCGCCGCTTACCAGCGGTAGTGCGCAAACGCCTTGTTCGCCTCGGCCATGCGGTGCACTTCTTCCTTGCGCCGCACCGCACCGCCGTCGCCCCTGGCCGCGTCGAGCAGCTCGGCGGCGAGTCGGTCGCCCATCGTCTTGCCCGCTCGACCCCTCGCGAAGTGCACGAGCCAGCGGCGCGCGAGCGAATCGCGCCGCTTCGGGTCGACTTCCATCGGAACCTGGTACGTCGCGCCGCCGACCCGACGACTGCGCACCTCGAGCACGGGCTTCGCGTTCGACAGCGCCTGCCGGAACACGTTGAGCCCCGGCTGCCCGGTCTTCTCCTCGATGACGCGCATCGCGTCGTAGAAGATCCCGTCGGCCACCGACTTCTTTCCGTCCACCATCAGGACGTTGATGAAGCGCGTGACTTCCTGGCTGCCGTATTTCGGATCTGCCGGGATCTCCCGGACATCCGCTCTCTGCCTGCGTGACATGTGCTCTTCCCCTGAACAAATGACCCGGCCTCTTCGAGCCGGCCGGGTCGACGCTGCTGCGGTTGTCGTCGTCGAGCGTGTGCTCGTCAGCCCTTCTTGGCGCCGTACTTCGATCGGCCCTGCTTGCGGTCCGAGACGCCGGAGGCGTCGAGCGTACCGCGAATGATGTGGTACCGCACGCCGGGAAGATCCTTCACCCGGCCGCCCCTGATCAGGACGATGCTGTGTTCCTGCAGGTTGTGTCCCTCGCCGGGGATGTACGCCGTGACTTCATAGCCGTTGGTCAGGCGAACGCGTGCGACTTTCCGAAGCGCCGAGTTCGGCTTCTTCGGCGTCGTCGTGTAGACGCGCGTGCAGACGCCCCGCTTCTGCGGGTTGGCCTCGAGGGCCGGCGCCTTCCGCTTCTTCTCCACCTTTTCGCGCCCGTTGCGCACCAGCTGATTGATCGTGGGCATGATCCCCGTTCATTCCTGCTCGTTTACCGGTTCGCCAGCGTCAGAAACCGCCCTCCGGATCGACTCGACACGCGTCCGCGTGCAAGGCCGGAGAAGCGGTGAAATCAGCGTCGAGGCGACCTTCGCCTCACGGAGAACTCCGTAGCCGATCGTCCGATCGACAGACTGTGGATAGTAGAGGCGCCGACCGGGCATGTCAAGCAAGCGCCGACCGGAAATCCTGCCTTCGACCGGGGGCGGGCAGCGGACCCGCCGACCCGGACGTCGGCGGGCCCTTCCTACCCGGGCTCAGCCGGCCTGAACTTCCTCGCTCTCGACCGGTTCGGCCTCGGCGCTCTCGTCCTCGTCGGACTCGTCGGCCCCACCGTCCGGATCGCCGCGGAGCTCCGCGAACAACCCGCCCGCCGGCACCGCCGGTTCGGGCTCCACGCGCCGCATCGAATCGAGCTGGTGCTGCAGCGGCTCGCCGACCAGGAACTCTACGTCCTGGAAGCGATGGATTCCGGTACCCGCCGGCACGAGGTGGCCGATGATGATGTTTTCCTTCAGGCCCTTGAGGTCGTCCCTCGCCCCGTGCACGGCCGCGTCGGTCAGGACGCGGGTCGTCTCCTGGAAGGAGGCGGCACTGATGAACGACTCCGTCGTCAGGCTGGCCTTCGTGATGCCGAGGAGCACCGGCTCGGAGCGCGGCGGCTTCTTGCCCGACTCGATCACGGCGCGGGTCCGCTCGCGGAACTCCATGCGATCGACGTGCTCGCCCTCGAGGTACTCGGTCTCGCCCGGGTCCGTCACGCGCACCTTCTGCAACATCTGTCGGACGATGCAGCCGATGTGCTTGTCGTTGATCCGCACACCCTGCAGGCGGTAGACCTCCTGGATCTCGTTGAGCAGATACTCCTGCACGGCCCTCGGGCCCTTGACCCGCAGAATGTCGTGCGGGTTGACCGGACCCTCGGACAGGCGGTCGCCCGCCCGCACCATGTCGCCCTCATGCACGCGCAGGTGCTTACCGACCTGCACCAGGTAAACCTGCGGATCCTCGGCGCCTTCCATCTCGACGAGAATCTCGCGCTTGCCGCGCTTGATGCCGCCGAAGCTGACGCGGCCGTCGACCTCGGTGATCTCGGCCTGGTCCTTCGGCTTGCGGGCCTCGAACAGCTCGGCCACGCGGGGCAGGCCGCCCGTGATGTCGCGCGTCTTGTAGGCCTCGCGGCTGATCTTCGCGATCGTGTCGCCCGGCTTGACCTTCTCGCCGTCCTGCACCAGGAGCTGGGCACCGACCGGCACGATGAACTCGCGCAGCCGCTTGCCCTTGCCGTCGACGATCTCGAGGCGCGGGTGCAGCTTCTTGTCGCGGTCCTCGATGATCACGAGCTGACGCCGACCGGTGGTTTCGTCGAGCTCTTCGCGGAACGTCTCCTCCGGCACGATGTCGCTGTACTTCACCTTGCCGCCGTGGTCGGCCACGATCGGCTCGGAGTACGGGTCCCAGCTGAACAGCAGATCGCCCGGCTTGACCTCGTCGCCGTCCTCGATGTGGAGCGTGGCGCCGTACGGCACGGCGAGGCGTGAGCGCACCCGATCGCCCTCGGTCCGCATGAGGATCTGACCCTCGCGGCTCGTGACGACGTGGTTTCCGTCGGGCGTCTCGACCGACACGATACGCTCGAACCCGACCGTCCCGTGCAACTTCGACTTGCGCTGGGTCTGCGCCGCGATCCGCGCCGCCGTACCCCCGATGTGGAACGTCCGCAGCGTGAGCTGCGTGCCGGGCTCGCCGATCGACTGCGCCGCCAGGATGCCGACGGCCTCGCCGATGTCGACCATCTTCATGGTCGCCAGGTTGCGGCCATAGCACTTCTGGCAGATCCCCCGACGGCTCTCACAGGTCAGTACCGAACGGATCCGCACCGACTGCAGGCCCGCCTCTTCGATGGCCTCGGACGCCACTTCGTCGATCACCTCGCCGGCTTCGACGATCAGCTCGTCGCTGATCGGGTCGACGACGTCCTCGCGCGCCACGTTACCGATCACCCGATCGCGCAGCGGCTCGATGATGTCCTCGCCCTCCTTGAGCGCGGACACGTCGAGCCCGAGCACGGTGCCGCAGTCCTCCTCGGTCACCGTGACGTCCTGGGCCACGTCGACCAGGCGCCGCGTCAGGTAGCCGGCGTCGGCGGTCTTGAGCGCCGTGTCGGCCAGCCCCTTTCGGGCGCCGTGCGTCGAGATGAAGTACTCGAGCACGCTCAGGCCTTCGCGGAAGTTCGCGCGAATCGGGCTCTCGATGATCTCGCCGATCCCGCCGGTCAGCTTCTTCTGGGGCTTGGCCATCAGGCCGCGCATGCCCGCGAGCTGCCGGATCTGATCGCGCGAACCGCGCGAGCCCGAGTCGAACATCATGAAGATCGGGTTGTATCCCGCCTGCGACTGCGCCATTGCCTCGACCATCGCGTCGGCGACGTCGTTGTTGGCGTGCGTCCAGGCGTCGATCACCTTGTTGTACCGTTCACCGAACGAGATCACGCCCTTGTGATACGCCTTCGTGAAGCGGTCGACCTGGCTCTGCGCCTCGGCGATGATCGTCGCCTTCTCGGGCGGGATCACCATGTCCTCCATCCCGACCGACACACCGGCCAGCGTCGCGTACTTGAAGCTCAGATCCTTGAGCTGGTCGAGGAAGGTCGTCGTCGCGCGCAGACCCGTGAGCTGGAACGCCTCGAACACGAGATCGTTCAGCGAGCCCTTGTCCATCGTCTGGTTGCGGAACGGCACGCCCTCGGGCAGGATCGCGTGGAACAGCACTCGGCCCACCGTCGTGTCCACCCAGCCGTCACTCGTCAGATAGCGGATCGGGCGATGATAGTCGGGCGATCCCTGCTCGGTGACCAGCACGCCGTTGACGATCGCAAGCTCGACTTCGGCCGGCGACTGGAAGTAGCGCAGGTTCCCCTCGGCCACCTTCTCCTCGAAGTCGTACGGCACCTTCGTGAGGAAGTAGGAGCCGAGCACCATGTCCTGCGAGGGGCTGGTGATCGGACGCCCGTTGGCCGGCTTGAGGATGTTGTTCGACGACAGCATGAGGACCCTCGCCTCGAGCTGCGCCTCGAACGACAGGGGCACGTGAACCGCCATCTGGTCGCCGTCGAAGTCGGCGTTGAACGCCGCGCAGACGAGCGGATGGATACGGATCGCCTTGCCTTCGACCAGGACCGGCTCGAACGCCTGGATGCCCAGCCGATGCAGCGTCGGCGCCCGGTTCAACAGGACGGGGTGGTCCTTGATGATGTCCTCTAACACTTCGTACACGGCCGGGTCGTAACGCTCGACGAGCTTCTTCGCGCGCTTCACGGTCTCGGCGGCTCCACGCCGCTCGAGCTCGTGGATGATGAACGGCTTGAACAGCTCGACAGCCATGACCTTCGGCAGACCGCACTGGTGCAGCTTGAGCTCGGGACCGACCACGATGACGGAACGGCCGGAGTAGTCGACGCGCTTACCCAGCAGGTTCTGCCGGAAGCGCCCCTGCTTGCCCTTGAGCATGTCGGACAACGACTTCAGTGGCCGCTTGCCGCGTCCGCGGATCGCCTTGCCGCGCCGCCCGTTGTCGAACAGGGCGTCGACGGACTCCTGCAGCATTCGCTTCTCGTTGCGCAGGATGACCTCGGGCGCCCGCATCTCGAGCAGCTTCTTCAACCGGTTGTTCCGGTTGATCACGCGGCGGTACAGATCGTTCATGTCGGACGTGGCGAACCGACCGCCGTCCAGCGGAACGAGCGGACGCAGGTTCGGCGGGATCACCGGAATCACGTCCATGATCATGTGCTCGGGGTTGTTCCGCCGGCTCACTTCCTGGTCGCTGCCGCGGATCGCGTCGAGCACCTTGAGGCGCTTCAGCTTCCGCTTCTTGCGCTGCTTGCTCGTCTCGTTGGCGACCTCGACCCGGAGGTCTTCGCTGAGCTTGTCGACGTCGAGCTGGCTGAGCAGCGTGCGGGCGGCCTCCGCGCCGATCTCGGCGCGGAACTCCGTGTCGCCGTCTTCGCGCGCGCTGTCGATCAGCTCCCAGTACTCGTCCTCGGTGAGGACCTGGCTGTACTCGACATCCTGCTTGCCCGGATTCGTAACCACGTACGCCGCGTAGTAGATGACGCTCTCGAGGTCGCGCAGCTTCATGCCGAGCAGATAGCCCATCTGCGACGGTAGCGTCTTGAAGAACCAGATGTGCGCGACCGGCACGGCGAGTTCGATGTGGCCCATGCGCTCGCGCCGCACCTTCGACAGCGTGACTTCGACGCCGCACTTGTCGCAGATGTGCCCGCGGTAGCGGATACGCTTGAACTTCCCGCAGTGGCACTCCCAGTCCTTGACCGGACCGAAGATGCGCTCGCAGAACAGCCCGTCCCGCTCGGGCTTGAACGAACGGTAATTGATCGTCTCGGGCTTCGTGACCTCGCCGTAGCTCCACGACCGGATCTCGTCCGGGGACGCGATCTTGATCTGGATCCAGTCGAAGTCCGCCGAGCTCGTGCTGCGGTGTCGGGGAAAGTCGATCATCTCTGGGTGACCCCTGTCGTCTCGAGTGCCGTCAGTAATATCAGTCGCATCGGTTTCGTCGCGTCAGTTTCCAAAAATCGAGTCCGAATCGTCGCTGCCGAGCGTGACGCTGAGGCCCAGCGCCTGGAGTTCCTTCACCAGGACGTTGAAGCTCTCGGGTACGCCCGGACGCGGCAGGTTCTCGCCCTTGACGATCGCCTCGTATGCGCGGCTCCGGCCCGACACGTCGTCCGACTTGACGGTCAGCATCTCCTGGAGCGTGTGCGCGGCGCCGTAGGCCTCGAGCGCCCAGACTTCCATCTCGCCGAACCGCTGGCCGCCGAACTGCGCCTTACCGGCGAGCGGCTGCTGCGTGACGAGGCTGTAGGGCCCGATCGAGCGCGCGTGGATCTTGTCATCGACGAGGTGCGAAAGCTTCATCATGTAGATCTCGCCCGCCGTCACGTCGGCCTCGAACGGCTCGCCGGTACGGCCGTCGCGCAGGCGCATCTTGCCGCCCGGCTTCAGTCCGCCCTTCATCATCAGTTCGACGAGCGCCGCGTCGAGACCGTCCTTCACGGCCCCGCTGCCCGAGATGTCCGCCGCCGCCGGCCAGCCGGCTTCCTTCAGCTTCGGGGCGCTCGTGGCGCCCGAGGCCTGTTTCGCGACCGCCACCACGTACCGGGCGAGGGTCTGAAGGATCTTCGACGACGCCTTGTCCTTGAGACCGAGGTAGGCGTCGACGCTGCGACCGAGACCCGGGGGATGCCCGTTCTTCTTCGGCTCGAACGTCCCCTTCACCTTCTGAATCGCATGGACGAACGTCTGGATCTCTTCGGCGCTGAACTCGGGTGCCTCCACGCCGGCGGCGAG
Organism: Gemmatimonadota bacterium; assembly: GCA_035464655.1. Classification (GTDB taxonomy): domain Bacteria; phylum Gemmatimonadota; class Gemmatimonadetes; order Palauibacterales; family Palauibacteraceae; genus JARFPW01. The sequence continues at coordinate 7,199 of DATHRZ010000050.1, forward strand.
GAACCTTCCGGCCCACAGGGCGCCGCCGACCTTCAGCAGAGCGCCGATTTCGTGCTCCGAGGCCCCGTGGAACACCGGCGTCTGCGCCCGGAAACCGAGCTGCGACGCCGCCCACCCGAGATGGGTCTCGAGAATCTGGCCGACGTTCATCCGGCTCGGCACGCCGAGCGGATTGAGCACGATCTCGACCGGCGTCCCATCGGGAAGCATCGGCATGTCCTCTTCGGGCACGACACGGGCGATGATGCCCTTGTTGCCGTGACGCCCCGCCATCTTGTCACCCACCGAAATCTTCCGCTTCTCGGCCAGGTAGACCTTCACGAGTTGCACCACGCCGGGCGACAGCTCGTCGGCCTGGAAAACCCGGTCGATGGCTTCTTCGGTGCGCTCGCGGATCCGTTCGACGCGCCGCTTGGCCTCGTCGATGATCGCGCGTGCCGACTCGTTGGCCGCCTGGTTCTTGACCTTCAGCGTGCTCAGGTCGACTTCGCCGAAATCGAGCTCTTCGAGCGCCGACTTCGTCAGCTTCTTGCCTTCCTTGAGCAGCGCCTCGATCGTGCCGCGCTTGAGGAACAGGGCGACGGTCTGACCTTCCAGCACCTCGCGCAGCTCCTCGTCGCGCGCCTCGACGATGCGGGCGATCTCCTCGCGCTCGGATTCGCGCAGCTTCCCGATCCGCTCGCCGTGCTCCCGTTCGAGCAGCGGGTCGTCGATGTGTCGCGAGAAGATCTTCACGTCGATTACCGTACCCTCGACGCCCGGGGGCACGCGCAGCGAGCTGTCCTTCACGTCCTTCGCCTTCTCGCCGAAGATCGCGGTGAGCAGCTTCTCTTCCGGCGACAGCTCGGTCTCGCCCTTCGGCGTGATCTTCCCCACGAGGATGTCACCGGTCTTCACCGAAGCGCCGATCCGGATGATCCCGCGCTCGTCGAGGTCGACGAGGGCCTCTTCGGCCACGTTGGGAATCTCCGACGTCACCTCTTCCGTACCGCGCTTCGTGTCGCGCACGTGGAGCTCGAGCTCCTGGATGTGCACCGACGTGAACGCGTCGTTCTTGACCAGCCCCTCGCTGATCACGATCGCGTCCTCGAAGTTGTATCCGTACCACGGCATGAACGCGACCGTCACGTTCCGACCCAGCGCGAGCGCTCCCATGTCGGTGCCCGCCCCGTCGGCCAGCACCTGGCCGACGACGACCTTGTCGCCCTCGGCGACGATCGGCCGCTGGTTGATCGCCGTGTCCTGGTTGGTGCGCCAGAACTTCTTGAGCGAATAGCGATCGTACTGCGACAGTCGGGCCAGCGGCGCGTCCTTCGCCGCGGGCTTCCGCGCGCCCGTGTCGACCACGATCTCTTCGGCCGTCACCTTCTCGACGGTTCCTGCGCGGCGCGCGACGAGCACGGACCCCGAATCGGACGCGACCTTCTCTTCGAGGCCGGTACCGGCCAGCGGCGCATCGGGGAACAGGAGCGGTACCGCCTGGCGCTGCATGTTCGAGCCCATGAGGGCCCGATTGGCGTCGTCGTGCTCGAGGAACGGGATCAGCGCCGGCGACACGGCGACGAGCTGGTCGGGCGCGACGTCCATGAACTCGATGTCCTCGGGCGGCAGGAGCGGATAGTCGTCGCGACGCCGGCAGAGCACGAGGTCGCGGGCGAAACTTCCGTCCTCGTTGACCTGCGCGTTCGCCTGGGCAACCGCGAAGTCTTCCTCTTCGGAGGCGCTCAGCCAGACGATCTCGTCGGTCACGATGCCCTCTTCGACCCGCCTGTACGGCGTCTCGAGGAAACCGAGCTCGTTGAGCCGCGAGAACGTCGTCATCGACGTGATCAGCCCGATGTTCGGACCCTCGGGCGTCTCGATCGGGCACATCCGCCCGTAGTGCGAATAGTGGACGTCACGCACCTCGAAGCCGGCGCGCTCGCGGCTCAGTCCGCCGGGCCCGAGGGCGCTGAGGCGCCGCTTGTGGGTGAGCTCGGCCAGCGGGTTCGTCTGGTCCATGAACTGGCTGAGCTGCGAGCTGCCGAAGAACGCCTGGATCACGGCACTGACCGTGCGCGCGTTGACGAGGTCGTCGATCGACATCTTGTCGGGATCGCTGTTGATCGACATGCGCTCCCGCACGAGCCGCGCCATCCGCGACAGGCCGATCGAGAACTGGTTGGCGATCAGCTCGCCGATCGAACGCACCCGGCGGTTGCCGAGGTGGTCGATGTCGTCGGTGTAGCCGCGCCCCTCGTGCAACTCGACCAGGCCGCGAATGATCGCGACGAAGTCCATCGGCGTGAGGACCGTGACGTCGTCTTCCGGCAGGTCCTGGCCGAGCAGCCGGTACAGCTCCTTGAGCCGCAGGTTGATCTTGTGCCGGCCCACCCGACCCAGGTCGTAGCGCTTGGGGTTGAAGAACAGGCGGTCGAGGGCCGTACGCGCCGTCTCGATGTTGGGCGCCTCGCCCGGGCGCACGAGCGAATAGATGTTGTTGAGCGCTTCCCGCTCTCCACCCGTCGGGTCCTTGGCGAGCGTATTCTTGATCAACGGCGACTCGCCCCGCGGGCCGCCGGTGAACACCAGTGCGTCGCGAACCCGACGCTCCTTGAGCGCCGTGAACATCTCGACATCGAACGTCTCGCCCTTCTCGGCGACGATCTCGCCCGTCTTCGGGTCGACCACATCGGCCGCGAGGGTCGGCTGCTGGCTCCAGTCGCGACGCATCGTCAGGTCTTCGTAGCTGCCGCGCGTCGAAATGAACGCGGCGCTCGAGTAGACCTCGATGGTCTCGACTTCGGCGCGGACCAGCCGATCGAGCACGTCCTCGGTGAGCTCGTCGGCCCGACGTACGAGGAAGACGGCGGGATCCGTGTAGGCGTCGACCTCCGCGAGGCCCGCCTCGAGGAACCGGCGCCGCAGGGTCTCGTCCATCCGCTCGCCGACCAGGGCCAGGGGCCGACCGTCCTCGGGATGCTCCACGTCGACGGCCAGGAAGTAGATGGCCTCGGCGTCCTCGGGATCGTACGACTCGAGCTCGAGCGTGACCGGGTCCGCCTCCTCACCTTCGTAGGCGTCGTCGAGAATCGAGCGCACGAACATCGTTCCGATGAGTTCGCGACGCGGCGTGCGGTCGCCCTCGAGGTCGGACAGATCGATCTCGCGGCGCGCATAGAACAGATCGAGGATATCGGCGTCGGTCCCGTACCCGAACGCGCGCAACAGCGCCGTGGCCGGGAACTTCTTCCGCTTGTCGATGTGGACGTGGATCACGTCGCGGATGTCGAGGGTGAACTCGACCCACGATCCGCGGAACGGGATGATCCGGGCCGAGAACAGGCGCGTGCCGTTCGGGTGGATCTTCTCTTCGAACACGACGCCCGGGGATCGGTGCAGCTGGCTGACGATCACGCGCTCGGCACCGTTCACGACGAACGTGCCCTGCTCGGTGAGCAGCGGGAGGTCGCCCAAGTAGACTTCCTTCTCGAGGATGTCCGCCGGACGCTTCTCGCCGTCGCCGAGCTCCTCGTAGACCACCAGGCGCAGCGTGGCCTTGAGAGGGGCGGCGTACGTCATGTCGCGCTCCATGCACTCCTCGACGGAGTACTTGGGCTCGCCGAGGCTGTAGTCCACGAACTCGAGCGCGAAATTCTCGTTCACGTCGGTGATCGGGAAAATCTCGTTGAACACCCGCTCAAGCCCCACGTCACGCTGCTCATCCGCCTTGCTCGGCGCGAGCAGTCGATCGAAAGCCTCGATCTGCACTTCGAGGAAATGGGGCATCGGCTTGCTCTGACCGAGCTTGCCGAACGAAACGACCGATCCGTTCTTATTCGATGTCGCCAACTCTATCTACTCCCGCGGAATGTCGGTGGGCATTCGCCAAATACCGAGCGCACGAAGCCCCTTCCCCTCCGGACACCGAATGTCCGTACGGGGCGTGGGGCACCGTGCTGCAAGCAATGCTGTCTTATGTCCAGTCCTCGCATCCGAGCCGCCGTCCGAGTTGAATGGTGACGAGGGGAGCGCCGGTGTGACGGTCCCCCTTCACCAACTACTTCAGCTCGACGGTGGCTCCCTGCTCTTCCAGCTTGGCCTTGATCTGTTCGGCCTCCTCCTTGGACACGCCTTCCCGAACCGGCTTGGGCGCGTTGTCCACGAGGTCCTTGGCTTCCTTCAGACCGAGCGACGTCACTTCGCGGACGGCCTTGATCACCTGGATCTTCTTGTCGCCGACCCCGCTGAGAATCACGTCGAACTCGTCCTGTTCGGCCGCCGCTTCACCGCCGGCCGGAGCTCCGGCCGCCGCAACCGCGACGGGGGCCGCCGCCGACACGCCGAACGTCTCTTCCATCTTCGTCTTTAGCTCGGAGGCCTCCAGGACCGTCAGCGATCCGATCTCCTCTAGCAGCTTGTCTACTTTGCTCATCGTGTCGAGTACTCCCTGCCTCGTTCGTTACCGTTAACACGAGCCGGCTCCGGCTGCGGCCGGTCCGCTCCCGACTGAATACTGAATACCGATCCGACGCGACGCGTCAGTCCTCCGACGCCTCGCCCTTCTTCGCCACTTCCTCGACGAGGTAGGCGACGTCTCTGATCACCGCGGCCAGCGCGCCGGCGATGCCGCCGACGGAAGCCGTCAGCGCACCCGCGATCCCTCCCAGCAGCTCGTCGCGCGACGGCAGGTCCGCCATCAGCGCGACTTCTTCCGGCGTGACCTCGCGTCGATCGACCACGCCGATCTTCACGACCGGGCGCGCGTCGTGCTCCTTCGCGAAGTCCCGTACGACCTTCGCCGGCGTCGCCGGATCCTCGCCGGCCAGCACGAGCCCGGTGGGGCCCGTGAAGTGGCCGGTGATGTCGGGAAGCTCGAGGTTTTCGAGCGCCCTCAGCGCCAGCGTGTTCTTCACGACCCGGAAATCGGAGCCCGATTCCTTGAGCCGCGCCCGGAGCTCACCCATCTGCCCGACGTCGAGCCCCGTGAAATCCGTCAGGTAGATCGTGGTCGCCTGCTCGAGGTCGGCCGCGATCTCTTCCGTTATACGCTTCTTCTGCTCGATGTTCATCGATTCGTTCCGTTACGTCGTCGTGCGATAGAGATAGGGATCGATCGGAACGCCGGGCCCCATCGTGCTGCTCACGGTCACGCTGCGGACGTACACGCCCTTGGCGGCCGCCGGGCGCTGACGCTTGATCGCATTCATCAGGGCCTTGAGGTTCGCCTCGAGCTGCGAGAGCTCGAAGCTGACCTTGCCGATCGGGGCCTGCACGTTGCCGAACTTGTCGACCCGGAACTCGATGCGGCCGGCCCGAGCCTCGGAGACGGCACGCTCGATGTCATTCGTGACCGTACCCGCCTTGGGCGTCGGCATCAGGCCGCGAGGCCCGAGAATCCGGCCGAGCTTCCCGACCTCACGCATCATGTCGGGCGTGGCGATCGCCACGTCGAAGTCGACCCAGCCGCCTTCGATCTTTTCGACGTACTCGGCGCCGACGAAGTCGGCCCCCGCCTCTTCGGCCTCGCGGGCCTTGTCGCCCTGGGCGAGCACGAGAATCCGAACCGTGCGTCCCGTTCCGGCCGGAAGCACGACGGTGCCCCGGACGATCTGATCGGCGTGCCTGGGGTCGACGCCCAGGCGCACGGCCAGTTCGACCGTCTCGTCGAACTTCGCGTAGGCGTTCTCCTTCACGCGCTCGAGGGCCTCGGTCGGCGTCAGCGGCGTCGCGCGATCGATCGTCGCCGCCGCGTTCGCGTACTGCTTCCCGTGTCTGGCCATCAGTCGATCACCTCGAGGCCCATCGACCGCGCCGTGCCCGCGATCATGCGAGCGGCGGCCTCTTCGTCGTGGGCGTTCAGGTCTTCCATCTTGATCCGGGCGATCTTGAGGAGCTGCTCGTGCGTGACCTTCCCGACCTTGTTGCGGTTCGGTTCGGCCGAGCCCGACGCCAGGCCCAGCTCCTTCTTGAGCAGGATGGCCGCAGGCGGCGTCTTGGTGATGAAGGTGAAGCTCCGGTCCTGGAAGACCGTGATCTCCACCGGAATGATCATCCCCGGCTGCCCCGACGTCTGCGAGTTGAACTGCTTGCAGAACTCCATGATGTTGGCTCCGTGCTGACCCAGCGCAGGACCCACCGGCGGGGCGGGCGTAGCCTGCCCGGCCGGGATCTGCAGCTTGATCATCGCCATCACCTTCTTGCTTTTTCCCATTGTTGCTCGCTCAGTATCCCTTCAACTGCGTGTAATCCAGCTCGACCGAGGTCGGGCGCCCGAACAAGCTGACCTGCACCCGGACCTTTCCCTTGTCGGGGAACACTTCTTCGACGGTACCGCTGAAGTCGCTGAACGGCCCCTCGGTGACTTCCACCACCTGGCCCGAATGGAAGGGTATGTCTTCCTGCGGCCCCTCGTCCTCGAGCTCCTCGGCGATGCCGAGGATCTTGTTCACTTCGTCCTGGCGAAGCGGCTGGGGCTTCGAGCCCCCACCGAGAAACTTGATCACGCTCGGCGTGTTCGAGACCAGGAACATCGTCTCCTGGTTCAGCACCATGTGCACGAGGACGTATCCCGGGTACAACCGCTTCGTGGACTTGACCTTCTTGCCGCCCTTGATCTCGACGACTTCCCGCGTGGGCACGATGACTTCGCGGACGTCCTTCTCCTCCTGTTCGCCCGGCAGATCCTCGATCTTCCGCTCGAGCAGGGTTTTCACCTTGTTCTCGTGGCCTGAATACGTCTGGATCGCGTACCAGTGAAGCTGCGACTCGGTCACTTCAGCCACTGAAGGCCCCCACGATGCCGCGCACGGTGGCGGAGAACACGGTATCCATGGCGCCGATGACGATCGCCAGGATGATCACGAAGATCAGGATCACCGTCGTCGCGTTGCGGACCTGCTCGAAATCGGGCCACGTGACCCGTTTGAGCTCGTCCTGCACGCCCTCGATGAAGTGCTGGAACTCGGCGATCCGGCCCACGCTCAGCGCGTCTCCTTGTGTACGCGGTGCTTGTCACAGCGCGGGCAGTACTTCTTGTACTCCACGCGCTGCGGCTGCAACCGCTTGTTCTTCGTCGTCGAATAGTTGCGCTCTTTGCACTCCGTGCATTCGAGCGTGATCTGGTCTCGCATGGCCTACTCGATGATGTCGGTGACGACGCCGGCGCCGACGGTGCGGCCGCCTTCGCGGATCGCGAAGCGCAGCTCCTTGTCCATCGCGATCGGCGCGATCAGCTCCACGTCCATGTTCACGTTGTCGCCCGGCATCACCATCT
>DATHRZ010000051.1:0-12813 GCA_035464655.1 Gemmatimonadota bacterium
GGCGGTTCTCATGACTTCCTCCTCACATATAGCGCAACACAGTCCCCGCGTGCTTCGCCTTGAACCCACGATACCAGAGGCACACGGGATACAACACGACGAGGCCGACGGTCATGGCGATCGTCGAGACGAGCAGCCCCTCCTGAATGTGCAACCCGAGCAGCCGGGCCGTCACTTCGTAGAAAAAGATATGGACGACGTAGAAGAAGAACGCCGTCTGACCGAACACGAGTACCGGATTGTCGAGGTTGACGTTCTCGCCCTGCCGGCGCTGGAGCACGAACAGGCCCGCCAGGATGAGGCACATCAGGCCGAGCTCGAGCGCCGTGAACGCGACGCTCGGCGGATACTTGCTCACGTGCAGCCACTGGATCCACGAGCCGTCGAGGCGATACAGCTGCTGATTGCCGAACGTGTTGAAGCCGCGGATCACCGCGTAGACGCCGAGGGCGCCGAGCCCGGTCCAGGCGAGCAGACGCGTGCTCTGCACCTCGCTGTCGTCCGCCTCCCGGCGGGCCAGCAGCCAGCGGCCGAACACCCAGCCGAACACCATCATCGCCAGCCACGGCAGCACGGGGTAGCCGGCGACGAACGCATCGGGGATGCCCAGCGCCGCCCACGGCCCGAACGCTTCGAGGTTCGTGTCGAACATCCCGGCGCCCAGGGTCAGGGCGCCGAGCACCGATCCCGGCTCGTTCGAAACCACGAACCCGTCCGGCAGGAACCATTCGGCCGCGAACAGGATGGCGACTCCGATCACCAGCAGGGCCGGACTCGGAAGCCGGCGCAGCGGAATCATCAGTATCATCGCCACGCCGATCGCGTACATCACCTGGAGCAGAATGGCGCCGGGCAACCAGAACAGGTTGATGAAGAACAGGTCCACCGCGAGGATGATCAGCCCGCGGACGAACATGTCGCGGTCGATCGAACCCGCGCTCTCGCCGCGCCCGACCTTCTTCTCGATACTCAACGCGAGCGCCGTCCCGGCGAGGAACAGAAAGGTCGGGGCGCACAAATGGCTCAGCCAGCGGTGGAAGAACTGGAGCGGCGGCAGGGGCATGCCGGCCGCGTACATCAACGCCGAATCGGTGACCAGGCGGCCCGAGTTATAGGCGCCCGACGCGTGATCGGTGGCCATCAGGATCATCACGATGCCCCGCATCCAGTCGATGGCGGGCAGGCGCTTCCTCATGCGGAGCCTCCGAAGGCGACGAGCACTGTGAGTAGCGCGACGCCGAAGCCGCGCGCGGCGTCGCTCAGTACGCGCCCCATTCCTGGTCGCCCGGGATATAGTAGCTCGGAGTGATGAAGCGCAGGGCGTGGGCGAAGCGCGCTGCCCGGTCGCGGCCCTGTTGGGCTCCCTCGAGTTCGAGAAGCGAGGCGCCCACCTCTTCGTGCGGTTCGTCGAACTTCCGGAACTCGAACTGATCGAACCACACGCCGCCGCACCCACTCGCGCCCACGTCGAGCCGTACGTCGGAAATCGTGCGTTCCTCCAGCGGACTGTCGCAGGCGGGACAGTTCATCCGTGTCCTTTCTTTCTCATGCGCTCGACCAGTAGCGTCGCGCTCTCGGACATCCGGCCCCGGTGAGCGCGGCGATTTTGATTTTGAGACGGGAGCAGTCTAGCGTGGTCCCATGTTGCACGGCCAGTCGTTTACCTTCGGGTTTAGCTACGGGCGTCCCGCCGAACGGGCCGCCTCCACGAGGGTGTGCGCGATGTAGCCGAAGCAGCGCACGAAACTTCGGGATGGCGAGCGGCTCGTTCGAAAGAACGGGCCGCTTTTTTGTTTCCCCAGTTCGGGAGATGCGGGAGATGTTGATTCACCTCAAGCCGGGCGCGACGCGAAAAGGGCAGAGCATGCCGACGTCATCCTGGAGAGCCGAGAAGACCTCGCAGGACGCTTGCCGCAACGTCATACAGTCCGGGATCCTTGCTGGCGCGGGGACCGGCCACGTTGAGAACACGCACGCTCTCGGCGTCGATCCACGCCTGTGCACGCCTGACGGCTTCCGCCTCCGACAGCCCCGCCAGGTCGAGATGAAGGCATGGCCGGCCCAGCCGCCCGGCGACGTCGGCCGTATGTCTCGAACCGCCCGTCAGCCGCCCTCGCGACAGGATCAGCGTCCCGTCGGAGTCGCGCACGTTCGCCTCGGTGCGCTCGTTCCAGTCGGCCGTGGCGGTTTCCTCGAGGCCGGGGTAACCCGCGGGAATCCGGCCCTCCTCGTCGAGCCGTCCCTTCGGCACCCAGCCGCCGCAGTCGATACCGAGCTCGAGCGCCACGTCGAGCGCGGCCCGGTCGACCCCTGTTTGTGCGCCGGAGACCACGCGCTCGGGACGGTCCGCCTCGTCGGGCATGCCTCGGTTCACGGGTCGTAGTAGCCCGCATCCTGGGCGATGGAGGCCGCGGGAAGTGCCGCATGCACAACCGCCGTGACGAGGAGCGCCGAAGCGACGCGAGACGCGACGAACGGACCGTTGGACCCGAGAATCACAGCCAACGGCGCACCTCGTCGCAATATTCCACGTAGGCAGTGCCGAATTTGTCGCGTAGATAGTGCTCCTCGCGCGTGATCACGCCGGCCGTGATCAGGCCGACGAACAGAACGGTCATCACCAGGAACCAGGCGCTGTTCAACCACGCGGCCACGGCCGCGAAGCCGATCGCCAGTCCGAGGTAGATCGGGTTGCGCGAGAAGCGGTAGGGTCCGGAGGTGACCAGCGTCGTGGCCGAGAGATTCGTCGGAATGTTCGTTCCCGCGCGGTACAGAGCGAGCAGAGCCCAGGAGAACAGCAGGAACGAGACCGCGCCGAGCACGGCGCCGAGCGGACGCGCCGCGGCGGCCGGAACGAACGGAAGGGCCGCCTCGCGCCACAGCACCCAACCCGTCATCGCGAGCGCCACGACCAGGAAGGGCGGATGAAACGCCACGTCCGGCGCATCCTTCGGTCGGTCGGCCCTCATCATGCGGGGCGCGTCGTCACCACGGCTCGTCTTCCGCATCGTACCACTCCGCATCGGCGCTCGCGGCGGCCGGCTGGTCGGGGCCGAGGTTGGCGGCGTCGACGTCGGCGGCGATGAAGTTCTCGGGAGGCACCGGCGAACCCTCCAGGCGGCGCAGCATGGAGAGCTGGCCCGCGTGGGTCATGACGTCGGCGAGCGGCCCCTGGAGAAGTTGTTTCGACGAGGCACTCGCGAACTCCTCCTCGGCGACCAGGCGGCCGAGGTCTTCGAGAACCTCGTGGAAACGATCGATCTCCGCCGCGAAGGTAGGCAGCTTGTGCGCCCTCCAGCTTCCGCCCGTGAACATCGTGCGAGCGTATCCGAGCACGTCGCTCATGTGGCGCAGCAGCTCGTGGGGCGTGCGGACGCCGGTCGCGGCCCGGAAGTCCGCGAAGCCGACGGGGGCGCCGCGCAGCGCCTTCTGCGTGCGGTAGGCGATGGCGGCGAGGAAGTGCCGAAGCAGGTCGCGCTCGGGAGCGTCGGCCGGCGTGTCGGTCATTTACTACGCATCCGTGTCGGCGTCGAGATCGAGCTCCATGCGCGCATCGTCTGCGAAATCGGCCGGCACCTTGAGCGTGATACCGCGCGTCGAAGCGCCCGAGTGCCCGGGACCGAACAGGCCGACGGCGTCGTGCTGATCGATCAAGAAGGGGATGTCGGCGGACTCGAGGCGACCACCCGCCAGCTCGGCCTCGATCAGGGTGTCGTACCGCACGATGCTCGTCCAGTCGGAGCTCATGTCATCCCCTCCGAATCTCCGCGATCAGCATCTTCACGCGACCCTCGATCTCGTCGCGTACGCGATTGAACTCGTCGGGCGGAAGGTCTTTCGGGTCGGGCAGCTCCCAGTCCTCGCGGCGCTCGGCCGCGACGTAGGGGCACTCCTCGCCGCAGCCCATCGTAATCACGTAGTCGAACGGACCCTCGACCTCGTCGAGCCCCTTGGAGCGATGCGCGCCCAGGTCGTACCCGAGCTCGCCCATGGCGGCAGTCGCCTTCGGGTTGACGGCCCCGCCCGGGCGGCTCCCGGCACTCACGGGCTCGACGGCGCCCCGGCCGTACATCCGTGCGAACGCCTCGGCCATCTGGCTGCGATTCGAGTTCTCGACGCAGGCGAACAGGACACGCTTCATGTCGGAGAACTCCGTGTCGATGGTCGCGGGGCGGGCTCACACGATACATTCTCGCACATGAAGCGACACGATACCAACCCCTGTCCCGGAACGTCCTGGCTGCTGCGTATCACGCCCGCCGCGTTCGTGTGGCTGTCGGCCTGCGCGCCGATGGCGGCGACCACGGGCCCGGAGCAGCCGGCCCCCGGCGAGGCCCCGCCGCCCGCCGAGCCCGCCGCCGATGCGGAGGAGATCGCCCCACCCACCGCGGACTCGATCGCCGACCTCGAGGCGCGGCTGGTCGAGATGGCCCGCGCCGCCCGTGGCCCGGAACCCGAACTCCCGCCGATCAAGCCGTTCGGCGTCTCGTGGAGCCCGGAGCCGAAGGAGGGGCACGCGTTCTCGGTGCGCGTCTACGAGCGGCCCACGGGGCGGAAGCCGGTGGCGATCGAGGGCGAGTTCGCCGGTAAGACCGTCCGGTTCGACCGGCACGGATCGCGCGACCAGTGGTTCGGCGTCGGGGTCGTGCCGATCGGCCGCTCCGACCCGTCCGTTCTCACCCTGCGCATGACCTTCGAGGACGGCGCCGTCCACGAGCAAACGACCCGAATCGCGGTCGAGGGAACCGAGTTTCCGAGCAGCGAACTGAGGGTCGACCCGCGCTACTCGTCGCCACCCCCCGAGGTGCTCGAGCGGATTCGCCGCGAGCGCGACATGGTGCGCGAGATGCTGAGCACGGTGACGCCGGAATGGCTCCCCGACGGCCCGTTCGTGGCTCCGCGCCCGATGGACGTCACGAGCCCGTTCGGGCAGGCGCGGACGTTCAATGGCGAGCTGCGCAGCCGCCACACGGGACTCGACCTGCGCGGACAGACGGGCGCCCCCGTCCACGCGGCGGCGGCCGGCCGCGTGGCGTTCGCCGGCGAATTGTACTTCGCGGGCAACGCCGTCTACATCGACCACGGGCTCGGTGTCTACACGGGCTACTTCCACCTGTCCCGGATCCACGTGCGGCAGGGCAACGACGTCGAGGCGGGCCGGCTCCTCGGAGAGTCCGGCGCGACCGGTCGGGTGACCGGCGCGCACCTGCACTGGTATCTGTCCGTCGACGGCGAGGCCGCCGATGCCTCGAGCCTGCTCGGGATGCGGCTTCCCGACTGATCGGCGGCGCCTCTCGCTTGCTCCGCCTGCACGATTCCGGCAGTTTGACAGCATTGTCGGCCCCACGCCGACGGACCCGAATGCCCATACTTCCGAACGGATTTCCATGACGAAAATCGCGCTCGTCCTCGGCGGCGGCGTGTCGCTCGGCTCTTATATCGGCGGCGCCGTCTCCGAACTGCTCCACGCCTTCCAGAACAACTCGCTGCGCTCCGACGCCGGACCCGTCCGCGTCCACGTGATCACGGGAACCTCGGCCGGTGCGATCAACGCCGCGCTCGCCGCGCGCACCCTGGCCGTCAACGCCGATCTCCTGCCGTGGATCGAGCGGGCGTGGGTCGAGATCGCGGCGGCCGAGCACCTGCTCAACCCCGATCGGCCCGACCGGCGCGGCTGGCTCGACGACTCGGCCATGGAAGACCTGTCGCGCGCCCTGATCACGGCGGATCCCGCCTCGGACGACGCGTTCAACCGCGTGGCCGGCGACCCGCTGCGCGTCGGCCTGACCCTCGCGAACCTTTACGGCGTCCGCTACGACATGCCGTACGGCTTCCTCAACGTGCCCGAGCGCTCGTTCGGAACCCGGCGCCACGCCGACGCCGTCACGTTCGAGTTCACGCGCCGCGGAACGAGGGCCGACGATCCCGACTGGGAGGCGCTGCGCCGCGCCGCCCTCGCATCGTCGGCCTTCCCGTTCGCGTTTCCGGTGCGGTCGCTCGTCCGCTCGCGTGCCGACTATGCGGGCGCGACGCTACCCCCGGGGGGCGACGACCTGACGATGTGGTACCTCGACGGCGGGCTGTTCGACACCGCTCCGCTCGGCCTCGCCAAGCGACTGGTCGAGCGCGAGTCAGGGTTCCGCGACGACGACTGGCGCTACATCCTCGTCGAGCCGACGCTGCGCAGCAGCCAGGCCGAACCGACCTCGACGGCCAGCGCCGCGCATTCGCTCGGCGAGTTGGCCGCCGACCTGAGCCGCGCCGTGCTCGGCCAGGGCGCCGCGCAGGATTGGGTGCGCGCGAACCGCATCAACGCGCGGCTCGAGGTGCTGTCGGCGCTCGTCGACCGCCTGCCCGAACTCAACGACCGCCTGCACGACCCCGACGAGGTCGGCCTCGGCCTGAAGATCGGCGAACTGGCCGAGCGGGTGGCCGAAATGCAGGTGGCGCTCGACTCGCGCGTCGCCGGACGGCATGCCGGTTCGGACCCGGCGGGGCACTATCTCGACGCGCAGCTCGAGCGCATCGAGACCGACGAGCGCTACTCGGCGGTGCTCGCGGGCACGGAGTCGCGCGCCGGGCGCTCGCGACTCGCCAAGCTCGTGTTCCTGCTCGAGGCGGCCGGCGGGCTCGCCGGCAAGGACATCATGAAGCTCTACCTGGTCGCTCCGCGCGAGGCGGAGGCGTTGTCGGGCGACTTCCTCGGCAACTTCGGCGGCTTCCTCAACCGATCGTGGCGCGAGAACGATTTTCGCGCCGGGCGGCGCGACGCGCGCAGGATGCTGGAAGAATCCCTCGGCGACGTCGTCTCGTACGATCCGGTGGGCGAAGAGAGCTACCGGGTCGAGGCGCTCCAGCCGAGCTGGGACACGGTCCCCCCGGCCGCGCGGAACCGGCTCGCCGCCGTGCTCGAGTCAGAGGCCGATCGGGTGCTCGCGGATCTCAAGCCCGGCGGCGTGGCCGGGATATTCTCGTGGGCCTGGAGACCCGTTCTCAAGCGCTTGTTGGTCGAGCGCGCGATGCGGGCCCTGAAGGAGGCGCGCTGATGGAAACGCAACGAGTCTGGCAGGGCACCAAGCAGATTCTGATGGCCGTCCTCGGCGGCCTCGTCGTGCTGTTCGCCGTCGTGAACAGCGAGGCCGTGACGGTCAACCTGCTGTTCACGCAGCTCGAGCTGTCGCTGTCGCTGCTGATTCTGATCTCGGCGCTCGCCGGCGTGATCTTCGGCTGGCTGGGCGCCGCCCTGCGCGGCCGGCGCAAGCGCAAGTCGCTGAAGGCCGACTATCAGGCGGAACTCGGCGCCGCGGCCGAGGAAGAAGAGGCGTGGGCGGAGGAACAGACGGACGAGGTGCCGCAGAGCCGGCACTGACTCCCGAGGGAGCGTCTGCCCGCATCGGTCCGCGAAGGAGTCTTCCCGTTAGGCGTGCAACCTCCGATAGGCCGCGTCACCCATCTCGTCGGCGAGTGCGCGTCCCAGCCGATCGGCCTCGAGCAGGGCCCGCTCAAGAGCTTCGCCATGCGTGGGGCCGGGCATGTTTCCGAGGAAAGGAAATTGCAGCGCGGCTTCAACCACGGTGCCGATCGCTGCCGAATCGGCCGGGTCGACGGCGATCTGCGACAGCTGCACGGGAAGTCCGACGCGGGTGAAGAACGAGCCTACCTTCCGGGCCTCGTCCTCGCGATCCTCGAGCATGAGCTGCGCCAGCGTCCCCATCGCCACCATCTCTCCGTGCAGGAAGCCGGCGTCGGTGTCGGGCAGCACGGTGAAGCTCTGCGCGTATCCATGGGCGGCGGCTACGCCTCCGCTTTCGAACCCCAGTCCGCTGAGGAGCGTGTTCGCCTCGACCACGTCCTCCAGGCTGGAGTCGACACGAGATGCCGCCACAGCGGCCGCGGCGGCTTCGCCTTTCTCGAACAGGGTATCGCGGCAGGTCAGTCCAATCGCGCTGGCGGCCAGCGTCGGGCGTGCGCCGACGCACGTCATCGCCTCGGAATTGCGGCTGCAGACGGCGGCCTCGTAGTACGTCGCCATGGCGTCACCGAGCCCCGCCACGAGGTAACGCTCGGGGGCGTCCGCCACGATGCGCGTGTCGACCACGACGAGAGCCGGACTGTCGGGGTAGAACTCGGCCCCCGTGGAGACGCCTTCGGGGGAGTAGATGACCGACAGCGCCGAGCATGGCGCGTCGTTGGACGCGAGGGTGGGTACGATGACGACCGGCACGCCGAGCCGGAAGGCGACGGCCTTGCCGGTGTCGACGCACTTCCCGCCTCCCACCGCGACGAGACAGTCGATACCCGCCTCCCGCAGGTCGGTGCTCGCGGCCTCGATTTCTGCCAGCGAACACTCCCCGCCGAAGATCCTCACCTCCGCCGCTACGTCCGCCCGCGCCAGCGTCTCGACGAGCCTGCGACCGACGCGTTTCTCACCGCCGGCCGAGATCAGGATGCCGGCGCGGTCCGCGCCCACCACTTGCAGGTAGCGGCCCATCCCATGCAGCGCGCCTTCTCCCTGGACGTAACGCGCGGGTGCAATGAGCACCCGGGGCCTGGCCTCCGCGCCTGCTGAAGGGACGAAGACGGCGAACGGCGAATACGCTTCGGAGATCTGCATGGCCTGCCTCTGGCTGGAGTCGGGGCTCAGAACCTGCGACGATCTCGTACAGCGCAGCGCAATGGAGATCGGCGATCGCCGCCCGACGGAACTGCAACGCTCGGGGCGGTGCGCGGGTGGCCGGCATGAGTATGATCACACTCACCAGCATACAACGCCCGACGGCGCAAAATCCAGAAGAGCCAGCAGGTGCCGCGTGGCGCATGCACGACGTCAGGTCGCCGCCGTTTCACCCCCTACCAGCTCCCCAGGATCCCCACCTCGTTGAACATGTAGACGAGCTGGGTGACGAACGCGGCGATCGCGCCGGCGAGCTGGAGGCGCGGGCGTATCGTGACCATCCCGACGATCGCCGCGGCGGTGATGACCCCGGTCTGGGCGATCAGCTCGGGGCGCAGGGCCCAGGCGTTGCCCTTGAGGAAGGAATCGATCGTGTCAATCGCGGTCGCGACGAGAAGCGCGCCGAAGAACCATCGCCGCATCTCCATCAAGTAGTCGAAGGAGTTCTCTACGCCCTCCAGCCGGCTCGGCACGAGGATCACCGACATGAGGAACAGCCAGATCGCATAGCCCACCACGAACAGATACAGACCGAACGTCCACTGTAGCTCGAGCTCCTGGAACTTGAACTCCCACCACCAGAACGAGACGAGCCAGATGAAGGTGAATCCGACCCAGAGCAGGTACGTCGCACCGAGTCGGATGGGGGGACCGTGGCCCCGGATCCGGTGCACGGCCGTGCCGAGCGCCGCCAGGACGTGCGTGATGGCAAGGCCGATGATGATCGAGACCAGCACCATCACGTACTCGAAAGCCTCCATGCGTGTCCTTCCGTCGAAGGTTCAGCCGCTACAGTCGGCGGGTGGGAAGGGAGTCGGCAGCGGGGTTAGCGCCGAACGTTGTGAGGATACGCCGCCAAGATTGCGAGGCTCGTCCGTTGCGTCGAGCGTGCCCGCGTTCGCCGGCACCTTTCCGACTGAGAGCGCCTGGTCTACGCCCCCACTCCCGCCGGCTCGCGCTCGGGCTCGAACGGCACGATCCGGCCCGCGAAGGCGGAAGCCACCGTCGTGTACGGGCTCGCCAGGTAGACTTTCCCCGGCCCGCTGCGGCCCGGGAAATTCCGATTGATCGAGCTGATCGTCACGTCGTCGGGCGTCGTGCTCACGCCGGGCCCCGCGTTGATGCAGGCGCCGCAGCCGGGCGCCAGGACGTTGAACCCCGCCTGCACGAACAGCTCGTGGAAGCCCTCGGCGTGGGCCAAATCTTCGACCTCGAGCGACCCATACTGCAAGTACGCGGTGACGCCCTCGGCCACGCGCTCACCGCGCCCGAGGGCCGCGCGCACGACCTCGGCGGCCATCCGGATGTCGTCCTCCTTGGCGCCCGTGCACGATCCGGCGTACACGATGTCGAGCGCCACGTCCTCGGGCAGCGAATCGACCGGCACGCCGTTGCCAGGGTCACCCGGCGTCGCCACCATCGGGCGAAGCGCCGAGGCGTCGATCCGCATCGTCCACTCGTACTCGGCACCCTCGTCGCTCGCGAGCCCTCGGGTCAGCGCCTCGACCTCGTCGCGATCCATGTCGCGGCGCTCGATCAGCCAGTCGACGGTGGTCTCGTCGGGCGCGACGATGCCCGTGAACGCTCCGATCTCGGCCGCCATGTTCGTGAGCGTGGCGCGCTCGTCGACGCTCAGCGCCTCGACGGCGTCGCCCGTGTACTCGATGATCTTCCCGATCGCGTCGCCGCCCCGCACGTACTCGTGGGCGAGGATCTCGAGAATCATGTCCTTCGCCGTCACGTTGGCGGGCGGCGCGCCCGTGATCTCGATCTTCACGGAGCGCGGCACCTCGAGGCGCACGTCGCGCGTCGCCCACGAATTGACGATCGCCGTCGTCCCGACGCCGAACGCCACGCAGCCGATCGCTCCCGAGTGTGGTGTGTGCGAGTCGGAGCCCACCACGACCTGGCCGGGCAGCGCGTAGCTGCCGAGCACCTTCACGTGGCAGATCGCTTCGGAGCCCACGCGGCCTGGCAGCTCGCCGTGCAGGCGGATGCCCTTGCGGCCGGCGAACTCGCGCTGCCGGTCGTGCAGGGCGTGCGCCGCGTCGAGCAGGCCGGCGGCCTTGCGCTCCTCGGTGATCACCTGGTCGAGGAACGCCAGGTGATCGCGGAAGAAGTAGATGCTGGACGGATCGTTGAGCCCGGCGTCCTCGCCGGCGAACTCGTCCCAGAACGTCGAGGCCATCGGCGTCACGTACTCGTGGCTGAACCGGACGTCGGTGCGCACGAACCCCGCGTCGCCGGGCGCCACGGCGGGCACGCCGAGCTTCTCCTCCGACAGGTCCTCCACCCAGTGCTTCGCGAGGATCTTCTCGGCGATCGTCATCGGGCGGTCGGCCGTCACGGGAGCCGGCACGGTCACGAATCCCTTGAGCCGCGCTACCGCGTAGTCGAGGAGGCCCCCGTACTCGATGATGTCCTGTTGAATGTGGCCCGCGCCCTCGGTGAAGGTCGACAGCGGCATCTCCTCGCCACGCCGGACCTTGTCGATCACCCCGAAGTCGGTGGTCGTCAGGACGCCGATGTTCTCGCAGTTCTCGCGGTAGATTCGCTCGATGTTCTCGGCGATCACGATGCGGATTCCCGCTGCCCACTCCGCGTAGGGCGACGCCTCGCGGCTCGACCCTTTACCCCGGCGCTTACCCGACACGGACGCTACGAATCCGCCATTTGCCACGTCGTCCTTGCCGATCGGCTGCTCGCCGCCGGCCCGCAGGCCGACGTACGGATAGCGCCCGAGCGTCTCGTCGAAGTAGTAGCACACCCACGCAGGCGTGATCTCGTCGGTCGAGATGTCGTTGCGCAGCGGAATCGACGGATCCCAGTCGAGGTCTTCGCCGGCGAGCTGCCGGCGGATGAGCTCGGGATCCTCGGTCAGGAACAGGATCCGCCCCTGCAGGCGGACGGTGTCGGGTCGCTTTCCGACCTCACGGGCGAGTAGTTTATCGAGCATGAGTCTCAGGTTCGTGTCGATGATGGCCTTGCGGGTCGGCCTCGAATCTACGCCGACTCAGGCGGCGGAGCGAACTCCGGCCACCCCCTGAGTTTGGCGAGCGGCGGATCGAACTTCTCCCCGTTTCGTGGGTAGGTCGGCTCGTTGGGTTCCCGATCCGTTCCGCCGCCGAACGACGGTCCATCCGCGCCCCGCCAGCAGGAGAGAGGGAATGTTGACGCAACTCCGCCGGATCCGTTTTCTCGCATCCGCAATCGCCCTGACGTTCGCCGCGGCACCCTCGGCGCTGCCGGCCCAGGAACCGGCCGCCGCGCCGGCCGCCGAGGCCGAGATCGCCCTGCCCGAGGGGGTCACCCGGGTCGCCTCCGTGGAGGGAATCACCGAGTACCGGCTCGACAACGGCCTCCAGGTGCTGCTGTTTCCCGATCGTAGCAAACAGCAGATCACGGTGAACATCACGTACTTCGTCGGCTCGCGGCACGAGTCGTACGGCGAGACGGGGATGGCGCACCTGCTCGAGCACCTGGTGTTCAAGGGTACGCCGGACCATCCGAACATCCCGCAGGAGCTGACCGAGCGAGGGGCGTTTCCGAACGGCACGACCTGGTTCGACCGCACGAACTACTTCGAGACCTTCCCGGCCACCGACGACAACCTCGAGTGGGCGCTCGATCTCGAGGCCGACCGGATGGTCAACTCGTTCATCTCGGCCGAGGACCTCGAATCGGAGATGACCGTCGTGCGCAACGAATGGGAATCGGGTGAGAACAGCCCGTTCGGCGTGCTCCAGAAGCGGATGCTCTCGGCCGCCTACGATTGGCACAACTACGGGAACTCGACGATCGGAGCGCGCTCCGACATCGAAAACGTGCCGATCGACCGCCTCCAGGCCTTCTACCGCAAGTACTATCAGCCCGACAACGCGGTGCTCGTCGTGGCCGGGGCGTTCGAGTCGGAGCGCGCGCTCGAGCTGATCGCCGAAAAGTTCGGACCGATCCCGGCGCCCGACCGCTCGGGCGCGAATCAACTGTTCGAGACCTACACGGCCGAACCCGCTCAGGACGGTGAGCGCTCCGTCACCCTGCGCCGCGTGGGCGACGAACAGATCGTCATGGTCGCCTATCACATACCGGCCGGATCACACGAGGACTACGCGGCCGTCGACGTGCTGACGCACATCCTC
>DATHRZ010000052.1:0-9395 GCA_035464655.1 Gemmatimonadota bacterium
TCGTCGGTCGTCACGAAGCGCACCTGCTCGCCGTCGGTCGCGCGCAGCCGCGTCGAGTCCGGGTAGGCCATCCGGCGGAGCGCCGCGAAAAAGGCGTCATCGCCGATCAGCCCGCGCAGCGTGTGCAGCACCCACGCGCCCTTGCTGTAGATGTCGCCGCCCGAGTCGAAGTAGATCTCGCCCGCCGTGCGGGACCCCCGCGGCGCGACGGGCGCGCGGTTGCCGATCCCGCGGCGCGTTGACGCCAGGTACTCGTGGTACAGCTCCGCGCCCCCCAGTCGCTCGGCGTACAGCGCCTGCATGTAGGTGCCGAAGCCCTCGTGCAACCACATGTCCTTCCAGTCGGCGTTCGTGACGAGGTTCCCCCACCATTCGTGCGCGAGCTCGTGGTGGTGGAGCGCGTCGAATCCCCAGTCGCGGCCACCCGTCATCGCGCCGGGGTCGAACCCGGCCCCGTAGGCGATGATCGTCTGGTGCTCCATCCCGAGGTGCGGCGTCTGCGCGACTCCGTACTTGTCGGCCCGGAACGGGTAGGGCCCGAGGAGGTCTTCGTAGAACTCGAGGTGCTCGACGATCTCGGGGAACAGCGCCCGTCCCTCCGCTTCGTGTTCGGGCAGCACGAAGAACATGACCGGGAAGCTTTCGCCGCCGACGCTGGTGAACTCGGTTTCGATCTTCACGTAGGGGGCGATGTTCAGCGCCACGTTGTACGCCGAGATCGGGGTCGAGACGAACCAGTGGTAGGTGCGGGTGCCGTCGTCGTGCGATTCCACGTCGCGCAGGCGCCCGTTCGTCGCCACGACGAGCGGTTCGGGCACGCGGATGCGGATCGTCATCGAATCGGGCTTGTCGGACACCTGGTCCTTGACCGGCCACCACAGGTCGGGCCCCTGTCCCTGGTTTGCCGTGGCGATCCACGGATCGCCCGCCTCGGTCTCGGCCCATACGAACCCGCCGTCCCATGGCGCCCGGGGGGCGACGCGTGGCGCTCCTTCATACGCGACCCGCACGGCGAACTCGTCGCCCGGCGAGAGCTCGGCGCCGGTGTCGATCCACAGGCGCCCGGCCCGGCGTTCCCACGCGAGCGGGGTCGGGCCACCGTCCCCGGCGGGCGGCCCCGCCGTCACCTCCGCTACGGTCAACAGCGTGTCGAGGTCGAGGACGACGTGGCGCAACGGCTCGAGTGCGAGGCCGACCGTCGTCGCCGTTCCGGCGATGCGCCGGTGCTCGGGGTCTACCCGGAGGTCGAGCTCGTAGAAGGTGACATCGTAGGCGGCCTGCTCGGGTGTCACGACCCCGCCGGAGTCGTAGATGTCGACGTCCTGGGCGCCGAGCGGCGCCGCGCAGATCAGGGCGAGCGCCAGGATCGGGCCCGCGGAGAGCTTCGGCTGGAGCTGCATCGTCGCTTTCATGGGAACGAAAGTCCGCCGCGACGGCGGCTCCGTCAATCTCCGGGCGTCGCGCTTCTCTTGCGGCGGCGGGGGATCAGATCCGCGGCGATGCGGGGCGGCAGGGGCCTCGGCAGGCGGAGCGTCCGGGCCACGAGTTGCAGGTCGCGCAACCAGGCCACGTAGCGCCGGCATGAAGTACAGACCTCGAGGTGCTCGTCGATCGGCTCGCAGGTGCTTGTCGGAAGATCGCCGTCGACGCATCGCGACATCATGAACTGCGTCGGGTGCTTCATGCCGAGGTTCACGGCCTGAAAATGTTCGCTCAACGCCTTTCGCGCCCGATGGAGCCGAACTCGCGACAGGCCGGCGGAGATGCCGAGCGCCTCCGCCACCTCGTCGTGCGACAGGCCTTCGACCTCCGAGAGCACGAAGATGATGCGCTCGTCATCCTCCAGCCTGCCGATCGCGGATTCGAGGTCGCGGCGACAGACCCTGTCGTCCGGGATCGCCGGAACGGGATCGTTCGGTCGCTCGTTCTGGTAGGCGCGCCCGGTGGCCACCTTCGTCAGCCAGGCGCGGAAATCGTGCCCGTCGAAGCCGTAGAGGGCATCGGGCAGGTCGAGGAACACGTCCCGGACGACATCGTCGGCATCCGCCTCGGATTCCGTGATTCTCAGGGCGAGATCGTATACCTGCCGCCCATACTCTTCCATCAGCGTGTGGAGGGACCGCGGTTCACGGTCGCGTACGCGGCGGAGTAGATCGTCGAGGGACAAGCACCCTCCCTGGTTGGATGTACCGGGCATCCAATGTAGAAAAGGCACTCCCCGCGCGCTAATCCGGGCGCATGCTCTCGCGGTCGTACTCCTGGCCGCGGTCCGCGTCGCGCTCGTCGCCATCCGGCTCGAGCGACCCGTACGCCTCGTCATTCCACGCCGGCGTGCACAGGCAATAAAACACGAGATCGTCGATGCCGGTGTTGGTGATCCGCTGCGGCACGCCGGGCGGGATGAGTACCACGTCGCCCGGCCCGACGGCCGCGGTTCGCCGCTCCATCGCATGCCCCGTTTCCATGCGGCCTTCACCCTCGACGATCAGGTAGCGTTCGGCGATGCCGTCGAGCGCGTGGAGCTGCGTCGTCACCCCGGGCTCGACCCGGGCCCGGGCGATCGACAGCTCGGGATCCTCCGGACGGCCGCTCACCTCTACGATGTAGCAGCGCTCCTCGGTGAGCGACTCGGACTCCGGATCCGGGCGCCGCACTCCGCTCTTCATGGGCATCCCGCCCCGGAGCAGACGAGCGACACGAAGATCTCGCTGTTGATGCGCCACCGGCCGCTCCGCTTCCGCCACATCGCCGAATAGACGCCCCGCATCTGCGCGGGTCCGCGCGGCGTCACGAAGCTGCCCGTCCAGGTGCCCGATTCGGCGGCGATCCGCTCGGCCATTCCGGTGTCGACGGCGCTGATCTCGATCTCGTCGGGCGTGCGCGTGTAGATGACGTCCTCCAGCACCTCGAAGTCGTCCTCGTAGGCCCGCCGGTAGGCGTCACGGCCGACGATGTGGATGCCGATGCCCGACGTGACGTGGACGTCGGGCTCCAGAACCTCTGCGATCGCGTCGAGGTCCTGTTCCCTGATCGCCCGGTTCTGGGCGAGCCGCGCCTCGCGGATGGTTTCGATCTCCGACTCGGTGTTCGGGCGCTGCGACCCGCCGATCGAGACCGAACAGCCCGTAATGGCGAGCAGAGCCGCGGTGCAGGCGGCCGCGAGGGCCGGGTTTCGAGTGGGAAAGTTCATGCATTGATCATCTGTAGGGATCACGCGTCAGGCAACAGCGGGAGCTGTGGCGTTTCCGTCGCTTCGTCCGCCTCGTCCGCTTCGACGATACGGATTCGCAGCTCGTCGCCCACTTGCAGCCCGTGCTTTACGTCGCGCCAGTGGATCGGCGTCATTGGCGGCGGCTTCCCGCCTTCGGCCACGTCGGCGCTGGTGAACGCCCGCGCCGCCCGGTTTCCGCCGACGTTCAGCGACAGGGCGGACCGTGGATGATCCCGTTGGTCTGTCACAGCCTGCCCGTCGAAGTCCATCCAGTGCAGCATGATCGAGATCACGCCGTAACCGTCGATGCCGGCACGACAGTAAGGCTCGCCGTTCAGTTCGATGTCGAGACGGATCATCAACCATAGCTCCCCGGAAGCAGGACGTTGACGCACAGCAGCCAGAGCGGGTCGAAGACATAAGGGAATGCGTACCACGCCAGCAGAATGCCGCCCCAGGCCAGGGCGGAGTTTCCCCATATCGCCTGCTGGTAGCGCCGGGTCATGTCATCGCTGAGCAAGAGCGGCAGGGCCCCACTGCCGTCGAGCGGCGGTACGGGGATCAGGTTGAAGATCACGAGTAGCAGGTTGAGCGAGTACATCGCGCCGAGGAAGAACGCGAGCGCCTGCCACGGCCCGTCGCGCGCCGGCTCTACGATCCCGGCGAACGTTACGCTCTCGGGCCCCGTGAAGACCCCCGCCTGGAGGAGTATCCAGATTGCCGCCCCCGAGATCACCATGAGCAGCAGGTTCGAGCCGGGACCCGCGAGGGCCATCCAGCCGGCCCGTTTCGGATGGCGCATCGCCCAGCGCGGATCGTAGGGAGCGCTCGCGTAGCCGAACGGCCAGCCGATCAGCGCCACCGAGATCAGCGGCAGAATGACCATGCCGAACGGCTCGCGCTTGATGTGGGGTCGCGGGTCGAGGGTCACCTGTCCGCCCTGGTAAGCGGTCGGGTCGCCGAGCTTGAGGGCCGCCCAGGCGTGTGCCGCCTCGTGAAGCGTGACGGCGAACAGGAACACCACGTAGAACAGCAGGCCGGAAACGGGATCGATGTCCATCCAGCGAACATATGCGTGGATGTCTGGTTTCGCCGCTGTTTTTCGCATCGCCAGGTATGGATGAGAACCGTGGCTTCGTGAAACGGATCGAGGGACGCTCGCCCTGGAAGCTGGTCGGGGCCTACATGGTGGCGGCCGACGATGCTCACCGGTTTGATCCTGGCCCTGCTGCTGCTTCCAGCCTGCTCGCCCGGGCTTCCGCGCGACACGGCTGGTGAGCCAGTCGAGTTGACCGCCGCGGACAGCACCGCGGTGGCCGCCGCGGACCGCGCTCATGCGCGCGGCTCCTTCAACGCTTGCCTTCGATTACGATGGGGCGATCTACGAGACCGCCGGGACGTACGTCTAGATCCTGCGTCGCACGGAGGCCGGCTGGCGGATCACGCGGCGCACCTGGAACGACCACCGACAGGAGTAGCCGACCCTCGGCCCCTCAGCCCTCCACCAGGCTGATCTGCTCGTCGGCCGCCGACGGTACCTCGTGGCAGCGCCGGCAACGCGCCTCGTAGCTTTCGGAGCCACCCACCTGGATCGTCGGCCCCTCGGCGGGCGCGGGCTTTCCGTCGATCAACCGCTGGTTGCGCGTCGCGAGCTCGCCACACTGCACGCAGATCGCGTGCAGCTTGTCGATTTCCTCGGCAATCGCGAGCAGGTTGGGGATCGGACCGAACGGACGGCCGCGGAAGTCCATGTCGGTGCCGCAGGCGATGACCCGCACGCCGCGATCGGCCAGGTCGTTGCACACGCCCACGATCGCATCGTCGAGGAACTGCACCTCGTCGATCGCGATGACTTCGGCGTCGGGGTCGATCAGCGCCGTGATCTGCGCGGCCTCGTTCACGGCGTGCGCCTCGATGTGACGCCCGTCGTGCGAACTGATCGCCTGGATACCGGAGTAGCGGTCGTCGAGGTGGGACTTGAACACCTGCACGTTGCGGCGCGCGATCAGAGCGCGGCGCACACGGCGCAGAAGCTCCTCGCTCTTGCCGCTGAACATCACGCCGGTGATGACCTCGATCGACCCCTCGCGTCCGTCGCGTGCCACGTTGCGCGCGTTCGCCCGCTCAGTCGTTGAGAACGCTGGCCTGCAGCAGTTCGCGCAGGTCGTCGTCGCTCATCGCGCGCAGCTCGCGTTCGGCCGTCGCCACGCTGCGGCTCTCGTGCGGCACATAGCGCGCCCGGGAGAGGGGTGCGTCGAGGCTGAGGAAGTAGATGCGCGCCGCCTTGGGGCCGTCGGGCTGCCCACCCGACACGTAGGCCTCCCAGCGCATCATGTCGTCGTCCATGAATTCGCGGGCCATGGCGCTACACCTGCACCGACATGGCGAGCAACTCGCGCAGGTCGCCCTCGGTGACTTGCTCCGCCGCCTCGTCCGGGATCTTCGAAAACCGCGGCGGGAGGAGCGTGTAGCGCTGCGGAACGTTCGGGTAGCGCGGCCGGCGGAACAGCACCATTAACCGCGGCGCCTGCGGGCCGGTGCCCGAGTGCAGCGACAGCTCGGCCTCCCACTCGTTCCCTTGCGCGCTCGTGAACTTCACCTTCGCGCTATCGGCCGCCCCGTCGTACCGGAACAGTAGCTTCTTGAGCAGATTCGGAGTCGTTTTCGCCATGGACGACAAGCTAGAAGATGAACGGACGCGGGGGAACCCCGGGCGCTCGCGGCGGGTGGTGACCACAGGTGACCTCGACCTCTGGGTGCGCGCCTCGGTCGAGAACGCAGCGCATCGGTCTCCTCACCTCCATCACGGGCGTCACGTTCGACGACGCCTGGAAGAACCGCGTGCACGTCGAGATCGGTGACCTCGAAGCTCGGCGAAGACCACTAGTGGCGCTCAGCGCACTTCGATTGGCACCCACTTCGATTCGTCCCACGGCGCGCCCTTCCCGATGCCTCTCATCGCGATTCCTCCGCTGCGGTGATTGGCCCCTTCCCCGCCTGAAAGGCTCGCCACTCGGGGCTTCCCGCGCAATTCTCGCCTGGATGGGGGCCGCGCCCTCCCCCACTTTCTTGCTCCAGAGCGCCCCCCGGCGGATCTTGGCCCCCATGAAACGTGATGACCGCAACCTGTCGATCGGGGCGCGCATCAAGTTCGCCCTGCTCGCGGCACTGTTCGGACTCGCCGCATTCCTCGCCACGGCCTGCGGCGGAAGCCGCGCCGGGGCCGTGCCGGGAAACGGTGCCGCGCCCGGCACCGTCGAACGCTCCGACGACGCGGAGTTCGTCGAGGCCGAAACGCCGGGCTACGCGCCCGCCGACGCCGAGTTCGTGCGCGACATGATCGTGCACCACCAGCAGGCGCTCCACATGACGGCGCTGGCCCCCGATCGCACCGATTCCGACGACATGCGCCTGCTCGCGAAGCGCATCGAAGAGACGCAGGAGTTCGAGATCGACCTGATGCTTCGCTGGCTGGAGGAGCGCGGCGAGCCGGTGCCCGAGCACGCCGACGCCGCGGATGCGCACGGGGGCGGCCACGAAGGGCACGCCCGGCACGCCGGCATGGCTGAGATGTCCGGCATGGCGGGGATGGCGTCGCCCGAGCAGATGGCCGCCCTGGCCGACTCCGAGGGCGAGGCGTTCGACCGGATGTTCCTCGAGCTGATGATCCGCCACCACGAGGGGGCGCTGATCATGGTCGACGACCTGCTCGAGACCGAACGGGGCGGCAAGGAGCCGCAGCTGTTCATGATGATCTCGCACATCGACGTCGATCAACGCGCCGAGATCGCACGCATGCAGGGGATGCTGGATCAACTGAATCAAACCGGAGGAAGTGGATGAACGGGACAGGGAGAGTTCGACGCTGGCTGCTGACGGCCGGCGTGTTCGGCCTGGTCGCGCTGCCGGCGGGGTGTGCGTCGCGGCAGGCGGTAGTCGAGACGGGTGAGGCGGACGCGGCGGCCGACGAACAGGAGATGGGCGTCGCCGAGGTCGAGAACGGCGTGATCCAGGACGACGACATCCTGGCGAACTTCCCGTCGTGGGCCGACCGGAATGACCCGCGTATCGGGCTCTCCCCCGGCTGGAAGGACGCCGGCGCGGCGTCGGAGAACATGGTGCTGATCGCGCACGAAGACCGGCCCGAGGGCTTCTTCGATCCGAACGCGCTCGGCAACCTGCTGCTCGGCAACTCCGACATGGCGTTCCAGGGCGATCTGCTGTTCGCCGGCAACTTCAACGGCTTCAACATCTACGACATCTCGAATCCCGCCCAGCCACGGCTGCGCACGTCGTACGTCTGCCCCGGCGGGCAGGGCGACCTGTCGGTGTACGGCAACCTGATGTTCATGTCCGTCGAGGTGCCGAACGGGCGCGTCGACTGCGGCACCGAGGCGCCGATGACCCGGGTGAGCCCCGACCGCTTCCTCGGCGTGAGGATCTTCGACATCAGCGACATCGAGAATCCCGTGCAGGTCGGCGGCGTGCAGACGTGCCGCGGCTCGCACACGCACACGCTGGTCGAGGCCCCCGACGATCCCGACAACGTCTACATCTTCGTGCAGGGAACGTCCGGGGTGCGGCCGGCCGAAGAGCTGCCGGGCTGCGTGGGCGGTCCGCCGGACGAGAACCCCGAGACCGCGATGTTCCGGATCGAGGTCATCCGCGTGCCGCTCGACGCGCCCGAGGAGGCCAGCGTCGTGAACGCGCCGCGCATCTTCGCGGACGCAGAGACGGGCGAGATCGCCGGCCTGTGGCCGGGCGGCGCCGCCGAGGAGGGCGCGCAGGACACACGCAGCACGAACCAGTGCCACGACATCACGGTGTACGAGGACATCGGGCTGGCCGCCGGCGCATGCAGCGGCAACGGCATCCTGCTCGACATCTCGAATCCGGTCGAGCCGCGGCGCGTCGAGGAAGTGTTCGACCCGAACTTCGCTTACTGGCACTCGGCCACGTTCAGCAACGACGGCGAGACCGTGCTGTTCACCGACGAATGGGGTGGCGGCGGCGCGCCGCGCTGCCTGGCGACCGACAAGTACGAGTGGGGCGCCGACGCCATCTTCACGCGTGACGGCCATGACCTGTCGCTGGCCGGCTACTACAAGCTGCCGGCGCCGCAGACCGAGCTCGAGAACTGCGTGGCGCACAACGGATCGCTCGTTCCCGTCCCGGGCCGCGACATCATGGCGCAGGCGTGGTACCAGGGCGGCGTCTCGATCCTCGACTTCACCGACCCGGCGAACCCCTTCGAGATCGCGTTCTTCGACCGCGGCCCGATCGACGCCGAGCGGATGCAACTCGCCGGCTTCTGGTCGAGCTACTGGTACAACGGCGCGATCTACGCCACCGAGATCGGCCGCGGCATCGACGTGTTCGAGCTCACCGCCAGCGAGCACCTGAGCGAAAACGAGCTCGCCGCCGCAAAGCTGGTGCAGTGGGACCAGTTCAACCCGCAGACGCAGAAGCGCATCGACTGGCCGGCCGACCCGGTGGTCGCGCACGCGCTGCTCGATCAGCTCTCGCGAGATCCGAGCATGCAGGTACGCCAGATGGTTCACTCGATGCGCGAGGAGCTCGAGCGCGTGTCGGCCCTGGAGGGCGGCCAGCGCCGGGACGGTTTCTCGGCCATGGCGGAGAGCACGGCGCAACTCGCGGGCGCGATGCCGACGGGTTCACTCGACGCGGAGCGCCTGCATCTGCTGGCCGAGACGCTGGAGGAGTTGGCCGGGAGCTGACGCTGGAATGACGTTCCGCCGATCGGAGGCCGCGGACGGCGCGTCCTACGAGGAGGCCCGTAGCCAGGCGGAGGTCGGGTAGGCTTACGATTCCCGGAATGCGTCCGTCAGAATCGCAGCCGCGCCATCACCCCGAGGCCGTGCTCGCGCGTCGGCAGGAGCGGCAGGACGGACAGCTCCGCGTCCCCTTCAGCTCGCTTGTTGCAGGCGATGTGCAGGGCGCCGAAGCGCTCGAGGGCGGCCTTGACCAGCGCCTCGTGCTCGTCGGGGCTCGAGACGTCGGCGGCCACGACGACGCGGGCGCCCTCGCGGGCGTAGGCGAGGGCGACCGCCCGGCCGATGCCGGACGCGCCGCCCGTGACGATCGCGGTTCGGTTCGCGAGGCTCCCGGACCCGCTCGCGCTGTCGCCCGTTCTCAGTTCTCCTCCCGCACGGCCTGGATCTCG
>DATHRZ010000053.1:0-13851 GCA_035464655.1 Gemmatimonadota bacterium
CATGACCCGACCTGTAGTAGCGGGGGCAGGATTCGAACCTGCGACCTTCGGGTTATGAGCCCGACGAGCTACCAGACTGCTCCACCCCGCAACGGGCCAACGATGCTACGCCGCACCCCCCGTGTTGTCAACCCGAAATCGGGGGCCCTATGTTGAGAATGACGCCGTATCCGTGATCCCCCGTGTCCGGAGGAAGAACACTGTCGCGCTTCGCTCTCGTGCTCGTCGCCGTCCTCTGGTGCATCACGCCGAATACGGTTCGCGCTCAGTCTGTCGTCGGCCCCACGGCCGCTTATGTCGAGGCGCCGACGGGCCCGGTTCCCGCCACGACCGCGCGCTGGCGGATCGACGAGCGCGTCCCACGCACGATCCGGGTCGCGTTCGGCCCCGCTCCCGAGGGCGAAGACGCCACCGATTTCTGGTCCGAGGCGCGCCACGCCATCGACGACTGGTCGGCGCTACCCGACCTGCCCCTGCGTTTCGAACTCGTTCGTACAACCGACGACCCCGATGTCGAGTTCCGCTGGATCGACCGGTTTCCCGTATCGCAGGCCGGGACCACGCACCGCCGACTCGGTGCGGACGGGTTCATCGACCGGGTCACCGTCGTGCTCGCGCGCTTCCACGCCGACGGTACGCCCATGGGACGCGAGTTCCGTAGGCTCGTCGCCCTGCACGAGGTCGGCCACGTTCTCGGCCTTCCGCACAGCGAGCATCCGGGCGACGTCATGCACCCGGGCAACCGCAACCTCGAGATCTCCCCCAGAGACCTGCGCTCCCTCCGCGTGCTGTACGAGCAGCCGCGGTCAGCGAAATGACCCGGGAGGCGGCGTGAAGATCTACACGAAGACCGGCGATCGCGGCGACACTTCGCTGTACGGAGGTCGCAAGGTTCCCAAGCACGATGCACGAGTCGAAGCATACGGCACGGTCGACGAGCTCAACGCGACGCTCGGACTGGCGCTCGCGTTCGACGGTGACGGCACGCTCGGCATGGGTGAGCTCGTGGACGTCCAGTCTGACCTGTTCACGATCGGCGCGACGCTTGCCGCGGCCAGGCCGGAGGTCGCCCGGGAGAAGGGCACGATTCCCGAGCTGCCGCCCGAGCGGATCGGGTCGCTGGAGGCTTGGATCGACCGGCTCGACGCGGGCCTCGAACCGCTCGACGCGTTCATTCTTCCGGGCGGCTCGCCGACCGGGGCGCACCTGCACGCCGCCCGTACGGTCTGCCGGCGAGCCGAACGCGCCGTCACCCGGCTACTGGCCGATCGACCGGACCTGGCCGACAGGATCGTTCCTTACTTGAATCGCCTGTCCGACCTGCTGTTCACGCTGGCACGATCCGTGAACGGCAAAGCGGGTACGAGCGAGGCCCGCTGGGAACCGATGCGGCGACGAACAGACGCGGAGTAGCCCGACGGCCCAGGGCGCTCTTGATCTTCACGCGGACACGAGGATGGATGACCCTCAGGACCTGACCCTCTCGACCGATCCGGGTTCCGGCGGACCGGTGGATGCCGTCGACGTCGAGACGGCGGAAAAGATCGAGGAGTTCGTCTCCGCCCTGCTGAAAGAGCTCAAGGCGCGGCAGTCCTACGTCCCCGGCAACCCGCTCATCGAGCGTTTCCATCACGCGGTTCGCGAACAGGCCCTCGAGCTCTGGGATCTGATTCCGCATCTGACGCTGCGGATCGACGAGGGACGGCTGCTGTGGAAGGACCATCCCGTTTACGACCGCCCGGTGGGGCACGGCAACTTCGCGTTCATGTTCTTCCGGGACGGGCTGCGCACGCTCGCCATCCTGCCCGGCTGCGAGAGCGGAGAGCTGCGCGAGTTCCTCGAGATCCTGGCGCGCGTCCGGCAGGGCCGCGCCGCCGACCTGCTCGCCACGCTCTGGCACCGCGACTTTTCGCTGATCCGCATGGAGTACGTCGACGTGTCGGAGGACGACGTGTCCGACCTGCCGGTCACCGACCGCCGTGCCGGCGAAGGGGAGCAGCTTCCGACGGGCGAGCTCGAGCAGGTCATGGAGGCGGGTCCGGTACCGCCACGATACGAAAAGGCATTCAACGAGCTGCGACTGACCGAAGCCGACCGGCAGTATCTGCAGCGCGAGATGGAGCTCGAGCTGGATCGACCACTCGCCCACGACGTCACCCTCGCCCTGCTCGATCAATTCGAGATGCGCGACCAGGAACGGCGCCGGCAGGTGGTCGACATCCTCCGCGAGCTCCTCCCCCGGCTACTCCGGGAGCCCGACTTCACGACCGCGTCGCTGATCGTCAACGAGCTCCAGCTCCTCGCAAACAAGACGGGGGAGCGCGACACGCAGGAGCTCGTCGCTTCCCTGTTGCGCGATATGAGCGAAGGCATGGCCGAACTGGTGAGCGCCGCCGACGCGAGCGAGCATGGACCCGAGGACGCGGAGGTCGAGGCGCTCCTGGGCGCCTTGCAGGCCGAGGCGATCCCCACGCTCGTCCGGGCGCTGCCGGCGATTTCCGACCCCGCCCTGCGGACCCGGGTGGAAGAGGCGCTCGACCGGCTGATCCTTCGCTTTCCGCTGCACGTCACCCGGCTCCTTGGCGCCGAAGACCCGATGCTGTCCGCCGAAGCGGCGGGCATCGTGTCGCGCCTCGGTCTGCCCGACGCCGTCGAGGGCCTGGTCGAGGCCGCCCGACGGCCGGAAGCGATCGCCCGCCGCGCCGCGATCGAAGCCCTCGGCAACATCGAGTCCGACGAGGGAGACCTGACGGTCGTCGCCGCGCTCGAGGACTCCGATCCGGCCGTACGCGTGGCCGCCGTGACGGCGGCAACCCGGCGCGACGGGCCCGAAGCCGAGGAAGCGATCCGTCGCGCGATTAGTGCCCGCGGCTTCGAGATGCGGGACGCGGGAGAACAGATGGTGTTTCTCAAGGGCTTCGTCGCGCTGAGCGGCGACGACGCTGTCGAAACCCTCTCCGAGCTCCTCAACGGCCGGCGCTGGTGGTTCGTGCGTCACGCGCCGTCGCTTCGCGCGAGCGCGGCTCGGGCTCTCGCCATCGTCGGCACGCCCGAAGCCGCAGAAGCGCTGCGCGAGGCCCAGGACGACAGGACCGCGGCCGTGGCCGACGCCGTTCGCCTTTCGCTCCGCCACATCGAACACGACCCCGACTCCGAGCCGCCGATCGAAGGAGACGAAGAATGACGTCCGCGCAGGAACAGGGCGTCAGCACGGGCGTCCTCACGGCCATGTACAACGCCCTGAAGTCGATACAGCTCTATCCGATCGAGAACGAGATCGTCGGACGGTCACTTGCAGATCTGCAGCAGCAGGTCGATCGCGTGTTCGAACGCGAGGGCGGCCTCGCCGTCTGGGTGGCGGGCAACTACATGTTCGTCAACGACGTGCAGGTTCGTCTCGACCTGGCCGACTACGCCGTCCTCTCGGCGTTGCGAGCCGCCCTGCGCGCGCACGGGATCGGTCGAATCCAGTTCGAAGCGCAGGTTCGGCGTGACGAGTGGGTCGCGTTCCTGACCGGCCTGGCGGAGACCCCGCGCCCGGGCGCCGAGCCGCTCGACGCCTTCCGTCGCCGGCTGCAGGAAGCGGGCGTCCAGCGCATCGTGGTGGGCGCACCCACGGCCCTGTTCACCGGCGAAGAGAGCGTGGAGTCGGTCGAAGCCGCCCGCCGAACGTACGCCTACTCGGTGAAGGCGGCGCGCGACGTGATGAACGGACTCGTGCTCGGCAAGGCGATTGGCGCGCGGCGGGCCGAGCGGGCCGTCCTCCGGGTCGTCGACCAGGTGATGCAGGACCGCGCGTCGATGCTCGGCATGCTGACCCTGCGAGACTACGACGACCATTCGCTGTCGCACGCCGTCAACGTCGCTATCCTGTCGGTGGCTCTGGGTGAACACCTCGGCTTCGGACGCAAGCACCTGTTCGAGCTCGGATTCGCGGCCCTGTTCCACGACATCGGAAAGGTGCTCATACCGACGACGGTGCTGAACAAGCAGAGCTGGCTGAACGAGGAGGAATGGCGGATGGTGAGCCAGCACCCCGACTTCGGGCTGCTGATGCTGTTCGACATCGAGGGGTTCGAAGAGCCGCCCTATCGCGCCATGCTGGCCACGTATGAGCACCACATGAAGACCGACCTGACCGGCTACCCGCGGGTGATCCGGCGCCGACGCCAGGGACTGTTCGCGCGCATCATCGCGATTACCGAAAGCTACGATACCGCGATCTCGCGGCACAACAAGCAGTACAAGGCCGCCCCACCCGACGAGGCGATCCGGCAGCTTCGCGAGAGCGAGGGCTCGTCCTACGATCCGATCGTGGTTCGGGCGTTCGTCAATATGATGGGCATCTATCCGGTGTCGACGCTCGTGATTCTCGATACGGGAGAGCTGGGCGTGGTCGTGGCGCCGAACCCGAACTCCGAGGCGATCGGGCGGCCGCTGGTGCGGATCGTCGCGGGTCCCGACGGGAAGCGGATCGGCGACGGGCCGATTCGTGATCTGGCCGAGACCGACCCGGATAGCGGGCAGCCCATCCGGACCATAGCCCGTTCCACCGATCCCGATCGCTACGGGATCAACGTGTCCGACTACGTCGCGTAGCGGAGCGACCACCGTGCCCGAGGTCCGCCGGACGGCGTTCGAGTTCGAACCGCGCCCCGGGGAGGTGCTGCGCGGCGACCTCTGGACGCCTCAGCCACTCGGCGACACGGAGGCGGGTCGAGCCATCGTCGTGTGTCACGGCTTCAAAGGCTTCAAGGACTGGGGCTTCTTCCCCCATGCGGCGCGCCACGTCGCCGTCCGACTCGGCTGCCCCGTGGTCACCTTCAATTTCACGGGCAGCGGCGTCGGCGCTGACTTCGAGTCGTTCACCGAGCGTGAGGCCTTCGCGCGAAACACGTTCAGCAAGGAGCTCGAAGATCTGACGGCGGTGCTCGCGGGGCTGGAGGGCGGCGAGCTCGGCGATGTCACCTTCGAGCCGGTCGACCGCCTCGGCGTGCTGGGTCACAGCCGCGGCGGAGTGGCCGCCATCCTGGCCGGCGAGCTGCCGCCGGTGCGCGCCGTCGTCACGTGGGCCGCGATCGCCAGCGTGGAGCGCTACGCATCGATGTTCGTGGGGCTCGGCGAAGATGAGCCGGTTCTCGTGAGAAACGCCCGAACCGGGGACGTCCTGCCGCTGCACCGGGACATCGTCGAAGACATGCGGGCGCACCCTGACCGGTTCGACCTCGCGGCTTCCCTCGGGCGCAGCAGGATCCCGCTGCTCGTGGTTCACGGCACCGGGGATACGTCGGTGCCGCCCGACGACGGCCGGCGGCTCGTGGCCGCCTCCCCCGATGCACGGCTCGCGCTCATCGAGGGCGCAGGCCATACATTCGAGGCAGGACATCCGTTCGAGGGGGCCACGCCCGAACTCGAGCGGGCGCTCGAGCTGACGGTGCAGCACTTCGACACTCACCTCTGATTCGCCAGGAAACGCCATGGAAGCGATGCGGCAACGGATGGCCGGCCTCGTCCTGCTCATCCTGCTGCCGGCCGCCTTCGCCGGCTGCCGGTTCGAGATGGGCGAAGAGGAGGATCTCGAACAGTCGATCGAGGCGATGCTGCATCGATCGGCCGACGCCTGGAACCGGGGGGATCTGGACGGCTTCGTCGCGGACTATGCCGACGGCACCTCGACATCGTTGATGACGACCGACGGCCCCGTTTTCGGTCGGGCAACGATCCGCGGACTGTACGCCCCGCAGTTCCGACCGGGGGCGACGCGTGACAGCTTGCGGTTCGAAGATCTGAACGTGCGGCCCCTGCCTCCGCTGATCGGAATCGTGACGGGACGCTACGTTCTCGAGCGGGATGGAACCGTGACCGACTCGGGCTGGTTCTCGGTAGTGGTGCGGCGGGCCGGCGACGGATGGCGGATCGTTCACGACCATTCGTCATAGAACAGACACCGACGCGGCCAGTGTCTCCCGACCGCGCGCAACGAAGCGACCCCGACGAGGAACTGATATGACAGACCATACGACCGACGCGACCGACACGACCGACGCGACTCCGACGAGCACGAACGGACTGAACGAGCGCGTGCGGGAAAGCCTGAAGGGCGTCATCGACCCCGAGCTCGGCCTGAACATCGTCGACCTCGGCCTCGTGTACGACGTCGATGTCGAGGACGGCAAGGCCACGATCACGATGACCCTGACCAGTCCGGGATGCCCGGCCGGCGGAATGATCATGTCGGGGGCCCAGGAAGCCGCCGGCTCGACGGAGGGCGTCGACGAAGCGGAAGTCAAGCTGGTGTGGAAGCCGTTCTGGACCCCGGAGCGTATCGACCCCGAGGTGAGAGCGGCCCTCGGCTTCTGAGCACCCGCCGTCGCGCATCGCTGCGGGTTGATAGTCCGTTGATAGCCGGCCGTACCTTCGATTTCGTGGAAGATCGAGGTGGGGTCGGCCCCGTCCGACGGGGCGCCGGGCGTGGTGTCGGCCCCCCTCCCTTCCCGTTCCATCCCGTGTCCGGCGTGGGCCGGCGGCCGTAGGTTTCCTCATGTGGATCCGTCTTCTTCTCGCCTTCACGCTCATCCCGGTGCTCGAGCTCTGGCTCCTGCTGCGCATCGGTTCGTGGCTCGGCGCCGGCGCCACCGTGGCGCTCGTCGTTCTGACCGGCGTCGTAGGCGCGACGCTGGCACGGCGCGAGGGCGTGCACGCCTGGTCGGCCGTGCAGACCGAACTGTCGGCCGGCCGGCTCCCGGGTCGCGAACTTCTCGAGGCGGTGCTAGTGCTGCTCGCGGGCATCGTGCTCGTCACACCCGGCGTCCTGACCGACGCCGCCGGCCTTCTGCTCCTGGTGCGTCCGCTGCGCGGTCGGCTCGTGCGGAAGCTCGAAGAACGCTACCGTCGAACCCTGGACAGACGGTCCGGCGGCCCGCCGACCGAGGGTCGCGTCATAGAGATCTGAAGGAGACTACGACATGAAGAAGGGCATGAATCCGGAGCTCGGCCTCACCATCCTCCGCGTCGTGCTGGGCGTGATCTTCATCGCGCACGGTCTCCCGAAACTTACCGGCGGGATCGAAGGCACCGTCCAGTTCTTCGGCGCCATCGGAATTCCGGCCCCACTCGTCGCGGCCTGGTTCATCGCGCTGCTCGAGACGCTGGGCGGGCTGATGCTGTTGGTCGGCTTCCTGGTAACACCGGTATCGCTGCTGCTCGCGGTTCACATGCTGACCGGCATCGTGCTCGTGCACGCGCCGAACGGCTTCTACGTCATCGAGCCGGGCGAGGGCGGCATCGAGTTCAACCTGCTGCTCGTTGCGTCGCTGCTCGTCATGATGTTCTGCGGGGCCGGGCTCGCGGCGATTGACAACCGGAACTCCGCCTGATGCTCGACGGTTCCGAGCTCGTCGCCCGCCTCGCGAAGCGCCACACGGCCGGCGCCGGACGCGCCGCTCTGCTACGCGCGGCCGTCGAAGGCATCGAGGCGGCGTCCGACGACTACGATTGGGTCGGCGTCTACCTGCTCGAGGACGGCGAGCTGCGGCTCCACAACTACATCGGCGAGGAAACCGAGCACACCCGGATCGCCGTCGGCCATGGGGTGTGCGGCACCGCCGTGGCGGAAGACAGGGACATCAACGTTCCCGACGTGCGGGCGCTCGACAACTACATCGCGTGCAGCGCCCACACGCGCTCCGAGATCGTCGTGCTGATTCGCGACCCCGAGACGGACGCCGTCCACGGCCAGCTCGACCTCGACAGCGACCGGGAAGCGGCGTTCGGCAACGCGGACGAGCGTGAGCTCAAGGTCGTGGCCGACTGGCTGGGAGGCCTGTTCTAGCGCGAAGGAAACCCGTGCAGAATCAGAAACTGACCTTCCGAGGCGCCGACGGAAGTCTACTCAGCGCCCGGCTGAGCCTGCCGCCGGACGAGGAGCCCATCGCCTGCGCCCTGTTCGCCCACTGCTTCACCTGCTCGAAAGACCTGAAGGCGGCCGTGAACATCAGCCGCGCGCTCACTCAGCGGCGGATCGCCGTGTTCCGCTTCGACTTCACCGGACTCGGCGAGAGCGAGGGCGATTTCGCCGACACCACCTTCTCGTCGAACATCGACGACCTGGTGGCCGCCGCGGACTTCATGGATCAAGAGCTCACGGCGCCTTCGATCCTCGTCGGTCACTCTCTCGGCGGGGCCGCCGTCATTCGTGCCGCCCACCGGATGGAATCGGTGCGCGCCGTCTCGACCATCGGTGCCCCGTTCACGCCGGAGCACATCAAGCACCTGTTCGAAGGCCGCCTCGACGACATCGAGGGCGATGGCGAGGCCGAGGTCGTACTCGCGGGAAGGCGGTTCACGGTCAAGCGGCAGTTCATACGCGATCTCGGGCATCACGAGATGGAGGACGCGATTGGCGGACTCGGCCGGCCGCTTCTGATCTTTCACTCGCCCATCGATCAGACGGTGGGCATCGATAATGCCGCGAAAATCTACCAGGCCGCCCGGCACCCCAAGAGCTTCATCTCGCTCGACGAGGCCGACCACCTGCTGTTCGACGAAGCCGATTCCCTGTTCGTCGGTTCCGTGCTCGCTACCTGGGCGCAGCGCTACCTCGACGAACCCGCCGCCGCCACGACGCCGGACGAGCTGCGTGCCGAGAATCGCGTGGCGGCCCGGACGGGACCGGGCGCCTTCCGCACCGAGATCGTGGCACGCGGCCACGCACTGATCGCCGACGAGCCGGCCGCCGTGGGGGGCGACGACCTCGGACCCACGCCGTACGACCTGCTGGCCGCCGCGCTGGGAGCATGCACCACGATGACGCTGCAGATGTACGCCGGCCGCAAGGAGTGGCCGCTCGAAGAGGCCGTCGTGCGTATCGAGCACTCGCGGGTTCACGCCGAAGACGAGGAAGAGTGCGAGGACTGCGACGTGCGGCTCGATCGGCTCGAGCGCGAACTCGAGCTCATCGGACCGCTCGACGACGAGCAGCGGGCGCGATTGCTCGAGATCGCCGACCGCTGTCCGGTGCACCGGACGCTGAGCGCCGGCGTGCGGATCGAGACCGAACTGCGAGACGACGAAGACGGAGCGGCGGGGCAAGCCGCCGGGCCCGGTTCGGAATAGGCATCTGCCGACAGCGGGCGCAGGACCTCGGCTACTGCCGGGCGGGCGATCGTACGCTATCCTGAGGCCTCGCGAGAACCCAGCCGCGACCCTCTTCGGATCCGCGATTCCATGAACCCTCGCTCGCAACCGCCGGCAGAAGCCGAGGTCGTCCCCGGGAAGCCGGGCGGCCTCGGCACGTTCGGCGGGGTCTTCACGCCCTCGATCCTCACGATCCTCGGCGTGATCATGTACCTGCGGTTCGGGTGGGTCGTGGGCAACCTTGGCCTGCTCGGGACGCTGATGGTGGTCACGTTGGCCACCAGCATCACGGCGCTCACATCGCTTTCGATCGCGACGATCGCCACGGACCAGCGCGTCCGGATCGGCGGGGCGTACTACATGATCAGCCGGTCGCTCGGTATCGAGACGGGCGGAGCCGTCGGCATCCCGCTCTTCCTGGCCCAGGGGCTCTCCGTCGCCCTCTATACGGTCGGCTTCGCCGAGAGCATGGCGCAGACCTTTCCCGTGCTCGATCAACGAACGGTGGGGATCGTCACGACGCTCGTGATCGCCGCCATCGCCCTGGTCTCGGCGAAGGCGGCGATCCGGTCCCAGTACATCATCCTCGTGGCGATCGCGATCTCGCTCCTCTCGCTCGTGTTCGGGCGGCCGGTCGAACCCACGGACGTCGAGATGTGGGGCGCGGCGGAACGGCACTCGGAGGGCTTCTGGGTCGTCTTCGCGGTGTTCTTCCCGGCGGTGACCGGGATCATGGCGGGCGTGAACATGTCGGGAGACCTCGAGAACCCGGCGAAGTCGATCCCGCGCGGAACGTTTTGGGCCGTGGGTGTCGGGTACTTGATCTACATGGTGCTGCCCGTGATCCTCGCGCGGAGCGCCGACGCCCTGACGCTGATCGAGGATCCGCTGATCATGCGCAGGATCGCCTTCTGGGGCGACGCCATCCTCCTCGGTGTGTGGGGCGCCACCCTATCGAGCGCGATGGGCAGCATCCTGGGAGCGCCCCGCGTGCTCCAGGCGCTCGCGCGAGACGGCGTGCTGCCGCGGTCGCTGCAGTGGCTCGGCCGGGGAAGCGGGGCGGAGGACCTGCCGCGCGCCGGCACGCTGTTCACGCTGGGGCTCGCGCTGACGGCCGTCTGGCTGGGCGACCTGAACGTGATCGCCCCGATCCTCACGATGTTCTTCCTCACCACGTACGCGGTCCTCAACATCGCCGCGGGGCTGGAGGGCCTCCTCAAGAGTCCGTCCTTCCGGCCCCAGTTCCGGGTGCACTGGAGCCTGTCGATCCTCGGCGCGATCGGCTGCGCCTCGGTCATGTTCCTCATCAACCCGCTGGCCACATTGGCCGCGCTGATCGTCGTCGGCGGGATTTACGCGTGGCTCGAGCGCCGCAACCTCGAGGGCACCTGGGGCGACGTCCGGCACGGGATCTGGATGGCCGTCACCCGCTTCGGTCTGCTGCGCCTGTCGGGAACTCCCGATCCGAAAAGCTGGCGCCCGCACGTCCTAGTGCTCTCGGGCGCGCCTATGCGCCGCTGGCATCTGATCGAGCTGGCGGCGGACCTCGGGCACCACGGTGGCCTCATGACGGTGGCGACCGTGTTGCCGGCGTCGCAGGTATCGGCCGAGCGCCAGGGGGGGTTCGAGGAGCGGATCCGCACCTATCTCGCCCAGCGAGGCGTGCAGGCCTTCGTCCGGGTGGTGGGCGCGGACGACCCGTTCGCCGGCTCCCGCGAGCTCGTGCGGATGTACGGGCTCGGCTCCCTCGTGCCGAACACCGTAATCCTCGGCAGCAGCCAGCGCGGCGAGACCTTCGGGGACTACTGCGCAATGATCGAAGCCTTCTACCGCGGGGAGCGGAACGTCCTGATCGTGAAGGGGGATCCCGAACGGCCGTTCGGTGATCGGAAGCGGATCGACCTGTGGTGGGGAGGGCTGAAGGGGAACGGCGGCCTGATGATGATCCTGGCCTACCTTCTCAACGCCAGCATCCCATGGCGCCAGGCCGAGGTCCGTCTGAAGATGGTCGTGCCGGACGAAGCCGCCGCGGAGCAGGCGCGCCGCAACCTCGTCACGATCATCCAACGGATCCGGACGAACGCCGTAGCGGAAGTGCTGGTGGCCGGCGGTCGTTCGTTCGAGGACATCCTCGCCGCGTCCTCGGCCGATGCCGACCTGGTATTGCTCGGCGTCGCGGAACCGACCGATACCCGACACTTCCAGCGCGACCTCGCCCGATTGAAGGACTGGATCGAGCCCCTTTCCACGGTGATCCTGGTGCTCGCCGCCGAGGAAACCCCGTACGGGGAGATCCTCGTTCAGCGGGACGTCACGCGGCGCCAGGGCAGTTGACCCCGACCCGGTACGACCCTCATGTCTCCCGCCGCACCCCCGCCGGCACCGCGCAGTTCGCCACCCCCTCGATCTCCGCCTCGGTCTCCGGGAAGTACTTCCGCTTCCACCATAGCGCGACGTTGACCAGGCCGATCAGCACCGGCACCTCGACCAGCGGACCGATGACGGCTGCGAACGCGGCCCCGTGGGCGATGCCGAAGGTGCCGACGGCCACCGCGATCGCGAGCTCGAAGTTGTTCGACGCCGCCGTAAACGACAGGGTCGCAGTCTGCGGGTAGTTCGCGCCCGCCAGGCGGCTCATGAAGAAGGTGATCGTGAACATCACGAGGAAGTAGATCAGCAGCGGAACCGCGACGAGCAGCACGTTCGACGGCTGCTCTACGATCGCCTCTCCCTGGATCGAGAACATCACGACGATCGTGAACAGGAGCGCGATCAGCGTGATCGGGCTGATCTTCGGGATGAACCGTTCGTGGTACCACGCCTTGCCCTTCGCCCTGACGAGCGCGAAGCGCGTGAGCATGCCGGCGAGGAAAGGGATGCCGAGATACACGAACACGCTGCCCGCGATCTGGCGCATCGTGATGTCGACCACGGTGCCTTCGAACCCCAGCCAGCCGGGCACCACCGTGATGAAGACCCACGCGTACACCGAATAGAACAGCACCTGGAAGATCGAATTGAACGCCACCAGGCCGGCCGCGTACTCGTTGTCGCCCTCGGCCAGCTCGTTCCACACGATGACCATCGCGATGCAGCGCGCCAGGCCGATCAGAATCAGCCCGACCATGAGCTCCGGGTGATCGCGCAGGAACAGCACGGCGAGCCCGAACATCAGCAGCGGCCCGATGATCCAGTTCTGCACCAGCGACAGCCCGAGGATCTTCCAGTCGCGAAACACGTCGCCCAGCTCTTCGTAGCGCACCTTCGCCAGCGGCGGGTACATCATGAGGATCAGGCCGATGGCGATGGGGATGGAGGTCGTCCCCACGTGCGTCGCCTCGTTGAGCGCCGTGATCGGCGCCGGCCACAGGTAGCCGAGTCCCACGCCGGCCACCATCGCGGCGCCGATCCACAGCGTCAGGTAGCGGTCGAGCAGCGACATGCGCCGCGCGACGCCCGCCTCCGGCGTCCGGTCAGCCACAGCAGGTGGGCCCGCAGCAGGCGGCTTCGTCAGCCGGCTTGCGCGCCCGCACGAAGGCCGACATGAACCGGCCG
Organism: Gemmatimonadota bacterium; assembly: GCA_035464655.1. Taxonomy (GTDB): domain Bacteria; phylum Gemmatimonadota; class Gemmatimonadetes; order Palauibacterales; family Palauibacteraceae; genus JARFPW01. Next base: position 12,691 of record DATHRZ010000053.1, read on the forward strand.
TCGACGGCCTCGGCGAAGCCCTCCTCGCTGAGTCCCGCTTCGTCCAGAAACGACCGCGCATCCTCGATGCCGTAGATCCGGGTCGGCTCCAGACTCGGATCCTCGAACCCGACCTCGCGCAGCAACGCCTCGAACTCACGCTCCTCGAGCGCCCCGGCCACGCAGCCTATCCAGAGCTCCATGCTGCGGCGGATGTCCTCCGGCACGTCGCCGCGCACCACGATGTCGGACACGGCAAACCGACCACCGGGCTTCAGCACCCGGAACGCCTCGCGAAGTACCTGCCCCTTGTCGGCCGCCAGGTTGATCACGCAGTTGCTGATGATCACGTCGACGCTGTCGTCGGGAAGCGGAATCGCCTCGATGTCGCCCTTCAGAAACTCGACGTTCTCCGCGCCGGCCTCGGCCGCGTTGCGCCGCGCCAGGGTCAGCATCTCGTCGGTCATGTCGAGACCGTATGCCTTCCCCGTCGGGCCGACCCGCCGCGCGCTGAGCAGCACGTCGATGCCGCCGCCGCTTCCGAGGTCGAGCACGACCTCGCCCTCGTTCAATTCGGCGAGCGCCGTCGGATTCCCGCACCCGAGGGATGCCAGCACCGCGTGCTCGGGCAACGTCGAGGTCGTGACCGCGTCGTACAGATCACGGGTGATCGGATCGGTCGTGTCGGTCGCGCAGCCGCACGAGCCGCCGCCCGTCGCCGCGTCGCCGCCGCACGAGGCCTTCCTTCCGGACTCCGCCTGCCGGGCCGCCTCGCCGTACTTCTGCCGGACGACCGCCTTCAGATCCTGCGCCATGCCACCCTCCCGTATCAACTGTCGTTGATGCATGAAGTCAAAAAAAATGGGCCTCGAGTGGTCCGCTCAGCAGCACGCCCCGCCGTTCCGCCGCGACACGCGCCACCCTTCTTCCGCCGTCTTCACTTCGCCGAGGAACGCCCGCATCTCGTCGAGCGCCTCGGGGACCAGCGAGTAGTAGACCCAGCGCCCGTCGCGCCGGTCCGTCACCACTCCCGCATCCTTGAGCTTCTTCAGATGGAACGACAGCCGCGACTGCGCGGCGCCCATCTCGTCCTGGAGCTCGCACACGCAGCGCTCCCCGCCGGCGAGGCGCCGGACGATGCGGAAACGCGTGTCCTCGGCCACCGCCTGAAAGCGCCGGAGC
>DATHRZ010000054.1:0-2979 GCA_035464655.1 Gemmatimonadota bacterium
TTACGTGACAAACTTCGGTCTCGGCATCGAAGGCTACTATGCCCGGTTGGCGGGGGCCGACATCAACCTGCCTGGTGGCGGGAGCGAAGTGACCGGCACGCAGATGGGCGGCGACCTCGTCTGGGTCTTCCAGCCCGAGACCGCGTTGCAGATCTTCGTCATGGCCGGCGCGGGTCAGCAGTCGTTCGAGATCAATCCGGTCGGTGGCGTCGTGACCCAGAAGACGGAGAAGGAGTCGTTCCTCGCCTGGAACTACGGCGCCGGGGCGAAGTTCTTCTTCACGCGGAACCTGGCGCTCAGGGTCGACTGGCGGAATCACATCGCCTCCGAGGGGATGAAGGATTACCGCCAGAAGTACAGCGGTCTCGGAGCCGATGCTGAGAATCCCGACCTCAAGACCACCGAGTGGACGGCGGGCTTGAGCTTCTTCCTCGGCGGACCTGCCGACGAGGACGGCGACGGCGTTTCCGACAGCCAGGATCTGTGCCCCGGCACGCCGAGCGGCGTGGACGTGGACGGTGACGGCTGCCCGTTCGACGATGACGGCGACGGCGTCTACAACTACATGGACGACTGCCCCGACACGCCGGCCGGTGCCGCGGTCGACGCGAACGGTTGCCCGACGGACGGTGACGGCGACGGTGTGTTCGACGGCATCGACCAGTGCCCCGACACGCCGGCCGGTGCCACGGTCGACGAAGAGGGCTGCCCGACGGATGCCGACGGTGACGGCGTGTACGACGGCATCGACCAGTGCGCCAATACACCCGCCGGTGCGACCGTCGACGCGGATGGCTGCCCGATGGACAGCGACGGCGATGGCGTCTACGACGGCATCGACCGCTGCCCCGGAACGCCGGAAGGCCGTGAGGTCGACGCCGAGGGTTGTGGCGAGTTCGAGGCCGCGCTGGCCGCGGGACGTCTGGTGCTGCGCGACATCAACTTCGAGTTCAACAGCTCGGCGCTGGACCAGGAGTCACGCGAGACGCTGGACGCCGTGGCCGTAGCGATCCGCAACGCGATCGCCAACCGCCCGGGCATCACGATCGAAGTCCAGGGTCACACGGACTCGGTCGGCTCCGAGGCGTACAATCAGCAGCTCAGTGAGCGCCGGGCGGCTTCCGTCCGCGACTACATCGTCTCGGTCGAGCCGTCGGTCGAAGAGGCGCTCACGACGCGTGGATACGGTGAGGCGAACCCGGTCGCCAGCAACGAGACGGACGCGGGCCGGGCCGAGAACCGCCGCGTCGAGTTCGTCGTCGAGGAGTAACTCCGACGCCGGACACGCGCGGATCCCTCGGGATTCGTGACAGAACGGGCCTGTTCCCCTCGGGGGGCAGGCCCGTTTCTGCGTTTGGCGTCGTCCGGGTGGGGGGGAGCGGCGGGAAGGCGCCTGCGCGCGCTGGCACCGGCTGGACGGCGCCGCTGAGGCGCGCTCCGGCGCCTTCCCGCCGCTCCCCTCCGCGGTATGGCCAAACCCAGACGCGGGGTGGCAGGTTCGGCCAGGACGTGGTGCACCGGGGGAACGGTCCTGCCGCGAGGGGATATGGAGGCCGGAATCTCTGACCGTACACATGTACAACTAGAGGGGGCCAGACCGATGAGTAAGTGATGCGCAACGACGTCGGGTAGCCCGGTGGTCGGTCCCCTACGGACCGTGGCGAGTAGGCTGGGCTGGGGCGGGGAGAGTGCCCGGAGCGAGCCTCAGCGGCGCCGTCCAGCCGGTGCCAGCGCGCGCAGGGCACTCTCCCCGCCCCGCCATCACAGCTTCACGTCAAGGCACAGCTTCCAGCAAGTCCTCCGTCGGCGCTCCCTCGTCTTCTTGCACGTTCACCGCCTGAGCGGCAGCGGGGTCGACCCACTCGCGAAAGCGTCCCGACTCGTAGATCAGGTCGACGTGCTCGCTGCCGGATGCGAGGCTCACGGTGATCGTCGATCCGGTCTCGGTGTCGGTCCACTGCCGATGCCAGTAGGCGAGGCCCCGCGGAGCGGCCTCGCAGATCACGTCGGGCGTGTTGTTCTTGGCCTGTTCCTTGGGCCGAATCAGGGGGTACTGCAGGTCGATCTCGGCGTGGATGTCCCGGATGGTCTCGATGCAGGCGTCACCATCGGCGACGTCGATCACCTCCTGGGCTTTGACCAGGCCCTGATCCGCGAGAAGCCCGAGCAGGACGACCGACGGCCGCCCGCCCAAACTGCTGCGGTAGGCGAGCGTTCGCAGGCCGCTCTCCAGGTCGCGACGCTCGAAAGGGTCTCCGTAGCCTCGAACGATCTCGGCCTCGGAGGTGCCCCAGTCGAGCTCGCGGAAACCCAAGATCGTGGTCGACGGAGAAGTGGGCTCTGCGGAGGCGCCGAACGTCGGCGGCACGTCCTCCTGCGCCACGGCCGTGGCCGGCCGGGACACCAGCGTGGTCACCCCCGCGACGAGCAGGCAGGCGGTTCGAAGGCCGATCCGCCCGTAGCCGGCCGATGCGACGCTGAACGTGGGTACCATGTGTTTTCCCCGTGAACGAGACGAGTCGGCTTCAGTACGATGTCTGCTACACGGACGAATGGTAATTGATCGCCGGCGCCGCGTTGGTGCGCGTGGTTGCGCATGGGGCTCTTCCCGTTAGATTACCGGCCCTCACTCCGGCAGGGTCAGCGGTTGAGTACCGTTACGCCTCCGTCGCACATGGCGGGGGCGATGTTGTCCCTGCTACAGGTGAGGGCAGGCTCGGGTGGCGGAATTGGCAGACGCGCAGGATTCAGGATCCTGTGGGAATAAAATCCCGTGGGGGTTCGACTCCCCCCCCGAGCATCTTGTAGGGCCCAGGTGGCGGAACTGGCAGACGCGCCAGCTTGAGGGGCTGGTGCCCTTTTAGGGCGTGGAGGTTCGAATCCTCTCCTGGGCATGTCGGATGGGCGCCCGTAGCTCAACTGGACAGAGCACCTGACTACGGATCAGGAGGCTGGGGGTTCGAATCCTCCCGGGCGCAT
>DATHRZ010000055.1:0-8080 GCA_035464655.1 Gemmatimonadota bacterium
TGGCCGAAGCGGCGGAGGGTCTCCCGCCGGGCGTCGAGGTGAAGGTGGCGTACGACCGCTCCGACCTGATCCACCGCGCGATCGACATGCTGAAGGAAAAGCTGCTGGAAGAGACGCTGATCGTGGCGCTCGTCACGGCGCTTTTCCTGTTCCACCTTCGCTCCGCCCTCGTGGCGATCTTGACGATCCCGCTCGGCCTGGCGCTCGCGTTTATCGTCATGCGCGGGGTGGGAATCGACGCCAACATCATGAGCCTGTCGGGCATCGCGATCGCGATCGGGGCGATGGTCGACGCGGCCATCGTGATGGTCGAGAACATGCACCGTCACATCGAGCGCCCCGAGAACGCCGAACGCAGCCGCTGGGACGTCGCCGTCGAAGCGGCCCGTGAAGTCGGGCCGGCACTGTTCTTCTCGCTTCTCATCATCACGCTGTCCTTCCTGCCCGTGTTCGCCCTCCAGGCGCAGGAGGGCCGGCTGTTCCGGCCGCTCGCGTTCACGAAGACGTTCGCCATGGCGGCCGCCGCGCTGCTCTCGGTCACGGTCGTGCCGATCCTCATGGGCCTCTTCGTGCGAGGCAAGATTCCGCACGAGGATCGGAACCCGCTCAACCGCTGGATGCGGCGCGCCTATGTGCCGGCGCTGCGCTGGGCGCTGCGGAGGCGCGGCCTGGTTCTGGGCGGCGCGGCGCTCGTCCTGGCCGTCACCCTGGTTCCGGCCTCGCGCATCGGCTCCGAGTTCATGCCGCCGCTCAACGAGGGCTCCGTGATGGACATGCCGTCGCTCCTGCCCGGCATGGGAACGGGCCTGGCGAAGCGTGTGCTGCAGGACCGGGATTCGATCATGGCCTCGATTCCCGAAGTCGAGCTGGTCATCGGCAAGGTCGGCCGGGCGCGCACGGCGACCGACGCGGCACCGATGTCGATGTACGAGTCGATCGCCACCCTGAAGCCGCGGGAGGAGTGGCGCCCCGGCATGACCTACGAAGACATCGTGGCGGAGTTCGACCGCAAGGTACGGACGCCCGGCGTGGCGAACATGTGGTCCATGCCGATCAAGAACCGGCTCGACATGCTGGCGACCGGTATCAAGACGCCGGTCGGAATCAAGATCTTCGGACCCGATTTGCAGGTCATCGAGGAGATCGGCGAACGCATCGAAGGGCTCCTTCCCACCGTTCCGGGCGCCGCCTCGGTGTTCGCCGAACGCACGCTCGGCGGGCACTACCTCGAGGTGGTTCCCGACCGGGCCGCCGCCGCCCGGTACGGCCTCAACATGGAGGAAGTGCAGCGACTCGCGATGACGGCGATCGGCGGGATGAACGTCGCGACTTCGATCGAGGGGCGCGAGCGTTACTCGATTCACGTGCGCTACGAACCCGAGCTGCGGAACGACCTGGCGCGCATCCGCTCCGTGATCCTTCCCGTGACCGGCGGCTCCGCCCAGGTGCCGCTCGGCGAGCTCGCCGACATCCGGTTCGCCGAGGGCCCGCCGATGATCAAGAGCGAGAACGGCCGGCTGAACGGTCTCGTGTACGTCGACGTGCGTGGTCGCGACATTGGATCGTTCGTGGACGAGGCGAGGGAGCTGCTCGAGGGCGAACTCGTGCTGCCGGCCGGCTATCGGATCGAGTGGTCGGGCCAGTACGAGTACATGGAGCGCGTGCGGGAGCGGCTGAACGTGGTCGTCCCGGTGACGCTGCTGATCATCTTCTTCCTGCTCTACCTCAACTTCCGGAGCACCGCCGAGAGCCTGATCGTCATGCTGTCGCTCCCGTTCGCCGCGGTCGGCGGCGTATGGCTGATCTGGCTGCTCGGCTACGAGATGAGCGTCGCGGTGGCCGTCGGATTCATCGCCCTGGCCGGGCTGGCGGCGGAGATTGGGGTCGTGATGCTCGTGTACCTCGACCACGCGTACGACGCGCTGCTGGCGGAACGGGCGCTCCTGCCGGAGAACGAGGAGCGGGACCCGGATGCCGATGCGATCCGGGCCGTGGTCGAGACGGGTGCCGGACTGCGCCTGCGCCCTGTGATGATGACGGTGGCCGCGATCACCCTGGGACTCGTGCCGATCATGTGGGGACACGGCACCGGCGCGGAGATCATGCGCCGGATCGCCGCTCCGATGATCGGCGGCATGGCGTCCGCCACCGTGCTCGTGCTGCTGGTCGTGCCGGTCGTGTACTCGCTGTGGCGGGAGTGGCAGGTGCGGCGGTAGGGCTGATCAGCGCCTGGCGGAGGAATCGACGACGTTCATACTCGATCGGGGTCACGCGGCTAGACCGTCCGCACCGTGCACCCCTACGATGTGTAAGTACAGATAGTGTCGGTTCACCGTAGATTCGTCACATGATGATGGCAAGTTGCGAATGATCGCCAGACCCCAACAGGCGGCCCGCCGCCGATGAGGCCCGGACCGGTTCGCGGGGCAATCTATGTCCTCATGACCCTCGCCTTCTTCGCCGGTCTGGCGGGTAAGGCGTACGGCTCGCACGCCGGCTCCGACCACGAACACCGGACCCACTGCACCTGTGTCGGGACCTGCAACGGCGCGGCCGCGTCGTCGGTGCCGGCCCGCCCCGATCCGTACGTCGTCGCGGTCGAGTCCATCGAGCGGAACGCCCCGAAGCCGGCCTCCCACCAGCTGCTTCCGCGAACCTGGCGCTATTTGCTTCCCCTCCCTAACGCTCCCCCGGGCGCGCGAAGTCGCGTTCGCGCGTAAGCCCGCCGGCGCCATGCCGGCGTATGCCCGGAATCACCATCGAGGGGAGTACCATGCTGAACCTGCAGATACGCGCTCGCTCAGGCGGCGCGACCATGCACCTGATCACCGGAGTGTCGACCGCGCTGGTCGCCGGCTCGGTCCTGGCCGGCGCAGCCGTCGCCCAGGAGGCCGACGAGCACGACCACGCACCGTCGGGACACCACGAAGCGGGCGAATCAGGACATCACGCCGGACTCCATTTTGCACATCCGCTGATCGCCGAATCGGTGTCGCCCGACACGAAGATGCGACTCGACTACGGTTACCAGGACCTTGGTGCGGAGAACGGGAGCGAACTGGAGCTCGAGGGGGAGTACGCCTTCCACCGTTCCGTCGCTCTGGAGGTCGGAACCCATTTCGACGCCTCGGCCGGAGAGCTCGGGGAGACTCACGTGATTTTGAAGTTCGCGAACTTCGCCTTCGAGGAGCACGGTCTACTGCTCGGCTACGGCCTGGAGCTCGGCCTGCCGACCGGTGCCAGTCACGCGCACGGTGGAATCGAGGAACCGGACCACGAGCATGCGGAGGGCGAGGGGCACCAAGAGAACGCGGAGGAGCAGGACGACGACGTTTACGAGTTCGCGCCCTTTCTCAACGCGGGCCTGGCCGCGGGGCCGTGGGAGCTCATAGCGTGGACGCGTTACGCGATTCCGACGAACCAGGGCGAGCCGGCCGAGGTGGGACCCGAGTTGCTCTTCGACCTCTCGGTGCTGCTCCACGCAACCGAGCACATCGAACCGGTCCTGGAGATGAGCGGCACCGTGGGACTGGGCGGCCCGCAAGCAGACCGGGAGACGCTGACGCTCTCACCGGGGGTGCGGGTGCGCCCCGTCGCCGATCAGCCTCTCGTGCTCGGTGGCGCGCTGAGCCTTCCGCTCACCAACGCGCGGACCTTCGACACCCGCGTGCTGGTTTCCGCCTTCTGGCACTTCTGACGGAAGTGATGGTCGAGTGGGCTTCGACTCCGCCGGATTGTGTCCGATCGTGTCGGCCCCAGCCGCCGCCGCTCTCCTATCCGGCGGCACCCGTCCGATGCCGTGGCCCAGTCCCCCGCCACGCCCCCATGAGCGCCGACGGCCGCGCCAACCGGCCCGACGAGACACGATCCCCGGTGACGTCCAGCAGCAGCGAGAGCAGCCCCGGGCGCCGGGCCATCAGGCGACCCACCGGATTGATCAGCGCCGGACGGGATACGACCGCGTCGACCAGCTTCTGCACCCGACGTCCGGGCACGAGAAGTCGCGCGAGCTCACGTTCGTACCGCCCTCGCGCCACGTCTGCACGTACGGGATCGGCGAGCGCCGCAGCGACGGCCTCCGCGGCGTGCCGGCCCGTCACCAGCGCCCGGTAGACTCCCTGCCCGGTGAACGGATCGAAGTAGCCGGCGGCGTCACCGGCCAGCAGTACGCCGGCAGCGGTGACGGCGCGGGGTGTGATCTCGAACGGGCCGGTCACCTCGAGCGGCTCGGCCAGGGCATCCTCGGACTCGGGCGGCGGAAAACCGTACATCTCCACCTCCGCCCGGTAGAATCCGAGCGGGCTCGCCGACAGCTCGGGGGCGCGGTCGCGCGACACCACGGCGGCCACCGTCCACACCCCGTCCTCGATCGGAGCGGCGCCGAGAACCCCGCGGTCCGACAGCCGCAGTTCGCCGAGGTTTGTAGCCCCGCCCTCGACCTCACGCGGCACATACCGGCCGACGACCGCCAGGCGATCGCGAGGACCCCGCCGCACGCCCACGGTGCGCCGCGCCACGACCGATCGGAGCCCGTCCGCCCCGATCACCCACCGGGCGCCGAGTGTGACGTCCCGGCCGGACCGTAAGCGGGCCCGGAGGCGCACCGGGCTGTCCCGGACGCCGGCGTCGTCTGCATCGGGCGCCGCCACGTCGAACACCCGCAGCGGAGCTCGGAACTCCGCCCCCGCCGCGATCGCCGCATCCAACAGCACGGCGTCGAATCGCCGGCGAGAGAGGGCGAGAGCCTCCGAGGGAATCCCGTCGCGGACCGGCCCGAACCCGGCGGACACGAAGCGGCCCTCGGGCGTCCGGAGCCGAAAGCCGCGCAATGTCGCGGCACCTGCGTCGCGAAGCCCGTCGAGCACCCCCATCTCGTCGAGCAGGGGCGTCGCCCCCGGACTGAAAGCCTCGCCGCAGGGCTTCGAGCGGGGGAACTCCGATCCGTCGATCAGGAGTACCCGCACGCCGGCCCGTGCCAGCTTCCACGCCGCCGTGCTGCCGGTCGGACCGGCGCCGACGACGATGACGTCGAAGTTCATCAATCCGCCAGCTGGCCGCCGAGGACGACCCAGCGGATGGGTCCCGAGTGAACGACTGCCCGCTCGAGTCCGGCCCGGTCGAGCAACGCTCGGATCTCGGCGGCGGTGAAGGCGCGGCGTATAGATGCCATCCCGTCTGCCCGGGCCGTAGGATTTCGCCATAGCAGCGTCACGGCAAGGACACCGAAGGCGGCTCTTAGGGATGCGCCGCGGCGAAGGTCCGACACGACCCAGCCCACCCGGCTGACGCGATCGATCTCCCGAAGGAACTCGGCCGCCGCCTCGGTCTCCAGGTGGTGAAGCATCGTGCCCGAGAACCCGATGTCTACGGCATCATCGGCAAGTGGCAGCCGCGGCGCGTCGAGCCGGACGAAGCAGAATCCCTGCGTATCCGGCACGCGGTCTCGGGCCAGGCGAAGGGTCGTGGCATGGTTGTCCGCGAGCACGAAGCGCGGACTCCAGCCACCGGCCCGAAGCTGTCGGGCGAGGGCCGCGGGAATGTCCCCGGCGCCCGTACCCACGTCGAGTAACAGGAGTTCACCCGGTGTCCATTCGCCGAGCGCCGACTCGATGGGCCGGCGAATCGCCGTGGTACCGCCGAACCAGCGATTGATCGTGGCGAGCGCGTCGAGCGCGCGGTCCAGCTCGGCGGCGTCGCACGCCGGATCGTCCATCAGCTCCGGCGTCCGGGATGGAGAGGCGCGGGCGAATTCCTCCATCGGCTTCACTCCACTTCGATCTCCGTCGCCTCGTATCCTCCCGCCCGTCGGTCCCGCAGATACATGACGCCGAAGATCAGCATCAGGACCCCGCACAAGGGCACGACATAAAGGAAGGAGATGCGGCCGCCGTAGTTGTCGGCCGGACCGAGCACGGCCTGCGCGCGGGCGACGATTTCCGACTGCGCGCCCGAGGAGATCACGGCCCGGAGAGCGTTTGCCGTCTCCGGTGACGGCAACGCGTCCCGGGTCTCGTAGGCCGCGACGACGCCCCGCGCCGCATCGGCCGCCGTCCGGGCGCTTGGAAGCTCGTTGCCGGTCAGCTCGACCGCAGCGGTCCGGAGAACCTCGACCGTCTGCTCGGCCGGGAGCCGTTCGGCGGCGTATTCGTCGGCGATCCGTCCCATCTGGGGCGCCGTGATCAGGCCGACCGTCGCCATGCCGACCGTGCCCATGAGCCCGAGGCCGAGCGCTCCGCTCCGCGGCACCCGCTCGGAGACGACGCCGAGCATCGTAGGCCAGAAGTAGCAAACGCCGACGGCGAACACGGTCGCGGCCACGAAGGCCATCGGCCCGCTCCCCCACCGGTAGAGACCGAGCAGGCCGAGCCCGGAGAGGATCGAAGAGGCCAGGAGGACGCCGGTCGGCGACAGCCGCTCGACGACGGGGCCGGCCTTGAAGCGGAGCACCGCCATGAGGCCGCTGATCCAGACGAGCACCAGAATCCCCGGCATTCCGCCGGACTCGAGCACGGCGGGAACCCAACGGTTCGGCCCCAGCTCGACCGACGCGGTCATCGCCATCGCGATCAGCATCACCCACATCAGGGGCGTCGTGAGGGCCGCCTTGAACGTCTCGCCCACGCTCACGCCGGCCTGAACCCCTTCGGTGGCGGGAAACGGGCGGCGCAGCAGGAGCAACCCGTAGATCATCGTCGGGATGAGGATCAGCGCGAGCTTGACCTGCCACACCCCGACGCCGGCTGCGTCCAGCGCATAGGCTCCGAGCCCGCCGAGCACGATGCCGCCCGGAAACCAGACGTGGAACTGGTTCAGCTTCACCGTCTTGTCGTCGGGGTAAAGAGTGGCGACGAGCGGGTTGCAGGCGGCCTCGACGAGCCCGTTGCCCATCGCGATCACGAGCGCCCCGCCGAACAGCATCCAGAACCCGGTGGCGAAGATCATCGTGAGCGTACCGAGCAGGTGGCACAGCCAGGCGAGCCGCACGAGGAACCGCATTCCGAGTGTGTCGCACAGGGGGGCGAACACGAGCTGCGACACCGCGAAGCCCCACAGCGCGGCGCCGCCAATCCAGCCGACCTCCTGGTTGGTGAGCACGAAGTCGCGCTTGAGGGCCAGCATCACGGCGCCCACGGTGGCGAACGCTACGGACGTGGCGATCAGCGCGAGACAGGCCCCGACGAACAGGCGGCGGCGCTCGATCGTCTCGGCGGCGGCGACCGTAGCGCTCATGACTCGAGCCCGACGTGCCGCAGCGCCTCGGGCGGCGGCGGATCCCACTGCGCGAGCGGGACGTTGCCGACGTAGCCCAGGTCCTGCATCCCCTCGCGCGTCGTGTAGAACGCCGTGGCCGTCAGGTCGCGCACCTTGTCGACGAACCGCGAGGCCGAGCGAAACTCGGGCTCCGCCTCCTCGCCGTAGCAGATGTCGTCGCAGATCGCCGATTGCTGTGACCCGGTGAGTTCGACGAACCGGGCGCCGAACCGGCGGTTCGACTCGGCGTCGAGCCACACGATGCCGCCGCGCACCAGCACCTTGTCGCGCTCCATGGCCTCGTACGGGGCGCTCACCCATTCGTCGATGAACTCGTGCGCACCGAGCGCACTGGCGGCCGGCGAGCGCTCGTCGGCCGGGATGATGAGGTCGCACAGGGCGGCCAGCGTCTCGAGCTCCGGCTCGGTCAGCGAACGCTCCCACGGCACCACGGGGTCGAGCAGGTCGGGGTCGAACGGCGTCCCGGCGGCCAGCGGATTGCTCGACGGCGACGAGGGCGCGGCCGGGTCGGCGGCGTCGGGCGTCTCGCAGGCAAATACGCTCGGAGCAGCGGCCGCCGCCGCGATCAGCTTGAGCACGGTCCGCCGATCCATCGTGGAATCGCCGTCGCTCATGCGAACGCTCCCTTCCCCATCTGCTCGATGATGTAGTCCGACGCGCGCCAGCCGATGGCCATGATGCTGAGCGTCGGGTTCTTGTCGGCGTTCGAGACGAAGCAGGCACCGTCGGGGACGAAGAGGTTCGGCACTTCCCACGACTGGCAGTACTGGTTGAGCACCGAGCGGCTCGGGTCGTCGCCCATGATCGC
>DATHRZ010000056.1:0-56416 GCA_035464655.1 Gemmatimonadota bacterium
GTGTGCTGGTCGTTGAACAGACTCATATTCTCTCCACGCTCAGCGCCACGGCGTTGCCGCCGCCGAGGCACAGGGTCGCGAGCCCCGTCTCGGCGTCACGGTCGCGCATGGCATAGAGCAGCGTTGTGAGGATCTTCGCGCCGGAGGCGCCGATCGGATGTCCGAGAGCGATTGCGCCCCCGCGAACGTTCACGCGCTCGAGGTCCATCTCGAGCGCCCGCGCGTCGGCGATCGCCTGCACGGCGAACGCTTCGTTCACCTCGATCAGCTCGTAGTCACCGATCGTGGTACCCTCGCGTTCCATCAGGCGGCGCACCGCGTCGATGGGCGCGAAGAACAGGTCGCGGGGCGCCGTGGCACCGACCGAATATGCGCGAATCCGCGCGAGGATGTCCAGCCCGTGAGCCCGCGCGAAGGCTTCCGACGTCACGACCGTGGCCGCCGCCCCGTCGTTCAGACCGGGCGCGTTGCCCGCGGTCACCGACGGCTCCGTCACCTCGGGGGGCGCGTCGCCCGCGAAGGCGGGCCTGAGCTTGCCGAGGGCCTCGAGCGAAGTGTCGCGACGTGGCGGCTCGTCGGTATCGATCGTCACGGTGCCGCGGCGCGTCTCGATCTCGACAGGGGCGATCTCGGCCTCGAACTCTCCCGCGTCGATCGCGGCGATCGCTTTCCGATGGCTGTCGAAGGCGAACTCGTCCTGCTCCTGCCGCGTCACACCCGCCTTCAGCGCCGTGTACTCGGCGTGTCCGCCCATGTGGCAGCCGCCGAACGAGCACCACAGGCCGTCGTGCACGAGACCGTCGACCAGCGTCCGATCGCCGAACTTCACGCCCTCGCGGTGGCCGCGCAGCAGGTACGGGGCGTTCGACATCGACTCCATGCCGCCGGCGACCACCACGCCCACGTCTCCCGCCCGGATCGCCTGGGCGGCCAGCATCACGGCCTTCAGGCCCGAACCGCACACCTTGTTGATCGTAACGGCCGGGATCGTGGGCGGCAGACCCGCCGCGAGGGCCGCCTGCCGGGCCGGCGCCTGTCCGACTCCGGCCTGAATCACGTTGCCCATGATCACGTCCTCAATCACCCCGGCCTCGACCCCCGAGCGCTCGACGGCGGCGGCGATCGCCCGCCCGCCGAGCTCGGGCGCGCTCAGTGGAGCGAGCCCGCCGAGGAACCGTCCGGTGGGTAACCGGGCGGCCCCGACGATGACCGCGGTGCGGTCTCGATCACTCATCGAGCCACCCCTCGCAGCCGCCGCGGCGCCGCGTGTCGGCCAGGCCGGCGATCTTCCAGTCCTCGCCCTGCCGCGCGATCAGGAAGACGTCGACTCCGCAGTGGCTGAAGTTGCCCTGGTAGGTGAACGTGTAGGGCGTGACAACCGTCACGAGGTTGTCGTCGACGATCACGTCGCGCACGACGAACTGCTCGTCGAGGCTGCCGGGCTCGGCGCCTGCGACCGATTCCAGGAATTCGTCGAGCCCGCCGAACCGGATCACGGGATCGTTCTCCACGTTCACGTAGGAGCTCGGAAACCCCGCCACCTCGTCGGCGAACAGACCGCGCATCGTTTCGGCGTCGCTGGCGCGCATCGCGTCGAACAGCGCCGTGATCGTGGCGACGGCACCCGCCTCGGCCTCCGCCGGATCGGGCGTCACCGATGCCGACTGCGCCGACAGCGCGGCCGGCGCGGACAGCAGCGCGGCGAACGCGATCGCACCCGCCATGGCGCTCGCCATCGTCGTCGTCACATATCCCCTGTGCTTCCCCGTCATTCCCGCCTCCCTGTGATTGGATCTTCTTGCCTGTCCACCAGCTCGACCCGACCGGGCGACGATTCGACCGGCCGGCCCCACGCGATCTCGGGGTCGTGCTCGAACGCGAGCGTCCAGCCCTCCTCGACCGCGCGTCGGAGCTCGCGACGCTTGCTCTCGAGCGTGACGAGCGGTTCCACATCGTATCCCATGATCCACGGCAGCGGCAGATGCGCCGTAGTGGGCACGAGATCCGCAAGGTAGAGCAATTTCCGCTCGCCCTGACCGATGAGTACAGACTGATGCCCCGGAGTGTGCCCGGGGGTCCCGACGACCGTGATGCCCGGCACGACTTCGCCGTCCGCTTCGAGGAACCGGATGCGACCCTCGCGTTCGAGCGGATCGAAGTTGTCGGGCAGATAGCTCGCCTTCACGCGCTCGTTGTCGAGGTGGGCGAACTCCCACTCCCCACGCCGCACGACGTATTCGGCGTTCGGGAAGGCCGCCTCGATCTCCCCGTCCGCGGCGCGCCGCGTGTTCCCGCCGGCGTGATCGAAGTGCAGGTGCGTGCTCAGCACGACGTCGATCTGGTCGGGCTCGACCCCGGCGGCGCGCAGCGAGTCTTCGAGCCGGGTGGGCGAGCCCGCGTTGTCGACCCGGTAGATGTCGAGGAACTTGTCGGACTCCTTCGAGCCGACGCCCGTGTCGATCAGCACGCGCTCGTCGGCCGTCTCCACCAGCAGACAACGCATGGCCAGCGGAATCCGGTTCCGCTCGTCCGGGGTCGTGCGGCGCGACCACAGGGGTTTGGGCACGACGCCGAACATCGCGCCGCCGTCCAGCCACAGGCTGCCGGCGTCGATCGTCGTGACGCGAAGATCCGGGGTCTCGAACACCCGGGCCTGGCCGGTCATTTCGTCCTCGCCGGCTGTCCGGACAGCAACCGATCGAGCTGGGCCCACGTCTCGATGCCCCGTCGGTCGGCCGCCTCGAGCAGGCGAAGCAGAACCTCGGCGGTGACGAGGGCGTCGCCCCACGCGCGGTGCCGGGCGCGGCACTCGAGGCCGTAGTAGTCGATCAGCGAGTCGAGCCCGTAGCGCCGCAGCCCGGGAAGGATGCGCTTCGCGAACCGCACGGTACACAGCCGGTCGCCCGCGGGCACCTCGGCGCTCGTGCGTCGCATTTCCGCCGCCACGAAGCGCCAGTCGAACCGCGCGTTGTGGGCGACGAACACGCGGCCGAGCAGGGTCCGGCGCACGACGGCGGCGATCTCGTGAAACCGGGGAGCGGCGCCGAGCATCGCCTCGTCGATGCCCGTCATCCGGCGGATGAACGGCGGAATCGGGCAGCCGGGATCGACCAGCGAGCCATAGCGCGCTCCGATGCGGCCGTCCGCCACGTGCACGCACGCGATCTCCATGACGCGGTCGTCGCCGGTCGAACCCGTCGTCTCGACGTCGACGACGGCGAACTCGATCTCCGACAGACGGGGCGAGTCGTCGGACGCCGTCGCCTCGGAAGCGTCCGCGACAGCGACCGACCAGACGCCGTCGTCGCCCACCGACACCCGGCGGTCTCCACCGAGCAGGTCGTAGACGAGGCGCGCCGCGAGCCCCGGTGGCGCCTGCGTGAGGTCGAACACCTCGCGCGCCAGCTCGGGGGTCGAGCGGGGACCGCCGCGGATCAGCTCGAGCGCCCGGCCGACGAGCGGTGTCTCTGCGTCGAACGCCAGACCGGGAGAATTCGTGGCACTCATTCGAGCTCGTCCCGGCGAATCGGCATGGTCATGCAGCGCGGCCCCCCGCCACCACGCACGAGCTCCGAGCCTTCGAAGGCGATGGCCAGCCGCTCACCGGGGTCCGGCAGCTCCTCGGTGGCCAGGAAGTCGGTCGCCTCGACGAGGCGGAACCCCCCGTCCTGCTCGAGGGCGCGCAGGGTGTGCTCGTTGCGGCCGTACGCCAGCACCTGGCCGGGGGCCACGGCCACGAAGTTGCAGCCGCTGCCCCACTGCTCGCGCTCCTGCATGTGGTGGCGTTCGCCGCCGCAGAACAGCGGCTCCATCGGCGCTTTCAACTCGTCCAGAAGGGTGAACAGCCCGTCGGCCTCGCGCACGCCGTCGCTGTCACGGTTCAAATGAACCACCGGCCGCCGCGTCGGGCCGATGAAGAACGGCGGATAGACGCAGCATACCTCGCGGTCGAGCTGCGTCCACACCATGTCGAGGTGGATGGCGGCCCGGTAGGACGGCAGCAGGACGACGACGACGTCGCGCACCTCTCCGGCGTCGAACAGTCGCTGCGCGAGCAGGTCGATGCCGGCGGCGCTCGTCCGCTCCGACAGCCCGATGAGCACGAGGTCGCGGCGCAGCACGTGGATGTCGCCGCCCTCGAGGTGAACGTTCAGCCGGCGCTCGGCGGCGCCGTCGTACAGGAACCCTTCGTTGGCCAGCTCTGGATGGTGGCCGAACAGGACGCGGGCCAGCAGTTCCTCGGTCCAGCGCACGTCGTGCCGCATCGAAGCGATGACGACCTGCTCGCCCACCACGGCCGCCGAATCGCGGGTGAACAGCAGGTTCGGCAGGGGCGGCAGCGAGTAGCCCGACTCGTTGACCAGGTGCGCGAGCGCGCCGCCCGTGTGCTCCTCTCCCTCGATGAACAGCGATACGACCTCGTCGACCGGCACGCCCTCGGCTCGTTCGCGGATCGCGTCGCCGGCGGCCCCGAGCAGCTCGTCGCGCCCCTCGGGCACGGCAAGGGCCTCGCGCAGCAGGTCGGCCACCTCGAGCACCGACGTGAAGCGTGACAGGATCGACGTGAACACGTAGTGCTCCTGCCGGGCGAGCTCGAGATCGAGAATGTCGTCGAACAGGTAGTCTTCGCGATTTCCCGGCGTCACCGTCGCGAGCTCCGGACCCGGCGCATGGCAGACGACGGAGCGCAGCCGCCCGACTTCCGACGTCACCCGGATGCCGCTCATGCCGTCCCTCCGTTCTGGCTGTCGCCCGACGTGATCAGGAAACTCAGGCCCTCGAGCTCGAGGGCGACATCCATCCAGCGCACGGCGATCGACGCGTCGGTCTCGAGCTTCGAGGCCGCGAAACTCAGAATTCCCTCGACGCCCGCCGCGGCGACTCGCTCGGCGAGCTCCCCCGCGACCGACGGGGGCGTGGCGAGGATCACGATGCCGATGTCGTCGGCCCGGAGCCGCGTCTCGAGCTCGTCGACCGGATACACGGGAACTCCCGACACTTCGCGTCCCGTCCTGGCGGGGTCGGCGTCGAACGCAGCCACGATCTCGAAGCCGCGCGCCGGGAGGTCGCGATATCCGAGCAGCGCCGTACCGATCCTCCCCGCCCCGACCACGGCGACTCGCCAGCGCCGCTCGACGCCGAGGATTCCTTCGATGCGCCCGCGCAGCTCGTCGACCCGATAGCCCTGCCCGCGCTTGCCGAACGACCCGAAGTTGCTGAGGTCCTTGCGCACTTGCGCGGCGGTCGTGCCACTTCCTTCGGCCAGTTCACGGCTTGACACCAATCGCACGTCCCGAGTGGAGAGCGCACGCAGTTGATTCAAGTAGAGCGACAGCCGCCGGACGGTCGAATCGGATATCTTGGGCACGTTCATCGAGGCTTGTGAAAGAGTTCACAAGAACATATCCCGGCTCCGCCCCGCGCTCAACAGCCCGTCTCTTCCCGCCCGGCCAGATCCTCGAGGCATGCGGCCAGGGTCTCGAACTGCTCCGGGGCGAGAGTTTCGGGCCGTGCCGTCGGGTCGATCCCGATTCCGCCGAGCACCGCCTCGGCCTGGTCGGTGCTCAGCCCGTAGGCGGGAGACGAGCGAAGAATGGTGCGAATCTGTTTGCGCCGCCGCGAGAACGCCGCACGAACGAGCCGCCGCAACGCGGCCGGGGCCACCGTCCCGGAGCCTCCCGTCGGCTCGAGCACGAGGGCGGCCGAATCGACGCCCGGAACCGGCCGGAAGACGTTGCGGCTCACCCGGAACGCGAACTCCGCGCGAGCTCGCGTACGCACCCCGACGCTGAGCGCTCCGTATTCCTTACCGCCCGGATCGGCCGTGATCCGCCGCGCCACTTCCTCCTGCACGAGCACGACGATGCGTTCGGGGCGCGGTTCGATGTCGAGCAGCACGAACAGCAGTGGCGAGGTGATGGCATACGGCAGGTTGGAGATCACCCGAAGGCAGCCGGGTGCTGCCTCCGATACGAGGGCCGAGAGGTCGATCTCGAGGACGTCGCCGTGCACCGTCGTGACGTCGTCGCGCCCGGCCCAGCGCTCGGCGAGCTGCGGAGCGAGGCGATCGTCCTTCTCGACGAGGATCAGGCGGCGGACCTTCCCCACGAGTAACTCGGACAGCTCTCCGTGGCCCGGCCCCACTTCGAGCACCGTGTCGCCGGGCTCCGCCTCGAGGGTCTCGATCAGCTTTCGTCGGATATTGTGATCGGCAAGGAAATTCTGACTCAGAGAGCGCTTAGGTCGTACCACCTCTACCACTACTTCAGCACGAGAGCGGTGCGGTCGTCGGCCGAGGGCGCCCCGCTCGACGACGCGATGGCGAACAACCTGTCGACCAGGTCGCACGCCGGCACGTCGGCGGCGGCGCGCACGGTTTCGAAGAACAGGTCGTCGGACCACAATTCGTCGGCGCGCATCGTTTCACTGAGCCCGTCGGTGAACATCAGCAGGGTGTCCTGCCCCGCCGACCATGCCAGCTCTCGCTCTTCGTATTGCCCGAACTCCGCCAGTCCGAGAGGCGGATTCAGCGCTTCGAGCCGGTCGGCCGTCGAGCGCCCTACCCGAAAGGCGTGCGGATGGCCCGCGTTCGCATAGCACAGGCGATCGCCGGCCGGGTCGAGCACGGCGTAGCACAGCGTCATGTACATGTCGGTGCTCTCGAGCTTCCGCACCAGCTCCTGGTGGATGCCCCGCAGGACGTCGCCCGGCCGGTCCTGCTCGCGCACGACGAGCGAGGCGGCGCTCATCGTCAGCGCCATGATCAGCCCGGCCGAATAGCCGTGCGAGCTCACGTCGCCCAGCATCAGCCCGATCCGTCCATCCCCTAGACGGAACAGATGATAGAAATCGCCGCCCACGGACTCGGCCGGCTCGCAACGAGCCGCGATGTCGGCGCAGTCGGCGAAGTCGGCCACCTCGGGCAGCAGCTTGAGTTGCAGGTGATGGGCGAGCTCGAGCTCCACCATCATCCTCTCGCGTTCGAGGCTCTCGTCCGACAGGCGGCGGTTCTCGAACGCGGCGCCGATCTGTCCGGCCAGCGCCGCGACCAGCCGACGTTCCGAGGTGCTGAAGCCACGACCCGGGGGCCGGCGCATCCGCACGAGACCGAGCGCGCCGGTCAGGCCGTGGGCCGCCGATCGACGCACCGGCACCAGTAGCTCGGCGCCCGTTTCGTCCTGTGAGACGTGCACTTCGCTGCGGCGGCAGGTCTCGGCGAGCGGGCCCCGATTGAGCTCCAGGTCGATCACCGCCCGGCTCGCCTCCCGGGCCGACGAGGCGAGCCGCACGAGCCGCGACTCCTCGTCCTCGACGGCCCACATCTCGGCGACCGTCGCGTCCATCACGTCCGCCAGGTCGCGCAGGAGGCGGCGGATCCCCCGATCGAGCACCATCGTCGCGCCGAGTGTCTCGGCCGCACTCGTGAGCAGCTCGACCTCGCCGTAGCGCGCCGCGAGCTCGCGGTTGAAGAACCGTAGCTCACGCTCCATGCGGACGAGGGCCGGGGCGAGCGACCCGAGGAGGTCGCGCAGCGAGCGGTCGGCGGATCCGGTCGGGGGCGCGAAGATCGCCTCGAGCTCGGCCCCGTCGTCGAGCCGCCACGATTCGCGCTGATCGGCCTCCCCCGGCGCCCCGAGGCTGTCGTGTAGAAGTCGATCCGAGCCCCCGTCGCGCAGCACCAGGCGGAAGCGCAGCCCGGTCGAGGCCGCGAGATCGGAGAGCAGACCCGGCAGGCGGTCGACGGGTGCTCCGACAGCCGACGACGGGCCGGCGGTGGACGGCGTCGGCGTCGATCCGGCGGGCTCAGGCACCGGCCGACCGTACCGTCAGGGTTACGGCGTTGCCGCGTTCGTTGAATCGCACCTCGTCGGCCAGCGCGCGCAGCAGAAACAGTCCACGCCCGTGGCTCCGGTCACGATTCTCGGGCCGGGTCGGGTCGAGCACCGCTTCCGGATCGAACCCGGGGCCCTCGTCGGCCACCGTCACCACGGCCGAGCCGGCCCGCAACTCGGCATCGAGCCGCACGAGCTTGTCGCTGTCTTCGCCGTTGCCGTACAGGATCGCGTTGGCCAGGGCTTCGCCGAGGGCGACGCGCAGGTTGAGCGTCGCCCTCGAGCCGGCGAACGCCAGCCGCTCGCACGCCTCGACGACCTCGGCCACGGCGTCACGCACGTAGCTGACGCTGGAGGGAAACTCGAGGTGGATCCGGGCGCTCAGTCCCTCGGAGCGACGCGGCCGGTCGCCCCCGCGTCCCGATGTGTGCCGTTGCCAGCGCAGCCGGAGCTCGGCCGGGTTGATCGGGTGGAACAGGTAGTCGGAGCATCCGGCCGCGATCGCCGGCAGCAGGCGGTCGATCGACTCGCCGTCGACGACCGCCACGAGCTCGGTGTCGAGGCCGAACGCCGCCCGGGTGGCGCGCACGCTCTGCACCTCGTCGGACAGGTCGATGAACACGATGTCGGGCCGACGCTCGGGCCAGTGCTCGCGCGTGGGAGCGACGATGGGCGAGGCCCCGAGTTCCGCGAGGCGGCCGGCCAGGTCGCCGGCGACGTCGGGCCTTCCCGAGCAGACGAGAACCACGACGTCAGAAGTCCGACATCGCCGCGGCGCGGGTTTCGGCGAGGTCGAACACCGTGTCGAGCCGGGTCAGCTCGAACAGGGTGCGCAGATCCTCGTTCAGTCCGGTCAGCCGCATGCGCCCACCGGCTTCACGGATCTTTCGGGACAGGCTGACGAGCGCCCCGAGCCCGGTCGAGTCGATGTAACTCGATTCGCCGAAGTCCATGAGGAACTTGCGCTCGCCGGACTCGACCCGCTCGAGCACGACCTGCTTGAAGCGCTCGCGATTGCCCACCGTCAGCTCGCCGTTCACTTCGACCAGCGTGATCCCGTCCTGGTCCGAAATCTTGAAACTCATACGTTCTCCGTTTCGTGGCCGGCCTCCCGGCCGGCCGCCTGAAGCGCCGTGATTCGTGCGACGAGAATAATGTCCTCCGTCGATGCGCCGCGCGAAAGGTCGTTGAGCGGACCCGCCAGTCCCTGGAGGATCGGCCCGATCGCCCGGGCCCCGGCGAGACGCTCGACCAGCTTGTAGCCGATGTTGCCGGCATCGAGGTCCGGAAACACCAGCACGTTGGCCGTTCCCCCGAGCGGCGAGTCGGGGGCCTTCCGCGCCGCGACCCCCGGGACAATCGCCGCATCGAGCTGGAGCTCGCCGTCGGCCACCACGTCGGGCCGGCGACGGCGGAACTCGGCGGCGGCCGCCCGCACCCGGTCGACGGATTCGCCCGCCGCCGAACCGCGGGTGGCGTACGAGAGGAACGCGACCCGCGGCTCGTCACCCACGATCGCCCGGCGCGCGTCGACCGCGTCCCCGGCGATCTCGGCGAGCTGCGCGGCGTCGGGCCGAGGCACGACCGCCGCGTCGGCGAACGTCAGCACGCGGTCGGGCAGCACCATGTAGAACGCGCCCGAAACCGTGCCACCGGGCCGCACCGGCCCGAGGACCCGAAGTCCTGCCCTCAAGACCTCGGCCGTCGTCGCCGTCGCGCCGGCGACGACGCCGTCGAGCAGCCCGACCGACAACGCGGCCACCGCGGCGCGCAGCGTATCACCGGATCCGGCGGCTCCGAGGTCCGGGAGACGCGCCGCGAGCCGCCGGCGGAGGTCGGGATCGGCCAAATCGAGCGCTTCGGCACCCGCCGGTGACACGGTGCCGTCGGTCACCGCCACGGGAACGGGCCCCTCGCCTGCCGCCAGCGCTTCTACGGCCGCCGCCGTACGCGGCTCGTGCGCCTCGGGAAATCCGATGCGCCGGCTCCCGGCGGCGCGTCGCGCCAGGTCCTCCAGCCAGTTCACCCCGCCCCGGCCGCCCCGTAGCGCTCGCCCAGGGCCTCGAGCACCGGCCCGGGCACGTAGGGTGACACATCGCCGCCCAGCGAAGCCACCTCGCGAACGAGCGACGAGCTGAGGAACGTGTAGTTGCTGTCGGGCGCCATGAATATGACCTCGATCTCGGGCGACAGACTCCGGTTCATCAGTGCCATCTGGAACTCGTACTCGAAGTCGCTCACGGCCCGAAGACCGCGGATGATCACCCGCGCGTCCTTCGATCGGGCGAAATCGACGAGCAGACCCGAGAAGGCCACGACCTCGACGCCGGGTTCGTCGCCGTATACGCGCTCGATCAGCGCGACCCGTTCCTCCACCGAGAACGCCGCGTGCTTCGCCTGGGTCGCGGTCTCGGCCACGGCCACGACGACCTCGTCCGACAGGCGCAGCGCGCGGCGGATGATGTCGTCGTGTCCGAGGGTCAAAGGATCGAACGACCCCGGATATATGACCCGGCTCTGTTTGAGGCGCATTCAGTTCGTCTCCTCGCTCGCGATGAAGAACGACAGCTCCGTGTCTCCGTACGTCCGACGCCAGGCCGGCTCGAACCCATCGAGCTCGTTCGGCGCGTGCTCGACGCACAGAATGCCGGCGAACGGCCGCTCTAGCCAGACGTCGACCAGTCGATGGGCGGCGCCGGTCTCGTATGGGGGGTCGGCCAACCCGACGTCGAACCCGCGCACCTCGATGTCCGCCAGACGCCGGAACACGTCCATGCGGCGCGCGCTGGCTCGCTCGCCGAGGGCGAGGGCCTCGAGGTTGCTCCGAAGCACGCGATAGGCCCGCGCGTCGGACTCGATGAACTCCGCCGACGCCGCGCCGCGCGACAGCGCCTCGATGCCGAGGGCGCCGGTACCGGCGAACAGGTCGAGCACCGAAGCGCCCGGCAGCTCGGCACCGAGGGCGCTGAACCAGGCCTCGCGAACCGCCGCGCGGGTCGGACGCGTGCCGCGCGCCGGCGGCGACGCGATGCGGCGTCCCCCCAGCTCGCCGCCGATGATCCGCAGTGTCACGGGCCGGCGGGCCGGAGGTCGAGCACCCTGGCCTGCAGCCGGTCGCGGCCTCGCCAGCTGTCGAGTTCGAGATGAAAGGCGACGTCGAACCGGTCGCCCGGCCCCAGGTCGTCGGACCGCCCGCCCAGCCCGAAGCCGATCGCCCGCAGGCTCGCCTCGCCCTCGCGGAGCGTCGCCTGGAGGTGCGCCGCGCCCGTGCCTACGGCCCTCGGATGCTCCAGCTGCACGCCACGCACCGCCAGCACTGGGGAGGGATTCTCCGGCCCGTGAGGCGCCAGGTGATCCAGCGTGGCACTGAGTTCCGCGGTGACCTCGCCGAGCGACAGCTCGAGGTCGATCGGCAGCGCCGCCGGCTCGTAGCCGGTATCGAGACGGGCGGCGGCGAGCTTGCGCAGACGGGCGGCGAACTCCTCCACGCGCTCGCGGCGAATGCGCAACCCGGCCGCCATCTGGTGGCCGCCGAAGCTCTCGAGCAGCGGGGCGCAGTCGCGAAGCGCGTCGTGCAGGTGGAACCCCTCCACCGAGCGACCGGAGCCCTCGCCCACGTCGCCGTCGAAGCTGATCACGACGGCCGGCCGGTGCCAGCGCTCGACCATGCGCGACGCGACGATACCGATCACTCCCCGGTGCCAGTCGTCGCCCCACACGACGACCGCCCGGTCGGCATCCGAGTCGAAGCGACCCTCGAGGGCCCGTTCGACGGAACCGGTGACTTCCCGGTCGGTCATCCGGCGCGTCGCGTTCAGCTCGTCGAGATGCGCGGCCAGGACTTCGGCCCGCGCCGGATCGTCGGTGAGCAGCAACTCGACCCCCGTGGCGCCCGCCGCCATGCGTCCGACGGAGTTCAGGCGCGGCGCAAGCCGGAAAGCGACGTCCTCGGCCCCGATCGGCCGACGAGGGTCGATGCGCGCCCGGCTGAGAAGTGCGCGGAATCCCGGCTTTCGAGTGCGGGCGAGCGCGCGCAACCCGGCACGAACGAGCATTCGGTTCTCGTCGACGAGGGGCATCTGGTCGGCGATCGTGCCGACGGTGACCAGGTCGAGGTGCTGGTTCAGCTCGGCCCCAGGGATCCCCCGCCGACGAAACAGCGCCTCGACCAGCTTGAAGGCCACGCCGACGCCGGCGAGCCCGCGGAACGGGTACGCTCCGTCGGCGCGAAGCGGATCGACGACGGCGGTGGCTTCGGGCAGCTCGGGCCCCGGGCGATGATGATCGGTGACCACGAGGTCGATATCGCGGCGACGGGCCTCTGCGGCCGCCTCGAGGGCCGTGACGCCGCAGTCGACGGTGAGGATGACGCCGGCCCCCTCGGCCTCCGCATGCGCCACGCCGCCGGGGCGCAGGTCGTAGCCGTCGTTCGTCCGGTGGGGAACGAACGGAACGACCCGGGCACCGAGGCGCCGCAGCCCCCGCACGGCGAGCGCGGTCGCGCACATTCCATCCGCGTCGTAGTCGCCGTGGACGAGGATCTTCTCGTTCGCGTCGACGGCGGCGAGAAGGCGATCGACGGCGGCCACCATGTCGGGCAGGAGAAACGGATCGTGCAGGTTGTCGAAGGAGGGGCGGAGAAACGTGCGCACGACGGACGGATCCGTCATGCCCCGGGCGGCCAGCACACGGGCCAGCGGGTCGGGGAGGCCGGGAAGCGCGGCCATGAGGTCCGCCGCCCGGGCGTCCGTGTCGGACGGGGGCGCGATCCAGCGGGAGGAGGGCCCGGCGCGACGGGCCGGCGTCACGATCCGGCGTGCAGGATCACTCCGCAGCCCTCGCAAACGACCAGCTTCCTTCCGGCCCGGATCTCCGCCTGTCGCTGCAGGGGAATCGCGGTGTAGCAGTGGCCGCAGCACCCGTCGACCACGGGCGCGAGCGCCTGCGCCGTGCGCCCACCCCGTACCCGATCGTACGTCGAGCGCACGCTGTCGTCGATCCTGTCGGCGGTCTCGCCGCGGCGCCCCTTCAGACGGTCGAGCTCCGCGTCGATCTCCACCAGCCGCGCGTTCAGTTCGTCGACCCGCGCGGCCGCCTCGCGGCGTTCCTCGCCGTGCTGCCGATCGATCTCCTCCTGGCGAATTCGCGCGCGGTCGTGCGCCTGCATGCCTTCGAGCAGATCGGTCTCCGCGTCGTCGAGGTTGCGCGTAGCCGCCTCGAGCTCGGTGCGCGAGGCCTCGACTTCGCGGGAGCGCTGCAGGGTCTTCGCCCGCTCCCTCAGGTTCCGGACCGTCTCGCGACTCGCCTGCACCTTGCGCTCGGCCCGCCGAACCTCGAGGGCGGTCTCTTCGACCCTGGCCTGCTGCTCGGACTCGCCGACCGACCAGGCGGCGCTCTTCTCCTCTATCTCGACGAGCTCGGCCTCGAGCTCGCGGCGTTCCGCCCGCAACTGCGTAATGGTGGCGTCGAGCTCCTGAAGTGACAGAAGCTCCTGTACGGTTTCTTGTTCCACTACACCTCCCCTCGTCGGGATTCCGGCCGCCGGCCGTCCGCCGGCGATCTGTCGTTGCGCGTTCTAAGCACGCCCCATGGCGCGGCGCCCTTGCCCCGGAGTTCCCGGGCCGCGCGGTCCTTTCGAATCAGCAGTTCCCGCTGCTCGTCCTCCTCGGCCAGCGGGATCTGCCGGTCGAAGTGCTCGAGTTCCGCCCGCTCTCGCGCGTTGGCCAGATAGCGGATGTTGAGCGCGAGCACTCCGTGCCAGTCGAGGTACTCCGTCGTGTCCGACTTGAGCCGCTCGAGCAACGGCAGGTCGTCGGCTGCCAGCCGTCCCCCGATCGCCGCCGCGTCGGGTCGCTCGGCTTCACGAACGGCCTCATAGATGCGCCGCAGACCCGCATGGCGAAAGTGCTCCGCCGCGAGTCCCTCTTCGTCGGCCGTCGCGAGCAGCTCCGGATCGCGCAGCAGGAGCACGAGAATCGCACGCTCCGTCGCCGGCAGCGTCCCCTCGGGCGCCGACGGTCGCCGGCGCGCCTCGGCCCCGGCGCGGGTCGCGGGCGGCCGGGCCGCTTCGGCCGAGCGCGTGACCTCGGAAACGAGCGTCTGGCGCCGGACGCCCGTTCCCTCGGCCGCTCGCGCCAGGTAAATGTCGAGAAGGGCCGGGTCCTGCACCGACCGCAGCGTGCTGAGCAGGCCGTCGACGGCGCGTCGCTGCCCCTCGATCGATTCGAGATAGCCCTGCCGCTCGAGAATCTGGAGCTTGCGGTCGAGCACGTCGACGGCATCGTCGATCAGCTCGCGCAGCGCCTCGGGCCCGTGCTCGCGGAGCACGGAGTCGGGATCCTCGCCGGGCGGCAGTGTCACGACGAGCGGGTGGACGCCGGCGGCCAGCAGCGTGTCGCCCGCCCGGAACGTGGCCCGCAGGCCCGCGTCGTCGCTGTCGTACAGCAGATAGACCTTCTTCGTATAGCGGGCGAGAAGCTGCGCCTGCTCGGGCGTCAGGGCCGTGCCGAGCGGTGCCACGGCCGGCTTGAAGCCGCGCGTGTGCAGTGACACGACGTCCATGAAGCCTTCGCCGATCAGGCCGTGGCCGGCGCGGCGCATTTCGTGGCGGGCCTGCACGAGACCGAACAGCGTGCGGCCCTTGTGAAAGACGGGCGATTCCGGCGAGTTGATGTACTTGGGCGCTCGCTCGTCCTCGCCCAGCGCGCGGCCGCCGAACCCGATCGGGCGGTCGCGCAGGTCGTGGATCGTGAACATCAGCCGGTGACGGAAGCGGTCGTACGGTTCGGGAGCCTTCTCGCTGGTCGCGGCGAGGCCGGCCTGGAGCAGTGTCTCGTCGGTGATGCCGTGAGCCCGCGCGGCGTCGACGAGCCCCCGCCACCCGTCGGGAGCCAGGCCGATGCCGAAGGTCTCCCAGTGTTCGGGCGCGATGCCGCGGCGCTCGAGGTATGCGCGTCCGGCGGCGCCCTCCGCCTCGTCGCGCAACCGCGCCGCATACCACTCCGCCGCGAAGGCGAGCGCCTCGCGCAGGTGCGCCCAGGGGTCCTCGCGGCGCTCGTCGTCGGCGGGGATCTCGACCCCGGCGCGTTCGGCCACGTGGCGGATCGCGGTGGGAAAGTCCATCCCGAGGTGCTTCATCGCGAAGGCGAACACGTCGCCGCCTTCCCCGCACACGAAGCACTTGAAGATGCCGCGGGCCGGGTCGACCGAGAAGTTCGGGCCCTCGCCCCCGTGCAGGGGACAGGGCCCGCGCCACGTCTTGCCGGATCGCTTCAGGCGGACGGACTCGCCGATGATCTCGAGGATGTCCGCCCGCTCCCGTACTTCCTCGACCAGGCTGTCGGTTACCATGTCCGACCGGTGCTCAGTGTGCCGCTCCTTTCAACTGTAGTACGGTAACGCCGGAGCCGCCTTCGGCAAACCCTCCCGGCCGGACGTCGACGATGCGCTCGTCCCCCTCGACGAGGCGTCCCACCTCCTCGCGCAACGCGCCTGTTCCCTTCCCGTGGATCACCACGAGACGGCCGAGGTCCGCCACGATAGCGGCGTCGAGGGCCGCCAGCAGCGGACCCCGGATCTCGTCCACCCTGAGCCCGCGAAGGTCGACCTCGGGCCGGGCATCGAGATCGGGCCGGGGTGGCGACGCCGGCGCCGGCAGTGACGGCTCGTCCGAAGCGCCCGGCGCCGGCTCGATGTCACCGACGTCGAGCGTGAAGCGCATCCCGCGCGCCTCGACCACGACGCCGCCCGGCCGCACCTCCACCACGTCGCCCGCGATCTCCAGCGACCGCGAGCGCACCCGGTCGCCCACCTCGACGGCCGCGGCACGCGTTTCGCCCTCGTCCGCCCCGGCCGCCCCGCCTGCCCGCTCGTCGGGCAGGGCCGCGCGGTTCTCGCGCAGCAGTTCCTCGACGCGGCGGCGGGCCCCGGTCGCGGCACCCGCCTCCTCCGCTTCCCCGGAGGCCCCGGTTGCACCGGCCCGCTCCCGCAACTCCTCGATCACGGCCTCGACCTCGCGGCGCGCCTCCAGCAGGTACCGATCCGCGGCTTCTCGCCCTTCGCGTTCCAGCTCCTTCTCGCGCGCGGCGAGCCGGCCCTCGCGTTCCGCCAGCCGGGCGTCGCGCCGTTCGAGCTCGCGCGCGTCGGCCCGCGCGCCGCTCGTCAGCCGCGCCAGCTCGGCTTCGGCGGCCTCGAGCTCCGCCAGGATCTGCTCCATGCGGCGCTCCGAATCGCTCAGGCGGCCACGCGCCTCGTCGATCAGATCCGCTGGCAGGCCGAGCCGCGAGGCGATCTCGAGCGCATAGCTGCGGCCCGGCCGGTCGCGCACCAGCACGAAGGACGGGCGGAGGTGCTCCGCGTCGAACTGAAGCGATGCATTGACGACGGCGGCGTTCTCGGCCGCCAGGTCCTTCAGGGCCCCCAGATGGGTCGTCGCCACCGTCAAGCGTGCCTCATCGGCCAGCCGGAGGAGGACGGCCGCCGCGAGGGCGGCCCCTTCCGCCGGATCGGTACTGCCGCCTACCTCGTCGAGCAGCACGAGGCTCGCCGATCCCGCGCCGGCGAGGATCTCGCGGAGCGCCGCGACCTGGGCGCTGAACGTCGAGAGCGACGCCGTGATCGACTGCTCGTCACCG
The DNA here is from genome assembly GCA_035464655.1 of Gemmatimonadota bacterium. Taxonomy (GTDB): domain Bacteria; phylum Gemmatimonadota; class Gemmatimonadetes; order Palauibacterales; family Palauibacteraceae; genus JARFPW01. The sequence continues at coordinate 16,466 of DATHRZ010000056.1, forward strand.
ATCACGGCGAAGAAGCGCTCGAACACCGGGAGGCGCGTTCCCTCGCCGACCGGCGGGACGACGCCCGATTGGGCGAGGGCGGCCAGCAGTCCGACGGCCTTCAGCGTCACCGTCTTGCCGCCCGCGTTCGGCCCGCTGATCAGCAGCACTCGCTCGTCCGGGTGCAGGCGGAGGGAGAACGGAACGGCGGGCTCGCCGCCCGCGAGCAGCAGCGGATGCACCCCGTCGACGATCTCGATCGGGCTGTCGGCGGCGGCGTCCTCGAGATCCGGCTTCTTCCCGCCATGCTCGAGCGCATAGCGCGCCCGGGCGTTCAGGGAATCGGCCTCGGCCAGCGCCCCGTAGGCGCCGCGCAGACCGGCGGCGAGGGGCCGCACGGCGTCGGTCAGCTCGAGAAGGATGCGATGGACCTCGCGCTTTTCCTCGCGCTCCAGTCCCGCGATCCGGTTCATCTCGTCGATCGCCGACGCCGGCTCGACGAACAGCGTCTGGTGGGTCGCGGACTCGTCGTGCACGATGCCGCCGACGCGCGACGCGCCCTCGCGGCGAATCGGGATACAGTAGCGCCCGCCGCGCACCGTGACCGACGAGTCGGGCACCTGGAAGCGCTGGGGCAGCGAGCGGATGATCGCCTCGAGGCGGCGCACCATGTCGCTCCGGCTCCCCCGCAGGTCGCGCCGCAGGCGGCCGAGCGCCGGGCTCGCCCCGTCTACCAGCTCACCGCTCGCCCCGAACGACTCTTGAAGACGCTCTTCGAGCCGCCGTTCGGACAGCAGTCGCTCGCTCAGTTCGTACAGCCGCGGCAGTCCCTCGGGGTCGCGGCGCAGGTCCGCCCGGCCCTGCCGGGAGGAGAGGAGCAGACGTCCGATGGCGGCGAGCTGCGCCTCGTCGAGCGCGGAACCCGCCACGGCGGCGCGCTCGAGCGCGGCATCCACCTCGGGAATCGTCGGCGCCACCCAATCGTGCCGCAACACGAGCGAGATCATCTCGTCGCACGCGTCGAGGCGCTTGCGGGCCAGGTCGGGATCCGCGCTCGGCCGGAGCCGGCGTACGTGCTCCGCACCGGCCGGGTTGCTCGCGTGGGCCGCCACCGCCTCGAGCGCGGCGGCGAACTCCATGACCCGCAGGCCGTGCGGCAGCGGGGCGCCGGCTCGCGCGCCGGTCCCCGGCGTGGAGTTCGTCAACCCGGCGGCCACTCCATCCGACGACCCGCCAGCAGATGAACGTGCAGGTGAAACACGCTCTGGCCCGCCTTCGCGCCCCGGTTGGTGACGAGCCGGTAGCCGTCCTTGTCGACGCCCAGCTCGCGGGCGGTCTCGGCGGCGGCCAGCAGGAGGCGGCCCGCCAGGCCGGCGTCGTCGGACTCGAGCTCCGCGACGCTCTCGACGTGCCGCTTCGGAATGATCAGAACGTGCACCGGCGCTTGCGGGTCGATGTCACGAAACGCCAGCCATTCCTCGGACTCGGCCACGCGGTCCGCCGGAAGCTCCCCGTCGGCGATCCGGCAAAACAGGCAGTCGGCGCTTTCGGCTCCTCCGCTCATGGTCTCTCCTTCCCTTCGAGTCACCTCGATCATGGCGCAATTTGTGCTATATTCACCCGACGTCGCCAGATTGGGGCACTACGTTGGGCCGATCGCCGTGCATCCGGCGACACGGCCGGCAACTTTCGACAGCGGGACCGAGGCCACCGATGAGCAACGAGACCGAACAGGACGCCGCCGGACCCGCGACGGCGGACGCGGACCGCGACAGCCGGGCGCTTCCGCGGGCCATACTGGTCCGCGCCTCGGCCGACCGTCGGCCGGGAGCCCAGGTCGAGGTCACCGTCGACCTCCAGATCGATGAGAAGAGCTTTTCCGCGTCGTCGGAAGGCATCGGTCACGAGACGATCGAATTGCGCGTCGCCGCCGAGGCGACGATTGGCGCCCTGCACGCGGCGGTGGGCGACGAGCGCTTCCAGCTCGTCGGCATCAAGCGGCTGCATGCCTTCGACGCCGATGTCGTCCTCGTGGCTCTGCGCGAACGCGCGGAAGGCGGCCAGCGGTTCATCGGGGCGGTACCCGTCCGATCGACGTTGATCCACGCGGCGGCCGCCGCCGTCCTCGACGCGACGAACCGGATCCTCACGGGCTCGGCCGGCTGACGGCAGCCGCCGGACGATCGTCGCACAGGATTCTCCGCAACTCGGCGGCGGCGTTCCAGCGCTCCGACCGGTTGGAACGCACGGCGGCCAGCGCTTCGAACAGCGGGGCGGCCTCGGGGTCCGGCTCCCCTCCGCGATCCACCAGTCCTGCCAGGTCGAGCGCCCGGCCCGCGTAGCGCAGCACCTGGCGAGTTTCGAGACCGGCCGGATCATCGAAAAACCAGCCGCAGCTCGTGAACATGCGTAGCGCCGCCGCCTGCATGTCGAGCCAGCGACGAGCCTCGCCGCGGGCTGCGTCGTCGGCGCCGGGGCGGAGATGCCGGCGCCACCACGCCTCCGACACCGCCTCGCGTCCGAGCCGGAGTTCCGCGTAGTCGTCGCGGGCCGCCCACGGGTCGACGAGCAGGCGCCCGGCCTCGCGCTCGAAGCGTCGCGCCAGGTCGTCGCGAAGGTCGTTCAGCGCGCGGCGAAGCGGTCCGCGCCATCCGTAGTCCCACCCCGCGCCGCCGGTACCGCAGTCGCACCCTCCGGCCCAGCGGCGTACGCCGTGCGCGCAACTCCACGACGTGGCGTCGGCGCACTCGACCTCGGCCTCCGGCGGATGCGCGGCCAGCCAGCCGCCGTAGGTCGTCAACCCGACCCGGCCGTCGCGCTCGATCGCGTCGAGCGCCCACGCGAGTGCCATCTCGCCGTGAGCATGGTGGTGGCCGTAGCTCTCCCCGTCGGTCGCCACATGACCGAGGCGCGGCGCCGCGCCGGCCAGCGCGATGCCCTCGAGTCGTCCGGCCAACTCGGCGCCGTCGTGCAACAGGCCGTCGAACGCGATGCCGTGGGCGACGCTCCCCTCGTAGAAGAACAGGGCGATCTCGCGCCCCGACGGGAGGCGCTGCACGTAGGCGCGTCCCGTATCGAGCCCGCCGTCCGGTGCGACGTCGGTCCACGGTCCGCCGGGCTCGCGGACCCGGGCCGCCTGGTGCGGCGCGAGTATCGTGAACCGAACGCCGTCGGCCGCCAGCGTCTCGAGGGTCGGAACGTCGACGGCGGTTTCGGGCAACCACATCCCCCCGGCGTCGCGACCGAACCGGTGCCGGAAGTCGGCAAGGCCCCACTTCACCTGCGTCCGCCGGTCGCGCGCATTCGCCAGCGGCAGGATCAGGTGATCGTGCACCTGGGCGATCGCGCCGCCGTGCCCTCCGAAGCGCGCCGCGCCCGCCGCGTCGGCCTCGACGATCCTGCGGTGCACGGCCGGTCGCGCCTCGGCGAGCCACGCCATCAGGGTCGGCCCGACGTTGAAGCTTATCGAGACGAAGTTGTTGCGTCGCCGCCTCTCGCCGACCCTCCCGGCCCCTGCCCCATGCAGCTCGGCCGCGGTGTTCGGCCCATAGCACTCGTCGGTGATCCGCTCGTTCCAGTTCGGCCACGGCGCGGCCGACGGCTCCGGGTCGATCCGGCCCGTCCACGGATTCTCCCGCGGCGGCTGGTAGAAGTGGCCGTGCACGCACACCCTCCGATCGTTCACGGGGGCGGGCCCTGGTTCTCGGGCTGCAGGAAGACGGCGGCGAGCGGCGGCAGGGTGAGCGTCACCGACCACTCCGATCCGTGAAACGGCACGGCGTCGGAATCGACCCGCCCGAGATTCCCGCGACCCGAGCCGCCGTAGACGCCGGCGTCGCCGTTCAGGCGTTCGACCCAGGCGCCGGGCCGCGGAACGCCGACCCGGTAGCCGTGGCGTTCGACCGGCGAGTGGTTGAGTACGACGAGCATGGCACGTTCCCCGTCGCCCGACCGGCGCAGAAAACTGATCACGTTCTGCATGTGGTCGTCCGCCGCTACCCACTCGAACCCGCCCGGGTCGCAGTCGAGCTCATACAGCGCGGGCTCGCTGCGGTAGAGCGCGTTGAGGTCCGTGACCCAGCGAAGCACGCCGGAATGTGCCGCGTCGTCGAGCAGGTGCCAGTCGAGACTCGCCTCGTGGTCCCACTCCGCCTCCTGGGCGAACTCGTCACCCATGAACAACAGCTTCTTCCCGGGCTGGGCGAACATGCCGCCGTACAGCAGTCGCAGGTTGGCGAGACGCCGCCAGCGGTCGCCGGCCATGCGCTGCAGCAGCGACCCCTTTTCGTGCACGACCTCGTCGTGCGACAGGGCGAGCACGAAGTTCTCGGTGAACGCGTAAAGCTGACGGAAAGTCAGGTCGCCGTGATGGTAACGCCGATGCACGGGATCATAGGACATGTAGCGCAGGATGTCGTGCATCCATCCCATGTCCCATTTCAGGCCGAACCCGAGGCCGCCCGCCTCGACGGGCCGCGTCACGCCCGGCCAGGCCGTCGACTCCTCCGCGATCGTCTGCGTGCCGGGGCAGCGCCGATACACTTCGGTGTTCAGGCGGCGCAGGAAGTCGACGGCCTCGAGGTTCTCGCGTCCTCCGTGAATGTTCGGCAACCACTCGCCCTCCTCCCGCGAGTAGTCGAGGTAGAGCATCGAGGCTACGGCGTCGACCCGGAGCCCGTCGGCGTGAAACTCGGTGAGCCAGTAGAGCGCGCTGCTGATCAGGAAGCTGCGCACCTCGTGGCGACCGTAGTTGAAGATCAGGCTGTCCCAGTCGGGATGGTGACCCCGGCGCGGGTCGGCGTGCTCGTACAGATGCGTGCCGTCGAACCGCGCGAGGGCGAACTCGTCGGCGGGAAAATGCGACGGCACCCAGTCGAGGATGACCCCGACGCCCGCCCCGTGCAGCTCGTCGATCAGATACTTCAGATCTTCGGGTGGCCCGTAGCGCGCCGACGGCGCGAAGTAGCCGGTCACCTGGTATCCCCAGGAACCATAGAACGGGTGCTCCATCACCGGCATGAGCTCGACGTGCGTGAAGCCGTGGCGCACGGCGTACTCGACGAGCCGGGGCGCCAGCTCGCGCCAGGTCGGGCTGCGGTTCCCCTCTTCGGGCAAGCGGAACCACGAGCCGGGATGCAGCTCGTAGATGCTGATCGGGGCCTCGAGCGCGTTGCGCCGGTCGCGCGCCGCCAGCCACCCGGCGTCCCGCCATTCGTAGGCGTCGGCGTGGACGACCGACGCGGTGCGTGGCGGCGCTTCACTGCGGCGGGCGAGCGGGTCGGCCCGGTCGGTCCACTCGCCGGCCGCCGTGCGGATCCGGAACTTGTAGGCCTGGCCGGGCCGCGTCTCGGCCGCGAAGCCCTCCCACACGCCCGAGTCGCCGCGGGTTTCGAGCGGATCCGCACCGGTTTTCCAGTCGTTGAAGTCGCCCACGACGTGCACCTCGCGGGCATTGGGCGCCCAGACGGCGAATCGGCAGCCGCCACCGGGCGTGACATGCGCGCCGAGCCGCTCCCACAGATGATAGTGCGTACCCTCTCCGAGCAGATGCAGGTCGAGGTCTGACAGCGGCCGGGCACCGGTGGCGTGCTCGTTCATGGCTCTCCCCCGTCACGCGCGGCTCGCAGGCCGGCGAGCGCCTCCTCCGACCGCGGCGGCAGGTCGCCCGCGAGTGGGGCGGGAAGGCGGCGGCGCCAGTTCGGGCGCTCCGCGCCGGTTCCCGGGACGTTCTGCGGATCGCGCACGCCGTACAGGTCGTCGAGCGGTACGACGACGAGGCCGGCGGCGCTCGCCCCGAGCCCGGCGAGCAGCGGGGCGAGCAGCGGATCGGGCGCGATCCCGGCGGAAGCCGCGCCGCCGAACCGGTCGTCCAGGCGTCGGAACGCCGCGAGGCGGCGCGCCCGCAGAGCGGCCGCCTCCTCGCCGTCCAGGTGACCCAGTGCCTCGCGCTCGTCGATGTCGACGGCGTCGCGTAGCCCGGCCAGTGGCACCATGTCGTGCGTCCCCGTGCTCGCGACCGAGCCGGCCGGGACGTTCATCTTCCCGGCGTCCGAGGCCAGCTCCTCCAGCGCGAAGCCGAGTACGCCGGTTCGGCGGATGCCCCGGCGGTCCATGAGTTCGCGCACCGCGTCGGGCACAGTGCCGAGATCCTCGCCCGCCACCTCGCAGGCCGCCCGGTGCGACTCCAGCGCGACGACACCGCCCAACTCGTCGGCCGGATAGCGTACGTACACGCCGTCCGCCGCGGCGGCGCCGGCGGGAATCCAGAACAGCCGGTGCAGTTGCATCACGTGGTCGATCCGCACGAGTCCGGCCGGGCGCATCGCGTGACGCAGCGTCGCCGCGAAGTAGGCGAAGCCGTCCTCGCGGATGCGCTCGGGATGCAGCGGCGGCAGGCCCCAGTTCTGCCCGCCTCGGAAGAAATCGTCGGGCGGCGCCCCCGCCGCGACGCCGCCCGCGAACAGATGGCGCCGCCGCCACACGTCGTAGCCGTCCGGGTGCGAGCCGAGCGGGACGTCGAGGTAGAGGGCGGCGGTCCGGTCCTTCGCACCGAGCTTCGCGAGCTGCACCGACATCAACCACTGGCCGAACAGGTGACGCCGCACCCGTCGCTCGTCGAGAAGCTCCCCCGCGAGGCGGCCCGACCGCGCCGGCTCCGGCCAGGCGCGCCAGTCGCGCCCCCACACCTCGCCGGCCGCGAGGAAGCGGGCAAAGTCGCCGGCCCGGGGCCGCTCGACCAGGAAGCGCTGAAAAGCGTCCGCCCGTTCGCCTCCCCCGGCGAAGAATCGCGCCGCCAGCGCGGCGAGCGTCCTGTCGCGCGCCTTCGAGAGCACGTCCCAGGGCACGAACTCGTCGTCGCGGTGCGCCGACAATCCGTCCAGGGCCTCGAGTTCGCCCGCCGCGCGCGCCGCGGCGTACCCGGGGGCCGCCGCGAGGTCGGCGTAGCGGTCGTCCCAGAACAGCCGGCTGGCCGGCGCGTACGGTGAGGGGTCGACCGGCAAGTCCTGAAACAGGGCGACCAGCGGGGTCGTGCCGAAGGCGGCGCCGCCCCGGGCGGCCGTCCACGACAGGGCCCCTTCCAGGGTGCGGAGGTCACCGACACCGGCGCCGCGATCGTCGCGCAGACCGTACAGCGGGTGGAACACGCCCCAGCGCCCGTCGAACCCGCCGCCGCGGAATACGCGCGGCGGTGCGACGATCATGTGCGACGAAAGCTCCATCGCGCCGTGCCGAATCGTCAGTCGATGGTAGCCCCGCGGCAGATCGGCCGGCAGCTCGAGGCGGCGTATCTCGTAGCTCCGTCCATCGACCGAGCTGCCGCCGGCGAGGGCGAGCGCCTCCACGCGGGCGGTGCCGCGCCGGAGGCCGGCGCCACGCCCCTCGCTCACCGGCTCGCACACGAGCGTCCAGCGCAGGGGCCCGTGCGCGCGCTCGGCCGGCAGGCGCAGGGGGATCGCCGGAACTTCACCTTCCGTGACGACCCGCACCGGCGGGCAGGCGCGCTCCCAGATCGCGCGCCGGCGCAGGCGCGCCGCATCGTCGAGGTCGCCTTCGTCGGCGACCGGAGCGCCGAGCCGCTCGAGGATGTCGAGCACCACGTCGGTCGACGCCGTCCGGCGTTGTCCATCGGCGTCGACCCAGGCGGCTTCTACTCCGTACAGGGCAGCGGTGGTCTCGACGGCACGAGCGAGTTCGGAGGTCATGGAAGGCGCAACCTACGTACCACTCGGACGGCGTGGGAGAGCGGGTCGCGCCCGTCGGTCGAGCGTTGTATGCTTGGCACGATCCCGCGCGCCTCGCGGTGCGCGCCTTCGCCGATCCATCGACCGGAGCCCGATGCACACCGACACGACGGCCGACCCCCTGCCCACCGACGACCCGAGCGATTCCGATCTGCTCGACGACATGCCGGTCGAAGAGCTGACGATTCACACCATCCGCACGCTGGCGATGGACGCCGTCCAGGCGGCCGACTCGGGACACCCCGGCACGCCGATGGCCCTCGCGCCGATCGGTTATCTGCTGAGCCGGCAGATGCGCCACAACCCGGAAAATCCGGCCTGGTTCGATCGCGACCGGTTCGTACTGTCGGCCGGGCACGCGTCGATGCTCCAGTACGCGATGCTCCACCTGAGCGGCTACGACCTTCCCCTCGAAGAACTGCGCAACTTCCGGCAGCTCGGCAGCCGGACGCCCGGGCACCCCGAGTACGGGCACACGCCGGGGGTCGAGACGACGACCGGACCGCTCGGGCAGGGATTGATGAACGCCGTCGGCATGGCGATGGCCGAGGCACACCTGGCGGCCGTCTACAACCGGCCCGACCACAGGGTGATCGATCACCGCACCTATGTGATCTGCAGCGACGGCGACCTGATGGAGGGGGCCTCGCACGAGGCCGCCTCGCTGGCCGGCCACCTCGGGCTCGGCAAGCTGATCGTGCTGTACGACGACAACCGGATCACGATCGACGGAGACACCGACCTCGCGTGGTCCGACGACGTGCCGACCCGCTTCGAGGCCTATCGCTGGCACGTGCAGGACCTGGGCGACGCGGCCAACGACTTGCCGGCGCTCGCCGAAGCGCTCGAGCGGGCCCGGGCCGAGTCCGATCGCCCGTCGCTCATCGTCGTGCGCTCGCACATCGGCTACGGCTCGCCCAGCAAGCAGGACACGGCGGCCGCGCACGGGGCGCCGCTCGGCGAGGACGAGATCGAGCGGACGAAGCGTGTGTACGGCTGGCCGGACGACGCCACCTTCCTCGTTCCCGAGCGGGCACGCCGCCACATGGCCGAGGCGGTGGCGCGCGGCCGGGCCCTCGAGGCGGAGTGGGAGACGGGCTTCGCGGCCTACGAGGCGGCGCATCCCGAGGCGGCCGCCGGTCTGCGGGCCGCCCTGGCGGGCGTGCCGCCCGACGGCTGGGATCACGGCCTGCCGGCGTTCACGCCGGGCGACGGATCGCTGGCCACTCGCAAGGCGTCGGGCAAGGCGCTCGACGTGGTCGCCAGGCGCGTCCCGTGGCTCATCGGGGGCAGCGCCGACCTCGCGGGCTCGAACAACACCCTGCTCCCGTTCTCCGGGGCGTTCGCCGCCGGGGCGCACGAGAACCGTAACGTCTACTGGGGGATCCGCGAGCACGTCATGTGCGGCGCTGCCAACGGACTCGCCCTGCACGGCGGCGTCCGGCCCTACGTCGCCACCTTCCTCGTGTTCACCGACTACGCACGCCCGTCGATCCGCCTGGCCGCGCTGATGGGCCAGCCCGTGATCTACGTGATGACCCACGACTCGATCGGACTCGGCGAGGACGGTCCGACGCACCAGCCCATCGAGCACCTCGCGGCGCTGCGGGCGATTCCCGGCCTCACGGTGATCCGGCCGGCCGACGCCAACGAGACGGTGGAGGCATGGCGCGAGGCCGTGCTGCGCGCCGACGGCCCGACGCTGCTCGCCCTCACCCGCCAGGGCGTGCCGGTGCTCGATCGAGGCACGGACCCCGCCGGCGTCGCGCGTGGCGGCTACGTGCTGGCACGCGAGGACGGCGAGCGTCCCGACGTCATTCTCCTCGGCACGGGCTCCGAGGTTTCCGTCGCCCTCGAGGCCCGAACCCGTCTGGCCGCGGCGGGCGTCGACGCCCGCGTCGTCAGCCTGCCGAGCTGGGAAATTTTCCGCGCCCAGGACGAGGCGTGGCGGAACGAGGTCCTCCCGCCCGACGTACGAGCACGGGTGGCCGTCGAGGCCGGCATCCGGATGGGCTGGGACGAGTGGATCGGCGACGCCGGTGGGTTCGTCGGCATGTCGTCGTTCGGCGCGAGCGCGCCCGCCGGCGACCTGTTCGAGCATTTCGGGATCACGGCCGAAGCGGTGGAGCGCGAAGCGCTGCGCCTGGCGGCGCGCTGAACGATGCGGATCTCGATCGGAGCCGACCACGCGGGGTACGCCTACAAGTCGCTCGTCGTCCCGTGGCTCGAGAAGGCGGGGCACGAGGTGCTCGACGAAGGCACCTTCGGCCCCGAATCCGTCGACTATCCCGACTACGCCATCGCGGTCGCGCAGCGCGTGGCGCGGGGTGAGGCCGATCGCGGGATCCTCGTCTGCGGGAGCGCAGTGGGCGTGTGCATCGTGGCGAACAAGCTGCCCGGGATTCGCGCCGGAATCTGTCACGATACCTACTCGGCCCGGCAGGGTGTCGAACACGACGACATGAACGTCCTCTGCCTGGGCGAGCGGATCATCGGCATCGCGCTGGCCCGCGAGATCGTCGAGAGATTTCTCGCGGCCCGGTTCTCCGACGCCGAAAGGCATCGGCGCCGGCTCGACAAGCTGGAGGCCGTCGAGCATCGGTATCTGCGATCGAACGGGCCCTCCTCGAACCACGAATAGACGACCAGAATGAAACCGCTGTTCGAACTGCTGGAGCACGGCCAGAGCTACTGGCTGGACAATCTGTCGCGCGCAATGATCGAGCACGGCGAATTGCGTCGCCGGGTGGAGGAAGAGGGGCTACGCGGCGTGACCTCGAACCCCGCCATCTTTCACAAGGCGATTTCCGCGGGCGACGCCTACGACGAGGAGATCGAAGCCCTCGTCTCGCGGGGCGCGACCGTGCCCGACATTTACGAAGCGCTGGTCGTGTCCGACATTCGCGCCGCCTGCGACGTGCTGCGGCCGGTATACGACGCCTCGGACGGCGCCGACGGCTTCGTGTCGCTCGAAGTGTCGCCGCGCCTGATCCACGATACGCCCGGTTCGATCGACGAAGGCCGGCGCCTGTGGGCGGCCGTCGAGCGTCCGAACCTGATGATCAAGATCCCCGGAACCCCGGCTGGCGTCCCGGCCATCGAGGAGCTGCTGTACGAGGGGATCAACGTCAACGTGACGCTGCTGTTCGACGTGCCCGCCTACGACGAGGTGGCGCGCGCTCACCTGAGAGCCCTGCGCCGGCGGCACGACGACGGGCAACCGCTCGCGGTCGTGGCCAGCGTGGCGAGCTTCTTCCTCAGCCGCATCGACGTACTGGTCGATGCGCTGATCGGCCATCGGATCGATGCCGATCCGGGCCCCGACGGGCCCGCGCGCCTGCTGGGTCGCGCGGCCATCGCGAGCGCAAAGTTCGCCTACCGGTCGTTCGAGCGGCACTACGACGGCCCTGAATGGGAGGAACTGGCGGCGGCGGGCGCCCGACCCCAGCGGTTGCTGTGGGCGAGCACGAGCACCAAGAACCCCCTGTACGATCCGGTGCGCTACGTGGAGCCGCTCGTCGGTCCCGAGACCGTCAATACGATGCCCGAGGTGACGATCGAGGCCGTCGCTGCCGGGAGCTCGATCGAGCCCGATACCGTGCGGGAAGGCTACGACGAGGCCGTGGAGGTGTTCGAGGCGCTGGATCGCGCCGGCATCGACATGGTCGCCGTGGCCGCACAGCTCGTGAACGAAGGGGCCGACAAGTTCATCGCGCCGTTCGATCGGCTGCTCGCGGGACTCGCCGCCCGTCGGCGCGAACTGCTCGGGGCCGGCGGCGAGCCGCGCCTCTCGAACGCCGCGCACGAGGCGCTGGACGGCTCCCTTCTCGGCGCGCTCGACGAGATGCGGTTCGCCCGCCGGCTCCTCCGCGGCGATCCGTCGCTGTGGAGCGCCGAGCCGGCCGACCAGGCGGCCATCGCAGCCCGTCTCGGGTGGCTCGACGCGCCCGCGACAACGCTCGACGCGCTCGACGAATTCGAGCGTCTCGCCGGCGAGATCGCGGGTGAAGGCGTCGACCACGTCGTCGTTCTCGGGATGGGCGGCAGCAGCCTCGCCGCCGCCGTGCTCGCCGACGTCATGCCGCCGGCCGCGGGGCACCCGCGACTCCACGTCCTCGACGACATCGATCCCGACGCCGTTCGCGGCCTCGAGGCGCGCATCGACCCGTCGGCGACCCTGTTCATCGTCGCCAGCAAGTCGGGCGGCACGGTCGAGACGATCTCGCTGTTCCGGCACTTCCATCGGGTCGTCGAGGCGGCCGGCGTCAGCCCCGCGGGCCGACGGTTCATCGCGTTGACCGACCCCGGCACGCCGCTCGTCGGCCTGGCCCACGAGCACGGTTTTCGCAACGTGATCGAGACACCCGCCAATGTCGGCGGACGGTTCTCTGCCCTGACCGCGTTCGGCATCCTGCCGGCCGTACTCGCCGGACTCGACGCCCGGGCCCTGCTCGATTCGGCCCGCCGCCTTCGGGAGGCGAGCGGGCCCGAAGTTCCGCTCGTCGACAACCCGGCCCTCGGACTCGGCGTCGCCCTCGGACGCCTGGCCGAGCGCGGTCGCGACAAGCTGACGATCCTCGCCGACGGACCGCTCGGTGCGTTCGCGGGCTGGCTCGAGCAACTCGTCGCCGAATCGACGGGCAAACGGGGCACGGGAATCGTCCCGGTGCTCGACGAGCCGGCGCGATCGGCCGAGGCATACACCGACGACCGGGTGTTCCTGCACCTCGCGCCGCGAGTCGACGAGGCGGCGGAAGCGAGCGTCCGGCTCGCGGCGCTCGAGGCGGCGGGGCACCCGACGATCCGCCTCGCGCTCGAGGATCCCTCTGACCTCGGCCGCGAGTTCCTGCGCTGGGAACTGGCCGTTGCGGCGGCGGCCGTCGTGCTCGGGGTGAACCCGTTCGACGAGCCCGACGTGAACGAGGCGAAGGAGCGCGCTCGCCGGCAACTCGCCGCCGCTGATGCGGCCGGCGCCGACGGCGATCGGCCCGAGTCCGGCGCGGAACCGGGGCCCGAACCGAGCGCCGCCGAACGCGGCCTCGAGCTTTACCTCGAAGGGGCCGGGAACGGCGGCCACGGCGGCGACACCGATCTCGCGGGTCGATTGCGTGCATGGGTCGACGGCGTCGAACCCGGCGACTACGTGGCGGTCCTCGCGTATTTCGGGTCGACGGAGGAGCGCGACCGGCTGGCGAGTCGGTTGCGCGGCGTCCTGGCCGCCCGCACCGGCGCGGCGACGACGCTCGGATACGGCCCGCGCTATCTGCACTCGACGGGCCAGCTTCACAAGGGCGGCCTCGAGGGGGGCGCGTACCTGGTGCTGACGAGCGATACCACCGAGGACGTGTCGGTTCCCGAAGCCGGCTACGGGCTCGCGGAACTCCGCCGCGCACAGGCGCTCGGCGACGCCGAGGCGCTGGCAGGAAGGGGACGCCGGGTGGCGCGCGTCAACCTGGGCTGGTACGTCGAAGAAGGGCTCGCCGCCCTCGCCGACGTGTTCGCCGATCAGGCGGAGAACGCCTCGCCGTAGCGGTCGCGGAGTACCGCGAGATGATGGTCGAGGTGGCCCGCGATGATCCAGGCGAGCGCGCGAACCGTGATCGGCGAGCCACTGGCCGTACCCCGACGGCGCCAGCGATCCGCCGACAGACCGCCGAACATCGCGACGTTTGCCCCGCGAAGCAGTTCGAACTCGCGGCGCAGGCTGTCGACCGTCCGCAGGTCGAAGCGTCCTTCGGCGACGTAGGCGTTTTCGTCGAACCCGGGCAGCGGCGTGGTTTCGCCACGAGCCACGCACGTCGCTCGCATCCCGAAGATCCGCTCGGCATCGGCCAGGTGGCCGATCACTTCGGCGACGCTCCACTTGCCGGCCGCGTAGCGATAGGCGCCACCACCGGGGCTCAGGCGGTCGAGCAGACGCCCCAGCTCTCCCGCCTGCTCGGCCAGGGTCGATACGATGTCGACGTCACCGATCCGACCCACGTAACCGGCGTAGAACTCGCCGTATTCGTCGGAGCGGGGGCGTTCGCTCACCGTCAGGCCGTGAACGCGCGCTTCACGCGCTCCCAGAAGCCGGGCTCGCCCGCCTCGGGCTCGGGTGGCGTGCGCTCCACCTTCGACAGCCGCTCGAGCGCAGCGCGCTCTTCCTTCGTCAGGTTGGTCGGGGTCCACACGAGCACGCGGACGATCTGATCGCCCCGGCCGCTGCCCCGCAGCCGCGGCATGCCGCGTCCGCGCAGACGCAGCGCCTGGCCACTCTGGATGCCGGCCGGCACCTCGAGCATCGCGTTGCCGTCGATGATCGTCGGAACCTCGACGCGGGCACCGAGCGCCGCCTGGCTCATCGTCACGGCCATCGTGTGGACGAGATCGTCGCCGCGGCGCTCGAAGCGCGGATCGTCCTCGACCTCGACCAGCACGAGGATGTCGCCGCGTGGCCCGCCGGCGGCGCCCGCGTGGCCGCGGCCGGACAGCTTCAGGTAGTCGTCGGTCGACACGCCGGCCGGCACGTCGAACTTGACGACGCGTTCCTTCCGGGTGCGTCCGTCACCGTGGCACACGTGGCAGGGGTCGCTCACCGTCTCGCCCGCCCCGCGGCAGGTCGGGCACGGCCGCACGGTCACGAACTGCCCGAGCATCGATCGCTGGACCTGGCGGACCTCCCCTGCGCCGGCGCACGTCTGACAGCGCTCGACCGACGAGCCGGGCTCGACGCCCGATCCGTCACATGCCTCGCAGGCGTCGAGGATCTTGACCTTCGCGGCGCGCTCCACGCCGCGCGCCGCCTCTTCGAGCGTGAGGGTGACCCGCACTTTCAGATCGCTTCCGCGACGCTTGCGCCCGCTCGGTCCCCGGCGACGCCCGCCCGCGAACATGTCGCCGAGTCCACCGAACTCGCGCATGAACACCTCGAACGCGTCGCCGAAGTCGAACGACCCGAAGTCGCCCGCCCGCCCGGCGCCCGCTCCGCTCCGCAGGCCGGCCTCGCCGAACCGATCGTAGCGAGCCCGCTTCTCGGAGTCGCGCAGGACCTCGTAGGCTTCGGTGACCTGCTTGAACTTTTCCTCGGCATCCGGTTCGTCGCTGCGATCGGGATGATACCGCATCGCGAGCTTCCGGTAAGCCTTCTTTATCTGCTCGGAATCGGCGTCCCGCGGGACGCCGAGGCGTTGGTAGTAATCTGCCATCTATGGTCTATCCGTCAGTTCCGTACGAGACGAGAGACGAGCGAGGAGGTGCAGTCGACCAGGGCCACGACCTTCTCATAGGGCATCCTGGTCGGTCCGATCACGCCCACGACACCCTCGACGTGCCCGACGAGGAAGGTGGCCGTCACGACCGTAAGATCGGAGAGTTCGGGGGCGCGATTCTCCTCGCCGATCGTGATCTGCGGACCCGTCGCGACGGTGCGTCCGCCGAGCACCGAGGCCAGCAGATCGCGGCGCTCGGTGAGCTCCATCAGCCGTCGAAGGCGGTTGCTCGAGGTGAACTCCGGCTGATCGGCCAGTACCGAAACGTTGCCCAGGTGGACGTCACGCTCTTCGATCGCCCATTCGAAGATCTCGGGGCCCGACTCGACGAAAATGTTCACGAGTTCGGTGGCCGACTCGTCCTCCAGGGCCACGTCGCGCAGCCGCTCCGACAGGGTGGCGTGAATCTGGCGCAGCGTGCTGCCGGCGAGACGCTCGTTCAGCACCCGCGCGACGGCACGGAGCGACGCCTCGGGGGCGGCCGTCGGAACGTCCACGTAGACCGTACGCACGACACCCGACTCGAGGGTGAGGACGAGGAGCGCCTTCTCGGAATCGACCGGCACGAGGTCGAGTCGGACGAGCACGGCTTCGGCGATGATCGGCCCGACCGCCAGGCCGAGCTCGCCCGTCAGCAGACCGAGGACCCGCGCCGCGCGTCGCACGAGCGTCCCGATCTCGGAGGTCGGGTCGGCCCCCTGCAGCTCACGGTGAATCGCCTGCTGCTCGTCCGGCGTCGGACCCGTTCGGTCCATGAGTCCGTCGACGTAGCAGCGGTACGCGAGGTCCGTGGGCATCCGGCCGGCCGAGGTGTGTGGATGCGTGAGCAGCCCCTTCGCCTCGAGGTCCGCCATCGTGTTGCGGACGGTGGCCGGAGATACTCCAAGCTCATAGTGCTGCACGAGCCGGCGGGATCCCGTCGGTTCGGCGGTCCGGATGTAGGAATCGACCACGGCCTGCAGGACCGATCGCTCCCTGTCCGTCAGCGACTCGAGCTTCAAGCTGTCGACCTCCTGGTTCGGTTCGTCCCCTCGTTCGACCAGCCGGCAACCTCGGCCGCAATGGCGTCCAGCCGCAACCAGCCCTCGGGCGTCAGGCGAAGCCGATCGGGGTCCGGGGCGAGCCATCCTTCGGCCCGCCACGCCTCGATTCGCGGCTCCCGGCCCGCTGATCCGACGTCCTCCCACGGCACACCGTCGGACGTACGCAACCCCAGCCAGACACGCTCGAGCCGGCGCTCGGCCGGTTCCGGTCGCTCACGGCCTTCGCGCAACGACGCGCCGGCCTCCGCGGCCCTTCGATACCGATCCCATCGGTACACGTTCCAGATTCGTTCCCCACCCAGATAGCTGTGCGCCGACGGACCGACGCCAAGGTACTCCGAGCCGTCCCAGTAGTGCCAGTTGTGGCGGGAAGCGTGACCGGGACGGGCGAAGTTCGATACCTCGTAGTGGTCGAAACCCGCGTCCCGCAGGGCCCGCGACACGTCGAGGTACTCGTCGCCGTAGCGCTCGTCGTCGGGCATCCGCACGCGGCCCATGTCGACCCGGCGGCCCAGCGGCGTCCGCGGCTCGGCGGTGAGCCCGTAGGCGCTGACATGGGTCACACCCAGGTCGACGGCCCGCGCCACGTCGGCGGCCCAGTCGCGCGGAACGCTGTCGGGCAGGCCGAAGATCAGGTCGATGTTGACGCGCTCGAAACCGGTGGCCCGCGCCCGACCGACGGCGGCGATCGCCTCCGCGGCGTCGTGCAGGCGGCCGAGCCATTCGAGGGGCTCGTCCTGGAACGATTGTACGCCCAGGCTGAGTCGATTGATCCCGAGCTCGCGCCATGCCGCGCAGACATCTCCGGGGAGGCTGTTCGGGTTGGCCTCGGCCGTCCACTCGACGCTGCGCGGGTCCCAGCGAAACCGTCCGGCGAGGCGTTCGGCCAGCGCGCGCATCCCATCAGCCCCGAGCAGCGATGGTGTTCCCCCACCGACGAACACCGTGTCGACCTCCAGGCGATCGTCCCACCCGCGCCTCGTGAACCAGTCGTCGAGATCGACGGCTACGGCCTCGATGAACGCCTCGATCGGCGGGCTGTGCGTGCGCGCCACCGAAAAGTCGCAGTAGTGGCAGCGCTTCGCGCAGAACGGAACGTGCACGTAGAGGCTGCGCGGTCCGGCGGTCATTCGGTCGGTCCGGCGGCCCGCTCGTACCGTCCACCCGGCAGACCGTTGATCTCACCCGCCAGCTCGAGTCGGGCGAGCAGCGAGGCGGCCGGCCGGATTCCGCCCGCCAGAACGGCCAGCTCGTCGAGCACCGCGGGTTCGCGGTCGAGGCGTTCGATCAACATCCGCTCGGGCTCCGACCACTCCCGCTCCCGGGCCGCCGGACGCTCGGGCGCCTGCCACCCCAGCTCGATCAGAACGTCGGAGGCGTCGGTCACCAGGCCGGCGCCGTCCCGCAGCAGGGCGTGGCACCCGACGCTGCCGGCGTGCTTCGGATCTCCCGGGCAGGCGAGTACGTCGATACCGACGTCGAGCGCCTCTTCGGCCGTGAGCAGCGCACCGCTCCGCTTGCCCGCCTGGACGACCACCACGGCGTCGGACAGCGCCGCTACGATTCGGTTGCGTCGGGGAAAATGGTGCGGTTCGGGACGAACGTGGGGCGGGAATTCGGTCAGGATGAGCCCGGTGTGCCGCAGGCGGGCGTAGACGTCGTGGTTCGACGCCGGATAACGGAAGTTGAGACCGGAACCGAGTACGGCCGTCGTTTCGCCCCTCGCCTCGAGGGCGCCGCGATGCGCCTGGCCGTCGATTCCGCTCGCCAGTCCGCTGACCACGCGCACGCCTGCCTCCGCGAGCCCGGCCGCCATGTCCCGCGCCAGCCGGCGAGCCGGCGCCGTCGCACGACGCGTCCCCACGATCGACACGGAGCGGGGAGCGTCGACGGCGAGCGGACCGCGAGCCCACAGGACGAGGGGCGGAAAGTGAAGGCGCCGCAGGCGCTCGGGATAGCCGGGACGGCCGTACCCGACGAGCCGATCGTCCGGCTTCAGCCGGCGGGCCGCCTTCGCCGCCGTCTCGGCGGCGAGGCGGTCGGCCCGGCGCCCGCGCAATGCGTCCCCGACACTTCGGCGCTGCCTCCGGTTCAGCTCGCCGGGTTCGACGTCGTCGTCGGCCAGGGCACGGAGCGCGTCGAGCGCGCCGCCGCGGCGGTCGACGAGCGCGCGCACGGTCTTCGGCCCGAGGTCGTCGATATCCGCCATGACGAGCAGCGCGCCCATCTCGAGGTCGCTCAGGGTCGCCACTCGTCGAGCTCGGGAAAGTGAACGGTATCTTCGTCCTCGGCCGGGCGCTCGGCCGCCTTTTGCGCTTCGACCCGTTTCCACAGCGCCTGCACGAGGTCGTCGAGACCGTCGCGCGTGACGCTGGAAATCACGAACGTCGCACCGGCGTCCGGCGCCTCGATCCGCTCGGCCAGCCCCGGGCGGGCATCGGGCGGCACGAGGTCCGACTTCGTGACGACGACGCAGTGGGGGATGCCGGCGAGGGCGGCGTCGTGCGCGCGGAGTTCGGCCCGCAGCCTCTCGTAGGTCTCCTGCGCGTCGGACGCTTCGGCGGGCACGAACAGTGCCAGGGTGCGGGTCCGCTCGATGTGGCGCAGGAACTGGGCGCCCAGGCCCTTGCCTTCGGCCGCGCCCTCGATGATGCCCGGGATGTCTGCGATCACGAGCGTACGACCGCCCGACAACGGCGCGACGCCCAGGTTCGGCGACAGGGTCGTGAACGGATACTCCGCCACCTTCGGGCGGGCGGCCGTCACCGCCGCGAGAAACGTCGACTTACCGGCGTTCGGCTCGCCGACCAGCCCGACGTCGGCGATCAGCTTGAGCTCGAGCTCGATGCGGCGCTCCTCGCCCCACTCCCCCGGCTCCCATTCGCGCGGCGCCTGGTGGGTCGAGGAGGCGAACGAAGCGTTTCCGCGCCCACCGCGCCCACCGCGAGCCACGACGAGCCGGTCGCCCGGCTCGATCAGCTCGCCCAGGCGCTCGCCACTGTCGGCATCCCGCACCACGGTGCCGGCCGGAACGGGCAGGACGAGGTCGTCGCCGTCCTTGCCGGTCTTGTTGCTCCCCTCACCGTGGCCGGCCCGGCCCGCCGTGTAGTTTTCGCGGTAGCTGTAGTCGAGCAGGGTATCGAGCTGCGTGTCGACCTCGAGCACGACGTCGCCGCCGTAGCCTCCGTCGCCGCCCGACGGTCCGCCACGTGGCACGCCCTTCTCGCGCCGGAACGCCATCGCGCCCGCGCCACCGGCGCCACCCTGCACGCGGATGCGCGCCAGGTCAACGAACATCGGAACTCCTTTCGCTCGCGTCGCTCCGCTCACGCACTTGGTGCCACAGCTCGCGCAGTCGATCGCGCGCACTGACCGGCGCCCGACTCAGCCCGACTCCGAGCGCTCCCTCGACCCATGCCGGCGGCGCGCCGGTTCTCAGGGCACCGCGCAGATGCGAATACAGCTGCCGGTCGCGCGCCTGTACGGCGAGCACCGCGACCAGGCACAGCTCGCGCGTAGCGGGTTCGAGCCCCGGACGAGCGAGCACGGTTCCGTACCCGGTCTCGACCATCAGGCGATCGAGCGTCGGATTCGCATCCGCCACGTTGGCCCGCAGCGCGTCGTACGCACGTCCATACACCCTCCGGCACAACCGTTCACCACGCTCCGCCCGCTCGGTCGCCCGTGTCGCCGGCGCCAGCGGATCGTCGTCGGCCGGCGCCGAGCCCCGTATGCCTCGCCAGGCGCCGGCGGCTTCGAGCGCGGCCGGAAAGCCGAGAAACAGGCAACTCTGCACGATCGTCTCGTCGACCTGCCGCAGGTCGACCTCCACGCACGCCCGGCGCAGTTCCATCTCGACGTCGGCGTCGTCGTCGGCCGCCATGGCGGCGGAGAGCCGAACCAGGCACGCCACGTCCGCCGGCAGCGGCGGGGCCTCCGTCATGAGACGTCCTCGACCGTGACGCGCCCGTCGACGGTTCCCGTCATGCCCCTGATCGACCCGACCTTTTCACCCGTCGTGCCGACCAGCGGAGGCTCGGCGAGCGGAGCCAGGGCCCGTCGCTCGTCGTCCGTCAACAGATTGAGGTCTCCGAGCACGGCCACGAGCGCCGGCCCCACGGCGCGCCGCGACCCGTCCTCGACCTTCACGGCCAGGCCCCAGCCCGCGTCCGGCGCGGCGACGCACAGGATCCCCTCGGCCCCCTCCTTGGCCAGCAGCCGTCCCGCCCCGGCCCCCATGACCGCCAGGGCCTCACGCCCGGGGGACGAGGTAAGCTCCGGATGCTTCATCATCGCGCTGACAACAGCGGACGCCCCACCGTCTCCGCCGGCGGCCCGGCAGGCCAGTCGAGCATAGGCGACGGCCATCTCGCGAAGCGGCAGGAACGGAGTCGGAACCCCGCAGCCGTCGGTCTCCCACCGAAGCTCATCGGGCTCGGAATCGATCCACCCCGCCAGGGACGCGCGAATGCGGCGCTGAAGCGGATGGTCGAATCGCCAGTATCCGTCGGGATCCCAGCCGCGGTGCGCGACCAGGGACAGCATGGCGACGTGCTTGCCCGAACAATTGTTGTGCAACCGTCCGGGCCGACGGTGGTCGCACGCGATCGCCATGGCCGCTTCGTCGTCGTACGGGGTGTGCGGACCGCAGTGGAGGGCGTCCTCGGCCACGCCGAGGGCGGCCAGCATCTCGCGTACCCGTTCGAGATGCTCGGGACGCCCGCCGTGCGAGCCGCAGGCTAACGCGAGATGCTCCGCCGAGAAGCCGAACGCCTCCGCGGCACCGTCCTCCACAACGGGAAGCGCCTGGAAGGGCTTGAGGGCCGAACGAAAGAAGGCGCCGGCGCCGGGTTCACCGTAGACGTGAACGTGCTCGGCGCCCGATCGATCCACGCGGACGACGACTGCCTGCGCGCGATGACGCGATTCGACGACGTCGCCGCGCAGGACGAGGACGTCGAGAGGTCGAGATTCCAGGACGAACTCCGCGTGCGGGTATCTGTAGATTCGCTACCGGTCGGCCGGGCGCCGAACGACCTCACAGTATACGCAGAGTTGAGAGAAGAAGTCAGCGGCGTCTCTCCAGCCGCGGTCCGGTCAGGCCCTCTCGAACGCCCCGTGCGACATGCGCGCCATCAAGCGCGCCGATGTCTCGACGCCGTCGACCAGATCGTCGACGCTGCCACCGGTGGGGGGAACGTAGTCGGGCGTGTCCTCCGGGACACGCGCCAGCGGCTCGTGCAGATCGAGCCAGCCGTCGAAACGCTCGCTGAGCCGCACGACGCCGTAGAATCGGCGACCGGGACTGCCGTCCCGTCGTACCAGATCGATCACGGCGGCGCCCAGCGCCAACTGGGCGAGGCCGAGATCTTTGAGCCCGTCGACGACCAGCTTGAACTGGAACAGCAGAACGTCGCGAAGGACGACACCCCAGCCCTCATCGAACCTCGTGGTCCGCGCGTCTTCGCCGGTATCTACTTTATTCCCAATGTCTTCCATAGCTCCCCCATTCATGCTTCGCCGCGGCGAGTGACCGCGACCGCGACCACGCTCTGCGCCCGTCTCCATCCTACGACGAGCGATGGTCAGAGGTTTCAATCCACGCGTCGCCGACCTCCCGTGGCGCGAACGTCGCGGACTTTCGCAGTCAAAGCGTGCAAGCATGCCTTGCGGGGCGGGAATCGCGGGTACATAATGGGATCGAGCCGTACACATGCATCGGTTTTTTCCCCGTTCCACAGGAGAGAAGCGTGACGAAACAGGAATTCGCGGACAAGCTCGCCGACAAGACCGACATCTCGAAGTCGAAGGCCATGGACGTGATCGATGCGATCTTCTCCACGAAGGAGCGCGAGGGGATCATCGCCGTCGAGCTCGACGCCGACCGTGACTTCACGATCACCGGTTTCGGCACCTTCAAGACGCGGCAGATGAAGGCCCGGATGGGCCGGAATCCTCAGACGGGCGAGAAGATCCAGATTCCCGCCCGGAAGAGCGTGTCGTTCCGCGCCGGTAAGGGCCTGAAAGAGCGGGTGCGCGAGTAAGCGAGCACGCACCGAAGACAGGGACGAAGAAACGGGGTGTATGGCGCCTGGCGCCGTGCACCCCGTTTCTCTTTCCTGCCTACCGGCCGATCCGCCTCCGCTACGGAGCGCCGGCCGTCCCCAGTCGCAGGAGCTCTTCCGTCGAGTCGGCGGCGCGTAGCTGCGCGACCGCCGCTTCGAACGTCAGGTCCGCCGCATGACTCCGACGTAGCGCTTCCAGCTCACCGAACGCCGTGTTCGCGAGCTGTACGCCAAGGAAGCCGTCGATCGACGAGGCGACTTCCGCGTACGTCGACTCGTCGATGTCGACCCCCTCGTCGTGCAACAGGGTCAGGAAGCTCGCCCGCATGGCCGGTGTGATCTCGAAATCCGGCTCGAGCTCGGGGTGCTCGCCGACCCAACGAACCGCGAACCTGAACGCGAGCTGGCGAATCGACAGCCCATTGCGCTGTAGCTCGGCACCGAGGTGGCGCTCCGCCGCCGTCGCCGAATCCCTCACGACCCGGTCCGGGAAGATGCCGCCGCCACCGTAGACCGGTCGCCCGGCCGCCGTGTGGAAGACCTCTCGCGCCGTCGTGTCCGCCGGCTCGGCGACAGCCGCATCCAGCGCGGCCGGATCGTGCCCCGTGATCTCTGGTTCCATCAGGCCCGCGTCGTCGCGCTCGCGCTGGATGGAGCGTCCGCTGGGCGTGTACCACGCGGCCGTCGTCAGCTTGAGGTGATGACCGCCGGGCAGCAGGTAGACGGTCTGCATCGATCCCTTGCCGAAGCTCGGCGTGCCCAGCACCAGCGCCCGGTCGTGATCCTGGAGGGCGCCCGCGACGATCTCCGAGGCGCTGGCACTCGCTCCGTCGATCAGCACGACGATGGGCAGGTCGCCGAACACCGCCGCCTCTTCGGCCTTGAAGACGTAGTTCTGATCCTCGACCCGTGACGCCGTGCTCACGATGGTTTCCCCCCGGGGGAGGAAGAGGTCCGCGACCGCAACGCCTTCTTCGAGCAGCCCGCCGGGATTGCCGCGCAGGTCGAGCACCAGCCGGTCCGCACCCTGGCGCTGCAGCTCCTCGATCGCGCTGCGCAGTTCACCTCGAGCGGCGTGGCTGAACTGAGTGAGCTGCACGACACCGACGTCCTCGTCGATTTCATAGGCGAGAACGGGCGGCACGTGGATGCTGTCGCGCGTCACGCTCAGATCGATCGGCTCGCTCAGGCCGAGCCGCGCAACGCGCACCGTTACCGGTTCTCCGACCGGTCCCCGCAGCCTCTCGATGACCTGGACTTCGTCCCACCCGGCGACGCTCTCGCCGTCCACCCCGACGATCCGGTCACCCGGCAACAGGCCCTCGCGTTCGGCCGGGGTGCCGGAGATGACGCTCATCACCGTGACCCAGTCGCCGACCTGGCCGACACGGATTCCGAGACCGGCGTAGTTTCCGGTCAGCGTGACATCCAGGTCCGTCGAGCTGCCGGCCTCGATGAGGCGCGTGTTCGGGTCGTCCAGCTCCCCGAGCATCCCGTCGATCGCCATGCGGTACAGATCGTCGGCGGCGATGGGCTCGACGTATCGCTGTTCGATGATTTGGGTAACCCTGCGGAGCTGGGCGCGGTCGAACGAGTCGGCCTCCTGCGCCGCCGCCGCCCGTTCCATCAGGGCGCCACCGACGGCCAGGCCCACCAGCCCGACTCCCACCGCCACGGCGGTCCGGTAGACCCGCAGCCCGCGCCTCCCGCGTCGCTCGCTCATCCGCCCGCCGGTTCGGCCCGGTCGGCCATGGCCAGCGCGATCAGTTGCTCGGGCGTCCCGGCAGTCCGCAGCATGGCGGCGGCGTTCTCGACCTCGCGCTGCCGGTCGATCTGCGCCTTGAGCCCGGCCTCGTCGTCGAACGCGACCATCGCGAGCTGGCTGCCGAGCTGGTAGTCGAGCAGGCCGCTCCCTTCACGCAGCATGACCTCGTCGATCACGCCGTCCGTTTTCTCTTCGACGAAGCGGATGAACGCGGTTCGAAGCTCTGGCGTGACCCCGATCGGACGCGCGTTCGGATTCGCGCGCACCCAGTCGACGGCGAAGCGCAGGCTCAGGTCGGCCAGGGAGATCTGCTCTTCGAACATGGCGGCGCGCAGCGCCTGCTCGGGCGTCGTCAGCGTGTCGGGGTGCACGAGAAGGTCGGGCTGAATGCCGCCCCCGCCGTACACGGGCCGTCCGCCCGCCGTGCGGAAGACCTGCCGGCCGGCCGTGTCGGCCTCGGCCGCCGGGCTTTCCAGCGGGGCGTCGGCGAGCCCGAGCTCGACGGCCTCGAGCACGGCCTGGTTGAACTCGTTGGAGCCGAACTGGGTCTCGAGGTTGCGTTCACGATGAATCGACCGCCCGCTGGGCGTATACCACGTCCCGGTCGTCAGACGCAGATAGCGCCGATTCGGCAACGGGAACACACTCTGCATGACGCCCTTCCCGAACGTCCGGCTGCCCATCACGACGGCGCGGTCGAAGTCCTGGAGCGCCCCGGCGACGATCTCCGAGGCGCTGGCCGACCAGCCGTTGACCAGCACGACCATCGGAAGCCCCGGATAGCGATCGGGGCCGGGGGCCGCGAACCGCTGGTTGTCCTGCGGGTCGCGGCCGCGCGTCTCCACGACGGGCGAACCGGCGGCGAGGAACAGGTCGGCCACCTCGACGGCCTCGGGCAGGATGCCGCCGGAGTTCCCGCGCAAGTCGATGATCACCGAGCCGGCGCCGCGCGCCCGCAACCCGTCGATAGCGGCCGCGAGCTCGCGGGCCGACGACCGGCTGAACTGTCCCAGCCGGACGTACCCGACGTCGCCTTCCAGCAACACCGATTCGGTGGCGTCGAGGTGCACCTGGTCGCGCACGATCGTGACGGGGAACGGGTCGGGTCGGCCAGCCCGCTCGACGAGCACCTCTACGGGCTCGCCGCGCTCGCCGCGGAGGGCGTTCACCGCTTCCGGCTGCGACCAGCCGCGCGTCGATTCGCCGTCTACCTCGACGATCAGGTCGAGCTTTTCGAGGTCGAGTTCCTCCGACGGACTGTTGGGGAGGACGCCGAGCACCGTGATACCGTCGTCGCCGGCCAGCACGCGCATCCCGACGCCCCCGTAGTTGCCCGAGAGCAGGGTGCCGTCGTCGGCCCCGCGAATATAGGCGGCATACGGGTCACCGAGCTCTACCAGCAGACCGTCGATGGCCATCTCGTACAGTGAATCGGAATCGACTTCGTCCACGTAACGCTCGGCAACGTAGCGATGCACGAGATCGAACAGCGTCGCGCTCGAAACCCGCTCGGCGGCCTGCGACTGCAGAAGCGACCCTCCGGTCACCACGGCCCCGACGAGCACCACGGTTCCCGTCAGCCATCCTCGCCCTGCTCTCATTCGATATCCTCCCCGGCTTCCCCGGTTTCGATGTGCGAACCACCCCGAACGGTCCCTCATTCGTGAAACTCATTCGGAGACGAAAAGTTTCCGAACCGGTCGGGCCAGCGCTGTGTCAGGTGCGCCCAGATCGCCTCGTGTGTCTCGTCCGCGGTTCCCTCGGCGCGAATCGTGACGATCGTTTCGTCCATCGCCGCCAGCCGCTCGTAGGCCGCCGCCACCGTGCGGTGAAAGTCGTCGCGCTCGCGCTCGAGCCGGTCGGCCTCGCCCGATTGACGGGAGCGCCCGACTTCGGAACCGACGAGCAGGAGGATCGTCAGGTGCGGCACGAGGCCCTCCGTCGCGAGACGGTTCCACTCGCGGGTCCGTTCGATCCCGAGGCCCCGGCCGGCGCCCTGGTAGGCGAAGGTCGAGAGCTCGTAGCGGTCGGACAGCACGAGCTCGCCGGCCGCCAGCGCCGGACGGACGAGACGGCGCACGGATTCGGCGCGCGCCGCAAGAACCAGCAGCAGCTCCGCCTCGGCGCCGATCACGAGCGCCGGGTCGAGGACGATCTCGCGAATCCGCTCGCCGACCTCGGTACCCCCCGGCTCGCGAACCAGCCGGTGCGGCACACCCAGGCCGTTCAGACGCTCGGCAATCCGCCGGACCTGGGTCGACTTTCCGGCGCCCTCGACGCCTTCGAAGACGATGAACAGCCCCCCGTCGGCGGACGCCGGGTCAATCGTAGTACTCGACACCGAGGTGCGTAATCTGCTCCTCGCCCTTGAGCCAGCGGAGCGTGTTCTTGAGCTTCCAGTGCTGGATGAAGATATCGTGCTCCGGGTAGAGTCCGGGGGCCACCTGCGGGCTCTTGAAGTAGAACGAGAGCCACTCCTGGATGCCGTGGAGCCCGGAGCGCCGGGCGAGGTCGAGGAACAGGGCGAGATCGAGCACGATGGGCGCTGCGAGAATCGAGTCCCGGCACAGGAAGTCGATCTTGATCTGCATGTCGTAGCCCATCCAGCCGAAGATGTCGAGATTGTCCCAGCCCTCCTTGTTGTCACCCCGCGGCGGGTAGTAGTTGATCCGCACCTTGTGGTACATGTCGCCGTACAGCTCCGGATACATCGTCGGCTGCAGGATGTGTTCCAGTACCCCGAGCTTCGATTCTTCCTTCGTCTTGAAGCTCTCCGGATCGTCGAGCACTTCGCCGTCGCGGTTACCGAGAATGTTCGTCGAGAACCAGCCGCTCAGTCCGAGCATCCGGGTCTTGAGCCCGGGCGCGAGAATCGTCTTCATCAGCGTCTGGCCGGTCTTGAAGTCCTTGCCGCAGATCGGCACCTCGTTCTGGCGCGCCAGCTCGGTCATCGCCGGCAGATCGACGGTCAGGTTCGGTGCCCCGTTGGCGAACGGCACTGCTTCCCGCAGGGCCGCCCAGGCGTAGATCATCGAGGGCGCGATCGCGTCGGAGCTGTCGCGCAGCCCCTGCTCGAACGATTCGACGGTGGCGTGGACCTCGGTCGGCTGGAGGAACACCTCGGTCGACGCGCACCAGACCACGACCAGGCGGTCGCAGTCGTTCTCCTGCTTGAACGCGCGGATGTCGGCGCGCAGCTGCTCCATGAGGTCGTACTTGCTGTCGCCCTGCTTGACGTTCGGCCCGTCGAGCTTCTTCACGTACTTCCGGTCGAACACGGCCGGCATCGGGCGGATCGATTTCAGGTAGTCGGCGATGGGCTCGATGTCCTCGGACTTGAGCACGCCGCACACTCTGGCCGAATCGTAGGCGTCGTCGGGGATCGGATCCCAGGCGCCGAACACGATGTCCTCGAGGTCGACCAGGGGAACGAAGTCCTTGATCAAGGGTGCGCGCCCCTCCGTGCGCTTGCCGAGTCGGATCGTGTTCATCTGCGTGAGCGAACCGATCGGCTTGCTGAGTCCGCGACGGATCGACTCGACGCCGGCCATGGTCGTGGTCGAAACCGCGCCGAGGCCCACGAGAAGCACGCCGAGACGCCCTTCCGCCGGCTGGATCTCGCGTCCGTTGTCTTGCTGCATATCGTGACGTCTCCGGGATCGATGTTCAGAAACTATGCTTCAGGTATTGGGGCCCCGGGCGGGCGGATCGCGCCGCACGGCCCGGCCGACGGCGACGCCCTCGGGGCGTGTGTTGCGGTACACCCACCAGATGCGCTGCAGCACCGTCAGGTTCGTGAGCACGGCGAGCGCGATCAGCACGCCCTTCAGCACGACGCCGCTATTCTGCTCTCCGAAGGCCAGCGCGGCGACGCCGATCAGGATCACCCGCTCCGCTCGCTGCATCAGGCCGATCGAGCACTCGATGCCCAGCGACTCGGCGCGGGCCCTCGTGTAGCTGATCATCAGCGACCCGGCCATCGCCAGGAGGACAGTGTAGATCATACCGACGTCGCCGAGTTCGAGCCGATAGTCGTTGTACAGCGACAGCAGGCCGAGGTAGACGACGATCTCCGACAGGCGATCGAGGGTCGAATCGTAGAATGCGCCGAACGGCGACGCGAGCCCGGTGCGCCGTGCCACCGTGCCGTCGAACAGATCGAAGACGCCGCCGATGAGAATGAGGGCTCCGGCCGTCCGCACCTCGTGCTGATGAAAGAAGTAGCCCGAGCTGCACGTGATCAGGAAGCCGAGCGAACTCAGCGTGTTGGGGTGCACCCGCCAGCGCGTAAGCGCCGCGATCACCGGCTCGACGGCGACCCGGAGGCTCCGCTCTCCGAGGTCGCGGAGGCGTTTGCTCAAGGAATGACGATCCGGCTCTCTTCTCCGGCCCGGATGCCCGAGCCGATCGACTCCTGCACCTTCTCCATCAATCGATCGAAGTTCGCCTGGGCGGCGATCAGCGCCTGGTAGCGCGTGCTACCCTGGAGCTCCTCGCTCAACGCCTCGAGCTTACGACGCTTTTCCTCCGGCGGCTCTTCGCCGCGCTCCATCTGCTGGAGCATGCCGGTCTGGAGCTCGCGCATCTCGTTGATCCGCCCCGTGGCTTCTCGATCGTCGCCGATGTCCTGGTGGGCCTGCTTCAGCCGCCGGAACTCGGGGGTCTGCGAGACGAGCCGGCCCACTTCGGCGGCGCGCTCGAGGATGCGTTCTTTCGTGCTCTTATCGGTCGTTTCCATGGTATCGGGCCGGGCTCGAGTCACTGGGTTGCCTGCTCGTCGACAGACAGAAAATTATAACGGACTCCGGCCCTGCGCGCGACGCGGCGACCGGCCAATCACCGGCGCCGGGCGCACAGGAACCTGTCGCGGCCCGACAGGTCGGCGTGGCACACGACTTTCTCCCACCCGTCGACAGCTTCGAACAGCGCGGTCGCTTCCCGCCCCTGGTCGGCGCCGATCTCGAGAAACAGGCGGCCACCCGGCCGGAGCGCCTCCGGGCCGCGCGCGGCGATCGTCCGCACCAGGTCGAGCCCGTCGGCGCCCCCGGCCAGCGCCGCGCGGGGCTCGTGCTCCCGAACCTCCACGGGAAGGCCCTCGATATCGGCGTCCCGCACGTACGGGGGGTTCGACACGAGCAGGTCGAAGCGCTCGCCCCGCTTGAGCGCCTCGAACGGATCGGGGCCGACCAGACGCAGCTCGACGCGCTCGGGGTCGAGGCCTGCCAGGTCGCGGTTCTCGCGGGCCTGGGCGAGGGCTTCCTCCGAGACGTCGAACGCGAGAACCCGACTCGCCAGGCCCTCGGCGACGAGCGACAGCGCGATGGCGCCGCTCCCCGTGCCGATATCGAGGGCGCTGCCGGCGGAATTGTCCGCCGAGTCGGGGCGCGACACGGCGCGTACCTGCGAGCCGTCGGGCCCGGCGCCGAGCTGCCGGGCGATGAGCTCGACGAGCTGCTCCGTCTCGGGCCGCGGGATGAGGGCGCGGCCGTCGGCCCGCAGTACCAGGTCGCGAAACGCCACCGTGCCCTCGAGGTGCTGCAGTGGTCGACCGGCGGCGCGGCGCGCGACGAGCCGGGCCAGGTCGCGGGCCGCACCGGCGGGCAGCGGTGTGGACGCTTCGAGGGCGAGCCTCGACCGCTCGACTCCGAGGACGTGGGCGAGAAGCCGCTCGGCCTCGGCTCCCGGACTCTCGACTCCGGCAGCCCCCAACTGGTCTCGCACCCCGCGCAGCGTCTCGCGCAGGCTGGGCGACTCAGGACGCTTCAAGGGCAAGTCGTTCTTCGAAGCCGGCCGTCCGAAGCGCCTCGACGACTTCGTCCAGGTCTCCCTCGAGCACGTCTTCGAGTCGGTGCAGCGTGAGATTGATCCGATGGTCGGTGAGCCGGCTCTGCGGAAAATTATAGGTGCGGATCTTGGCGGAGCGATCGCCCGTACCGACCTGGAGCCGCCGCTCGTGGGCGCGCTCGGCCTCCTGGGCCGCGATCTGTCGATCGAGCAGCCGGCTCCGCAGCACCTTCAGTGCCTTCGCCTTGTTCTTGTGCTGCGACTTCTCGTCCTGACAGGTGACGACGAGCCCCGTCGGGCGGTGGGTGATCCGGACCGCCGAATCGGTCGTGTTGACCGACTGCCCGCCCGGCCCCGACGAGCGGTAGACGTCGATCTTCAGGTCGCCCGGATCGATCTCGACGTCGACTTCCTCGGCCTCGGGAAGGACGGCGACGCTGGCCGCCGACGTGTGGATGCGCCCCGAGCTCTCGGTTACGGGAACGCGCTGCACCCGGTGCACACCCGACTCGTAGCGCAACCGACCGTACGCGAACCGCCCACGGACCGTGAAGATCACCTCCTTCAGGCCGCCGAGCGCGCCTTCGCTCGTGGAGGCGACGTCGATGCTCCAGCCCTGGCGATCGGCATAGCGCGTGTACATGCGGAACAGGTCGGCCGCGAACAGGGCCGCCTCGTCACCGCCCGTGCCGGCCCGGATCTCGACAACGGCCGGCCGGTCGTCGAGGGGATCGCGCGGGACGAGAAGGCGGCGCAGCTCCTCGACCAGGTCTTCGGCCTGCCCGGCGAGCGCTTCGACCTCCCGCCGGGCGAGCTCGGCCATCTCGCCGCCCTCGTCCTCGGCCAGCTCCTCGGCCTGGTCGAGCTCGTCGAGAACCCGCAGGAAGAGCGCTCCGGTGTCGGCCAGGGGGGCGAGGTCGGAGTGTTCCTGGGCCACGCGACGCAGGAGGTCGGGATCCTCGAGAGTGTCGGGCTGGGCCATCCGGCGCTCCAGCTCGGCATGGCGCTCGACGGCGGCGCTGACGCGGCCAGCCAGGGCCCGGAAATCGGAAGTCACGTCGGAAGGGGGCGGAGCGACGGCCTGGACGCCGCCGCGGTGTCAGGCGTCGGTTTCGTCGGACGCGTCGCTTTCGCCGGCCTCGGCTACGGCCACCGGCTCGCCCGCGGCGGCACCGTCGTCGGCATCGGCATCGTCGTCAGACCCGGCCTCGTCGTCGGAGGAATACTTGCGACGGAAGCGCTCGACGCGGCCGGCCGTGTCGACGAGCTTCTGGCGACCCGTGTAGAACGGGTGGCAATGCGAGCAGATCTCGACGTGCAGTTCCTCGACCGTAGCATAGGTCTCAGTGACCCTGCCACAGGCGCAGGTGATCTTCGACGGAACGTATTCGGGGTGAATTTCGGGCTTCATCAATCTACTCCGGATATGTTGCTGCGGCGGTGTTGGGCACGTCCGCGGTGGTTCGGCGACAGCACCCCAAACTGGCCGACGACCCCGCCGGAGTCAACCGGTCGGCGTCCTCGCCACGGCGTGGCCTGCGAATGCCGACCGATCGTTGCACGCCGTGGCCGCGCGTCCGAAATTGCGACGATGGGGTCTCGCGGTGCCTGTCCGTTGCGAGGCGGGAGAGTTCGATGACCGAAGTGAAGGAGTGTCGAGCATGAAGATCCGCTGGATGATGATCGTGGCCGGCATGACCCTGGGCGTGCTCGGCACCGGCTGCAGCGACGAGACCACGACCGGGCCACGGTTCGGCGACCTCGAATTCACGCCCTCGTTCGAGAACATCGGCAACGGTCGCACGATCGAGCTCGTGCTGACGAACGCCGGCTCGGTCGAGCTCGGACCCATCGTCATCGGCAACGACTTTCCGAAGAACGTCGACTTCCCCGCCGTAATCTGCACGACGATGGGCATCTCGATCTCGCCGTCGAACATCGCCTCCCTCGCGCCGGGGGCGGACGCCGTGATCGACGTCGCCATCGACACGAGCGGGGTCGACCCGAACAACTGTGAGCCTGCGCAGTACGACCTCGACGTGTTCGCCGCCGTCGACAGCAAGGTGCTCGGCGGGAGCACCGTCCGGTTCAACTGGACCGGCGGCACCCCGTAGCGCCCCCGGGGGTCAGGACGCCGGCGTGACCGGTGGCACCTTCACCCGCGCCAGCGTGTTCGCGTCCGTACCGAACCACAGCGCGCGTTCTTCGGGGTCGAAGTACATGTGGCGGACGGCCCCGCCTCCGCTCGGAATCGGCGTGACGGAGATCACGCGCTCGGTACCCGGGTCGAACCCGACGAGCCGGTTCGGCGACGGACCCGTCTCGACGTACCACAGGCGATCGAGGTCGTCGATTCCCAGCGCATACGGTCGACTCTGTCCGCCCGACGGGGCGGCCCACGTCTCGAACTCGCCATCCGGCGTCATGCGGCCGAGCTCGCCACGCGAATAGTCGACGTACCAGATGTCGCCGTCGGAATCGATGACGATGCGTCGCGGCCGCCCGTCCTCGTTCGGTAGCGGAAACTCGGCAAGCTCCAGCGTCTCGGGATCGAGCGTCGCGATCTTCCCCGCGGCGAACTCGACGAACCAGGGTCGGCCGTCGGCGTCCACGTCGATGCCGTAGGGCCGGGCGTTCGGCGTCGGCACCTCGACGAGATCGACCGCGCGGGTGTCCCGGTCGACGCGACCGACGAAATTGCCGCCCTGCACCGTAAACCAGATCTCCGCCTGTTCGGGGCCGAACACGAGCGTATGAGGATCGCGCGCCGCTTCGTCGGGCATGCGGATGCGCTCGATCATGGCGCTCTGCGGATCGAGAACCCCTACGTGCCGCTGCCGGTTGCCGGCGAACCACACCATACCGTCGTCAGCGACGACGAGATTGTGCGGACCGGTACCGTCGCCGAGATCGAAGCGTTCGAACTCCTCGGTGGCCGGATCGAACACGGCCGCGTAGTCGGCGCGCTGTCCGACGAGCCAGACGCGACCATCGGGCGCGACGTAGGGATCGCGCGGACGGGTGTCCGGCCAAGGGACCGTCCACTCTTCGACCTCGACGGCGATGTCCTGCGCGGCGGCGGGCGGCGCGACGATCCCGACCGTCGCGAGAACGGCCAGGACCGGGACGCACGGGATGGCGGTGATCCTCATCCTCGAATCCTTTCGAACGGGCTTGGTAAGGGTTTCGGGGTTATCCGCGGCGGGGTCTCGGTTCATTCATACCGCAACGCGTCCGTGGGGTTCACGTGCACGGCCCGACGGGCCGGCACCACGCTCGCCACGACGGTCACCGCGAGCAGCAGGGCGGCCACGGCGGCGTAGGTGAGCGGGTCCGTCGGACTCACGCCCGTCAAGAAGCTCGCGGTCAGCCGGGCCAGGCCGAGAGACACGACGAGCCCCGCCGCAACGCCGATCGCCCCGAGGCGCAGACCACGGCCTATCACGGAGCCCATGACGTACGGGTGTGGTGCCCCGAGCGCCAGGCGAAGCCCGATCTCGCGCGTGCGATGCCGAACGAGCGACGAGACGACGCCGTAGACGCCTACGGCCGCGAGTACGAGAGCCACGAGGGCGAACAGGCCGACGAGCAGCGTGGCGAACCGAAGCGGGGCCGTCGCGTCGCCCACGTACTCCGACAGCGGTCGCACCGCACCCATCGGAAGCTCCGGGTCGAGGGTGCGCACGATGTCGGTCAGGGGATCGGCGAGGGCCTCGGGCCGCACACCCGTCGCGCGAACGACCACGGTCATCGACGCGAAGGCGCCCCGGGTCGCGTAGGGGAAGAAGATCGTCTCGCGGGTCGGTTGCCGGGGATCGTCGAGGTGGAGCGGCTCCACGACTCCGACGACCTGAAATCGTCGCATCGCCCCCCCGGCAGACTCGGCACGCAACATCTGCCCGATCGGCGAAGCGCCGGGCCAGGCCCGCGCCGCGAGCAGGCGGTCGACGACCACCACGTCCTTTCGGCGCGCTTCCTCGTCGGCCGTGAATCGGCGCCCGGCGACCAGCTCGAGACCGAGGGCGTCGAACGTACCCGCCCTGACCATCTGCTGGTTCGCCTCCCGGCCCGCCGCTTGCTCCGCCGACGCCCCCTCTGCCCGGTACGGCAGCGTCCAGAATTCGCCGCTCAACGGAAGAACCGACGTGCCCCCGATCGCCGCCACTTCGTCCAGGGCGAGCGCCCCGGCCTCGAGCTTCTCATAGAACGCCAGCCGGTCCTCCACGTCGGGGTAGCGGGCGTCGGGCAGCGTCATCTGGAACGTGAGGACCGAGTCGGGACGGAAGCCGAGATCGACGCGGTCGACGCCCCGAAGGCTGCGGGCCATCAGGCCCGCGCCGACGAGCAACACCATGGCGAGGGCCACTTCGCCGGCAACGAGCACGCCCCGCAGGGTGCGGCGTCGCCGGTCGGCCGTCGCGAGACCCCGCTCACCCAGGCTGCCGTGCAGGTCTGGCACCGATGCCTGAAGCGCCGGAAACGAGCCGAACAGAACGGCGCAGACCAGCGTGACGCCCGCGGTGAACAGCAGCGCGCCACCATCGATCGGCACCGACTCCATCCTCGGCAGGCTCGCCGGGCGGACAGCGAGCAACAGGTCGATCCCCCAGCGTGCCACGAGCAGGCCTCCGAGACCGCCGACGGCGGCCAGCAGCAGGCTCTCGGTCATGAGCTGGCGCGCGATCCGGCGCCGACCGCCACCGACGGCGGCCCTGATCGCGATCTCGCGTTCGCGCGTGATCGCCTGCACGAGCAGCAGGCTGGCGACGTTCGCGCAGGCGATGAGCAGCACGATTCCCACGGCGGCGAACAGCCCGAGCAGGATCGGCCGGACGTGGCCGACGATCGCCGCCCGCATCGGTGTGACCGTGATCCGAATATCCGCGAGCCGGTGATACTCGTAGGTCTCGCGCTGCCACGCGGCGACGGCGTCCACCTGCCGTCGCGCATCGGTCAGCGACACGCCGGGCAGAAGCCGTGCGATGATCCGACGGTTCGCGTTCGCGCTGTTGCGCGGTACGGCGCGGTAGTCGAACCGCGTGGGCTGCCACACGTCGATGTCGGTCGACATGCCGGCGTTGGCGGGCATGTGGAGCCGGAAGTCCCGGGTCAGCACGCCCGCCACGCGGGCCGGTCGGTCGTTCAGGAGCAACCCGCTGCCGATGACCGATTCGTCGCCACCGAACCGCCGCTGCCACAGGCCGTGGCTGATCACGACATCGTCCGAAGCGACCTCCCCTTCCGATTCCGACGGGGCCGGCGCATTTCCGTCCGTGGGCCCGAAGGTTCGGCCGAGCGCCATCGGGGTGCCGAGCACGTCGAAGAAGTTCGGGGTCACCCCGGCCACGCGGACGACCTCGGGCGGGCCGTCACCCGTCAGGTTCGCTTCGAAGGTGCGATCCGTGGCCGCGATGCTCTCGAACACGTTGACCTGCTCGCGCAGGTCGATGATGTCGGCCGGAGGCACCGGCGCGTCGACGAAATCGGTGCGGCCGATGTCGTGACGGATGAGGACGAGCCGGTCGGGGTCGTCGTACGGCAGAGGTTTCAGCAGTACCTGGTCGACCACGCTGAACATCGCCGTACTCGCCCCGATCCCCAGCGAGAGCGTGACGACCACCACGGCGGTGAACGCGAAATGCTTCGACAGGAACCTCGCGCCGAACTTGATGTCCTGCAGCCACCCGCCCATCCCCATCCCTTTCCCCTTCAGCTGATTCGCACCAGCTGGCTGTACGACCTCAGATAGCGCAGCGCCGCCGCACGATCGCCCCGGCGCTCGCACAGGCGCGAGAGATTGTAGTACGCGTCCGCCAGCAGCGGATCGGATTCGATGGCCGTCAGATACGAGTCGCGGGCCTCGTCGATCGCGCCCTGGTCCTCGAGCACTACGCCCAGGTTGTACGCCGCCGTCGGATGCGCCGGATCTACCCGGAGGGCCCGTCGATACTCGGTCTCGGCCGCCGCGAGCTCTCCGCGCTCGTGGAGGAGCCAGCCCAGGTTCACGGCCGCGTCGCCGAGCTCGGGATCACCCTCGAGCGCCTGTCGGAAGGCGCGCTCCGCCTGGACCGGATCGTCGGACTGCAGTGCGCAGCCCAGCTCGTACCAGTCCTCGGGCCGCGGAGTCCGCTCCACGCCACGGCGCCGCGCACGCCGGCGCGGAATGCCGGAAATCTCGGCCACGGCCTCGCCATCGGGCTCGGCGTCGAGCGGCAGCCTCGTCTGGCCGCTCTCCGGGTGCCACGCCAGTTCGTCGTCCACCGCCACGATCGCATCGTCGCCCTCCGACGTGATGCGCAGCGCCGTAAGTGGCCGCCCCGAGGGCAACTGGCGTCCGAGCGCTCGAATCGAACGGAGGAGCCGCCGCGCCGTGATCCCCGTCTCCTCGAGCGCCACGGCGGTACGAAGCAGCACGAGGTCGCGGAACTCGAACGCGTAGGGAGCCCCGGGCTCGCGCTCCGGGTCGAGCCGCGCCGAGCGCGCCAGGCGGCGGATACGCGCGGGCGAGATGCCGAGAAGGTCGGCGACCTCGGTCGTCGTGTACGTGCTCACGGCCTGGAAGCCCTGCTACTTCGAGGCGGCTTTGCGATCCGACTTCCCCGAGCCGGACGGCCTGGCCGGCTTCCGCTTCTTGCCCGACGCTCCGTCGGCGTCGTCGCCGAGGCTGGCCTTCAGGGCCTCCATCAGGTCGATGATCTTGCCTTCGGGTTCGACCTCGGGGGCCGCCGTGATCTCCTCGCCCTCGATCTTCTTCTCGATCAGCGCCATGATCCGTTGCTGGACCGTGTCCTCGAACTGCTCGGGGTGGAACTCGTCGACCGACGCCTGCTCGATGAGCTGTACGGCCAGGTCGAGCTCCGCGTCCTTCACGTCGGCGTCGCCGATCGGGACTTCTTCGAACGATCGGAGCTCGGCGGGATAGTAGAGCTGCTCGAGCAGGAGGCCCTCTTCGATCGGCCGGACGAGCACGATGTACTCCTTGCCGCGTGCCGCGTAGCGCCCGAGCGCCGCACGCCCCGTCTTGCGCAGGGCGGCGCTCAGCAGCTTGTAGGCGCGCTCTCCTCCCTTGTCGGGGCCTAGGAAATACGCCTTGTCGAGCCACAGCCGCTCGACGGCCTCGAACGGAATGAACTCGACGATCTCGACGGCGTCGCTCGACTGGGCGTCGAGCACCTTGAGCTCGTCGGGCTCGAACAGCACGAACTGGTCCTTTGCGAACTCGTAGCCCTTCACGAGCTCGTCGCGCTCGACGAGCCGATCCTCCTTCGGATCCCAGTACTTCTGCTTGACCCGCGATCCGGAGGAGGGCGAGATCCAGTTGAACCGAATCTTCGCGGAGGAATCGGACGTGGAGTAGAACTTCACGGGCACGGACACGAGTCCGAAGGACACGGTGGCCGACCCCATCGGTCGGGCGCTCATGATCTCTCTCCTGCACGCGTTGTATGGCTCGGTCCCTGACGCCTCGCCGGTCCCGCGCGGGCCCGAGGCATCGGTGAAGTTTAGCGATCGGGGCGGACGGGCGACAATCCGGGAGCCGTACGGGCGTCCGGGTCGATCGTCAGCGGCTCGC
The DNA here is from genome assembly GCA_035464655.1 of Gemmatimonadota bacterium. GTDB lineage: Bacteria > Gemmatimonadota > Gemmatimonadetes > Palauibacterales > Palauibacteraceae > JARFPW01. The sequence continues at coordinate 53,667 of DATHRZ010000056.1, forward strand.
GAGCCGTAGCGGCGAACCATAGAATTCTTGCTCCCGATGAGCCGCCCTCCAGGCCGACGGCACCCGATGAACGAACCCGACAGCCTCGAACGATACCGGGCCAAGCGCCGGGCCGGCGCGACGCCGGAGCCCGGCGTCGACGGGTCCGAGAGGGCTTCGGGCGCCGAGGACGGGTCCTCGGGGGGCGTGTTCGTGATTCATCAGCACGACGCCTCGCGCTTGCACTGGGACCTGCGGCTCGAAATGGGAGGAACCCTCGTGTCGTGGGCGGTTCCGAAGGGTCCGTCGCTCGATCCGGCCGAGAAGCGCCTCGCCGTGCACGTCGAGGACCATCCGCTGGAGTACGTCGACTTCGAGGACGTGATCCCGGAGGGCAACTACGGCGCGGGACCGATGATCATCTGGGACCGGGGCGACTGGGTGGCCCTCGAGGATCCGGTCGCCGGGCTCGAGGCGGGCAAGCTCCTGTTCGAGCTGCGGGGCTACAAGCTGCGCGGCGTGTGGACGCTGGTGAAGATCAAGCGGGCCGAGAACGAGTGGTTGTTGATCCGCGAGACCCGGCACATGAGCCGCGCCGAGCGCGCGGCCGCTTCCGAGGCCGACGCCCGCCTCCCCGCCGTCTCGATCCTCAGTGGCCTGACGGTCGAGGAACTCGGCGCGCGCCGCGATCGCTCGGCGGAATTCACGGACCGCCTGGAGGCGATCGGAGCCGCAGATCGACCGGTGCGGGCGGAGCGCGTGGAGGTGATGCTTGCCCGCGCCGTCGACGCGCCGTTCAGCCATCCCGATTGGCTGTTCGAACCCAAGCTCGACGGGTATCGAATGCTGGCCTCGCGAGCCGGCCCGGCGGCCCGGCTGCTTACCCGCAACGGAAACGACGCGACGCGCACCTTTCCCGAGCTTGCGCGAGCTCTGAAGGCGCTCCCGGTGTCGGACTTCGTGCTCGACGGCGAGGTCGTTCAGCACGATCCGGCCGGACGCCCGAGCTTCCAGCGGCTGCAACAACGCGCCCGGCTCCGCCGACAGATCGACGTCAAATGGGCTTCCCTCCGCCGACCCACGACGTTCTACGTGTTCGACCTGCTCGGCCTGTGCGGCCACGATCTTCGGTCGCGACCGATCGAGCAGCGCAAGGAGATCCTGGCCGACCTCCTTCCGCCGGCCGGACCTTTGCGCTACGTGGACCACTTCATCGAGCAGGGCGAGGCGCTGTACGAACACGTGATCGTTCTCGGACTCGAGGGCATCGTCGGAAAGCGTCGCGGGAGCACGTACCGCAAGGGGCGCTCCGACGCCTGGCGAAAAGTGCGCGCCGAGCAGTCGGCCGACCTCGTGATCGTAGGCTTCACCGAGCCCGGTGGCGCGCGGCCAGGATTCGGAGCGCTCCACGTCGCGGGGTACGAGGGCGAGGAATTGCGCTATGCGGGCCGCGTGGGCACCGGATTCAGCGACGCCCAGCTCGTGGAGCTGCACGATCGGCTCGTGGCGCTCGCGCGCGACGAGTCGGTCGCCGAGGGCTCTCCAGCCGATACCGGATCGGTGTGGGTCGAGCCCGACCTCGTCGCGGAGGTGCGCTTTCTCGAGCTGACCGACGACCGGCTTCTCCGGCATCCCGTGTTCTCGCGCCTGCGCGATGACAAGCCGGCCCGGGAGTGCGCATTTCCCGACCCGGGGAGCGCGCCGAAGGCACCTGCCGATGACGCCGAGGCCGACGATCGAAGCTTCGAGGCCGATGCCGGCACTGTGAACGGGGCCATTCCCCTTACACCTGCTTTGCCGCCACTGTCGAACCCGGAGAAGATCTTCTGGCCGGAGGACGGCTACACGAAGCGCGACCTGTACGAGTACTACCGGGCCGTCGCCCCGTGGCTGCTCCCCTACCTCGCCGACCGTCCCCTCGTCCTCACGCGCTACCCGGACGGTATCGACGGAAAGTCGTTCTACCAGAAGAACGCGCCTGTTTCGACGCCCGAGTGGATCCGCACCGTAAATGTCGCCAGCGAGAGCTCCGACAAGGAGATCGACTACTTCGTGTGCGACGACGAGGCATCCCTGCTCTACCTGGCCAATCTGGGTTCGATCCCGCTGCACGTTTGGGCCAGCCGGGTCGGGAGCCTCGACCGACCCGACTGGTGCATCCTCGACCTCGACCCGAAGGGGGCACCGTTTTCCGACGTCGTTCGGATCGCTAATCGTCTGCATCGCCTGTGCGAGGAGATCGAGCTCGCCAGCTTCGTGAAGACGAGCGGCTCGAGCGGCCTTCACGTGCTGTTGCCGCTCGGACAGGCCATTAGCTACGAGCAGTCGCGCACGCTCGGCGAGCTCCTCGCCCGCCTCGTGGTCGAGGAGCTGCCCGAGATCGCCACCGTGACGCGCTCCGTCGAAGAGAGGGAAGGCAAGGTATACGTCGATTTCCTCCAGAACCGCCGCGGCCAGTTGCTCGCGGCCCCCTTCAGCGTGCGCCCCGTACCGGGCGCGCTCGTTTCGGCCCCACTGCGCTGGCGCGAGGTGAACGGAAAGCTGCGTCTCGACCGGTTCACGATCCGCACGATGCCCGCCCGCCTCGCGCGCATGAAGGACGACCCCCTGCTCGGTGTCCTCGACGACACGCCCGACCTTCCGGCCGCCCTCGGCAGACTCGCCGCGCGCATGGCGGATGGCTAGCGTGCGCACATGAAAATCAGGGCCGGGACGAGCGGGTTCAGCTACAAGGAGTGGAAGGGGACCTTCTACCCGGCAGACCTTTCCGC
>DATHRZ010000057.1:0-17610 GCA_035464655.1 Gemmatimonadota bacterium
CGATACGGAAACGACCGTCCGCGATCGGGAGTGAAGTGGTGTCCCGCGTCGAGCCGGCGGATCTCGTCCAGGGTCATGTTCTCGACGGGGCCCGTGCCGTCGGTGGTCCGGTCGACGGTGTCGTCGTGAATCGTGACGAGCCGGCCGTCGGTGGAAACATGCACGTCGACCTCGATCGCCTGCGCTCCACCCCGGATCGCCCGTTCGATCGACACGACGGTGTTCTCGGGGGCCACCCCCGCGGCTCCACGATGGCCGATCACCTGGGTGTCGCTGCCGGCTTGGAACATGGCGGAAGTCTACGGATCGGCGAGCCCGCGAGCCACGGCGCCACGGCGCCGGCACATCGATGACGGCGCGTTGACGCGATCGGAGACTCGTCGACTGTCCGTGGAGCTATCCACTCATCGTCTACGCCGGAGTATCAGAAAATGGAGTCCATGCCTGGTCGCGACGCCAGCGCTCCCGGAAACACGAAAGGCCCGGCCCCGCCACAGGGCGGGAGGCCGAGCCTTCGCGTCGGCTCGCAGCGCGCCGCTTACTCGGGCGGCGTCAGCACCGCGTCGATCACGTGCACGACCCCGTTCCGCGCTTCGACGTCGGTCATCGTGATCAGCGCGTCGTTGATCATCACGTTCTCGCCATCGACCGTGATCGTCACGTCGTCACCGTTCAGCATGGTGATCGTCGTGGCCCCCACCACGTCGCTCGCCGGCAGCTCCTGGCCGACCACGTGGTAGGTCAGGATGTCGATGAGCTGGTCCTGGTTCTCGGGCAGCAGGAGGTCGTCCACCGTGCCGGGGGGGAGCGCCTCGAACGCGGCGTCCGTCGGCGCGAACACGGTGAACGGCCCCGGTCCGTCGAGCGTCTCGACCAGACCGGCCGCGCCGAGCGCCGCCGTGAGGGTCTCGAAGTCCTCCGAACCCGCCGCGATCTCCGCGATCGTCTGCGGCTGAGGATCGGGCTCCGGCGGCAGCAGTACGGCGTCGATCACGTGGATCGTGCCGTTGCTCGCTTCGATGTCGGTCATCGTGATCACGGCGTCGTTGATCATCACGGTGGATCCGCTCACGGTGACGGACACGGTCTCGCCGTTGAGCATGGTCAACGTCGAGGACGCAACGACGTCGCTGGCGGCGAGATCACCGCTCACGACGTGATACGTGAGAATGTCGACGAGCTGCGCCTGGTTTTCAGGCATCAGCAGGTCGTCGAGCGTACCGGCGGGCAACGCGTCGAAGGCCGCGTCGGTCGGCGCGAACACCGTGAATGGGCCGCTAGCCTCGAGCGTGGCCGTCAAACCGGCGGCCTCCAGGGCCGCCTCCAGCGTGTCGAAGTCGTCCGAAGCCGCCGCGATCTCCGCGACCGTTCCGGGCTCCTCGGGCGCCATCATATCGTCGTTGTCGTCGTCGCACGCCGCGACGAACGCCGTCGCGAGCAGGGCGATTCCGAGCAGGCGTGGGGCTTTCCGAAGCATCATTGTATCCGTCTCCAAATGAAGGTGGTAGCCAATTACAACCTCAACCTGGCGGTCTGTCTAAGGTTTGTCAAGGGTTTGTCCATTGCTTGCCGCGGGCCCGCGCGGCGCGGTATCCTGAGCGCCCGGTACACACCGTGATTCTTCAGCCTGCTCGACGGATATGACGACCACCGAAGCGACGGACCTGATTTCGCTGGATGAGCTTGTGTCCCTCTGCAAGAGACGCGGGTTCATCTTTCAGTCCTCCGACATCTACGGCGGGGTGCAGTCGGTCTACGACTACGGACCGCTGGGCGTGGAGCTGAAGAACAACCTGCGTGACGCGTGGTGGCGGGCGATGGTCCGCGAGCACGAAGAGATCGTGGGGATCGACGCGGGCATCCTCATGCACCCCGAGGTCTGGGTCACGAGCGGTCACGTTGCGACGTTCTCCGATCCGCTGATCGAGTGCCAGAACTGCCACCGCCGCTTCCGGGCCGACGAGTTTCCCGAGCTGGACGAGGATTCGGAGGGCGACGCGAGCGAAGCCCAGTGCCCCGTGTGCGGCGTGAAAGGGCAGTTCACCGAGCCGCGCCAGTTCAACCTCATGTTCAAGACGTACATGGGGCCGGTCGAGGACGAGAGCGCGGTCACCTACCTGCGGCCCGAGACGGCCCAGGGCGCGTATGTGAACTTCAAGAACGTGCTCGACAGCTCACGGGTGAAGGTGCCGTTCGGGATCGCCCAGGTGGGGAAGGCGTTCCGCAACGAGATCACGCCGGGGAATTTCATCTTCCGCACGCGCGAGTTCGAGCAGATGGAGATGCAGTACTTCGTCGAGCCGGGCACCGACGAAGAGTGGTTCGAGACCTGGCGGGAGCGCCGCCAGGCCTGGCTGACCGGGATCGGACTGCGGGCGGATCGCCTTCGTATGCACGAGCACGCGCCCGACAAGCTCGCCCACTACGCGAAGCGGGCCGTCGACTTCGAGTACCGGTTCCCGCACGGCTGGCACGAGCTCGAAGGCGTCCACAACCGCACCGACTTCGACCTGTCGCGGCACCAGGAGGCGTCCGGCAAGAAGATGGAGTACGTGGACGCGCCGACCAACACGCGCTTCGTGCCCTACGTGATCGAGACCGCGATCGGCCTGAACCGCCTGCTGCTGGCCGTGCTGGCCGACGCCTACCACGAGGAGGAGGTCGAGGGCGAGTCGCGCACCGTGCTGCGGCTGCACCCGTCGCTCGCGCCCACGTCGGTCGCCGTGTTCCCGCTGGTCAAGAAGGACGGGATGCCCGAGATGGCCGAGCGCATCACGGCCGACCTGCGCCGGCGCTTTCCGGTGTTCTACGATGAATCCGGCTCGATCGGCCGGCGCTATCGCCGCCAGGACGAGGCCGGCACGCCGTTCTGCGTCACCGTCGACGGGGAGAGCATCGAGGACGGGACCGTCACCGTGCGCGATCGCGACACCCTCGAGCAGGACCGGGTGTCCGCCGACGCGCTCCGCACCGTCCTCGCGGAGCGGCTGGCCGGCCCGGGCGCATGAGCCTCACGGTTCGCGAGATCCGCGACCGGGCCGAGCGCTTCGAGGCCGTCCTGGCCGAGGAAAACTTCGAGGCGCGGGCCGGCCGCAAGGCATGGCCCGAGATGCGGCCCCTGTTCGCCAGCCAGTCGGTGCTGAGGTTCGACGCCGCCGGGCCCGTCATCCAGCGCGAACTCGCCTCCGCCACGGGCGACGAGCGGCGCTGCCTCGAGCGCTTGCTGGCGTGGGTGGCCGAGCATCACGTCGAGGCGGCGAACGCCGGGCTAGACGACGAGTTCGCCCAGTGGCTGGCGAGCGCCGGCGTGCCGCACGACGGCGAAGAAATTCTCGTTCGGAAGCTGCCCGCTCTCATCCGCTCGAGGGAGGATCGCCCGGCGCGCCGCGCCTACGCGACGCTGCGCGCCGAGCTCCTCGACGACGTTCTCCCCCTGCAGCTCGATCGCCTGAACCGCTGGCGCACGGCCTCGCGCGAGCTCGGGTTCGGCGGGTACCGGCAGGCCCTTCAGCGCCTGACCGGGCTCAGCCTGGCCGGCGTGGAGGCCGAGGGCCGCCGGTTTCTGGAGCAGACCGAGGAGGTCTACCGCGCCCGCCTCGGCGCGTACCTGGCCGAGCACTTCGGCCTCTCAGCCGTCGACGCCGAGCACCACGACGCCGAGTGGCTCAACCGGCAGAAGTGGCACGACGGGATCGGCGACGAGGCGTCGCTGCTCGAGACGCTCGGCGAGAACCTGCGCACGATCGGCCTGCCGCTCGAGGCCGAGGGACGGATCGAACTCGCCGTGGAGGCGTTTCCGTCGCCCGGGATGCGCCCGTCCTGCCAGGCCGTGAAGGTGCCCGGCCGCGTGCTCGTCCTCGTGACTCCCACGACATCGGTGCCGGGATTGCGGACCCTGATGCGCGAGATCGGCCGTGCGCTGCACTGGGGGTATACGTCGCCGCTTCTGCCGTTCGAGTTCCGGGTGCTCGGCGACAGTTCGGTGCTCGACGCCCACGCCACGCTGATCGGGGCGCTCGGTCGCTCGCCGAGTTGGGTGCGTCATGCCCTCGGCCTGGAGGGCGAGGCGCTGAACGAGTTCGTGCGGTTCGGGGCCTTCCTCGAACTCTACGCCCTGCGCCGGATGGTCGCCCGCCTGAGCTTCGATCTCGAGCTGGCCGAGAGCGAACGCCCCGGGGCGATGGGGCCGCGCTGGGCCGAGCTGATGACCGAAGCGACCGGATTCCGGCACGACTCGCGCACCTTTCTCGCCCGACTCGGGCAGCGTTTCGGCGTGGCGTGGCGGTTCCGCGGCCGCATGCTCGCCGCGCTTCTCGCGCGGGAGCTCGAGACGCGGTTCGACGAGGACTGGTATCGGAACCCGGACACCGGCGACTTCCTGCGCGACTGGTTCGCCGAGGGGCTCACCTACGACGCCGCGACGCGCGCCGAGCGCCTGGGGGGCGAGCTGACGTGCGACGAGCTGGTGGCGTCACTGATGCGGCGGTTGGAAGGCACGCAATGAAGGCCCGCTACGGCACGGCGCCAGCCCTGGTGGCTGTCGCGCTACTTGTGCTCGGCGCCGCTTCCGCGTGGGCCCAGGCACCCGCCGTCCCGGTTCCCCTGCCCACGCCGGCCGAGCGGGCTGGCTACCTGTCGTTCACGGCGGCCGACGAAGTCGGACCCTACCTCGGGCGACTGGCGGCGGCGGCCGAGGGGGTGACGGTCGACTCGCTGCGGGCCCCCGCGCCGATTCCCATCGTCCGCATCACACCGATGGAGTCCGATGGGGGAGAATCCGGCGTCGCCGGATCGGCGGCAGCCCCCGCCGTGCCCATCGTACGCGTGCTCGTCGTCGGAGCCCAACACGGCACCGAGCGGGCCGGTATCGAGGTCGGCCTGCGAATCGCGCGCGACCTGGCGACGGGCGGGCTCGCGGGCCTGCGGCGCGGCCTCGACGTGCGGATCGTTCCGATGGCCAACCCGTGGGGTGTCGCGAACCGCCGGGCCGATACGGCGGACGGCGTCGATATGAACGACGACCACGTCCGGCTCGCGGCGCCCGAGACGCGCGCTCTGTGGGCCGAGTACACGGCCTGGCGTCCGCATCTGGTGCTCGACCTGCACGAGCTCGGTCCGTCGGAGTACACGGTGCAGGTGGGGGTTCCGACGCATCCGAACGCTCCGGGCGCCGCGATGTTCGCGCGCTTTTACCTGTTGCCCTTCGTGGCCAACGAACTGGCCGGGTCGGACATCCGGTTTCACGAATACGTGGCGGAGTGGTCGGACGGGCGCCTGCTCGAAGGCGCCGCGCTGCCGGCGCCCGGACCGGACACCGCCGGCGCCTGGTTCACGCCGCCGCCCCTCGACCCGGCTTCGGCCCGCAACGCCTTCGCGCTGGCCGGAAGTGTCGCCTACTTCGTAGCCGTGTCGTCCTCGCGCGATATCATCGGTCTCGAACAGCGAACCGAGCGCCTGTACATCACTGTGCGGGCCCTGCTCGCCGCGGCGGTTGGGCTCGCGCCCGACCTCGTGGCGGCCCACGAGGCCGCCGTCCGGCTGCCGAAGGATCCCCTGGCCCTGCGTCCGGGCTACGTGGCCAATAGCCGCGACGCCTCGCTGCCCTGGATCTTCACGAACGCGCGCGGTCAGCGGGAGAGTGGCCGGCTCGCACCGTGGCGTTCGGAGGTGGCGATCGATCTCGAGATCGATCCGCCGTCCGGCTGGTGGCTGGACCCTGACCAGGGCGAGCTGGCCGACGCCCTGCGCGCGCATGGTTTCGAAGTCACGGGCGGCCGTGATGTGGGACCCGGGAACGACGCTTTCCTCGCCTATCCGAGGTGCGTTGCGGGGGCGACCGACGCCGGCGGACACGCGGCAACCGAAGGCGCCGACGCGTCGCGCTTCCTGCGGCCCGCTTCCGTCGTTCCGCCCGAGGGCGCCCTCTGGGTGAACGCCGATCAGCCGGGCGGTCGGCTCCTGTTCACCCTGCTTGAGCCGTGGTCCGCGGGAGGCTGGTTCGACCACGGGCCGGACGACTCCGGCGCCTGCGACGAAGCCGCGACCTTCCCCCTGGTTCGCGTGCCCGGGTGACCTGGTTACTCCTCGTCGCGCTGCTGCTGTCGTGGTTCGTCTTTCGGGTGAGGGCCAATCGGCGCCTCGTGCGCCCGTCGGTGCTCGACGAGGAAGGACGGCCGTACGAGCGCTTCGAGGTTCGGCTGTCGGACGGCAGCACCGTCCCCCTGATCGACACGGGTTCGGGCGAAGCGGATCCGTCGCGCCCGGCCGTCCTGCTGATCCCGGGCGCCGACGGGATGCGCGAGACCTGGCGATACCAGATTCCCGCGCTCGCGCGCCGCTTCCGAGTCCTGGCGCCCGACCTGCGCACCGACATCCCGGATGGCGCCACCTTCGACCTGCTCTGCCGGGACGCGGCGGAGATCCTCGATGCCCGCGGCGTCTCGAGCGCGGTTGTCGTCGGACAGAGCCTCGGAGGGGCGATCGCGCTGCGCTTCGCCCTGCTGTTTGCGGAGCGCGTCGAAGGCCTCGTCGTCGCGAACTCCCTGGCGCGCGTCAGCTACGAGCACGTGGGCCTGAACCGGACGCTCCTGGTGCCGGTGGCGATGGCCACGACGCGTTACTTTCCCACGGTTGTGGCCAGGTGGCTCGCCCGCCTGTGGAGCCGGCTCGAAGTCTGGATGTTCGACCGGTCGCCGGGGTCGGAGCGGGTGATCGATTACGCGCTGTGGACCGGGCCGCGCACCGTGCCGGCCCGCGTATCGAGCGCACGCGTTGACCTGCTGAAAGACGAGGACCTGCGCCCCCGGCTCGCGGAGATCCGCGCGCCGACGCTCGTCGTGAAGGGTCCGCGGGATCACTACGTTCCGCCCGTCTGGTCGCGCGAGGTCGCCGGGCTGATTCCGGGCGCCCGCTACGTCGAGGTGCCGGGCACGGGGCACGTATCGCACGTTTCGATGCCGGACACGTTCAACCGCATCCTGCTCGAGTGGCTGGATGAAATCGGGGTCACGGCTGATTCCACGGAGGCTGCGCGTGAGTGAAGCAAGATTCTCGTCCCGCTGGGGCACGCTGCTCGTCATGCTCGGCATGGCGGTCGGAACGGGCAATATCTGGCGCTTTCCCCGCGAGGCGGCCAACAACGGCGGCGGCTCGTTCCTGATCGCGTGGGTCGTGTTCCTGCTCCTCTGGTCCGTGCCGCTGCTGATGGTCGAGTTCGCGATGGGGCGGGCGGCACGGCGCGGCCCGATCGGCGCGTTCGCGGTCATGTTCGGCCGCGGGCGGGCGTGGATGGGCGCCTGGGTCGCGTTCTGCGCGACCGCGATCATGTTCTATTACTCGGTCGTCATGGGCTGGACGCTCCGCTATCTGTGGAGCTCGATCAGCAAGGGCGTTCCGATGACCTCGCCCGAGGCGGCGACGGCGTTCTGGGAGGGTTTCGCTGGCACCCCCACGGCCGTCGTGTTCCACGCGGTTGCGATGGGGCTCGGAGTGCTGGTCGTGGCGCGCGGCATCGGGGGTATCGAGAAGGCGGTGCGCTGGCTGATTCCGGCGCTGTTCGTGCTGGTGATCGCGCTGGCGATTCGCGCCGTTACGCTGCCCGGCGCCGAGGCCGGCCTCGCCTTCCTGTTCACGCCCGACCCCGCGGCGCTCGCCGAGCCCCGCATCTGGATCGCGGCGCTCACCCAGAACGCCTGGGATACGGGAGCCGGCTGGGGGCTCGCGCTCGCCTACGCCGTCTACCTCCGCGAGTCGGAAGACACGGCGCTGAACGCCTTCGTGCTCGGGTTCGGCAATAACACCGTGTCGCTGCTGGCCGGTGTGATGGTGCTGTGCACCGTGTTCGCGGTGATGCCCGAGGCCTCCGACACGATCATCGGGGCCGGCAATGAGGGGCTGACCTTCATCTGGGTGCCGCAGCTGTTCGGCGAGATGGTGGGCGGTTCGGTGCTCATGGTACTCTTCTTCCTCGCCCTGTTCATCGCGGCCTGGAGCAGCCTGATCGCGATGATCGAGCTGGCGACGCGCGTGCTGATCGACGCGGGGCTCGCCCGGGGCAGGGCGATCCTCGTCGTCGGCGCCGCGGGCTTCCTGCTCGGCCTGCCGTCGGCGCTGTCGCTGCCGTTCTTCCGCAACCAGGACTGGGTGTGGGGCGTCGGCCTCATTCTGTCGGGCTTCTTCTTCGCGTACTGCGTGATTCGCTACGGCGTCGACCGCTTCCGCACGCGCTTCGTGAACCAGGCGGGCAGCGACATCACGATCGGGCGCTGGTGGAACTGGGCGATGCGCTTCGTGCTGGTCGAGGCGGTGGTGCTCACGGTCTGGTGGCTCTGGCAGGCCGTGCAGGCCGACGACCTCGGCGCCACGCTCACCCCGTTCTCGAGCTTCAACGTGGGCACGGTGCTCGTGCAGTGGGGGATCGCGCTCGTCATCCTGCTCGCCCTGAACCGTTTCCTGGCGGCAAGGATGTCGGGAGACGCGTGGGACGCGGAGGAACTGTGAACCGGGCTTTCGGCACGCCGCTCCGCCTGCACCTTCTCCTGGCGTTCGTGGCGCTGCCGGCGGGCGGGTGCGCCTCGGGAACGGCAGGCGGCGCGGCGGATCCTGCGCCCGGCCCGGCGGCCGAGGCGGAGGCGCCTCGCGAGCCCGAGCCTTCACCCGCCGCCGAGGTGCCGCGGGCCGAGCCCGCGGGCCGGCCCGACGACGCGGCGCCGACGATCGGCGAGGTTCGTCTCCAGGTCGAACCCGCCTCGCCGCGCGTCGGCGATACGGCGCGCGTCGTCGCGGCGGCGTTCGACACGGCGGGCGCGCCGCTGGACGGCGTCGGTTTCCAGGTGCTGGCGCCCCGCCGGCTGCTCGAGGTGTCCGGCGAGGGCGGGACCCTCGTGGCGCTGCGCGAAGGAACCGCGGCCGTGACGGCGCGGCCGGTCGGCGACGCCGTGCCGGCCGACGCCCCGATGGCGCGCGTCGACGTGACGGTTCGTCCCGCCCCCGTCGTGCGCCTCGAGATCGACGCCCCGGGGCGGCTGTTCGCCGGGACGCGGGTCGCCGTCTCGGCCGCGGGGTACACGGCGTTCGGGCCGCGTGAACAGGCGCCGCCCGTCGAGTGGCGCTCCTCGGATCCGTCGGTGCTCCGCGTGTCGGAGCACGGCGCCGCCGAGGCCGTCGCACCCGGGACGGCGCGGCTCGAGGCCGTCGTCGAGGGCGTCACGGCCGGGGCCGACGTCCGGGTCGTGCCGAACCCCGTCCGCCGCCTCGACCTCGCGCCGCCTTCGGCCGACGTCCTGGTCGGCGAGGTGGTTCACCTGTCGGCGTCCGCGCTCGATTCCGGCGGCGCCGAGGTCGCGGATGCCCCGATCTCGTGGTCGGTGGGCGAGCTGCGATCCGACCCTGGGGCCGATGCGCAGGTCGACACAGGCGGCGCGTTCGTCGCGAACTCGCCGGGCACTTACCGGGTGTTCGCGACCGTCGGAGAGAACGTGGCCGAGAGCGAGATCCGGGCGCGCCCGCGCCCGCCGCGCCGCGAGGTATCCGTGGTCGGCTACCATCCCGTTCCCTCGGGTGCCGGCGCGACGACCGACCTGTGGGTGTTCGAGGGGGTCGACGGGCGGGATTACGCCTACACGGGCACGCTCACGGCCGCCACGATGTACGCCTGGGACGTGACGAATCCGGCGGAACCGGTGCTCGTCGATTCGCTGAAGCTCGACGGACGGCGGGTCAACGACGTGAAGATCAACGAATCGGCGACGATCGCCGTGGTCACGAGCGAGGGCGCGGCGGATCGCCGTAACGGGATCACGCTGCTCGACATCCTCGAGCCGGCGCATCCGCGGCCGATCACTCACTTCACCGAGAACCTGACCGGCGGGGTTCACAACGTGTGGATCGAGGGCGACCTCGTGTACGCCGTGCACAACGGCACCCGCGACCTGCATATCGTCGACATCTCGGAGCCCAGCGCGCCGCGCCACGTCGGCCGCTGGGGGATCGACGCCGAGGGCCGCGTCCTGCACGACGTCATTCTCAAGGACGGCTTCGCCTACCTGAGCTACTGGAACGACGGTCTCGTCATCCTCGACGTGGGCGCGGGGATCGCCGGGGGAACCCCCACCGAGCCGGAGTTCGTTTCACGGCATGTGTACAATTACGAGCTCGACGGCGAGGTGTACGGCAACACGCACCATGCGATCCGTTACCGGAACTGGGTGTTCGTGGCCGACGAGATCTTCGGCTGCGCCGCCTGCGTGAACGGGCCGCGCGGCTACGTGCACGTCGTGGACGTCGCGGACATCGAGAACCCGGTCGAGGTCGCGTTCTACCGGGTGCCCGAGGCGGGGGCGCATAACATGTGGGTGGAGGACGACCGGCTGTATGTGGCGTACTACCAGGCCGGAGTGCGGATCGTCGACGTGTCGGGCGAGCTGCGGGGCGACCTGTGGCGCCAGGGTCGTGAGATCGGATGGTTCATGACCGAAACGTCCACCGGCGATACGCCGAACGCCACGATGGCGTGGGGCCCGCAGCCCTATAAAGGGTCGCTGTTCGTGAGCGATCTGAACTCGGGGCTCTGGGCGTTGCGCCTCGGCGCCGGAGAGCCGTGAGCGATTCGACCGACGCCGGGCTCGACGAGGTCGGTCCGGACGGCTTTCGCGCCGCGATGAGCCGGCTGGCGGCCGGCGTGAGCATCGTGACCGCGATGGATGCGGAGGGTGTGCCGCGCGGCCTCACGGCGACAGCCGTGTGCTCGGTGTCGCTGCGTCCGCCGCTCGCGCTGGTCAGCCTGTCGACCGGGTCGACGACCCACGCCGCCGTCGAATCGGCGGGCGCCTTCGCGCTGAACCTTCTCGGACGTGGGGAAGAGGAGCTCGCCCGCCGGTTCGCGCGCTCGGCCGACGAGAAGTTCGCCGGCGTTGCCTGGGAGTCGGGCGTCACGGGCTGTCCAACGATCACGGAGGCGCTGGCCGTGTGCGAGTGCGCGCTCGAGCGCGCCGTGCCGGCGGGCGATCACACCGTGTTCCTCGGACGGGTCGTCCGGGTGGCCGTGAACCACGCAGTGCCCAACGATCCCCTGATCTACTTCGCGGGAGAATACGGGGCCCTCTCGTCCGGGACCGGACACTGACCATGCAATTCGGCGGAATCGAGGTCGCCCGTATCCTCGGCATCCGGCTGCGTCTCGACTGGTCGTGGTTCGTCGTGCTGCTGCTGCTCACCTGGACCTTCGCCACCTTCGACTTCCCGCTGCGCGCCCCGGGCCTCGGCGTGTCCGCCTACTGGCTGCTCGGGTTCTCGGCGGCCCTCCTCCTGTTCGTCTCGGTGCTGATTCACGAACTGGCGCACGCCGTCACGGCGCGCGGGCGCGGTATTCCGGTGGAGCGGATCACCCTGTTCATCTTCGGCGGCGTGGCCGAGATGCGCATGGAGGCGCGGCGTCCGAGCGACGAGTTCGTCCTCACGATCGTCGGTCCGCTCGCCAGCCTGGCACTGGCGGGCGCATTCTGGGGCCTCGGACGCGGCGCGGCAGCGGCGGGGGCCGACACGCTGGCCATGCTGTCGGACACGCTCGGTTACCTCAATCTCATCCTGGCCGTGTTCAACATGGTGCCGGCGTTTCCGCTCGACGGCGGCCGCGTGCTGCGCTCCATCCTGTGGAGGCTGACCGGAAGCTTCAGCCGCGCGACGCGCTGGGCCGCCGGTGTGGGCCGCCTGTTCGGCTGGCTTCTCGTCGGCTGGGGCGCCTGGCTGTTCATCGGTCCCGGCGCCCGCCTGGCCGGGGCGTGGGCCGTGTTCCTCGGGTGGTTTCTCGCGCGCGCCGCCACGGGCGCCGTCGACCGGGTCCGCCTGCGCGACATCCACACGTCCCTCGCGGCCTATCCCGTCAGCGCAGCCCTCGCTCCCCGCAACGTCCCGGTGGCCGAGAGCAGCACGATCGACGAGCTGATTCGCGACTCCCTGCTCGCCCACGCGGGCGACGCGCGCCTCGTGGCGCGAAACGGCACACCCGTCGGCGCGATCCTGCTCGACGAAGCGGCGGCGGTGTCGGAAGGCCGCCGCCTCGAGGTCAGGGTTCTAGAAATCATGCACAGGCTCGACGAGCTTCTCCGCTTCGAGCCCGATCTCAACCTGGCCGAGGCGGCCGAAGCGCTGCAGGAGAGTCGTGCCCGGGCCGCGCTCGTCGGCACGGCCGACGGGATCGTGGGCGTGCTCACGATGTCCGACCTGGAGCGCTGGGTCGAGCGGCTGGAGGCCCTCGATGGCTGAGAAACGCCGCCGGGTCGACTCGCTGGAGAAGCGCCGCGAGCGGGCGGCGGCGATCGCTCCCCGCCTGGCCGAGGCGTATCCCGACCTCGAGATCAGCCTCGACTGGGAGACGCCGCTCGAGCTGGTCGTGGCGACCATTCTGTCGGCCCAGTGCACGGATGAGCGCGTGAACCAGACCACGCCCGCCCTGTTCGAGCGCTACCGGACGGCGCGCGACTACGCCGAGGCCGACCGCGAGGAACTCGAGGAGCTCATCCGCTCGACCGGCTTCTTTCGCAACAAGGCGAAGAACATCCAGGGGATGGGCCGGGTCGTGGCCGAGGAGTTCGGCGGCGAGGTGCCCGACACGATGGACGAGCTGCTCACCCTTCCGGGCGTGGCCCGCAAGACGGCCAACGTCGTCCTGACGAACGGGTTCGGAAAGGTCGAGGGGATCGTCGTCGACACGCACATCAAGCGCGTGTCGCGGCGCCTCGGCCTGACGGGCGAGACGAGCCCGGTAAAGATCGAGCGCGACCTGATGAAGGTCTTGCCCGAGGACCAGTGGCACCCGTTCCCGTGGCGCCTCATCCTGCACGGCCGTGCGGTGTGCGACGCGCGCTCGCCCCGATGCGACGACTGCATGCTGTCGGACCTGTGTCCGAGCGCGTTCAGCTTCGATTCATGAAGCAGCGACTCCGGCGCGCCGGCCTCGCGCTCGGATTCACGCGCGTCGGCTTCGCGCCGGCCGAGCGTCCGGCGCACGCCGACGCCTACCTGCGCTGGCTGGAAGACGGCCACCACGGGGACATGGGCTGGATGGCCCGGCCCGACGCGGTGCGGCGTCGCCTCGACCCGCGCGAGGCGCTGCCAGGGTGCCGGACGGTGATCGTGGCGACCCTGTCGTACGCGCCGGACGTCGTCTCGGAAGGCGCCGGGGAAGCGCCGGAGCCCGCCCCGGTGCTCGCCGACCCGAGCGGCAGCGAACCCGGCGGCGGCGCATCCGGCCGCCCGATCGTCGCCCGCTACGCCCGCGGCCGCGACTACCACGATTGGTTCGAAGATCGCCTCGACGCCCTCGCCGCCGAGGTGCGGGCCCTCGACACGGCGGCCGGCGTGAAGCCGTACGTCGACTACGGCCCCGTGCTCGAGCGCGACCACGCGCAGCGCGCCGGTCTCGGCTGGATCGGCAAGAACACGATGCTGATCGACCCCGCGCTCGGCTCGTGGCTCTTGCTCGGCGAGCTCCTGACGACGCTCGAGATCGAACCCGACGAGCCCTTCCTTCCCGACCGCTGCGGTAGCTGCCGGCGCTGTATCGACGCCTGCCCGACCGACGCGATTCTCGAGCACCGGGCCGTCGATTCACGGCGCTGTATCTCCTACCTGACGATCGAGCTGAAGGGATCGATTCCGGTCGACCTGCGTCCGGCGATCGGCACGCGCGTGTTCGGCTGCGACATCTGCCAGGACGTCTGCCCGTGGAACGCCGACCCCGGGCCCGGCGACCCGGGCGCGCTCACCGAGGGGCGGTCCGCGGGGTTCCCGGCCCTGCGCGCCTGGGCGGAACGGTTGCTCGAGATGGACGCCGCCGCCTACCGGGAGGCGTACCGCGGCACGCCGCTGTCCCGCCCGGGCCGCGACGCGATGCTGCGCAACCTGTGCGTCGGCCTGGGCAACAGCGCCGAACCGGCGGCGGCGCCGGTGCTCGCCCGCTGCCTGGCCGACGACTCCGAGCTCGTACGCGAGCACGCCGCCTGGGCGCTCGGCCGGTTGGGAAGGGAGGCATGACGGTCGTCACCTGGGCGATCATCGCTCTGCTGATCTCGTTCAACGGCCTGTTCGTGGCCGCCGAGTTCGCCGCCGTCAGCGTGCGCCGGAGCCGCGTCCGGCAGATGGCGGAGGAGGGGAACCGCTTCGCGCGGATGCTGCTCCCGACGCTCAAGCAGGCGCCGCGCCTCGACCGGTACATCGCCGCCTGCCAGGTCGGGATCACCGTGTCGAGCCTGGTACTCGGCGCCTACGGCCAGGCGTCGCTCGGCGAGACGCTCGCACCCCTGTTCGAGCGCTGGGGCGACATGCAGGTCGTGGCGGCCCAGTCGAGTTCGGCGGCCGTCGTGCTCGTCGGGCTCACGACCCTCCAGATGATCCTCGGCGAGCTGGTTCCGAAATCGCTCGCCCTCCAGTATCCGACCCGCGTGGCGCTCCTGACCGTGATGCCGATGCGCTGGGCCGAGAAGCTGCTGCGCTGGTTCATCGTCATCCTGAACGGCAGCGGGTGGCTGGTGCTCCGAATGATGAGGGTGAAGCCGAGGGCGCACCGACACCTGCACTCGGCCGAAGAGATCAAGTTCCTCGTCGCCGAGAGCCGCGCGGGCGGGTACCTGGAGCCCGAGGAGCAGCGACGGCTGACGCATGCGCTCGGCCTGACCCGGCGAACGGCCCGCGAGCTCATGGTCCCGCGCACGAAGGTGGTGGGAGTCGACCGTGACGCGGGCGTGGCGGCCGCCGTCCAGGCCCTGCTCGAGCTTCCCTACACGCGCCTGCCGGTGTATGACGGGTCGCTCGACCGGATCGTCGGGCTCGTGCACTCGAAAGATCTCGCCGCCGCCACGCTGTCGGGTCGCGCCGCGACGGACGATTCCCTGGCCCCGCTCGTGCGACCGATCCTCGCCGTGCACGAAGCGATGTCGGCCGACCGGGTTCTGTCGCTGATGCGGGAGGAGCGCGGAATCATGGCCGTCGTGGTCGACGACTTCGGCGGCACGTCGGGCATCATCACGACCGAGGACATCCTCAGCGAGCTGCTCGGCGACGTCACCGAGAACGCTTCGGATGCCGCCGCGTCGCCCGAAAAGCTACCGGGCGGCCTCGTCCGCCTTCCCGGCGACATGCTGCTGCACGATACGACGCCGTGGGTCGGGGTCGCCTGGGAGGGCGATTCCGACACGGTGGGTGGGCTGGTGATGGAGCGCCTCGGGCGCATCCCCGAGCCCGGCGACCGGCTCGACATCGAGGGCGTGACGGTCGAGGTGGAGTCGATGGATCGCCTCGCCGTGGTCTCCGTGCTGGCTCGGGCCGCCGTCGAGGAAGGGGAGGTGTGACATGCTGCCAGCCCTGATCATCGGCGTGCTGATCGTGCTGAACGGGCTGTTCGTCGCCGCGGAGTTCGCGATCATCGGCGCGCCGCGGCCCGCCGTCGCCCGGGCGGCGCGCAAGGGTGGTCGCCTGGCGCGGATGGTCCACCGGGTGCTCGGCGACGCCCGGAAGCAGGACCGCTACATCGCGACGGCCCAGCTCGGCATCACGTCGGCCAGCCTGGCGCTCGGCATGTACGGAGAGCACCTGCTGGCCGAGTGGCTCGCGCAGCAGCTCGAGGCCCTCGGATCGTACCGCTGGCTCAGCGCGCATGCCCTGGCCAGTGTCCTGGCGGTCGGGTTCCTGACCTATCTTCACGTCGTGCTGGGCGAGATGGTCCCGAAGTCGCTGGCCCTTCAATCGCCGGGCCGGGTCGCCACGGCGGTCGCGCTGCCGATGCGCGGCATCGAGCTGGCGTTCTATCCGCTCGTCGCGACGCTCAACGGAATCGGCAACGGGATTCTCAAGCTGGTCGGTGTCGAGCGCTCGGCGGTGACCGAAGACAGCTTCCGTACGTCCGACGAGCTCAGCTACATCGTGGCCGAGAGCCGGGCCGGCGGGCTCATCGCGCGCGAGCCGGCCCGGATCATCCAGGAGCTACTCGAGTTCGCCGATCTCACGGCCGGAGAGGTCATGGTGCCGCGCACGCGCGTCGTCGCCCTCCCGATCGGTGCGTCGAGGGCCGAGGTGGCCGGGGCGCTCGAGACCGAACGGCATACGCGATACCCCGTATACGACGGTACGCTGGACGAGATCGTCGGGGTCGTGCATGTGAAGGACCTGCTGATTCACCTCGCCGGCGGCGGGGAACTCGGCGCCTCCCTCCCGGAGGAGCTGCCCTACGTTCCGGCCACCAGGTCGCTCGACAGCGTCCTGGCCGAGTTCCGGCGCACGCGATCGCACATGGCCGTCGTCATGGACGAGCACGGCGGCACGGCAGGCATCGTCACGCTCGAAGATCTGTTCGAGGAAGTCGTGGGCGACATCGCAGATGCGGGCGAGCAGCCGGCGATTCGCACCGACGCGTCGGGACGGATGACCGTCGCCGGGACCGTGCGGCTCGACGAGCTGGGCGATGCCCTCGGCCTGGTGCTCGAGCACGAGGAGGTCGACACCGTGAGCGGCCTCGTGATCGCGAATCTCGGCCGCCCACCCTCCGTAGGTGACCGGGTCGAGCACGAGGACGTGGTGCTCGAAGTCACGGCCGTGCGCGGGCGCGGCGTCGAAGAAGCGCGGGTGGTCAGGGCCCCCGAGCCGGCGTGAGCCGTCCGCTCAGCTGGCGAAGAACAGCCAGTCGGTGTGGGCCTGGTCGACGAGGTCGTTGTAATAGGAGACCGGTTCGACGCGAACCTCGTCGAACACCGTCTCGAGGGCCCGGGAGAACGGCGAGCTCTCGGCGTACGACCACACGCCCAGCACGCCGCCCGGCGCCAGGTGCCGCCGCGCCCGGCGCAGGCCCTCCTCGGTGTAGAACGCGCCGTCCGCCTCCCCGAGCCGGTCGGCCGGGGAATGGTCGATGTCGATCAGGATCAGGTCGAACGGCTCCGACGCCGGTTCCGCGAGCCGCGCGTAGGCGTCACCCTGCACGACCCGGAGGCGCTCGTTTCGCTTCAGCTCGGCGGCGAGCGGGACGAGATCACGCTCCAGCCAGTCGATCACCTGGGGCAGGAACTCGACGACCTCGACGCGGCCGACGCGCGGGGACGTGAGTGCCGCGTGCGCCGTATAGCCGAGGCCGAGGCCGCCCACGAACACGTCCAGCTCGTCACCTGGATGCCCCGCGTGCATGTCGAGCGCGATCCGGGCGAGCGCTTTCTCGGACGCCGTGTGCCGGCTGCTCATCAAAAACTCGCCGTCGAGCGTGATCTCGGTTACCGTCTCGCCGGGCGCCGACAGCAACTCTCGACGGCGCAGGCAGAGGATGCCGAGGTCGGTCTCCTCCCAGGCCAGGATCTCGAGATTGGCGGGGGTCATCGTTCGATCCTGCTCGTCGGTAGCCGGGAACCGCAAGCGTCGCCACGGGGTTGACATATGTATGAATGTTGATATGATGTCTCGCATGACGAACCAGACCGCACAGAACGAGGCCCTGCTCCGGCGCTTTCAGGCGGTGGCCGAGGACACGCGTTTCCGCATCGTCCGGCGCCTCGCCGGCGGGGAGCGCTGCGTGTGCGAGCTCCAGGACGAGATGGGCGCCGCGCAGTCGCGGCTGTCGTTCCATCTGAAGAAGCT
>DATHRZ010000058.1:0-29223 GCA_035464655.1 Gemmatimonadota bacterium
CCCAGGGCGACCGACCAGAACGAACGAGTTCCGGGCGGCGACTGGTAGCGGGCGAAGCCCTGGAGGCGTACCTGCCCCAGGCGGACCCAGAGGTGTGTCGTGGCGTCGAGCAACGATCCCTCGAACTCGTCCGACAGATCGCTCGCGACGCTGCCGACGGCGAGCCCCGGCTCCACACCCCAGCCGTCCGGCGACTCGATACGCAGCTTCAGGCCGCCGCGCAGCTCCGTCTCGGGCGCCCGACCGGTGGCGGTCAGGCCATTTTCGGTGAGTACGTTGGAGCCAGCCTCGTCGGCGTACGACACCGACGGGATGATCGTCACGCTGCGCGAAGCCGGGAACCGGCCCTCGGCGAACAACACGAAGTCGTCACGATCGAACCAGCGCCCGGCCCAGCCGCCCACTCGCAGGTTGCCGCCGCCGTCCAGCCGAATGCCCTGAGTGAGCATGAACGTGTTCTGCGCGAGGTCGGAAATCGGCTGCTCGCGCCGTCCGACCTCGACCGTCGTCGTCAGGCGCCGGGCGCTTCCCCAGCGCAGATCCATCCCGCCCGCGAAGGCGCGCAGGTCGTCTTCGCCCCGCTTCAGCCACGGATGGCGAAGGTTGAGGGCGTCGTCGAACACGGCATGGAGCGCCAGCCACTCGACGGCCGGGTCGATCCGCACCTCGGCGTAGCGGAACCCGGCCTCACGGTCGCTGTCGAGCGTGCTGCCACCCCAGAAGTCGGCGCCGAACACGTTGCGGCCGATGCCGGGCAGATCGAGCGCCGCGTTCGCTTCCTGGTTGTCGGGATCGAGGTCGAGCACCTGCTCGTAGGCGGTTCGGGCTTCCTGCGGCCGCCCCGCCGCGGTCAGAGCGCGGCCGAGCCCCGCCCATGCGTTGGCGTTGCGCGGCTCCAGTTCGACCGCCCGCTCGAACGCGGCGACGGCGCCCCTGGCATCGCCTTCCTCCAGGCGCCGCACGCCGCGGGACATCGTTTCGGCGACGACGCCCTGACGCGACAGAATCGGCAGGCTGACCACGGCGTCGGCCGAACCGGACTGGGCGCGAATCTCCACCGGTCGGGACTCGTCGGCACCGGCCGTCACCCGCACCGACGCCCGCCCGTCACGCCCGGTGCGCCGCGACTCGGCGTCGAGGCTGCCGTTGCGGACCGTGAACCGAACGTCGGCGTTCACCGCGGGATCGCCGTCCGCGTCGTACACCTCGACCGTGACCGGCTCGTCGAGCGGTTCGCCCGGAACGCCGGCCTGGGACGTGCCTTCGACGAACTCCATCCTCGAGGCCTGCATGTCGAACCGCAGCTCGATCTCGCCCAGCGTCCCCTCGTCCGAGCTCAGCACGAGGCGGTTCACATCCCGCAGATCCTCCGCCGACAGGCTCATCTCGAGCCGGCCGCCCTCGTCCGTCGTGCCGCGCGCGATCACCGAACCGTCGGGCATCCCCGCCACGACGACCTCCGCCCCGGAAATGGCGTTGCCGAGCGTGTCGGCGACCTCGACCGGCAGGTCCAGCGATCCGCCGTCGTACGTCACGGGGGAGCGCGGCGAGACGAGAACAGTCGGCGGACCCGGCATCGTCTCGAGCACGAAGTTCGTGGTTCCGGTCAGGGTCGCGCCGGACGCCCTGATCGCGAGCGAGTAGCGCGCCGCGCGTGTTCCGGTCGGAACGCGGATCGTGGCCCGGCCGTCGGCGCCCGACGTACCCGCCCGGTCGGTCGCGGGACCGCCGGCGATGTCTCCGCTGCCCTCCAGGACGACCTCGAGCCCACCGTAGGGCTGTCCGCCGCGCCGCACGAGCACCGTGACGACGGCGACGGAATCGACGGGCGCGGTCACCCGGCCCGGAATCGGCTCGACCTCGTAGGAGGGTGTCGCGGCACGGGCCGGGGTCGGCGTCGGCTGCGCGGCTTCGCCCGAGCCGGCGTCCTCCGCGCACTCACGGACCGCCGTCAAAACGGCGTCGTTCGCCCCGAGATCGCGGAAGTCCGACATGTCGCGCTCGGTGGGCGTGAACGACAGGCAGTTCGAGCGCACGATCGTGGCGACCTCGTCGACCGAGTATGTCGACCCGGACAGCATCCGGATGACATCGCTCTTGCGGAGCGGCGCGTCCTGCGCGGCAACCGGGGGAGCCAGGGCGGCCAGCAGGACGCCGAACACGACGAGAATGCGCATTTGAGCGAATATGTTCATCAGTTCCTCTCGGACCGATTCATGGTCTCGGGCAGCCAGATCCGTCGAAGTGGCTGTTGATGTCTGCAATCTCCGCGCCGGCTTCCTCATACGCGTCGGCAGACCTCGGGTTCGACCGTACCTCGGGATTTCCGTACGCCGACGCCACCCGCACGTATGCCTCGTCGGCCGCGACGTATCCCGTGGTGAGCAGGTCGCATCCGATCCGGCCCGCGTCGAAGTCGGCAGCTCGTTCGCCATAGCGCTCGCCGGCGATCTCGAGGGCATCGACGTCCTCGAGGAACTGCCGCAGTTCGGGGGACACTGGCCCATCGCCGGCGGACGAGGACGGCTCGGGACCGGGCCGCCCGGTGGATGCCGTCGGGGGATCGGGCCACAGGAGAAACAGCGCTACGGCAAGCAGCGCCGCTGCCGTCGCCACGACCCGCCAGCGAATCCGGCGGGACCGGGGCGGCAGGAGATTCACGTCGGCCTTCTCGCCCGGCATGACGAGCGGGACGCCGCGAACCGACTGACTGCCGGGCGGCATGGGCCGGTTCGGCGGCCGCGGTTCCTGCGAAGCGGGAAAATCTCCCGGCGGATCGGCCGCCTTCGGTCGAGGCATGCGCACGCCGGAGGGCTCGCTCGAGGCGTCCGGCGCCAGCGTGCCGGCGCGCTCCGACAGCGACACGCGCGGTTCGGCCGGAGGCGGCTCGTGTTCCGAAACGGGGGGTGCTTCGCCGGACGCTTTCGCGTCGGACGCTGTCTCCTCCTGCGGTGTCTCGTCCGGTGCTTCCTCGGCCTCAGCCTCCTCGACCGCCTGCGTCGGCGGCTCCTCCGCGACCTCCTCGACGGTCTCGACGTGCTCGACGGCCCCTTCCTCGACGGCCTCTTCCTCGACGATCTCGTCCTCCGCGACCTTCTCCTCGGCAACGGCTTCCACGGCCGGCTCGTCCCTTGGCCCCGCGAACTCCTCGGCCGGCCCGAACACGGGAGGCGCCGGGGGATGCGCCTGGTAGTTCGCCCAGGTCACCGCCGAGTGGGGGCGGCCGATGTCCCCGCCGTGCGGCGCGGGCGACAGCTCGTAGAAGGCCGCCGGACGGTCGTGATCTCCGCCGGCTTCGGCCGGCAGCGTGCGGAAGACCGCGCCGAGCGGGCGGGCCCGATCGGGAACCACGATGATCGAGAGTTGCCAGGGCGCGTCGAAGTAGCGGGCGATCGTGTCGCGATCGGCCTCGGTGGGCATCAGGCCGAAGCGATAGTGGCTGTGATACCAGCCGAGCAGCAGCCCCGAATGCCCCGAAAAGACGGCCTGCGCCTCGCTCCACGCACGGATGACGTAGGCGCCCGAGGCTTCCTCGGAGAGGATCTCCCGGGCGGCGACGGCCGTGTCCGCCACGGCATAGTCGACGTCGGTTTCGGGGCAATGGTACAGGCGACCGAGCAGAAAGCCGAAGCGCGGCTCGCGCTCGACGCGGTCGAGATGACGATTCACCCCGGCCAGCAAGTCGTGCTCCAGAAACATCGGATAGAGGCCTTCGGGAAACGTGGCCCCGGTTACACCACGCGGCCTCCACAGGATCGCCCGCTCGAGCGGCAACGGCTCATCGGCGTGAGGCGGCCGTCCGCCGCCGGACCCGGCCCCCCGTACGGGTCGGCGCTCTCGCGGCACGTGCCCGGAACCTAGCGAAACGCGATCAGGTCGAGGATCGGGACGCCCGTCTGCGACCGGCCCGTGCGTACACGGCCGACGATGTCCACCGCCTGCAGGGGCGCGAGCTCCTCGACCGCCGGGAGCAGTTCCGGCGGCACGGCCACGTAGACCAGGTCGCGCGACCGGGCCGGCGGATTCGCGAGAAAGTACGGCTCGCCTTCGTAGAAGTCCGTCCGGATCGCTTCGGCATGCTGGAGCGCGACGAAGCGCAGCGTCCACTCGACACGGCGTCCGCGAAACTGCTCGGGATTCGCGCGCAGATCGGCGACCGAAAACTCACCGGTGGCGGAATCGGGCGGCAGTGTGGCGGCTTCCGAAACCCAGCCCTCGAGCCGCACACGGGTCCACGCGCCCTCGCGGGCCAGCACTTCGAGGTCGGTGCCGGACCCGACGACGGCTGCCGTGTCGCCGTCCGGTGACACGAGGAGTCCGGCCGGCCCCGACCCGACGACGATCCGGTCCGCCGGCGAAGGTGTCGGGCTCTCGGACGCTTCCACCACCTCGGGCGGTGGGGCGGCCTCCTCGGTCTCGGCGGTCGAGGCCGACCAGATCCACGCCGCACGGCGAACCCGCCGCCAGTCTCCCTCGGCTTCGAGACTGTCGAGCAGCATGCCCTGCATGAGGATGGCCGCTCTCGGCGCATCGGCGTCGGGCTCGCGGCGCAGGTTCTCGCCCCCGGTCTTCGACACGATGAGGTCGAACCCGTCGCGATCGGTCGTCTGCACCGAGGGCGCCCAGATCCAGCCCTCCAGCTCGCCCAGGATCCAGCGGCCCTGCTGCTCGCGTACGGCGAGCCTCGTGCCTTCGAGCACGGTCGCCAGGCGGTTGTTCGACGACGCGGAGGGTTCCTTGCGGAAGTTCTCTTCGGGAACCGTCACGCGCACGACCTGGGCCGTGAGCGGCGTCGTCGGCGCGACGACCATCGCGACCAGCAGGAACAGTATTGCTCGGGTCAGTGTCATTCGATCTGGTATGGCCGGGGCGGCCCGTCTACATTGGCCCGTCCATCACCACCGGATCGGCACCGGTCGTGAAGAGGTTCCGCGGCCACGTAGCGGAACCTCGTGTTCGTTGCGTCGAGTATAGACGACGCGCGGAGCGAGTGTCAATGAACTCGAACGACGGGATCTTACGTTGAAACGAGGCCTTTTCACGGCGGGGATCTTTCTCGCCGTTGTTTTTGTCAGCGGGATCGGCTCGCCCCTCGCGGCGCAGGCGCAGGAGCGCATCGATACGCCCTACGACTGGATCGATCGGTCGCTGCGGCTGGGCGTGTACGCCGGGCACCTGGGGGCGGATCGGGGCAGCTCCGAGATCGGGCCCGGCTCGACGACCGTGTTCGGCGCCCGCTTGCGCACCCGGGTCAGCAGCCCCCTGTCGCTCGAGCTCAACACCGGGCTCGGGCGTTCCGACCGCTACGTGATCGATCCGCGGCCCGAGACGGGCCCGGCGACGGTCGACACGGTGGACATCGGCTGGCTGCTCATAGAGGGCGGCTTCCAGATCGCCCTCACCGGAGCGCGCACCCTGCATCGCCTCCAGCCCTACATCACGCTGACCGGCGGCGTACTGCTCGGCATCGACGAGGAGCAGTCCGATTCGCTCGCCGCCCCCGCCGACCTGCCCTTCCGCTACGAGGTGGGCACGGCCGGCGTGTTCTCGGGGGGGCTGGGCGTCGAGTGGCTGCCCACCGAGCGACTGGGCGTCGGCCTCGAGGTGCGCGATCACCTGTGGCGCATCAAGACGCCCGACGGCTTCTTCCAGCCCGACATCCTCGAGCGCATCGAAGAGCTGGGGCTCCCGGCTCCGCGCGAGACGGAATGGGTGCACAACCTCGAGCTGTCGGCGTCGCTCTACTACTACTTCTAACCGGCGCGATGAAGAGGGGTGCGGCGATGGACGAGCGCGCGGCGCCTCCGCTGGCCCCGGAGGCGATCGTCGAGCTGCACGACCCGGCGGGCCTGCTCGTTCGCTGGTATTGCACGCCCGAGCGCCTCGACGAGCTCGCGGTCGGCTGGCTCGTGGGCGAGGGCCGGGCGATCTCCACCGTGGACATCGGGCCGATCGGGGTGGACGCGGCCACCGGCCGGGTCGAGCTCGAAGCCCCCGCGACGGACCTCCGTCGTACGCCCGAGGCACCGCCCGACGGCCCGCCCCGGGCACCCGAGCTCGTCGGCGCCCTCGCCGCGAATCCCGACGGGCTGCGCAAGTTGTTCCAGGCGATGTTCGAGAGGGCGGCGCTCCGCGAGCGCACGGGGGGCATCCACACCGGCGCCCTCGTCGAACGCGGCGAGGTGCGCTGCGTGCGCGAGGACGTCAGCCGGCACTGCGTGGTCGACAAGCTGATCGGGCGGGCCGTGATCGCGGACTCGAGCCTCGACGCCGCCGTCATCCTGCTCTCGGGCCGGATCTCGGGCGCCATCGCGGCCAAGGCGGCCCGCGCCGGCGTCGCCGCGATGGCGACGATGTCGATTCCCACCACGCTCGCCGCCGAGATCGCCCGGGCCTCGGGTCTGACCCTCATCGGACGCGCGCGCGCCGCCGCGCTCCACCTCTACCCGCCCGGTACGTGAGATGAACCGGCCGGACGACGCCACCGAGCGCACGACGACCGAGGCGTTGGCCGTGCTTCTCGCCGGCGGTGCAAGCACGCGCTACGGCTCTCCGAAGGCGCTCGCCGAGGTCGCGGGCCGATCGATCCTCGAGCGCGGCCTCGACACGCTCGACGCCGTCGCCGGCCCTGCCGTTATCGTGGCGAACGATCCGGAACCCTACGCGGCGTCGGGCCGGGAGATCCGCCCCGACGTACGGCCGGGCACGGGCGTGTTGGGCGGCATTCTGACAGCGCTCGCATGGGCGGAAGAGCTGGGACGCGACGCGGCCCTGGTGCTCGCCTGCGACATGCCGTTCGTGCCAGCCGGCCTGCTCCGCCGACTCGTCCTCGACGCCGGCCCGCGCCGGGTTTCGCTGCCGCAGAGCGACGGACCGCGGGGCGTGGAGCCCCTGTGCGCCGTCTACGGCGTCGAGTGTGCGGGCGCGATCACTCGGGCGCTGGACCGCGGCGAGCGCGCGATCATATCGTTCTTCTCCGACGTCGACGTCCGGCGCCTGCCGCTCGCCGAGGTGCGCCGGTTCGGCGACCCCGATCGGCTGTTCTTCAACGTCAACCGTCCGGACGAGCGTCGGCGCGCCGAAGAATTGGCCGCCGGGGCAAACTCCGACGTACCCTCGGGAGGTAATGCAGCGTGAGCACGTCGACCCGCTTCGCATCCGTGGTTCGCACCGGTCCGTCGGCCTTCCTCGCGCGCTCGGCGGCGCCGGCCCTGGCCCTCTGCCTCGCACTGCCGGCCGGCCTCGCCGCGCAGGAAGCCGAGCCGCGCGAGGCGGCGGGGCCCGACGGAGCGGCCGAGATCGGCTCCGCGATCCGGACGCCCGACGAACTCGCCCGCCGGCTCGACCGGCTCCTCGCCGACCCGGCGCTCACCCGGGCGCACGTCGGGCTCACGATCCAGGTGGCCGAGACCGGCGAGGTGCTGTACGAGCGGGCCGGCGAGAAACGGTTCACGCCGGCCAGCAACACGAAACTCGTGACCGGCGCCGTGGCGCTCGACGTGCTCGGCCCCGACTTCCGCTGGACGACCCGCCTCGTGGCCGACGGGCCGATCGACGGGGGGGCGCTCGACGGCGACCTGTGGATCGTGGGCGGTGGCGATCCGTCGCTGTCGCGCGACGCCCTCGCCGGCTGGACCGACGAACTGCGGGCCGCCGGCATCCGCCGCGTGACCGGCGACGTGATCGCCGACGACCGCGTGTTCGAGGAGCCGCAGTGGGGCGAGGGTTGGATGTGGGACGACCTGTTCGGTGGCTGGTCGACCGGGGTGACCGGGCTCCAGCTCTCGCCGAACACCGTGCGCGCCGCCGTGGCGCCGGGCGCCCGGCTCGGCGACTCTACGACGATCGCCTACCGCGGCGAGGGCCCGCGCCTGCCGATCGCCAACCGCGTCCTCACCGGCGCGCCCGGCTCCGACGTGCGCCTGCGCTTCGTGCCACCCGCCGAGGGAGGCCCCGTCGAGCTCCGCGGCTGGGTGCCGCTCGGGCCCGACTCGACCAGCCTCTACCTCGCGACCCCGCACGCCACTCTGTATGTGCTCGACTGGCTCCGACTGCGCTTCGCGGAAGCGGGGATCGCCGTGGGCGGCGAGTTCCGCCGGGCCCGCGGCGACGAGCAACCCGCCCGGGAGTCGTGGTCGTTCGAGACGAGATCGGAGCCGCTCGCCGACATCCTGGCCGACATGCTGAAGCCGAGCGACAACCAGATGGCCGAATCGATTCTCCGCACGATCGCCGTGGCCGAGGGACGGCCGGGGTGGCCGGCAGAGGGCATCGACGTCGTCTCGTCGACCCTGGCCGGCTGGGGGATCGACCCCGGAGCCGTCAACCTGTCCGACGGCTCCGGTCTGTCACGCTACAACGAGATCACGCCGAACGCGCTCGCCCGCCTGCTGCGCGCGATGTGGCGGCACGAGCACTACGCGGCCTTCCTCGCCGCCCTGCCCACGGCGGGCGTCGACGGTACGATGCGCCGGCGCCTGGTCGCGACGCCCGGGGCCGACAACGTGCGGGCCAAGACGGGCTCGCTGAGCGCCGTGCGCGGCCTGTCGGGCTACCTGCTCGACGGCAGCGGCGAGACGCTCCTGTTCAGCCTGCTGCTCAACGGCTACGACTCGCCCGGCTCGGTGGCCGTGGCGCTCGAAGACCTGCTGATCGAACAGGTGGCACTGTACCGCCGGCCCGTCGAGCCGGGCTGGCCGCGCCTGCGCCGGGTACCGTGACCGAAGCACCCGACTGGCTCACGGCCGACGAGGCGTTCGAGCGAATCCTCGCGCGTTGCCCGGCCCTCCCGGGCGAGACCCTCGACCTGGTGGACGACGCGAACGAGCTCGCCCCGGGGCGCGCCCTGGCCGAGGACGTACTGGCCGAGATCGACCATCCGCCGTGGGACAACAGCGCGATGGACGGCTTCGCCGTGCACGTCGACGACGTCGGGTCGGCTTCGGAAAGCTCGCCCGTCGAGCTCCCGGTGTCCGACGACGTGCCCGCCGGATCGTTCCCCGCCAGCCCGCTCGCGCGAGGCACCGTGGTGCGCGTGATGACCGGGGCGCCGGTGCCCGAGGGCGCGACCGGCGTCGTGCGGATCGAGCACACCGAGCCGGCCGGTGGCGCAGACGACCTCGGCCGCGCCCGTGTCGTGCGCTTCCTGCGCGCCTCCGACGCCGAGCGCAACATCCGGCGGCGCGGCGAAGACCAGGCGCGCGGCGAGCTCGTGGTGGCGCGGGGGGCGCCGCTCACCCCCGCCGTGGTCGGCGCCCTCGCCATGCAGTGCCGCCGTGCCGTACCCGTACGCCGCCGCCCGCGCATCGGCGTGCTCGCCAACGGCGACGAGCTCGCCACCTTCGACGAAGCCGACGAGGTGCGGGCCGGCCGGCGGATCATGAACTCGAACAGCTACGGCCTGGCCGCCCAACTCCGCGCGGCCGGCGCCATCCCCGTCGACCTCGGTATCGCGTCCGACACGGCGGCATCGGTGCGCGAGGCTCTCGTCCGCGGGGCCGACTTAGACGGGATCATCTCGACGGCCGGCGTCAGCGTGGGCGAGCACGACGAGGTGAAGCGGGCGCTCGAGGAGGCGGGGTTCGAGCGGGAGTTCTGGCGCGTGCGGATCCGACCCGGCAGCCCGATGACCTTCGGCCTGCTGTCGGGCCGGCCGCTCTGGGGACTGCCCGGCAACCCCGTCAGCGCCATGGTCACTTTCGAGGTGTTCGTCCGGCCGGCGATCCGCCACATGGCCGGCCATGCGAAGCCGCACCGGCCCCTGGTCCGGGCGGAGGCGGCCGAGACGATCCGCTCGCCGGCCGACCTCACCCATTTCTACCGCGTCGAGCTCGAGTACCTGCCCGGACGCCCGCCGCTCGCCCGTCTGACCGGCCCGCAGGGCTCCGGAATTCTCACCTCGATGGTGCGGGCCGACGGGCTCGCCGTCATCCCCGACGGCACGTCGGAGATCGCCGAGGGCGCGCCCCTCGACGTGCTGCTGCTCGGCGAACCGGCGACGTGAGCGACCCGCGAGCCTCCGTCGTGCTGTTCGTCGGCACGCGGCGCGGCCTGTTCCGCTACGTGTCCGGACCGGACCGGCGCGCCTGGCGGCGCGACGGCTTCCACATCGCGGGCCACGAGATCTACCACGCAACGCTCGAACCCGAGACCGGCCGCGCGTGGGCCGCCGCATACCACACCGTATGGGGAGCGCACGTCTACCGGTCGACCGATCGCGGGGCGACGTGGGACACGTGCGAGGGTCGGCCGTCGTTCCCGACCGACGCCGGCCGCGAGGTCGAGGCCGTCTGGCACCTCGCCGCCGGCCGCGCGCCGGACGGCGGGCCGCGCCTGTACGCCGGCGTCCAACCGGCCGCCCTGTTCCACAGCGACGACGGCGGGGCGACGTGGGTCTGGAACGAGGCGCTCGACGCCCATCCGACCCGCGACGCGTGGCAGCCGGCCAAGGGAGGCCTGGCGCTCCACTCCATCCAGCCCGACCCCGAAGATCCGAACCGCGTGTTCGTCGCCCTGTCGGCCGGCGGCTGCTATCGCACGGACGACGGCGGCGCCACCTGGACGGCGATCAACCGCGGCGTACGGGCCGACTTTCTGCCCGAACCCGAGCCCGAGGCCGGACAGTGCGTCCACAGCATCCGGCTCCATCCGCGCAACGGCAGCCGGCTGTATCAGCAGAACCACTGCGGAACGTACCGGTCGGAGGACGGCGGCGATTCGTGGATCGAGATCAGCGAGGGGCTGCCGAGCGACTACGGCTACGTGATCGGCCTCGACCCGGCGAACCCTGATCGCGCCTGGGTGATTCCCGAAGAGAGCAGCCATCTGCGCAGCGTGTGCGACCGCAAGCTGCGCGTGTTCGAAACCGCCGACGCGGGCTCGACGTGGACGCCCCGCTCGGACGGCCTGCCGCAGGACGACGCCTGGGTCACCGTGCTGCGCGAGGCGCTCGCGACCGAGGGCGAGGGCGCTGACTGCGGGGTGCACTTCGGGACGGCCACCGGCCACCTGTACGCGAGCGCCGACGGGGCCGCCTGGGTGCCCGTCGCCTCGCACCTGCCGAAAATCCTCTCGGTGGAGGCTTTCCGGCTCACGGAAGACTGATCCGGCGGACCGGGCCGCGGTCTCCGGCGGGCCGGGTCGCCATACCGCGGCGGAGTCAGGCCGCGTTCCACTCCAGCACGGCCGCGCCGCTCGTGTAGCCACCCCCGACGGCCGTCAACACGATGCGCGCCCGCTCGGGCAGCGGCCCGTGCTCGCCCCGCAGCAGCCGGTCGAGCGTGATCGGCACCGACGAGGCCGACACGTTGCCGAGCCCGTCGATCGCGTGGATCACGCGGCCGCCGTTCAGCTTGAGCGTCTTCTCGAGTCCAAGCGTGATCCGGCCGTTCGCCTGGTGGGGGATGACGGCGTCCACTTCGTCCCACTCGACCCCGGCGCGCGCGAGCGCCTCTTCGGAGGCCACCCGCATCGTGCGGATCGCGTGCCGCAGGACGTTCGGACCACCGGCCATCCGCAGCTTGTGGTCGGGGCCGCCGTTAGTCCCCCAGCCCTGCCCGACCAGGTTCAGGTGATCGGGCGAGTACTCCGCCGCCAGATACGGGGCGCCGAGCACCCGTCCGCGAGCCGGCTCGGCCGTGAGCACGACGGCGCCCGCTCCATCGCCGAACAGGACGGCCGTCTTCGGATCGTCGTAGTTCGTGATCCGGCTCAGGGCGTCGCCGCTCACCACGACCACGTTCCGGGCCTGCCCGGTGAGGACGTAGGCGTAGCCGGCGCTGAGCGCGTGGATGAACCCGGCGCAGGCCGTGTTGAGGACGAAGCCGGGCACGGACGGGATCCCGAGGCGGTCGGCGATCGTCACGGCGACGTTCGGCACGACCTCGCTCGACGTGAGGCTCGCGACGATGATGAAGTCGACTTGATCGGCCGACGTTCCGGCTTGCTCGAGCGCCCGCCGCGACGCGGCGACGCACATGTCCTCGGCCGTTACCTCGTCGCTGTCCGGCAGCAGCCGCCGCGAGCGGATGCCGGTGAGCTGCTGCGCCCACGCGTCGAACACGTCGGCGTCGGAAAGGGAGTCGGCCCCCTCGGGGTCGGAAACGCGGAGGCCGATGCGGGCGCGCTCGACGTCGAAGGCGGCGCGGATGCCCGGAAACTCGAACAGCTCGGTGTTGTGGACCAGCCGGTCAGGCACGTAGTGCCCGGATCCCGCCAGGTTCACGAATCGCTGATTATCGCTCAAACCCGCTCCCGGTCGCGAGGACGTCGCCGAACCCGTGGGCTGCGCGCGCGAACGGCGCGAACGGCGTCGAAGCAGGGAACATAGGGCGGGAGTCGCCGCGGCTCAATCGCCGGCGGCGTGGGCGCGAGCGCGAACGGCCGGCTCAGTTCGGGCGGCGACCGTTCGGCGGACGCCGCGAATCGGCCGGCCCCCGGCGGACGTCGACCTCGGCACGCAGGGCGGCGACGGGGTCCTCGCCCGCCGTGATACGACGGCGCACGGCGGCCGATACGGCCAGCAGGCGTTCGCCGCGCATTCCGCGGTCGAGCGCCGCGTTCACGCCACGCGCCGCCTCGGCGTCGGGCACCCCCAGGTCGCGCAGGTCACCCAGCACGCGCAGGCCGACGGTCGAGCGCACGGGGTTCGGGTTCGCGCTGACGAACGCCCGGATGCGCCGGGGCGGGACCCCGCGATCGGCGGCCTCGGCAACCGCAGCGAGCACGTCGGGACCGGCATCGGGGCCCGCGAGCTCTCGAGCCGTGACGAGTCGCCGGGCGTACGTCTCGATCGCTTCTTCGAGCCGCGTGCCCGTGACCCCCTTCGACGCGCCCTCCATCACCTTGCGGCGCAGCAACTCGGGCGGAACGCCGGCCCGCGCGGCCCGCTGCGCGATGCCCTCCAGTCGTTCGACGGTCGCGGCCGACAGCCGGTCGTCGAGCCGGTCGAAGCCCCGCAGCTCCTGGGCAGACGCATTCGCCGGCCCCGTGAGCACCAGGGCCGCGAGCACCATGATCGACCGACATCGCCAACCAGTCATCAGCTTCCCTCGTTCGACCTCAGGTTTCGTCCACCGGGCCGACGGCCAGCACCGAATTCCGCCTGCCGAAGCCGTCGTCCGTCCAACTCAGTGCGTGCGGATCCGGACGCCACTCGCTGCCGTCGATCACGAACATGTACTCGTGCACGCCGGCCTCGAGCGCCACGCGCGCCGACCAGACGCCGTCCATGTCGGGGTCGGACAGCTCGATCGACGGGTCCCATTCGTTGAAGTCGCCGGCCAGCGCCACGGAGCCCGCGTCGGGGGCCGCGATGACGAACTGAACGTACACGCGTCCGTCGGCCGCCAGGTCGGCGGCGGTGCCGGGCCCGCCCGCTACGAGCCGCATTCCCGCCCACACGACGAGGGCGAGCGCCGCGGCGGCGGCGAGCGGCGGAATCCGCATCGGGCGCGGGCGTGCCAGCCAGGCGAGCCCCTCCGCGAGCCGGCCGAGCACCGACGGGCGGGCGGCCGCGTCGACCCGGATCGCCTCCATGACACGCCCCGTGGCCCCGGGCGCGGCACCCGGCGCCGGCAGCTCGCGGACCCCGTCGAGCATGCCGCGCCATGCCGACGCCTCGGCACGCAGCGACTCGGGCAGGTCGTCGAGCCCCAGGTCGCCGTCGAGCCACGCCTGCAGGCGGGGATCCATCGTCATCTCGGTACCTCCATCAGTAGCCGCTGCAACTCTTCGCGGGCCCGGTGGACCCGCATCTTCATGGCCGATACGCCGGCCCCCATCCGCTCCGCCATCTCGTCGTACGACCAACCTTCCACGTGCTTGAGCAGAAACGCCTCTCGCTGATCGGCCGGCAACCGGTCGAGCGCCGCCCGAATGAGCCGGCGCTGCTCGGCCCGCAGCGCCCCGTCCTCCGGATCGGCGTCGGTGCTCCTGAGCTCGCCGACCGCTTCCATCGGCACGACCTCGCGGCGCTCCGCCTTCAGCGCGTCCTTGCACCCGTTGGCCGCGATGCGGAACACCCACGCGCCGAACCGCTCGGGGTCACGGCACTGCCGCAACCGCCGGTACGCCTTGATCCACGCAGCCTGGACCACGTCTTCGGCGTCGTCGGCCCGCCCGAGCATGCGCTGCGCGTGCCGGCTGAGCAGATCGTTGTAGCGATCCACGAGCCGGGCGAACGCGGCCTCGGACCCCGCCAGGGCGCGGGCCACGAGTTCCGCGTCGGACGCCCGGTCCATCTCGGCGGACGGGCCGGCCTGCGCGCTTCGGCGATCCAGTTGCGCCTCCCTCCTGTGGTACCGGGCTGCTGAAAAGACGACACGAACCCCTGAACGGTCACACGACCGCTTGACCCTGCGCCGGTCCGGCAGTGTATGTTGCCGGCCATGCAGACCATTCACGAGCTTCCGACGCCGGCGCTACTCGTCGACCTGAACGTGCTCGAACGCAACCTCCGGCGGATGAAGGAGCGCACGGACGGGCTCGGGGTCACCCTGCGCCCGCACCTCAAGACGCACAAGTGCGTCGAAATCGGCAAGGCGCAGCAGGCGCTCGGCAGCCGGGGCGTCACCGTGTCGACGCTGTACGAGGCGCGGGTGTTCGCGGCGCACGGGTTCGACGACATCACGTGGGCGTTTCCGCTCGCCCCGGCCCGGGCCCCCGACGTGGCCGAACTCGGCCGCGAGGTGCACCTCGGCGTCGTGCTCGACGATCCGGCCGCCCTCGAGGCCCTCGAGGCCGCCGACGCCGAAGTCCGGGCCTGGATCAAGGTCGACTGCGGATACGGGCGGGCCGGGCTCGACCCCGCGTCGGACGCGCTGCTCGAGCTGGCCCGCCGGATCGACGGCTCCCCCGCCATCGAGCTCGCCGGCCTGCTGTCGCACTCGGGACACGCATACCACGCCCGCTCACCCTACAACGCGCGGCGCATCGGCGAGCAGGAGCGCTCGGTGATGGCCGGCGCCGCCGAGCGCCTGCGTGCGGAGGGCGTCGAGGTGCCGGGGGTCAGCACCGGCTCGACGCCCACGATGGCGTACGTCGAGCGCCTCGACGGTGTGACCGAGGTGCGGCCCGGCAACTACGCGCTGTACGACTACACCCAGGTCGCCCTCGGCGCCTGCACGCCGGCCGACTGCGCCGCCACCGTGCTCGCCACGGTCGTCTCGTCGAGCCCCGCCCGAGGCCGGTCGATCGTCGACGCCGGCGCCCTCGCCCTGTCCCTCGACCGCGGTCCCGCGCACGCGCGCCCGTCGTTCGGGCGAATTTACGAGGATTACGGACACGGAACCTTGCGGCATAATGCACGACTGATTTCACTCAGTCAGGAGCATGGAATCGTCGATCGGGACCTTCCGGTGGGTGAACGCGTGCGCATCCTTCCGAACCATTCCTGCCTCGCAATCGCCTGTTTCGACGCCTTTTACGTAGTCGACGGCACATCGGTGCTCGATATCTGGAAGATCTGGCGCAGCCGCTGACCTCGTGGCACGCGAGGTGCGTTAAGTACGTGGGATACGTACGTCGACCGCGAGCCTCGAATCGGAGGACCATCCACGGTGCAGCTCCACAGGGACGAGCGGGAATACAGCAGCCACTTTCTGGGGGCCGTCGCGCTACTGACGATCCTGGTGGCTCTGCTCGCGTGGTATGGACAGAACCGGGGGCTGGCGCTCGCCGCGGCCGTGCTCGGTATCTACGCGCTCCATCTGGCCAGCCTGCGCTTCATCCTCAGCGGCCAGGCCCAGAACAAGGCCCGGCTCGAGACCCAGTGGAAGCTGCTCCAGCTGCTCGTCGACCCGAACGCGATCGACAGTGGCTCGGGCGTCCGCGGCCGGCCCGGAGGCGCGGCGGCATCCGGCGCCGAATCACGCAGGGTCGCCTCGCGTCAGCGCGACGCCGCGGACGGCGACGGGCTCGATTCCCAGTGGTCGAACGGCGCGATGCCGGCGGAGCCCGAATACCGCATCCCGACGCCGCGGCACTTCGCGCTCGGCACCGTCGCGTTGATCCGCAACATGCTCACGCCCGCCCAGGTGGCGCGCATCCTGGTCGAGCAGCGCCAGCAGCCCGACAAGAAGTTCGCGACGCTCGCCGTCGACCTCGGAATGCTGACCGACACCCAGCGCGAGGAGCTCCTGCTCGCCCAGCAGGAAGGCCTGTTCTCGGACGCCGAGATGCGCGAGGCGCGGGAGCGGCTGCGCGAGTTCCGCAAGACGACCGCGAAGGCGCTGGCCGATCAGGGATAGCGCGCCGCCGCTTCACCCGCCCGCCGGCCCCGTCAGGCGTCGGTCGACCAGCGTCCGATGTCCTCCCAGCGCCGCACCGCCAATCGGTAGGGGATCACCGTCCCCGCCACGCACACCAGCAGGGTGAGGCCCGCCGCGAACGCCAACTCCTCCGGCAGCGGCGGCCGCGCTTCCCGGCCCGGCAGGCCGCTGAGCAGAAAGCCGCGCAGCGGCCAGACCTGCGCCAGCGTCACGAACCCCAGCGTCACCACCGCCCCCAGCATGAACAGCATGCCGCCGAGCGACGTCGGGATCTGCGCGGCGTTCTCCGACTCGAACTGCGGATACAGCACGCCCCACGCGAGCGCCTGGGCCGTGAGGGCCGCGCCGAGCCCCACGATCGCCAGCAGGTTGAGCCCGAACAGGCCGGCCGGCACGCCGAGGATCCACCCGGTGGCGAGCGCGAGGGCGAGCGCCATCCCCGTGAGCGGCACGAGCCCGATCAGGAACTTCGCCCCGAGCAGCGTGCCCGCGTCGACGGGCGCCGAGAGCAGCAGCCACAGCGTTCGGCCCTCGAGGCTGGGCATCGGGAACACGAAGCGCGCCGCGATCGCGGCCAGCACGAAGCCGGTCAGCGCCAGGTTCAGGAACACGACCAGGGTCACCAGGTAGCGGCTGATGCCCGTTCCCGTCGCGAGCGGCAGCACCTGCATGTTGTAGACGTACACCACGACGAGCACCGCGAGGATGATGAGCTGTGACCACTGCGTGGTGTCGCGGAAGAACATCCGCACGTCCTTGAGGATCAGCTCACGGCGCTGCACGCCGAACGGCGCGAGCAGGGCCTCGAGCCAGCGCCACCCGAAGTGCCGGCGCATAAGGTTCTCGTTGCCCTCCTGCGCCTTCGTGAAGCAGCGCGGATAGAGCCGGTAGTGCAGCGCCGCTCCGATCACGAAGGTCGCCGCCGCCGTACTCCACAGCAGCACGAGGTGGAACGGGTCGAGCGAGCCGAGCAGCGAGCCCATCATCGCGTCGGCGCCCCAGCCCGAGGGCAACCACGGCGAGGCCGGCCCACGCAGGACGGCGAGGAAGTCGACCAGATTGCGGTACGTCTCGGGGTTCACGAGCCGCTCGGGGCGCAGCGCGCGGAGGACGAGCACGAGCAGGGCCGCCGCCGCCACGCCGGTCACCGCGAGGATGTCGCGCGACCGCCGGGCCGGGAACACCTGCACGAGCAGCAGCGTGAGCGCGCTCCCCACGGCGGCCGGAATCAGCAGGAAGGGCACGACCGAGGCAAGCACGATCGCCGCGAACCCCGGCCCGCCGCCGTACACCCGCGCGTAGGCGGCCACCATCGGAATCAAGATCAGCACGACCATCCACGACGAGCTGACGACCGTTTCGAACAGTCGCGCCGCATACACGCTCAGCCAGTCGACGGGGGAGGAGCGGATGGCCGGGAGGTCGCGCGCGAGGAAGAAGCTCGACAGCGACGCGATCAGATTCGACAGGAGCAGGATGCCGAGGAACAGCAGCAGGGCGAGCCCGAGCAGCCGGGCGGCGAGCAGCGGCCCAATCTCCTCGACACCGCGCAGCGCCGTGAGCAGGCGTACGAGGGTAATATAGATGAACGGCCACGCCGCGGCCCCGACGGCCAGCAGCACGAGCGCGCGGCCGAGGCGGCCTCGCGACCCGCGGCGCCGCCGCACGGCGAGAAGCTTGGGGCGGAGCAGCACCCCCACCTCGCGCGCGACGCCGGAAGCCGAGCTCACGCGCCGACCACCCGCCCGATCTCGTCGTCCGTCGCGCCACGGGTGATACGCAGGAACACCTCCTCCAGCCCGACGGCGTCGGTCGCCGCCGTGCGCCGCAGGTCGTCCAGCGTCCCCTCGGCCACGATGCGCCCCCGATCGATGACGGCCAGCCGGTCGCACAACACCTCGGCCAGCTCGAGCGTGTGGGTCGAGATCATCGCCGTGCCGCCCGTGTCGGCGTAGGAGCGCAGCAGGTCTTTCAGGAGCCGGGCCGAGCGCGGGTCGAGACCGACCATCGGTTCGTCGACCACGAGCACCTTCGGATGGTGGATGAGGGCGGAGGAGATGATGATCTTCTGCCGCATCCCGTGGCTGTAGGACTCGATGAGCTGATCGCGCCACGGCGCGAGATCCCACAACTCGAGCAGCTCGTCGATCCTTTTCTCGACCTCGGGACCGCCGAGTCCGTACAGCCCGGCCGTGAAACGGAGCAGCTCGGCGCCCGTCAGCTTCTCGTACACGAACGGCCGGTCGGGGACGAAGCCGAGTAACGAGCGCGCCGCGCGCGGATCGCCGACGATGTCGTGCCCGCCGATCTCGACCGAGCCGCCGTCGGGCTCCAGGATGCCGGCGATCATCCGCAGCGTCGTCGTCTTCCCGGCCCCGTTCGGCCCGAGCAGCCCGAAGATCAGCCCGGGCGGCACTTCGAGGTCGATCCCGTCGACGGCCGTGAAGTCGCCGTAGTGCTTCGTGAGCCCGTCGAGTGTGATCATCGGTCCTCGGGTGGTGGCTGGTCGGTGGGTTCGGCGGATTCGGGAGCTTCGCCCCGTTCGCCCCGCTCGTCCGCGAAGAACGCGAGTTCGAACGCCGTGCGCCGCATGCGGAGGCCGCCCGCCAGCTCGGCCTCGATCACCCGGCCGTCCTCGTCGATCCATGCCTCGCGGCGGACGGCGCCGAGCCTGGGCGCCGCCTCGGTGCCGGACGCGGCATCGATGCGCTCGACGCGCCACGCCTGCACCGTGTCGCGGCCCGCGACGATCCACTCGTCGGTGTCGGGGTCGGTGTCGGCGCTGTCGGCGAACACCCGCGTGCCCGTCTCCAGCGTGCGCAGGTCGACCTCGCGCAGGTCGCCGGTCGCCGGGTCGAGCAGGGTGAGCCGCCGGACGTCGCCCGCCTCCGCCCCACCCGCCGCTACGTAGCGCAGCGGCCAGCTCACCGCGGTCTGCACGGCGCCGGCCGCCGGGAGCGGCCGGATCGCCGTGCCTTCCCCGCCCTCCCAGTGCAGGCTGTCGCCCACGATGCGGGCCCGGGTATGCAGCGTATCGCCACCTCGGACGGTGCGGCGGCGCAGGCTGTCGAGCGTGACACGGGGGCCGAGCCACGTCTCGGTGCGGATCTCCGTCTCGCCCGCCTCGCCGAGCCCGGGCAGGCGCACCGTGTGCTGCTCTAGGATCGTGAAGCCGGCGCGCCCGGGCAGCGTGTCGATCTCGACGCTGACCATGCCGGCGCCGCGGGCGCCCACGTCGAGCGCGTAGTAGGCGGCGCCCGGCGGCAGCATCGCCGCGCCGAGCGCGAGCCGCTCGGCCTCGGGCCGGAAGTGCTCGCGGCGGGCGTTCCAGCCGAGCGCGAGGATCCACGCCGCGACGACGAGCCACGCGACGCCGCCGCGGCTCACCGTGTCTCCCGGCGGCGGCGGGCGCGCTCGAGGGCGCCCGGTGTGTCGACGTCGATCGGGGCGGGTTCGTCCACTTCGAGCAACACGGCGTTCAGGGGCGGACGCGCCACGTGCTCCCACACGGCGGCCTCGCCCGTCAGATCGGCCGCGACCGCGCGGGCGCGCCGGCCGAGCCATACCGGGTGACCGGGCCGATCGGTGTACGCGACGCGGCCGGCGTCGGCGGCCTCCGCCCGGCAGCGCTCGACCAGGGCGGTCACGACGTCGGACCGCAGGCCGGGCTCATCTCCCAGCAGCACGACGACCGGCCCCGGGGCGAGCTCCGCGAGCCCGAGAGCCAGCGAGTCGGCGCGACCGCCGCCCGGCGCCACCCGCAGTCGCAGGTCGGCCGCATCGGAACCCGGCGGCAGAGGTTCGTCGGCCCGACCCACCACGACGATGGGCGCCAGGCCGGCGTCTCGCGCCGTTCGCACGACGGCGCCGAGCACCGTCCCGTCGGCCCACGGACGGGCCAGCTTCGAGGCGCCGGGCATGCGGCGTGACAACCCGCCGGCCAGTACGAGACCGGCCGTGGGGGTCACGCCGCGCCCCGCCACACCGTGACGATCTGGGCGAGGATGGCGAGTGCGATCTCGGCCGGCTTCTCCGCCCCGATGTCGAGCCCGATCGGGGCGTGTACGGCTGAGATTCGGTCCTCCGCCACCCCCACCTCGCGCAGCGCCTCGAACCGGGCGCGCCGCGTGCGCCCGCCGCCCAGCAGGCCGACGTAGCCGGCCGGCGAGCGGAGCGCCGCCTCGAGCGCCGCGACGTCGAGCCGCACGTCGTGCGCGACCACCGCCACCGCCGTCGAGCGGTCGGGGGCGCGGGGCGGGAGGGCCTCTTCGGGCCACCGTTCGTCCACCTCGACGTCCGTATCGCGCAACGCGTCCGCGTAGGCCGACCGCGGCTCGATGACCTCGACGTCGATGCCAGCGGCCCGGGCGAGTCGGGCGAGCGCGGCGCCGACGGGTGTGGCGCCCACGACGATCAGGCGGCGGGACGGGAGGAAGACTTCGACGAGAACAGGGACCGGGGCGTCGGCGGGCGGGGCGCCCCCGGCGTCCCTCCCCGCCTCGATCAGGCGCACCCCGCCCGTGTCGAGCATCTCTCGTCCGACCTCGACGGCGGCCGGCGGCGGGGGGCGATCCGTGTCGGCCGCGAGCACCTCGCCGTCCGGGGCGACGAGCCAGTGCGCCGCGGCGGCGGGCGACGTGTCGGTGATCAGGAAGACCGTGGCCCTCGCATCGAGCCGATCGAGCAGCGCCGGCCACACCGGGTCGTCGGGCGAGCGGGCCTCGAGGAACACGTCGATGCGTCCGCCGCAGGCGAGCCCGACCCCGTGGGCCGTCTCGTCGGAGACGTCGTAGGTGACGGTCGACGGCTCCTCGCCCGCCAGGACGCCGGCGAGGCGCTCGGCCAGGTCGGCTTCGACGCAGCCCGCCGATACATTCCCCGCGATCTCCCCCGATTCCGAGCGGACGAAGCGCGCCCCCGGCTTGCGCGGCGCCGAACGCCACGCTCCCGTCAATACCGCCACGCCGTACCGCTCGCCGGCGGCGCGCCACGACTCGACCCGCGGCCGGATCTCTTCGATGCTCATGCCGCAAGTTCAGGGATCGTGGGTCGGCGGGCTACCCGAACCGCTGGTCGAGGAATCGGGCCCGGTAGGAAAAGATGCGATCTACATCGCGGTCGACGAACAGGCGCTCGACGAGCCGGCCGCCGGGAGCGGCGTAGTCGATCTCGTCGATCATCCGGGTCCCTCCCGCCACGTCCTCGAACCGGTGCTCGTGAATCCAGTGTCGATAGGGCCCCCCGATCTGCTCGTCGACGAACCGGTGGGGTGGTTCCCAGGCCCGGATCAGCGTCCTCCAGCGCACCGGAACGCCGCGAACCCGGAGGCGATAGTCGAGAATCGTCCCCACGCCGATCTCGACCGGCGTGGGCGTCAGCACCCGAAAACGCAGAAACGGCGGTGTGATCC
The DNA here is from genome assembly GCA_035464655.1 of Gemmatimonadota bacterium. Lineage (GTDB taxonomy): Bacteria > Gemmatimonadota > Gemmatimonadetes > Palauibacterales > Palauibacteraceae > JARFPW01. Next base: position 21,679 of record DATHRZ010000058.1, read on the forward strand.
GCTCGAGATTCGTCACGTCGGCGAAGAACGGGAACACGGCCGGCGGCGGGAGGTCGAACTCCTGCTCGATTCGAAACACCCGGCTCACGCCGCCCTGCCCCGCTCCGCCCGCCGCGCGATCCCGCGCACCATCCCGCCGAACACGAGCTGGTGGATCGGCCAGAGGGCGTACCAGTAGACCCGTCCGAACAGGCCGGCGGCATCGAACAGCCCGGTCTGGGTGAGCCGCGCGCCGGGTGAGCCGTCGGCCGCGGGCTCGACCTCGAACTGGAGCCACGCGCGGCCGGGCACGCGCATCTCCGCCCTCAAGCGCAGAAGCCGAGGCGGTTCGACATCCTCGACGCGCCAGAAGTCGACGGTGTCACCCGGCAGGAGCGCCGCGGGGTCGCGCCTCCCGCGCCGCACGCCCACCCCACCGACCCCCAGGTCGAGCAGCCCGCGCAGCGACCACAACCAGTCGGCGAAGTACCAGCCATTCGTGCCCCCGATGCGTTCGATGACCTCGAACACGGCCTCGGGCGGCGCGGAAACGTCCGTCGAGCGCGAATCGACGAACCGAGAGCCTATGCGCTTACCGCCGTAAGAGTCGGACCGCTCGCCCGTCGAGCGCGCGTCCGACCAGCGCGTGAGGGCGAACTCGCGGTCTTCGTTGACGAGCGCCCGCTCGATCGCCTCCCGCAGGCTTCGCGGGGTGAGGTCGTAGGCGGCGGCCGGCGCCGGATCGCGCACGATCGTCGGGTGCTCGACGCCTGCGATGAGCTGGCGTCCGATGCGGGCGAACACGGGGGTGACGAGACCCAGCCACAGGCTCGACAGCCACGGCGTGAGCACGGGCACGGGGATCCAGGCGCGGCGGAGGTCCCGCTGGCGTGCGTACTCGCGCATGATGTCGCCGTAGGAAACCACGTCGGCTCCGCCGATCTCCACCACCTGGCTGTCGAGGCCGGGCCGATCGAGCTCGGCCACCAGGTAGTCGATCACGTCCTCGATGGCGATCGGCTGGGCGGGCGTGCGAACCCAGCGCGGCAGGATCATCACGGGCAGCTTGTCGACCAGCGCGCGGATCATCTCGAACGACAGGCTACCGGAACCGATGATGATCGAGGCGCGAAACTCGGTCGTGGAAACGGCCGAGTCACGGAGGGCGCGCCCAACGGCCTGGCGGCTCTCGAGGTGCTCCGACAGCTCCCGCTCCTCGTCGCCCAGCCCGCCGAGGTAGACGATCCGCCGGACGCCGGCCGCCTCGGCCGCACGGGCGAAGTTGCGGGCCGCCCGACGCTCGCGCTCGCGGAACCCGTCGCCCTCGCCCATCGAGTGCACGAGGTAGTAGGCGATGTCGACGCCGTCGAGGGCGGGACCGAGGGAGTCGGGCTCGAGCATGTCCCCGCCGGCCACCTGGACCGATTCCTCGACGCGGGCTCGCAGCTCCTCGGGACGGCGGGTCAGGCAGCGCACGCGGCATCCGCGCTCGATCAGCCGCGGAAGCAGACGGCCCCCGACGTACCCGGTCGCCCCGGTCAGCAGGACGCCGGGCCCAGCCGTCCGATTCAAGAGCGGATCGCTCGAATCTCCTCCGCCAGCTTCGGCACGATCTCGAATGCGTCCCCCACCAGCCCGTAATTGGCCACGTTGAAGATCGGGGCCTCGGGGTCGCGGTTGATCGCCACGATCACGCCGGCCGTGCGCATGCCGGCCAGGTGCTGGATAGCCCCGCTGATCCCGACCGCGAAGTAGAGGCCGGGCGACACGACCTTGCCCGTCTGGCCGACCTGCTCGCCGTGCGGGCGCCAGCCCGCATCGACCACGGCGCGGCTCGCGCCGAGCGTCGCCTTGGGACCGAGGGCGTCGACGAGATCCTCGAGCAGCTTCCAGTTCTCGGGCCCCTGCATGCCCCGGCCGCCCGATACGACGATGCTCGCCTCGGCCACGTCGAGCCGCTCGCGCTCGCCGGTCTCGAACGCCGTGACGCGGGTGCGGGGCATCCCGGCGTCCAGGGCGAGCGCCTCGACCTCGCCCCGGCCCGCCGACACGCCGCCGGCCGCGAACACGTTGGGGCGCAGGCTGATCAGCGCCGGCGCGCTCGGCATACGGATACGCGCGTAGGCCTTGCCGGCGTATTGCGGCCGTACGACGACGGGGACGCCGCCGTCGATCGCGACCTCGGTCACCTCGGTCGCCAGCGACCGCCCGAGCCGTGCCGCGCACCGCGCCGACAGGTCCTTGCCCTGCGCCGTCGCGGCGAACAGGACGACGACGCATTCCGTCGCCTCGCAGCGCTCCTGCACGGCGCGCACGGCCGCGTCGGGCGCGTACAGGCCGAACGCCTCGTCCTCGGCCACCAGGATGCGGTCGGCCCCCGCCTCGGCCAGCGCCGTGGCTCCGCCCTGCACGCCGGGGGCGCCGAGCACCAGCGCCTCGACCTCGGCCCCCAGCTCGTCGGCCAGCCGGCGCGCCGTCGCCACGACTTCGCGCGACACGGGACGCAGCTCGCCGGCCCGGCTCTCCGCCACCGCCAGGATCGTCGCCATCAGAGCACCCTCGCTTCCTCGCGCAGCCGGCGCACGAGCTCGGGCACGGCCTCGGCTCCCTCGCCCACGATCTCGGGCGCGGGCCGCGGAGGCGGCGGCGTCAGCTCGAGCACCTCGAGCCCCGAGGCCTCGAGCTCGACGTCGCGCTCCTCGAGCGGCTTCTTCTTCGCCATCATGATCCCGCGCACGCTGGGGTGGCGCGGCTTGTTGAGACCCTTCTGCGTGGCGATCACGCCGGGCAGGTCGAACTCGACCACCTCGTGGCCGCCCTCCACCTCGCGGCGCGCCGTCACGTGGCCGTTCTCGATTTCGAGCCCGGTGACGACGGTCGCGCACGGCAGCTCGAGCAGCTCGGCCACCATGGCGGGCACCTGCATGTTGTCGTCGTCGATCGCCTGTTTGCCGAACAGCAGCAGGTCGAACTCGCGTTCGCGCAGGGCGTCGGCGAGGGCCCGCGCGACGACCAGACCGTCGGCCGGCGGGTCGGCGCGCAGCAGCAGCGCCTCGTCGGCCCCCATGGCGAGTGCCGAGCGCAGCGTGTCTTTCGCCGCCTCGGGGCCGAGCGTAACGACGGTGACCGAGCCCTCGCCGGCCGCGTCCTTGCGGGCCAGCGCCTCTTCGAGGGCGATCTCGTCGTAGGGGTTCATGACGTACTTGACCCCGGACGAATCGAGCGAACGCCCGTCCGGTGCGATGGTCACGCGCGTTTCCGAGTCGGGGACGCGCTTGATGCACACGATGGATTTCACGGCAAATCTATTCTCAGTGGGAGGGTCAGCGGTTTCACGGGCAGTTCAACGGGCCAGTTCTCACTAGTTCTCGAGCCGCGAGATCTCTTCGTCGGTGATCGAGTACAGCCGGTACGTCACGAGATCGACGAGCTCGTCGGTGATCTGCGCTTCCCGGCGGGTCTGCGCGCGGTCCTCCGGCCCCTCTTCGCGGCGCGAGCGCAGCTCGACCAGGCGCGCGGCCAGCCAGAGCAGGAAGTCGTGCGCCACGTCGCGGTGCTCGCGGCTACGGTCCGGCTCACCGTTTGCGGCCCGCGGCAGCAGGGCGTCGACCAGGGTGAGCAGGCCCGGGAACACCATCTCGGTCAGCTCCCCGCCGTCCGTCTGCTCCTCGTCGGTGATCTGCTCCCAGTTCAGCTCGTTCCAGTAAAGCTCGCAGGCTTCCTCGAACAGGTGCTTGCGGGAATCCGGAGCCGTCGGGCGCAGCACCACGTCGCCGGGGTCGAGATCCCGGTCGAGCAGGCGGCGCAGGGCTCGAACTCGTTCGTGTACCAGCGTGCGCGCGGCCAGTGCGAGGGCGTCGCTCAACGGACCTCCGTTTTGATGAATCGTGACAAGTTCGGGGACGCGCCCGGGGCGCGGAACCAGCGTCCCGGAAGATGCGGCAGGGCTCGGGCGCGAGCAAGAACGCGGCGTGACCGGGCTGACCCGTTCGCCGCTCTGCCCGTATGTTTGGCTTCCCGTACCATGCAACGTCACCCGGAGCGAACGTGTTAGGAACGGTGCCGACAGGTCGTCGAGACGAGGCGGAGCTCGTCGGGCTCGTGCAGGGTGGCGACGCCACCGCGTTCGACGAGCTGGTGCGGCGCTACATGGATCGTGGCTACGCGGTGGCGCTGTCGATTCTCGGGATCCCGCAGGATGCCGAGGACGCGGTGCAGACGGCGTTCATCCGGGCGCTCGAACGGATGGACCAGCTTCGGCCGGGAAGCCCGTTCGGGCCGTGGTTCTACAGCGTGCTGCGCTCGACGGCGCTGAACTTGAGGCGCCGCGAGAGCCTGCGCTCGCACGAGGAGATCCCGGTGAGCGCGTCCGGCGGCTCGAACCCCGAGCGCGAGCTCGACCGCACGCTGACGCGCAGCCGGGTGCTCGCGGCGCTGGAGGAGTTGCCGGAACAGCAGCGAACGGCGGTCATTTTGTATGACCTGGAAGGATACAGCCACCGCGAGGTGGCCGAAATACTGGGAGTCGCGGTCGGAACGTCACGCGCCCACGTCCACCACGGGCGGAAGGCGCTGCGCGACCACCTCGGACCCGTGATCGAACTGGAGACGGAAGAGGAGTGAACATGCGAGACTGGCCCGATTGGCTCGAAGGCATGCGCCCCGACGATCTGACGTCGGTGCGCCTGCGGAGCTCCATCTTGCAGGCGGCGGAACCCCTGCTCGAGGCGCGACGCGACGACCTGTGGGACGTGGCCTCGCGCTGGGCGGGGCTCCTGACACCGGTCGCCGCGGCACTCGTCCTCGTGTTCGGCGGGCTCGCCGTGCGTGGCGAGGTGGCCGACGAGTCGCTGACCCTCACGGCCGTCGAGCCGACCCCCGACCTGGTCGAGTTGCTGCACGCCGAAGTAGCCCCGGCCGGGTTCTCGGAGTTCGACACGAATGACGACGTCGTGTTCGCAGCCCTCGGTGAAGCGGCGCGTCAGCGACCGCGGAGCATGCTACCGTGAGCCGCTCGCGCACCCGGGTCGCCCTGCTCCTCCTGCTGACCTTCGCGGCCGGCATGGCGGCGGGCGTCGCGGCCGACCGGCAGTTCGGCGGCGCCGAGGCCGAGGCCCCGAAACAGGCGGAGGAGGACCATCGTAGGGATCGCCGGGGTGGAGGCACGACGATCGAACGCTTCGCCGACGAACTCGGCCTGACGACCGAACAGCGCGCCCGGATCGACCCGATCCTCGAAGACATGCGCGAACGGATGTCCGAGCTGTTCGACCCGGTGCGGCCGGCGTATCGCGACCTCGTCGACTCGACGCGTGCGCGCATCGAGGCGATCCTCACCCCGGAGCAGGTGGCCGACTACCGCGAGCTCCTCGAGCGGAACTACGGCGACGATCGCGAAGGAAGAGAGCGAGACCGCGACGGCGATGCCCGACGCGACACGACCGAGAGGGACACGGAGAATTGATGAACAGCAGACATGTGATGATTCGTGCGGTGACGACGATGGGAATGCTGCTGGCGCCCTGCGCCACCGTGGCGGTAGCGCAGGAACAGGAAGATCCGCCCGAGGTCGAAGCGGCCTTCCAGGGAATCCGCGCAGTGAGCCTCGAGGAAGCGCTCGAGCTGGCTCGCACCAACGCGCCGACGCTCGAGCAGTCCGCCTCGGCGCTTCAGGTCGCACGCTACGGCGAGCTCTCGGCCTGGGGCAACTTCCTGCCGTCGGCGTCGCTCAGCTATGGCTACAGCAACTCGTCGAGCGCCCGGCTCGATCCCACGAGCCAGGGCTTTTCAACGACCAACTACTCGGCCCGCGTGAACGGATCGATCGCCCTGCTCGACTGGCAGAGAGTCAGCGGCCTCAAAGAGGCGCAGCGCGGCGTCGACGCGTCCTCGGCGCAGTACCGCCAGAGCCAGTACCAGACGGCCGAAGCCGTGAAAGTGGCCTACTACAACGCCGTCGCGTCGCGAGAGCTCGTGCGTGTCGAGGCCGAGCGAGTGCAGCGGCAACGGGACCAGCTCTCGTTCGTCGAGCAGCAACTCGAGCTCGGACGGGCGACCCGCTCCGACATCCTGCGGTCGCAGGTCGACCTCAACAACGCGCGCGTCGCCCTGCTCAACGCCGAGAACGCCCAGCGAGCCTCGACGTACGGGCTCGCCGAGGCGGTGGGCCTGCGCGAGCCGCTCGCGCCCGAGGCGGAAGCAGCTCTCGAGGTCGATGTGATGATGCCCGACCGTGAGCAGATTCTCGGTCAGGCGCTGACCGCCGCTCCGGGTCTCGCGACGGCCAGGGCCCAGGCCCAGGCTTCAGAAGCCGCCGTCGCGAGCGCCAAGGCGGCCTACCTGCCAACGCTGTCGCTCTCCGGCGGCTGGGCGTGGTCGAACGCCGATTTCCCGCCCGAAAATCGGAGCTGGAGCCTGTCGCTGTCCGGCAGCCTCCCCCTGTTCAACGGGTTCGGGCGCGAGGCGCAGCTCTATTCCGCGCAGGCCCGGCGTGACCAGGCCCGCGCCGACGAGCGCGCCACCGAGCTGTCGCTGCGCAGCGACCTCGACGCGGCGCTCGGCACGATCGAGGCGGCGGTCGCCTCGATCGACCTGGCGAAACAGACGGTCGAACTCAGCGCCGAGGATCTGCGCGTCACGCGCGAACGCTACCGCCTCGGCCTCGCCACGATCCTCGACCTCCAGAGCGCGCAGATCACGTTGCGCGAAGCCGAAGTCGACCTCATTCAGCGCCGGTTCGACTACCGGCTCGGCATCGCGCGACTCGAAGCGATCCTCGGCAGTGGACTGCCCGGGTAGCAACCGACATTTCCAGAAAGACGATGGGATGACGTGAAGGATAAGACGAACGAAATCACCCGGCATCGCGGGACGGCCGGCGGCCTGACGGGCGCCGGGATCATCGCGGCTCTCCTGCTCGTGGCGGCCTGCTCGTCCGGCCGAGGCGACGAGGGCGACGCGCTCGGCCTCGACACGTCGGCGGCCACCGTGCGCGAAGTCACGTCGACGGTCGCGGCCACGGGCACGATCGAGCCGATCCGGGTGATCGACGTGAAGTCGCAGGCCTCCGGCGAGGTGACGGAAGTTGCCGTCGAGCTCGGCGACGAGATCGAGCGCGGCGAGCTCCTCGTGCGCATCAATCCGCGCGACGTCCGCAACGCGTTCGAGCAGGCGCAGGCCGACCTCGACGTGGCCGAAGCGCGCGCCACGATCGCCGAGCGGCAGCTCGGGCGCATGGCGGCGCTGCGCGACTCGGCCGCCGTGACCGAGGAAGAGTACGAGAACGCCCTGCTCGAGAACGCGAACGCGCGGGCCACGTTGATCAAGGCGCGCACCAGCCTCACTCTCGCCCGGGAGCGCCTGAACGACGTGGCCGTCGCGGCGCCGATCACCGGGACGGTGGTCGAGAAGACGGTCGAAGAGGGACAGATCATCACCTCGGCGCAGGAAGTGTCGGGCGGGACGATCCTGCTCCGGATGGCCGATCTCAACGAGGTGCAGGTCCGCACGCTGGTCGACGAGACCGACATCGGAGCGATCAAGGCCGGCCTGCCGGCCACGATCCAG
>DATHRZ010000059.1:0-5005 GCA_035464655.1 Gemmatimonadota bacterium
ATGCCGCACTGGCACCAGGGTCGCCGCGGGCTGGCGCGCCGCGCCGCGTTCGTGCGTGAGCACACCGACGTGTTTCTCGCCCGCTCCGAGCGGGCACGGCAGGCGCTCGTCACCGAGGGCGTCGAGCCGGAGCGCGTTCACGTGGTCGGGCACGGCATCGACCTCGCGCGCTTCCACCCGGGCGATCGCGACCCGGAGGTCGCTCGCCGGGCGGGCATCGAGCACGGGGCATTCGTCATCCTGTTCGTCGGGCGTCTCGTGTGGACGAAGGGGATATTCGCGCTCGCCGATGCCGCGGCTCTCCTGCTCCGCGATCCGTCATTCCGGGCTCTCGAGCCGGTGTTCGTGCTCGTCGGGAGCGGCTCCGAGCGTGCCAGACTCGAACGACGCCTCGAGCTTCTCGGACTCGCCGACAACTTCCGCCTGCTCGGCGGGCGACCGTACGAGGAAATTCCCGACCTGCATCGCCTGGCCGATCTGTTCGTGCTCCCCAGCATTCCTTCGCGCACGATTCTTGAGCAGTTCGGTATTGCTCTGGTCGAGGCGATGGCTACGGGGACGCCAGTGATCAGCACGCACTGCGGGGCGATCGACGAGGTGGTGGGCGATGCGGGCGTGCTCGTCCAGCCCAACGACGCGCTGCGACTGGCCGAAGCGATCGGAACGCTGGCCACCGACGCTGACCGGGCGGAGCGCCTCGGCCGGGCCGGACTCGAGAGGGCACGCTCGAATTTTTCTCGCGAAGAGATCGCGCGCGGGTTGAGTGCCATCTACCGGGTGGCGCTCGAAGGGCGCTCGACGGGCGAGGCGTGACGTGACGAGGCCGGAGGCGCCGAGCGGCCGCAGCGTGGTGCACAACACGGGTTTCGCCCTGGCCGACCTCGTGCTCACCAAGGTCGGGAACGTGGCGGTGTTCGTCCTCCTCGTGCGCCTGCTGTCCGGGCCCGAGATCGCCGCCATCGGCGTGGCCGGTGGGTATATCGTGTTCGTAGCGTGGCTCGACGTGTCGCCCGTCCGCGTATTGCTCCGCGACTATCCGCGCGTGGCGGCCGACCGCGCCGCCCGCGATTCGCTGTTCTCGGGAATGACGTGGTTCTTCCTGCTCCAGGTGGCCGCCATCGCCTTGCTGGCCGCCGTTCTGCAGGCAACGCTCATCCCGACCGTCCGGCTTCCCGGGGTCGACCTGCTGTTCTGGGCGATGACGATCGACTTCGTGGCGCTCGCCTTCCAGGACTGGATCAAGATGGTGTTCTTCGCGGACCTGCGGCAGAGCCGCGCGACCGTGATCAGCACCTTCGTCGGCGCGGCCCGCCTCGCCGTCTACGCGCTGCTGCTGCTCGATCCGTCGCTCGGGCTGTACAGCGCGCTGCTCGGCCTCACGGCGCTGGCCGCGATGGTCGTGTGGGCGATCGCGTTCCGCCGCGCGTATCCGTTCCGGCTGGCCGCCGACCGGAAGGCGGTGCGCGCGATCGCGCGGAGCGTGACGGACTATGGCCTGTGGGATCACCTGAACCGGATGTCGATTGACACCCTGCTGCTGATCGACACGGTCATCCTGAGCTGGCTGGCCTTGTATGCAGGGCTCGACGCGTACACCATCGCGCTGCGCTTCACGAGCATGCTCTTCCTGGTGCCGAACCAGATCCGTCGCGGTCTGCAGCTCGGCCTGAGCTACGCGCGCGACGCGGGCTCGACGGCGACCACGTATGGAGCGGGCATCCTCGCCAATACGATCGTCTCGCTAGGTCAACTGTTCGTCATCTGGCTGGCCGGCCCGCTGATCCTCCACTTGCTGTTCGGGGCGGCGGCCACCGAGCAGGTGTTCCGACTCACGCTGATCATCACCGTGGGCGCGACCATCCTGAACCTGGTAGGCCCGCTGATGGCCGCTGCCAACAACCTGTGTAGTCTGCGCGAGATGTTCCTGCGTGCCTTCCTTCCTTCCGCCGTGATCGGAACGGCCGGCTACCTGGCCCTCGGATGGCGGTTCGGTACGATCGGCGTGGCCTATGGCAACATCCTCGCCTATACGGTACTGGCTGCCGCCGTCACGCTGTTCAGCCTCTCGCGGCTGAGCCTGCGGCCCGACTTCGGGTCGGCAGTGTCCGCGATTCCCGACCTGTTCCGGCGGGCCCCGGCCCCGGCAAATGACGCGGTCAGGGCGAGCTCGGGAAATCCGTCGTGAAGCGATTGTCCTACTACCGGGACGCGTGCGACCCGGCCGGCTACCTCGTCCGCCTCGGCCGGCGGGAGCCCCCGAGCTTCATCTTTCACGAGGCCGAACCCGAGCGCCTCGCCCGCCAGTTCGAAGCGCTCGATCGGAAGGGTTTACGTGGTGTGAGTTGCGCCGACGTCGACTGGTCGGATCCCGATCCGCGCGACGTGGTGCTGACCTTCGACGACGGCCATGCAAGCCTGTACGACGTGGCCTGGCCGTTGCTCCGCCGCCACGGGTTCCGGGCGACTGCGTTCCTGTCGCCCGGTCTGATGGAGACGGCCGGTGCGGGAGCCGACCGCTCGCGCGGCCGGCTGGTCGACTTCGACGCGGTGCGCCGCATGCATCAGTCCGGCGTGCTCGATGTGCAGCTTCACGGCTACGCTCATGCCCGCCTGTTCGTGTCCGAGCGCATCATCGACTTCGCGCGCCCCGGACGCCCCGACGTCAATCTCGGAGTTTCGGCCTGGCGAGTGCGCCGCGAGGGCCGCGAGACCTGCGACGTGGAACTCGCCCCGGGTGAGCCGATCTACGAGTACGGTTCGCGCTGGGGACCGCACCCGCGCTTCCTCGACTCAGAGCGCGTGCGCGAGGCGTGCCGGCGCCGCGTCGAGCAGGGTGGGGGAGCCGCTCGATTCTTCGCAGATCCGGACTGGCGTGGGACGCTCGACGCGGTGGCCCGCGACGCGCGCTCGGCGAGCGATGAGGGTTGGGAGACACCCGAAGAACGCGACGCCGATCGCCGCCTCCTGCTGAGGCTCGCCCGTGACAGGCTCCGAGCCGAGACGGGGGCCCACACGACCCATTTCGCGTTGCCGTGGGCGGAGGAGGGCCCGGGAGTCGAGGAGGCCGCCCTGGCCTGCGGAATCGAGCACGTGCACCTGGGATATCTGTCGCCCGTCGAGTACGCACGGGCGAACCGAGGCGCGTTACCCCGCCATCCACGCCTCAAGGAGTTCTTTCTCGACCGGTTGCCCGGGCCCGGCCGGCCCTCACTGCCGGCTTTCCTGGCGGGCGAGATCCGGCGGATGGCGCGGAGCGAGGGACGCGACCGACTCCGGCGCGAGGGCTGACCCGCTCCGGACGCGGCGGTCACCGGGAATTCGCGTCGCGCTCAGCCGCCGCATAGCTTTCATGCAGGGTTTCGATCGGAGGATCCGCGGCTCCCAGCCGGCGGCCCGATTCGAAGGCCCGCAAGGAGGCGTCCCCTTTGGCCCGACTTCGCATCGGTATCGTAGATCTGGTTGCAAGGGGACCCACGCGCGCCCTGTACGCTCGGGTCATGCACGCCAACCTCGCCAGCATCATGCCCCAGGTCCTGGCCGTTTGGTGCGAAGAGCGCGGTCATGACGTCCGGTTGATCTGCTACACCGGGTTCGAGAATCTGCTCGAAGAGTTGCCCGCCGACATCGACCTGCTGTTCATCGGCGCTTTCTCGCAGGGAGCCCAGCTCGCCTACGCGGTGAGTGCGATGTTCCGTGAGCGCGGCGTCGTGACGTGCCTCGGCGGCCCGCACGCGCGCTGCTATCCCGAGGATGCCGCGAAGTACTTCGATTACGTGCTCGGCTTCACGGACCAGGACACGCTCGACCGGGTGCTGGACGAGTGTGCGAGCCGGCGCCCGCTGGGCCTCCGGCTGTCGGCTCCCGGACAACCGCGGACGCTGCCGGGCGTGCGTGAGCGCTGGAAGTTCATCGAACCGACCCTCGCGAAGGCGCCGACATTCAAACTCGTGCCGATGCTCGGCAGCCTGGGTTGCCCGTATACCTGCGCGTTCTGCATCGATTCAGAGGTCGCCTACCAGCCGCTCGACTTCCAGCAAATGCGTGACGACCTGCGCTTCCTGCTCGAGAAGCTGAAGCGGCCCCGGGTCGGCTGGCACGACCCGAACTTCGGTGTCCGGTTCGACGACTACCTCGACGCGATCGAAGAGGCCGTCCCGCCCGGGCGGATCGACTTCGTGGCCGAAAGCAGCCTGTCGCTGCTGTCGGAGAAGCGCCTGCCGCGCCTCGAGCGCAACGGATTTCGGGCCATGTTGCCGGGGATCGAGTCGTGGTACGACCTCGGAAACAAGTCGAAGGCGCGCTCGAAGAAGGGACGCGAAAAGCTCGACCAGGTGTCGGAGCACGCGAACATGATCTCGCGGCACGTCGACTACCTGCAGACGAATTTCGTGTTGGGACTCGACTGCGACGAAGGCCCGGAGCCGTTCGAGCTCACCAAGCAGTTCATCGACCGATCACCCGCCGCCTTCCCCGGTTACTCGCTGCTCACGGCGTTCGGGCGCGCGGCGCCGCTGAATCTCGAGTATCAGAAGGACGGCCGGGTGCTCGGCTTCCCGTTCCATCTGTTGAACAACCACCACGCGATGAACGTGAAGCCGCTGAATTACGAGTGGCCCGAGTTCTACGACCTGGTGATCGACCTGACGAAGCACAGCTTCCGGCCGCGGGCCGTCGCGCGACGGTTCGCCGCGAGCGGCGGTGTGATCCCGCGCCTGATGAACGTTGTGCGCGCGGTGTCGTCGGAGGGGAAGGGGCGGATCGAGTACTTCACGGAGGTTCGTCGCCGCCTCGACTCAGACACGGGCTTCCGCGACTACTTCGAGGGCGAAACGGACGAGCTGCCCGAGTTCTTCGTCGACCGGATACGCGGCGACCTGGGTCCCCTGTGGGAGTTCCTGCCCGAAGGCGCGCTGCATCACGACCCGCTCGCGTACCTCAAGGAGGAGCAGGCCGGTTCCCCCGGTGCACTCGTCGCGTTGCAGTAGGCGCTACTCGAGAATTCCGA
>DATHRZ010000060.1:0-16988 GCA_035464655.1 Gemmatimonadota bacterium
CGGACTCCGTCATTCCCCGCGGTTACCGAGTGTCCGCCGGGAGCCGACGACGTGAATCGTGATGGGGAAGGGTGTAGCACCCGGAGCGAGCATTGCGCGGCGCCGTCCAGCCGGTCGCCAGCTCGCGGAGGGAGCTACACCCTTCCACCCACTAATACGTCGTCAGATACCGCTCGACCTCCCACTCCGTAACCTGCGAGATATAATCCGACCACTCGCGCTTCTTGGCGGCGACGAAGTTGTCGAACACGTGGTTGCCCAGCGTCTCGCGCATCAGGTCGCTGCCTTCGAGCTCGCCGATCGCCTCGCCGAGGTTGGCCGGCAGGCTCTCGACGGCGTGCTCCTTCCGCTCCGCGGCCGAAAGCTCCCACACGTTGACGTCGAGGGGCGGGCCCGGATCGATCTCGTTCTCCATCCCGTCGAGGCCGGCGGCGAGCTGCACGGCCAGCGCGAGGTACGGGTTGCAGCTCGGGTCGGGCATGCGGAACTCGACCCGCGTGCCCACGCCCCGCCGGTCGGGAACCCGGATCATCGGCGAGCGGTTGCGGTGCGACCAGGCGATGTCGACGGGCGCCTCGTAGCCGGGCACGAGCCGCTTGAAGCTGTTGACGAGCGGATTCGTGACGGCGGTCAGCGCGCGGGCGTGCTTCTTCAGGCCACCGATGTAATACCGCATCTCGTCGGAGAGCTGGAACTCGCCGTCGGGATCGTAGAAGGTGTTGTCGCCGTTCTTGAACAGCGACTGGTGCGTGTGCATGCCCGAGCCGTTCTGCCCGAAGATCGGCTTCGGCATGAAGGTGGCGTGGAGGCCGTGCGCCATCGCGGCGTTCCGGACGATGAACCGGAACGTGGTCAGGTCGTCCGCCGTGCGGATCGCCTCGGCGTACTTGAAGTCGATCTCGTGCTGTCCGGGCGCAACCTCGTGGTGCGCCGCCTCGACCTCGAAGCCCATCGCCTCGAGGTCGTTGACGATCATCCGGCGTGCCTGCTCGCCCAGGTCGACGGGGGTGAGGTCGAAGTAGCCGCCGGAGTCGTGCGTCACGGTCGTCGCCCCGCCGCGCTCGTCGCGCTGAAACAGGAAGAACTCGGCCTCGACGCCGGCGTTCATCGTGTAGCCCATGTCGGCGGCCTTGCCGGTGACGCGCTTGAGAACCAGCCGCGGATCGCCGGCGAACGGCGTCTCGTCGGTGTTGTATACGTCGCAGATCAGCCGGGCGACGCGCGCCTCGGGATCGCCCCACGGAAAGATCCGGAAGGTCGCGAGGTCGGGCTTCAGGAGCATGTCGCTCTCTTCGATGCGCACGAATCCCTTGATCGAGGAGCCGTCGAACATCATCTCGCCGTCGAGGGCCTTCGGGAACTGGCTGGCCGGCACCTCGACGTTCTTCGTGTGCCCGAGGATGTCGGTGAAGGTCAGGCGCAGGAAGCGTACGTTGAGGGCCCGGCAGATCTCGAGCACGCCCTTGGCGTCGGGCGTCTGGCCGAGGCCGGCCCCGTAGTGGGCGAAGCGGGTCTCCTTCTCGTGTTCACGGGGCGCGGCGAACATGGCATCCGGCGACATGCGGTGTCTCCTGGGTCTGTAGTCGAATCTCTCCTGGCCGGCCTCGAACTTCGCGTTCCGTCCGACCGACGAGAACGAACGCCCCGGATGCTACGCAAAAGGAGTGCAAGTATCAACCATTGATCGATGTTTTATGTCAAATGTGTGACCCAACAGACCAACATCATATGTCTGCGATGATTTATCGACATATAGCGTGCAAGTGCGCGATTCGTCGATGAGGGGTGAAGGAATCGGCGATCTCCGGAGGCTCGATTCGCTCGCCGACCTGTCGGCGAAACACCGCAGGTGTGGGGCGAAAGCGACAAAAAAATGGGCGCTCGGATGTCCGACCGTGGCCCGTTCCACCGGGTCCGCCTATCATCGGCAGATGAAGATACGTCGTCCAGGGGCGCTCTCCTTGCGGCTGCGGCTGCTCGGCGGACTGATCATCCTCGTATTCGTGGCGTTGTTCACCGTCGCCGTGACCGTGTACATCGGGTTCGCCGTCGAGCTTCCACCCCAGTTCCTGGGGGTCGCCGTCGCCGCCGTCGTCGTGTTCGACATGCTGGCGGTGTATGTCGTGGCCGAGCAGCGCCTGTCGCGTTTCGTGCTCGAGCCGGTGGACACCATGGTCGAGGGCGCCGAGCGGATCGCCGCCGGACAGCATCGGCACCGCCTCGAGGGAAGCGACACGGTCGAGCTCGAACGGCTCGCCGCGGCGGTCAACGCCATGGCCTCGCGGTTGATCCGCAATCAGCACGAGCTGGCGCAGAACGTGGCCTCGCTCAACGCGACGAACCGCGAGCTGTCGGAAGCGCGCATGCGGCTCGTACGAAGCGAGAAGCTGGCGTCGATCGGCCGCCTGGCCGCCGGCATCGCGCACGAGGTGGGAAATCCGCTCGGGGCGATCATCGGTTACACGGCGCTGGGCCAGCGCGAGCTCGGCACCGATTCGGAGTGGCTGTCGGGCATCGAGTACGAGGCACGGCGCATCGATCGAATCGTGCGCGGGCTGCTCGACTTCGCCAGGCCACGCGCCGCCTCGCGACAGGCCATCGACATCAACGAGGTCGCGCAACGCACCGTGACGATGCTGTCGCTCCAGGGACGGTTCCGGCAGATCGAGCTGGAGCTGGCGCTCGACGAGGACCTGGCCGACGTTCGCGGCGACGGCCATCAGATCGAGCAGGTTCTCGTGAATCTGTTGCTCAACGCGGCGGACGCGATCGGCGACGCGGGGCCTGGCCGGATTCGCATTCGCACGGCGCTCGTGACCATCGAGAAGGGGGCCGAGGAAGCCACCGTCCGCCGCGAATCGGATCCCACCGGCATCGACTACTCGCACCTGCGCCGCCTCGAGTCGGCGATGGACCCGGGACCGCAACGCCCGTTCGAGCGTGGGGCGGCCGCCGTCGAGCTGGTCGTCGACGACGACGGTCCGGGCATTCCGGAGGAAATTCGAGCCCGCCTGTTCGAACCGTTCTTCACGACGAAGGACCCGGGAACGGGAACCGGCCTGGGCCTTGCAGTATCAGCAAGGTTGATCGAGGGGATGGGTGGGACCATCGAAGTGACTTCGAGCGAACTCGGGGGCGCGGCTTTCCGCCTGCTCCTGCCGACCGACGCTGATCGGGAGCTTACATCCGCATGAGAATACTGGTGATCGAGGACGACGCCGGGCTGCGCCGTACGGTGTCCCTCGTGCTCGAGGGTGAAGACTACGAGGTCGAGACGGCCGGTGACGGCGCGTCGGGGCTCGAGAAGGCGGCGGAGTGGAATCCCGAGTTGATCCTCGCAGATGTCCGCATGCCGGGCATGGACGGACTGGAGTTCGTCGATCGGTATTCGGAGGACGGTGGATCGGCCAGCATCATCATCATGACCGCCTACGGGAATCCCGAGACCGCGATCGACGCGATCCGCCGGGGCGCCTACGACTACATCGACAAGCCGTTCACGCCCGACGCCCTCCTCCTCAGGGTGCGGATCGCGGAGGAGAGCCGGAAGAAGGATCGCGAGATTCGGCGCCTGCGCAAGCAGGTGCGCATCGAGCGACGTCACGGCGAGATCATCTCGGGCAGCCCGGGGATGACCGAGGCGATCACCATGGCCGAGCGCGTGGCGCCGCATCCGACCACGGTTCTGATCACGGGCGAGAGCGGCACCGGGAAGGAGCTCATCGCCCGCCTCGTGCACGATCTGTCCGGTCGGTCGGGTGACTTCGTGGCAGTCAACTGCGGAGCGATTCCCGAGAACCTTCTCGAGTCGGAACTGTTCGGTCACGTAAAGGGATCGTTCACCGGCGCCACCGGCGACCGCATCGGCCTGTTCGAGGAAGCGAACAAGGGAACGCTGCTGCTCGACGAAGTGGGGGAGTTGCCGGCCTCGCTCCAGGTCAAGTTGCTTCGGGCGCTCCAGGAATCGGAAATCCGGCGGGTGGGGGAGTCGCAGGCCCGCAAGGTCGACGTGCGGGTGGTCGCCGCGACGGCCCGTGATCTCGACAGCGAAGTGAAGGCGGGCGACTTCAGGGCCGACCTCTACTATCGGCTCAATGTCGTGCGCATCCACCTGCCGCCGCTCAGGCACCGCATCGACGAGATCCCGATACTGGCACGGCATTTTCTCGAAATGTACGCCGAGCGGTTGGGTGTGCCGGTCACGGGGTTCGAGGTGGAGGCGCTCAAGGCGCTCTCGGCGTACTCGTGGCCCGGGAACGTGCGCGAGCTCGAGAACGCCGTAGAGCGGGCCACGGTCCTGGCCGACGAGGAGAAGGTGGTCGTCGGCGACCTGCCGAGCACGATCCGCGATCCCGACACGGTGAAGGGGGTCGTGATGTCGGACTCGCTGTCGTCGGACGAGCTGTCGGTGAAGAAGCGCTCCGCGGAGCTCGAGAAGCACCTGATCACCCGGGCGCTGACCGTAACGGACGGAAACCGCACGAAGGCGGCGGATCTGCTGGATCTCAGCTACCGGGCGTTGTTGTACAAGATTCGTGACTACGGACTGGACGATTGACGATTACCACCCAAGCCTCGCGAGGATATGGATGAAGCACCTGTGGATGGCCGCGGTCCTGTTGATCGGTTCCGCGACGACGCTCGGCGCGCAGGACGGCCCGAGGACGGATACGCGCGACGACCTCGAGGCGCGGCGCGACAGCCTGGCCGAGGTACTCGTGGTGCTCGACGCGGACGACGAACGCACCGAAGCGGTGGAGCGCCGCCTCGCGACCGTCGAACAGCGCTTGCGGCTCGGCGACTTCCGCCCCGGCGACATGGTCAGCCTCGACGTCCGGGGTCGGGAAGAGTTTACGGGAAATTTTCCCGTACAGCCCGATCAGTCGCTCGAGCTACCCGGCATCGATCCGGTCCCCCTGCGCGGCGTGCTCTACTCCGAGGCGCCCGGCGTGATCCGAGAGGCGCTTGCGACGATCCTCCGGAACCCGGTCGTCGAGCTCACCTACCAGATGCGGCTCGCCGTGACCGGGCAGATCAGCAATCCGGGCTTCTACGACGTTCGCGGAACGCTGTTGCTGTCCGATGTGCTGACGCTCGCCGGCGGCCCGACGCAGAACGCCGAGATCGAGAGGATCGAGGTGCGTCGTGACGGAAGCACGATCATGTCGGGCGAGGAACTCGTAACAGCCGGCTTCACACTGGACGATCTGGGCCTGCGGAGCGGCGACGTGATTCGGATTCCGCGGGAGCGCGACACCTTCTACTCGCTGCGCAACGTCAGCATCATCCTCGGGACCGTGCTGAGCGTGATCGCCCTGGTCAACGTGTTCTAGCAGACGCCGGACCGGCGCCTTCAGGCAGGGCCCGCGACCTGCTATGTTGGTCGGTGGCGGGTCGTACGTGTGGGAGCCGCGCCATATAGCTCTCTTCATCGAGGGGTGCATGCGGGACACAACCGCAACAAAGACAGCCCGTTACGGCATGCGGCGCAGTCTGGCACGGGGGATGCTCACAACGAGAGTGAATCAACTCTCGCGGCGAGGATCGATGGCCCACGACACGACATTGGATCGAAAGAGCCCCGGCTTGCGGCCCGACCGACGCCGGCGTCGGGTCCGTCGGTTCGAGCGACTGACCGACGACGGTGTCTCCGAGGCGAGCCGCGCCGACGCCCGGCCCGTCCGCAGAATCAGCCCGACAGAGGAAGTGGTGCTGCGCGCCATCAACATGGTGGTGGCAGCCCTCGCGCTCATCGTGCTGATTCCCGTGATCGTCGTCATCGCCGTGCTCATCCGCCTCGACTCGCCGGGACCCGTGTTCTACCGGCAGGTTCGGGTGGGGCTCGACCGACGCACGCCACACGGCGAGCGCGACTCGGTCGGCCGGCGCGTATCGGACATCGGCGGCAAGCCGTTCGAGATCGTGAAATTCCGAACGATGCGGACCGATGCCGAGAGCGACAGCGGCCCGGTGTGGGCGAGCGACGACGACCCGCGGGTCACGCGGGTCGGCCAGATCCTGCGGCGCACGCGCCTGGACGAAATTCCCCAATTCTTGAACGTGCTGCGCGGCGAAATGTCCATCGTCGGTCCGCGCCCCGAGCGTCCCACGTTCGTCCAGCAGCTTCGTGACGAGATCGAGGGGTACCCGTTGCGACAGCAGGTGCCTCCCGGGATCACCGGATGGGCCCAGGTCAACCGGCCGCCCGATCAGTCGGTCGAGGACGTGCGCCAAAAGGTCGACTTCGACCTCGAGTACCTCAACCGACGCTCCGTATGGTTCGACCTGTGGATCATGATGAAGACGTTTCCCGTGATGTTCGAACGCGATAACGATCGCCGCCCCCGATGAGCAGTGAGATACAGATGCGCCACGACGAGGTGATTCGTGTGCTGCTGGTCAGCACCCACGACTGGTTCACGTCGGCCCTGCAGGCCGTTCTCGAACCCGAGGGCTTCGTATTCGCCCACGTGCGTTCGGCGCGCCATGCGATACGCCACGTCGAGCAGAGCGAGCCCGACATCGTGATTCTCAGCGAACGACTCCCCGATCTCGACGCCGCCGGGCTGGTCCGCACGCTACGGGCGGGCGGGCTGCCGGGAAGCGTTCCGCTGCTCGTGTATTCGCCGAACTTCTGGAACGAAGAAGAGCAGGCGAAGGCCGTGGCGGCGGGTGCGTGGGACGTCATCATGGAGCCGCTTCGCCCGGCGATCATCGTCGCGCGGTTGCGGCGCCTCCTGGCCATCGGTCGCCTGATTCGCGCGACGGACAACGGCGCCGGGATCGGCGACGAGGCGGGTCTGCCCGATCTCGTGGGACTCGCGTCGTCGATGCAGCGCATCGAGGCTACGGCCCACCGCAACGCGGTTCCGCTGAGTTGTGTGGTGATCGGCCCGAGTCGTCCGGCGGTCGGTTCGGACCTCGATCGACAGCGGGCGGCAGCCGCGGCCCTGTGCGCGGATAACCTTCGCCTGTCGGACCTGTATGGCTGGATCGGAGACGTCGACGTGGGCGTTGTCGCCTACAACACGACGGCGGCCGGGGTGATTTCGCTGGTCCGCCGACTCAACGAGCAGCTCACGCCCGAGGCAGACTATCCGATGCTCAATCCGCTGAGCGCCGGGGTTGTAGAGTTTCACGCCGGGCCCGAGGCTCATGGCGCAGACAGCCTTGATCGTCGCGCGAGGAGCGTGCACGGCAAGCAGCCTCCGAAGATCGCCAGCCTGTCGAGACTGGCGGCTGCCCAGGCCGCCCTTCGCGAGGCACGAGCGGGCGGAGGCGGCATCCGTATCGGCCGCCCGGCCTGACCGGGCGGGATGACCGGGTGGCTGCGGCGTCTTGCTCGCGAATCGATCCGGGGCGGTGAGCGACTTCTGCATACCGGGCGTCGTCGCCGTGCGCTCCGTGAGCTGGCCGCTCTGCCGGCGCCGCGCTCCATTCTCATCATCTGCCTGGGCAACATCTGTCGGAGCCCCTACGCCGAACATCGGCTGACCGAGGAATTGTCCCGGACGGGCCTGGATGAGGTCCGGGTCGTGTCGGCGGGCTTCATCCTTCCCGGGCGCCCGAGCCCGCAGGCGGCTCGCAGGGTCGCCGCGCGTCGCGGCCTCGACCTCGAGAACCATCGATCGCAGGTCGTCACCCCTGCGATGGCGCGCGAAGCCGACGTGACACTCGTCATGGCGCCACCGCAGTTTCGGCAGCTCCGGCAGGTGGTCGGCGAGCATGGCGGCCTGTCGATCGTCCTCGGAGACCTCGACCCGGCGCCGATCGATCGACGGACGATCGTCGACCCGTACGACCAATCCGACGACGTGTTCGAGGCCGTGTACGAGCGTATCGATCGGTGCTGCCGGTCGCTGGCAGAGGTGCTGTCATGTGCGGAATAGCGGGCGTGGTCGGCGGCAGTCCCGATCGCGAGGCGTCCGCGACGGCGGCCATGGTGCGGGCGATCGCCCACCGGGGGCCCGACGATTCGGGCGTCTGGCCGTCAGACCACGCCGTGCTCGGGAACTGTCGCCTTCAGATCATCGACCTCGAGGGGGGCCATCAGCCGCTCGGCAACGAGGACGGTTCGCTGTGGATCACCTACAACGGCGAGATCTACAACTACCGCGAGCTCCGCCGGGGTCTGCTCGAACGCGGCCACGAGCTGCGGACCAATACCGACACCGAAGTCCTGCTGCACCTGTTCGAGGAAGAGGGCGCCGCCTGCCTGCCGAAGCTGCGCGGTATGTTCGCTTTCGCCATCTGGGACACGCGGCGACGCCGCCTGTTCGCCGCCCGCGACCGCTTCGGCCAGAAGCCCCTCTATTACACGCGCCTCGGCAAGCGACTCGCGTTCTGCTCCGAGATCAAGGGGCTGCTCGCCCACCCCGACGTGGGCGTCGAGCCGGAGCCGACGGCCATCGACTACTATCTCGGACTGCGTTTCGTCCCCTCGCCGCTCACCCTGTTCCGGGGGATCGAGAAGCTGGCCCCGGGCAGCTGGCTGACCTGGTCCGACGGCGAGATCGCCACGGGAAGCTGGTGGGATCCCGAGTTTCCGGCTGCCGATCCGCGCTCCGACGAGGAATGGATCGAGGGCCTGCGCGAGCGGCTCGACGATGCCGTGCGGGCGCATCTCGAAAGCGATGTGGAGGTCGGGGCCTTCCTGTCCGGCGGCCTCGACTCCAGCATCGTCGTCGCGTCGATGGTGCGGCAGGTCGAGGGCCCCGTGCGCAGCTTCGCCGTGGGGTCCGCCGACCCGTCGTTCGACGAGCGGCCGTATGCCCGGCAGGTGGCCGACCACTGCAAAACCCGACACGCCGAGAGCGTCGTCGACGACGAGCAGCTCGAGTCGATTCCGCGGCTGGTCCGTTGCCTGGACGAGCCGTCGGATCCGATCTCGGCCTGTTTCTACGAGTCGGCCCGCCTCGCCGCCGGCCACGTGAAGGTCGTCCTCGGTGGTGACGGCGGCGACGAGTTGTTCGCGGGCTTCGACCGCTATGCCGCGTTCGACGCGGTGAGCCGCTTCCGCCGAGTACCCGCGATCCTGCGCAACGGCCTGGCAAGGCCCGTGGTCGAACGTCTGCGCCTCGGGTTCGGTTACAAGGAGGTCGCGCAGAAGGGGCGCTGGCTGCTGGACATGGCCGATCTCGAGGGAGGGGCAAGATACGCCCGCATGACGACGTTCTTCCGGTTCGGCGCCGAGGAGCGCAGGGAACTGTACGGCCCCCGACTCGCGGCGGCCCTGCGTGGCGCCGACGCCGAGGCCGAGATCGTCCGGCACTTCGACGGTGCGCCGACCGACGAGACGCTGCACCGGATGATCTATGCCGACCTCCGCACACGATTTCCCGAGCATACGCTCATGCTGTCCGATCGTCTCGCGATGTCGCATGGCCTCGAGCTCAGGTCGCCGCTGCTCGACAACGAGCTGGCGGACTACTGCTTCTCGATGCCCGCCGACTTGAAGATCCGGCAGGGACAGACCAAGTACGCGCTGCGGCGCGCGGCCGAGGGACGGCTGCCGCCGGAGATCATCGCGCGCGAGAAGCAGGGCTTCATGTTTCCGGTGGCGAGCTGGCTGAACGGAGAGACGGCCGATCGCCTGGTCGAGCAACTGGCCGGGGGGCCGCTCGTACGTGAAGACTGGATCCGTCCCGAGGCGCCCCGGCAGTTGATGGCCGAGCACCAGGCGCGCCGCGCCGATCACCACGTCCGCATCTGGATGCTGCTGAACCTCGACGCCTGGTACCGGATCTACGTGGACGGAGAGGATGCCTGAGCGGAGGTCGGTCTCATCCCGCCACGGGATCGCCACCCGCGCCCCCGGCGCCGCGGCCGGCGGACAGCAGCACGTCGAGGGTCTGCCGGGCGCACCGATCCCAGCTGAACATCGACGAGCGCGCCAGCCCGCGCTCGGACAGGCGGGCCGCCAGTTCGGAGTCGCCCAGCACGCTTCGGGTGGCGTCGGCGATCGCCGCCGGATCGGTGGGGTCGACGCGCAGCGCCGCGTCGCCGGCGATCTCGATCAGTCCGTTGGCGTCGGAGGTGACGATCGGCGTCCCGCACGTCATGGCCTCGGTGAGCGGGATCGGAAATGCTTCGAGGTTCGACGGATAGAGGAACAGGTCGGCCGCCGAGTAGATGGCGGGAAGATCGGCCTGGTCGATCCAGCCGGGGAAGTGGAGCCGGGCGCCCCATCCGTCCATCGGCAGGTCGTACTCGTCGCGGAACACCTCGCAGCCCCGCCCACCCACGACGAGTTCGTGTTCGACCGTCGGAGCGAGGCGCCGGAACGCCTCGAACAGCGTGCCCGCGTTCTTCCGCGAGCCGCCTCCCGGCTTCGAGAGGGTGAAGATGAAGTGCTCCGGCAGATCGTAGCGCTGCCGGACTTCGGCGAGTCGGTCGGGGTCGGTGATCCGGCGGAAATGCCGGGCCGGCGCGAACCACGTCGTCGTGACCTTGCCCGGCGGCAGGCCGACCGCCTCGATGATGTTGTCGGTCGTCAGTTCCGACACCGAGAGAATCGCCGTCGCGCGCCGGCACCACAGGGGCAGCAGCACCTTCATCGCGAGCACGTTGGCCGCCGGATAATGCCGCGCTTGCTCGGGAATCAGCCAGTCGGCGCCGTGCAGCACCATGACGGTGGGACAGGGCGAGACGACGGGGACGGTGAACTTGGGATGAAACACGACATCGACGTCGTCGCGGTGGCAGGCCCGGGGGATCGCGACCTGGTCCCACAGGCCGTTGTGCCGGCCCGCGACGACGCGTTCAACCACGTTGGGCTGCTCCGCATGACGCCCGAGATTCGACGGGTCGCGATAGTAGAGGATCCAGGTGACGGCGTCGTCGAGGGCCAGCAGCTCGCGGAGAATCCCGCGGGTATACACGCCGATGCCGCCGCGCTCGTCGAGGGCGCGCAGCATCACACCGATCCGAACCGGTCGCGCCGGGGGAGCATCCATGGGCATCAGGATGCGTGAATCGGAGCGCCGTGTCGAGACGGTCGCATGGACTGCCGCGCCCGTCCGGGTCCGTGACCTGGTCGGATACGGGGCTCTGATCGTGGCCCCGCACCCCGACGACGAGGTTCTCGGATGCGGTGGACTCCTGGCCTCGGCCCGCCGCCCCGACGCCATCGAGGTGCTCGTGCTCACCGACGGGGCGCTGTCCCCGCCGGCCGCTGTCGGCGATCCGGGGCTCGTAGCGCTACGGCGGGAGGAGAGCCTCGGCGCCCTCGACGCGCTGGGAATTTCGGAACGGTATGTCTCGTTCGCTGGCCTGCCCGACGGCGAACTCTCGAGCGAGGCGGCGGAGCTCGACCGGGAGCTGCGCGACGCGGCGACCCGAACGTCGGCTACCGACGTGTTCGTGCCGTTCCGGTTCGACCGGCACCCCGACCACGTGGCGACGTACGCGGCGGGCGAGCGGCTGGCGCGGCGCGCCGGCGTGCGGCTGTGGGAATACTTCGTGTACCCGTTCTGGCGCCTGCTCCCCCGGGGCGACGTCAGGGCCCACCTTCGTCCCGGCACGCTGTACGCCCTCGAGCTCGACGGCGGGACGCGCGCCGCGCAGCGGGCGGCGCTCGAGCTCTATCGCTCACAGACCGAGCCGTGGGGCGGCGGACCCGGCCGACCGGTACTGTCGCCCAAGCACCTCGATCGCGTGTGCGCCGGGCCCGAGGTGTACCTGCGGCACGAGGTGGCGCGGCCCGGCGCCGCGGTTCTCAAGGGAACCGGAGCGTGGTTCCAGGTCGCGCGCCGGGTAGAGCCGGGCCTGAAGCGGGCGAAGGACGCACTGCTCGAGCGCCGGGGGCGAGCGTGAGTTCCGCACCGCCGATTCGCGTGGTGCTGTTCTACGGCCCCTTCCTGCGCTCTGCCCGCGAGTTCGCCGTCCGCCTCGAGGCGCATCCCGATATCGAACTGATGGCGCTGTACTGCGCGGCCCCGGGGGAGACGCGCCGGCACCAGCTTGCCGACCTGCGCCGCCGCCGGGGTTGGCTCGGCCTCGCGCTGTTCGCCTTCGAGTTCGGGAGAGACGGGCTGAGGCGGCTGGCCGGCGGTCGCCGCGAGCGCGAGCACCGGCGGCGTTGGGCGGACCTGGTGGGACGTGTCCGCTACGTTTCCGACATGCACGATTCACGAGTGATTGACGAAGTTCGGGAGCTCCAGCCCGATCTCGGCCTGGGCTACGGCGGCCCCATCCTGCGGCCGGAACTGTTCCGCATCCCGGAGCACGGGACGCTCGGCATCCACCACGGCCGGCTCCCGGAGTACCGTGGCAAGAAGACGACGTTCTGGGAGATCTGGGAAGGGGAGCCGACGGCCGGCGTGACGATCCAGCGCATCGACGAAGGAATCGACACGGGAGAGATCGTCGCGCAGGGGGCGGTCGAGGTCGGGTCGCGGGGCTACGAAGCGGTCTGGCAGGCCGTCCAGCGTCTCGGCGTCGACCTGTACGTCGAGGCGGTTCTCGCGGTGCGCGACGGCACCGCGACGTTCCGCCGTCCCGAGCGTCGGGGCGGTCCGCTGCGGTCCGATCCGTCGCCGGCGGAGTTGCTGCGCCTGCCACTTCGCAGGTTGCGGGGACGGCGGGGCGGCGGCGCGGAGGAGCGGACATGAGCGCCGACAACCCACCGCGGATGATCGGCTTTCGCTTCACGCGGCTTCGCCGGAAGCTGGTCCATCGACTGCGGCGCCGCCTGTTGCGTGACGACGGCCGCGAACTGCCGACGCTTCTCGTTGCCGGCACCGCGCGGTCGGGCACGACATGGCTGGCGGAGATCCTGGCCCGCGCGACGCGTTCGCGCCTGATGTTCGAGCCGCTCGCGCCGCAGGCGGTGCCCACGGAGGTGCAGATACCCCTCTTTCCCTGCCCGCGGCCAGACGAGCTGCAGCCCGCCCTCGAGGCGCACCTGCGCCGCGTGTTCGACGGACAGATCCGCGATCCGTGGATCGACAAGCAGCCCGTGACGTGCCACCCGCGCGCCAGGCTCGTCAAGTCAGTTCGGGCGTCGTTCATGCTCGGCTGGCTGGCCCGCGCTTTTCCGGATCTCGTCATCGTGTTCGTGACGCGCGATCCGTGGTCGGTGGTCAGGTCCCGTATCGACGTGGGCTGGGATCCGGGACCGGATTTGCAAGCGCTGCTCGCTCAGCCGTCGCTTCTCGAGTCGCTCGCCCCGCTGGGCGACAGGGTGCGCGCCGCCAGCGAGCGGATCGAGCACGGAGACGCCGCCGCCTCCGAGATCATCGAGGCGAACGCGGTGTTGTGGGCGATCGCCAACCACGTGGCGCACTCCGACCTCGAAGAGATTTCGGCCATACACGTCAGGTACGAAGCCCTTCGCGCGAATCCGGTCGACGGGTTCGGGCGCCTGATCGACGAAATCGCCGCGCGCGGAGCGTTCGACGTCGGGCAGGCCGAACGAGCGCTGAGGTCGGTACGCCGTCCATCGATGACGAGCCGCGCGATCCCCCCAACTTCGGGGCGCGAGCCGTTCGCGCGGAGGTTCGGGGAGCAGGCGGCGGACGGCGTGGCCGAGATCGCCGAGGCGTTCGGCCTCGGCTGGACTCTCGAACCTCCCGCGGGCTAGCCGACATGCTGCGGGTTTGCCTGGTCATGGAGACGTACTGGCCACAGGTCGGGGGCGGGGAGACCGCTGGTCGGATGCTGGCCCACGGCCTCGAGCGGCGTGGGTGCGACGTGTCGGTGTTCACGCGCCGGTCGGTGCCGGGGGTGGGGGCGCGCGCCCCCGATGGACAGGTAGCCGTCCGGCGGCTACCCCCGGGCGGAAGCGGTCCCGGTCGGAAGTGGGCCCTCTCGGTTCCGATGTTCGCGGCGATGCTGGCCGGCCATGACCAGTTCGACGTCGTCGCGGTGCTTGGCTTCCGCGTGCTCGGCGCCCCGGTGATCGCAGCCGGGCGCCTGCTCGGCCTGCCGGTCGTGCTGAAGGCGGAGAGTCGCGGTGAAATGTCGGGCGAGTTCTTCCGACCCGGACTCAAGCGGCTCGGCCTGTCGCCCGAGGCGGCGCCGGTACGGGCGGCGCTCGGGCTGCGCAACCGCATCCTGCGTTCCGCCCCGGCCTTCGTCGCGATGTCCAGCGAGCTCGAGCGAGAGTTCCTCGACGCCGGTGTCCCGCCGGCCCGGATACACAAGATTCCGAACGCCGTGGATGTGGAGCGGTTCGAGCCGGCCGGCCAGGATCGGCGGGCAGCGGCGAGGCGCGAGCTCGACGTGCCGACCGACGCACGGTTGCTGGTCTACACCGGCCGCCTGGTCGACTACAAGGGCCTGCCGGAGGTCGTCGAGGCCTGGCCGCAGGTCGTCGCGTCGCATCCGGAGGCCCGCCTTGCGCTCGTCGGAGAGGGAGGGAGCGACATCGCGGCCTGCGAAGCCGAGCTGCGGAACCGCGCCAAAGCCCTCAGCATCGCCGACACCATACGATTCCCGGGCGCCGTCGAGGACGTCGTACCCTGGCTGCACGCGGCCGACGGCTTCGTGTTTCCAAGTCGTGAAGAGGCATTCGGGCTGTCGCTCGTCGAAGCGATGGCGTGCGGCCTGCCGGCCGTGACGACACCGGTCGGCGGCCTGGCGGACGTCGCCACGGGCGGCGTGAACGCGCTCGTCGTCGAGCCGGGCGACGCCGGGGCCCTGCTCGAGGCGCTGTGCCGCCTCGTCGAGGGCGGGTCCGACGTCGAGACCATGGGCGAGATGGCCAGGCGTACCGCCGAAGAACGCTTTTCGCGGGGGCCCGTCATCGACGCGTGGCACCGCCTGTTGCGCGAGGTCGTGGAGGTCGGATGAACGATTTAACGACGGGCGACCGGCCGGTCGCACGGGATCTGACCGTCGTCATCCCCACGCTCGGTCGGGAGATCCTGCGCGAGTCGCTGGCTGCGCTCTCCGGCGGCAGCGAGCTTCCGGCGCGTGTGATCGTCGTTCACCAGGGAGACGATCCGGAAGTCGGCAGATGGGTCCGCGAGGCACCGGGTGGACTCACGGTCGAGTACGTGCAGTCGGATCGGCGCGGTCGCGCGACGGGGGTGAACACCGGCATCGCCCGTGTCGAGACGCGGTTCGTCGCGCTCACCGACGACGATTGCCTGGTCGACGCCGAATGGACCCGCCGGATGGCGGCGCACCTGCGCGACCACCCCGACCGGCTCGTCACGGGCCGGGTCGACGCGGCGGGTGATGCCACGCCGGTTGCCGTCGTGACGTCCGACAAGCCCGACATGCAGCGTCGTCCACGAATCTGGTACGACCTGCTCTCCGGGGGGAACATGGGCGGGGCAGTGGACGTGCTGCAGCGCATCGGTCCGCTGGACGAGGACCCGTGTCTCGCGACGGCCGAGGACGGGGAGTACGCGTACCGCGCCCTGCGTGCGGGCGTGCCGATCACGTACGATCCGACGATCGTCGTCGACCACGTCGGCTGGCGAGATGAAGGGCAGCGTGAGAGTCAGTACCGGAGCTATGCGCGGAGCAGGGCGGGGTTTCTCGGGAAGTATCTGCGGCAGGGTGACGTGTTCATCGCCCTCCGTACCGTCGTAGGCCTGCTGCGGGCGCTCAAGCGCTGGGCGATCGGCTTGATCCGACGCGATCCCGACCAGGCGGCGAGGGGACGCGCCTACGTGACCGAGCTGCTGCCGGGGCTGATCACCGGTTGGCGGAGTCGTTCATGACGGAACCGGGGGCGGGACCGTCGCTGCCGCGCCGGGCCGGCGACGCCATGGTCTGGCAGGCCAGCCAGCTCGTGGGCGTGAAGCTGATTTTTCTGGTCCGCCTCGTGGTACTCGGACGGCTTCTCGGGCCCGACGAGTTTGGCCTGTTCGCGCTCGCCATCGTTGCCCTCGACTTTCTGCTGAGCGTGACGAACTTCGGCATGCTGCCCGCGCTCGTGCAACGTCCCGATGCTCGGCGGGAGCACTACGAGGCCGCCTGGACGATCGGGCTGATCCGTGCCCTGGCAGTCGGCGGAATCCTCGTCCTGGTCGCGCCGTGGGTGGCCGAACTGTTCGGCGAACCGCGGGCTGCGCCTTTGCTCCAGGTGCTCGCGCTGCGACCGGTGCTCGACGCGGCGGCCAGCATGGGCGTGGCCCGCCTCCACAAGGAGCTCCGATTCCGTTCCCTCGCGTTCCTGAAGCTCTCGGAAGCGATCGTCAACTCGGCCGTGTCGATTGTCGCGGTGTTCTGGGTCGGCGTCTGGGCCCTGGTGATCGGACCGATCGCCGGGGCGTTCATGTACGCAGTCGTTTCATACGTCGTGGCGCCATTGAGGCCGCGGCTCCGCCTGGGAGGCGTCGAGGCGGGCCAGCTTGCGCGCTACGGCCGCTGGATCCTCGTGACCGCTTGGGCGGCTGTTGCAGGGCGGCTGTTGCTCCAGCTCGGAATCTCGCGAGAGCTCGGCGCCGCGGCGCTCGGAGTTTACTTCATGGCCGCCAAGCTGGCCTTCCTGCCGGCCGAGGTGTCGAACCAGGTCGTCGCATCAGTAGTGTTCCCGGTGTTCGCCCGGCTGCAGGGCGAAAAGGAGCGCGGCCGTCGCGTGTTCCGGGCCGCGCTGATCGGCCTTTCGGGGCTCATCGTTCCGGCGTCTCTGCTCATCGTCGCGCTCGCGCCCTCGCTGGCCGTCGACGTGCTGGGCGAGCAGTGGGAGCCGGCCGTGCCCGTGATTCGGATCCTCGCCCTCGTCAACGTGGTGAGTATACTTGCCGACGTGGCCGTACCTTTGCTCCAAGGCACGGGTAGGCCCGATCGCAGCACGCGGATAGAACTCGTCCAGTATACGCTGCTGGTAACTCTGGTCTGGGTACTGGTCGAGCCCTTCGGCGTCGCTGGAGCTGCTGCCGCGTGGCTGCCGGCGGCGTTCGCGGCGCAGGTTCTCGCCGTCGTGTTCGTTCGGAAGAGCATTCCGCGGCCGTTCGCCGGAATGGGCGCGCCCCTCGCCGGCGTGTTGATGGCGAGCGCACTCGGTACGGGGGTGGCGATCATCATGGACC
>DATHRZ010000061.1:0-16441 GCA_035464655.1 Gemmatimonadota bacterium
CCGGCGCGCGGCCGTCCACGGCGTAGCGGCGGCCCGACCCGTCGAGGCGGAGAAACTGCAGCCCGCACAGCTCGGCGGAGGCTTCGGCCGGCTCGGCCCACGCGGGGCCCGTTTGCTGCACGAGCCATGGCACGCCGTCGAACTCGATCAGCTCCTCGGTCACCGTCAGCCGGGCGGCGCCGGCGCGCAGCTCGGCCAGCTCGTCGGCCGAAAGGTCGGACAGCATCCGACCGGCCGGCAGGCTGGCGCGCACCCGCGCACTCGGGAACACCACGAGCGACATCCCCGACATCGATCGAAGCGCCTCGACGGCTCCGGCACCCTCGGACATACTGACCTTCTCCTTATCACCCATAACAGTTCGCCTCCTCGTCGCCCGGCACGGCCACCGCCCCCTCGCGGCTCTCGAACGCCGCCTCGGCCGCCGCTTCCACCTCGGCCTCGATTTCCGCCTCGATCTCCGCCAGGCGCTCGCGGGTGACGTGGCCCGTGCGCTCGGCCGGCATCGCGAGGAGGGCTTCCTCGTACAGGCCGATCGGATCGCGCCGGCCCCAGTGCCCGAACAACTCCGCCGGGAAGGTGCGGCGCGCCTCGGCCACGTCATGCGTCGCGTGACCCCCCATGCGAAACGTCTCGGCGGCAATCGCGACCGGTCCCCCGCCCTCGCGGCAGGCACGCACGGCGAGCACGGCGGCGGCGTGAACGTCGAGCACGTTGTTGCCGTCGACAGCGTGGCACTCCATACCGTAGCCCTGCGCCCAGCTCACGAAGCCGTCGGCCCTGTGATGCTGATCGAGCCGCGTGCCGAGGGCGACCTGGTTGTTCTGGAGAACGAACACGACGGGCAACTTCATCACGGCCGCAAAGTTCAGCGCCTCGTGCACCTCGCCGTGCTTGGTCGCGCCGTCGCCGATCCAGGTGAGGCCGACCCGGTCTTCGTCACGGCGCTTGAAGGCGAGCGCGTAGCCGTTGATCACCCCGCACAGCGCGCCAACCGGGCTGATCGGGGCGACGATGCCGCGCGACGGATCGCCGATATGCAGATCGCGCCCGCGCGTGGGCGCGTCCTCCGTCCCCAGGTAGCCGCGCAGCATATCCGCCACCGGCATGCCCATCTCGTGCAGCGCCCCCGCGTTGCGGATCATCGGCCCGACCACGTCGCCCGTCCACTCATCCGGCGCGCCCGCATCCGGCGAGGCCGCGCCATCCGCCCCCCGGCGCAGGGCGTGCACGGCGCCGATCGTGACCGCCTCCTCGCCCGTACCGAGCCACGCCTTCGAGATCACGCCGCGACGCACCCAGCGCTGCAGCGCGATATCGTGCAGCCGGAAGCGCACCAGGCCGCGATAAAGATCGAGCAGCGCGTCGGGCGACAGCGCCTCGACGACGGCGGCACGCGCCGGATCGGACATCGGGGCCTCGATGAACGCCGCGACCAGATCGGGGTCGGGCGACCATTCGAAGTATTCGGGTGGATCGTAGGCCGCGTAGCGCCGCAACGTTGAAACTCCTCCGGGCTCGATGGACGTACCGTCAACGGATATCGTACTCCATCGTAACGTACGGATCGTGGCGCGACCATTCGCAACCTTGTCGACGAGGCGGGCGGGCTTGAGCGAAGCCGAACAGCAAACCGGGCTGCGAGTGCCGCCCGGCGCGATCCGCATCGGGATCATCGTGTTCGTGATCGCGAGCCTGGCCGGATTCGCCGCGCTCTTCCTGATCACACAGGATCTCCAGGGCAGCCTCGAGGGATTCCGGCAATTCAACCTCGTATGGGCCCTGCCCTGCATCCTGTTCGCCTCGCTCGACTGGTTCGGCGGCGGTTTCCGGCTATGGCTGCTCACCCGACCGCTCAAGGTCGAGATCTCGTACCCGAAGTGCGTCGCCACCGCGGGCGCCACGGCGGCCCTCGCCTCGCTCACCCCGTCGGGAACCGGGGGCGGGCCCGCCCAGCTCTACGGGCTCGTGCGGCACGGCGCCTCGCTCGGCCGCGCACTCGCCTGCAACTTCGCGAGCGTCGTCGTCAACCTGATGTTCCTGTCGCTGGCCGGGCTCGGCGCCTGGTTCTTCGGGGCGGCATCGGGCCTCGAGGGCATTCGCCTGCCGGCGGGGGTGTCGGCGGCGGCGCTGTTCGAATGGTCGGCCCTGGCGTTCGGCGTAATCGCGAGCCTGATCCTGCTGATCGCCCTCAGCCCGCGCTGGCCGCGCCAGGTGGCGCTGCGCCTGTTCGGGCCCGGGCGGCGGGTGCGCAAGGTGCTGCGGTTCCTGCAGGAGCTGCACGGCAGCATCGTCATCTACGCCAGCCGCGGGAAGCTGATTCTGCTGCTGGCCGTCGTCGCCGACATCATTCCGTTCGGCGCCCGGTTCGCCATGGGCTGGAGCGTGCTGATGGGCTTCGGCGTCGACGCGCCGTTCTGGAACGTGTTCATGCTGCACGCGCTCCTGCACTTTCTGCTCTACTTCATGCCGACGCCCGGCGGCACGGGCATCGGCGAGATCCTCGCGCCCGCGTTCATGGCGCCCTTCCTTCCGTCGCACCTGCTGGTCGCCTACACGGCCGTGTGGCGCTTCTTCCTGACCTACGTGACCGTGCTGCTCGGCGGCGGCGTGCTGTTCCACTGGCTCGAACGCGACCGGCGGAAGCTCGAAGCCGCCGTCATCGATTCCGCCGATACCGTCACCGAAGGTTGAGCCCCGGCGACGCCCGGCGCTGGCGTCGCGCTCCCGTGCGACGCACATTCGGAAACCACACGGACAACGGCTGACGGTCCGGCAAGCGGGCCCGAACGGAATACACGGCAAGGACCCACGACATGACCCCTCTCCATCGACTGACGGCCGTCCTCCTCCTCGCGACGATCGGCGCCTGTTCCGGCGGCGTCTACCTGCCCGGTCAGCCCGGCAGCGCAAACACCGACCTGAGCGGCATGACCGACCGGGAGGAGTGGCTGGCCGACAACCCGCAGACACCCGACGACATCCGCGAAGCGATTCTCGAAGGCGTGTTCATCGAGGGCATGACCCTGGAGCACCGGGACATCATCTCGAACCCCGATCGCCGCGGTGCCACCGGCTCCGGCTACTGGCGCTCGCGCGACCTGGTCGAGGAGGTCCGCTACCAGTGGTACGTCGCTTCGGAGCGCGAGCCGTTCGACGACGGCCGCGGCCGCGCCGTGTGCGAGCTCGTCTACCGCGACGACGTGCTCAGCGACGTCCGCTACTGCCAGGGCGTGGAGGATGTCGACGGCGGCTGAGGCGCGACACCGACAGATCTCGGACACCTCCTGTGTCGCCGGGGCCGCATCTCGGCCGGGACCAGTAGGCATCGATTGCCGGTCCATGCACCGAGTATCCTTCGGGGGCCTTCGCCGCCTTCAGAGGCGTTCCACGCAGTTTGCAAGAAATCTGTGGCAACGAGGCGCGGGCCCGACGCTCACCCTCACCGCGCCCCACTTCCAAACTCCTGCTACCACACCACTTACAGATCGCACCCGGGCTGGCCGGCAGCGGTACGGCCCTTGCGACCAACCAGTGCGTCTGGAGTTCACGCCGTCCGTTGAGACGAGCACGGCATGATTCCTTCGTGGATGTTGCGTCAGCGAGACCCACGATTCTCGAAGCGGCCCAGCCGCACGAGAACGGGCACATGCGGGGACGGGTCGCAACGAGGCGATCCGGTTCCCAAACAACTCGGACCGGAGAAGTGCTCCGGTTCGGAAAGTACCTCAACGGCTTAGGCCAGGAGGAACACATGGTTCAGCTCTTCAACGCACTCATGCTCGACGAGTCGGGTCAGGACTTGGCGGAGTACGCCATCCTGATCGGTTTGATCGCCCTCGCGGTGATCGTGGCCGTCCGTCTGCTCGGGGACACGATCGGAAACGTCTTCAACGACATCGGATCGACCCTGTCCACAGCCGGCGTGCCGAGCTAAGCAGCAAGGCAGCGGTAAGGGCCTGCCCGGGCGACCGGGCGGGCCCGACTCCGCAAACGCACGACGCAGCACCTGGTAGCACAAGTTTATAGACACGACAGTAGATAACCTGGACGAGTCACCCGAGGACTGTCTGTGGATCTCATCGCTGTAGGTCTGATTGTGATGTTGGGAGTCGCCGTGGCGACCGATGTCGGGATGCGGAAGATTCCAAATCTCGTGACGGTCGGCGGCTTCGGGTTCGCCCTCTTCGTGAGAGGGCTGACCGGGGCCGGGCCACTGGTGGAAGGGCTCCTGGGAGCGGCACTCGGTTTCGCGCTCTTCGTACCCATCTGGATGATAGGTGGGATCGGCGGAGGCGACGCGAAGCTGCTGACCGCGACCGGCGCGTTTCTGGGGCTGGAGCTTCCGCTGTTCGGAGTTCCGTTTACGGAGCAGCGCCTCTTCATCGCAATCCTGGCTACGGCGATCATCGGCGCGATCATCGCCGTGATTACGGCAGCGCGCCGACGAGCTCTCACCAGCACTCTCCTCGGCACGAAAGACCTCGCGCTCGGCGTCATGCAGCGCGCGGCCGGGTCGCCGGACAAGACGGAGCTGCCCTCGCTCGACAGGCCGGGTGGCGTCCGAAACCCCTACGGCGTAGCGATCGCCGCGGGCGGGTTGATCGGCCTCCTGTACTGACAGCCGTACCGAAGTACCAGATACAGTAGAACAACACAGCGTTTTCTGAAGTACCGCCGGAGGGCGACGGGAGTACCTCGCGCCTCGGCGTCGGCCAGGCCGGCGCATCCGTACCCGAGCGGACGTGAAGAGGAACCGAGGAAAGGCAAGGAACTGGCTCATGCGAAGCAGACGGCTCATCATCGTGCTGGTGCTGGCCCTGATCTCCGGGCTGCTGGCCGGTTGGCTGGCGCTCCAGATCATCGGCAACAGATCGGACCGGGTACCGGGCACCGCCACGGCGCCCTCCGCCGAGATCGTAGTCGCGGCCCGCGACCTTCCCCTTGGGCGGGTGCTGACCGCCGAGGACGTGAAGGTCATCGGCTGGCCCGGCGACGTGATTCCCGAGAACGCGAGCACGACCGTCGAGGAAGTGCTCGGGCGCGGAATCATCACGCCCGTCACCATGAACGAGCCGCTCCTGGCCGGTAAGATGGCCGTCAAGGAAGCGGGCGGTGGCCTCCCCATCGTGATCTCCGAGGGCATGCGCGCCGTGAGCGTGCGGGTCAACGAGGTGATCCAGGTGGCCGGCTTCGTGATGCCCGGCACGCACGTCGACGTGTTCGTGACGATCGAGCCCCCCGAGGGCCAGAGCGGCGGGCCGATCACGAAGCTCGTGCTCGAGAACGTCACCGTGCTGACCGCGAACCAGATCGTGCAGACCGCGCCCAACGGCGAGCCGACTTCGGCCACAGTCGTGACGATGCTTGTGTCACCCGACGACGCCGAGAAGCTGATCCACGCGGCGAACAAGGGCCAGATTCAGCTCGGCCTGCGCAACACGCTCGACATGGACTCCGCGACGACCGACGGCGTGCAAGTGCGCGACCTGTTGCCGCAGATGCAGCGCGCCGCGCCGGTGCGACGCACCGTACCGACCACCCGGCGAACGAACACCGGCATCGAGATTTACCGCGGTAACGAACTTGACGTAGAAACCGTCGAAGGGGGCTTCTGATGAGCGGGAATAGAATCTTCGCGCGCCTCGCGGCGCCGATCCTCACGCTGGCATTCCTGCTCGTCGCCACCCCGGTGGCGGCCCAGGACGGCACGGGCGTGCTCAACCTGGCGACCGGCGGCCAGACCGTCATCGAGACGCCCGCGACCATCGTGCGCGTCGCGATCGCCAACCCGACCATCATCGACGTGCTACCCGTGACCGGGCGCGAGCTGGTGGTGAACGGCAAGGCGTCGGGCACGACCAGCCTGCTGATCTGGGACGCGGCCGGCACACGCTCGGCGTTCAACGTGCGGGTGTCGCCCGACGCGTCGAACCTGCAGGCCGACCTGCGTCGGCTGTTCCCGGGCGAGGACGTCAGCGTCGTGAACAACGGCCGTACGGTCGTGCTCACCGGAAGCGCCTCGAACTCGGGCGTCTCTTCCCGAATCGCCCGAATGGCCCGGGCGAGCCTGGGCGACTCGTCGCTGGTGGTGAACGAGCTCGAGCTTCCGCAGCCGGGGCAGATCTTGCTCAAGGTGCGGTTTGCCGAGGTGAGCCGCAGCGCGCTCGAGCGCACCGGCGTCAACCTGCTGTACGCGGGCGACGACGGTACCATCATCGGCTCGTCGACCGGACGGCCGGCGCCCTTCCAGGGAAACATCGGGCCGGGCGGTGGATCGCTCAGCACCCTGTCGGACGCCGTGAACCTGTTCATGTTCTCGCCCGACCTCAACATGACGGCGTTCATCGCGGCCCTCGAGTCTAACGGCGTGTTCCGCTCGCTGGCCGAGCCGAACTTGCTGGCCTCGCACGGCGTCGAGGCGTCGTTCCTCGCGGGCGGCGAGTTCCCCTACCCCGTGCTCCAGGGCACCGGCGGCGGAAGCGTGTCGATCGTGTTCAAGGAGTTCGGCATCAAGCTCGACTTCACGCCCTACATTCAACCGGGTGGCAACATCCGCCTGGTCGTCGCGCCCGAGGTATCGAGCCTCGACTTCGCCAACGGCCTGACGATCAGCGGGTTCAACATCCCGTCGATCCTCACTCGCAGGGCGAGCACCGAAATCGAGCTTGCCGAGGGACAGACCTTCGCCATCGCGGGCCTGATCGACAACAACATGGTCACCGACTACGACAAGGTGCCCGTGCTCGGCGACATCCCGATCCTCGGCAGTCTTTTCCGGTCGAAGGAGATCCGGCAGAACCGGAGCGAGCTGCTCGTGCTGGTCACGCCCTACGTGATGCAGCCCCTGGACGAGATGCCCGAGATTCCCGGCGGCGAGGCCGACACGTGGAACTGGGAGCGCCATCTCGACGGCGAGGTGCCACCTCCCGAAGAGGAAGGCCGCATCCGCGAGCTCGAGAATCGTGAGCGCGGCGAGGCCGACACCGAGACGCCGGACGAGGGCGACGCCCGACAGGGCGACGCCGAGGCCGACGATCCTCTTACCAACGAATGATCACACGGAGCCCGGCGGAACCCATGGAAAACCAGACGATACGAACGGCCATCATCTCGACCGACTCCGATCTGCGGCGGCTCGTCCGCAGCGTGGTCGCCGAGGACGAGCTGGGGATCGACGTCGGGCTCGAAGTCGTGGTCCCGTTTCACGAGATCAACGACTCGCACCTCGAGCAACTTCGGCAGCTCAACCCCGACCTGATTTTTCTGGACGTCAGCGAAGATCCGGTGATGGGGCTGAAGTTCGCCCAGTTCCTGGTCGAGGGCGCACCCAATCGCCGCGTGGTAGGCATGGGCACCGAGCTCACGCCCGACCTGCTCATGCAGGCCATGCAGGCCGGCGTCACCGAGTACCTGCCCAAGCCGGTCACTCCCGAGAAGGTGCAGGATTCGATCGACCGCCTGGCCCGCAAGTTCGGCCACCGCAGCGCCGAGGACCGCAAGCGCGAGCCCGGCAAGTTGTTCGCCTTCTTCAGCCCGAAGGGCGGCGGCGGCTCGACGTCGGTGGCGACGAACACGGCCGTGCAACTCCATCTACTCACCCGCAAGCGCGTGCTGCTGGTCGACCTCGACCTCGAGCTGGGCGAGACCGCCCTGTTGCTCGGCGTCGAGCCGCGGTTCAGCTTCGTCGACCTCGTGCGGAACTTCCACCGGGTCGACGCCGGCCTTCTGGCCTCGTACATCGAGCGCCACGAGTCGGGCGTCGAACTGCTGAGCGCTCCGTTCCACCCGGCCAAGGCCGAGACGGTGACGGGCGACCAGATCCGGCAGATCCTGCACTTTCTGAAGCAGCACTACGATTACGTGATCGTCGACAGCTCAAAGTCGTTCACGGCGCCGACGCTGGCCACCTTCGAGCAGTCCGACGCCGTGTTCCTGGTTACAAACGTCGACCTGCCGTCGCTCCGGAACATCACCCGCTGCCTGCCGCTGCTCGAGCGCATGGGCTCGGTGAAGGGCGATGACTGGTTGCGCATCCTGGTGAACCGATACCAGCCCAGCGACCCGATCAGCCTCAAAGAGATCGAAAAGACGCTCGGCATTCCCGTATATTGGACACTGAGCAACGATTTCGAAGCCGTGATGAACTCGATCAACGCGGGCAAGCCGATCGTGCTGTCCGACAAGTCGTCCTACGCGAAGGACCTCAAGGGCTTCGTCAACGCCCTCACGGGCATCAGCCCGAAGGCGGAAGACGGCGGAGGCCTGCTCGAGGGCTTCGGCAAGGTGAAGAAGATGTTCAACCGGAGTAACGCATGATGAACAGCGGAGCGAGCAATCCGGCCCAGCCGGACAGCCCAAGCTGGATGGGGGCGAGCCCCGTCGTACCTGCCGCCGATGCCGACAAGGGCGTGGCGAGCTCCGACAGCGACTACGCGGGCGGTCGCGGCAACAACGACATGCAGGAGATCAAGGGGCGGATTCACCGTCAGCTCCTTGATCGGCTGAACCTCGCGAGCATCGAGACGCTAGACCGCGACGAGGTGGTGGGCGAGATCCGCAAGGTCGTGCACGAGTTGCTGACCCGCGAGGCCGTGCCGCTCAACCTGGACGAGCGCGAAGACCTGGTCGAGCAGATCCTCGATGAGATCTTCGGCCTCGGCCCGATCGAGCCGCTGCTCAAGGACCCGACGATCTCGGATATCCTGATCAACACGAGCCGCCAGGTCTACATCGAGCGCAACGGCAAGCTCGAGCTGACCGACGTGCGGTTCAAGGACGACCGGCACCTGCTCCAGATCATCGACCGCATCGTGTCGGCCGTGGGCCGCCGGATCGACGATTCGAGCCCGATGGTCGACGCCCGCCTTGCGGACGGCTCGCGTGTGAACGCGATCATTCCGCCGCTGGCGATCGACGGTCCGCACATGTCGATTCGTAAGTTCAAGCGTGACGTACTGTCGGCGCCCGACCTCATGCGGTCGGGCACGCTGACACCCGCCATGCTCGAGCTGCTCCAGGGCGTGGTGAAGGCGCGGCTCAACGTGCTGATCTCGGGTGGTACCGGCGCCGGTAAGACGACGCTGCTCAACGTGCTGTCAGAGTCGATTCCCGCCAACGAGCGCATCGTGACGATCGAGGACTCGGCCGAGCTTCAGCTCCGCCAGCCCCACGCCGTCCGGCTCGAGACCCGCACGGCGAACATCGAGGGCAAGGGTACCGTCGACCAGCGGCTGCTGGTGATCAACGCGCTGCGTATGCGGCCGGACCGGATCATCATGGGCGAGTGCCGTGGCGCGGAAGCGATCGACATGCTCCAGGCGATGAACACGGGCCACGACGGCTCGCTGACCACGCTGCACGCCAACACGCCGCGCGACGCCCTGGCCCGCCTCGAGACGATGATCTCGATGGCCGGACTCAATCTGCCCGAGAAGGGGATGCGCCAGCAGATCGCGGCCGCCATCGACGTGGTGATCCAGGTCGGCCGCCTGTCGGACGGGCGCCGCAAGGTGATGTCGATCTCGGAGATCAACGGCATGGAGGGTGAGGTCATCACCATGCAGGACATCTTCGTGTTCGACCAGGAAGGCGTGCAGTCGGACGGCACGGTGATCGGCAACTTCCGCGCGACCGGCATCCGGCCGCAGTTCACCGATCGGCTGCGGGCGCACGGCATCGAGCTGCCGCCCTCGCTGTTCTCCACCCAGAGCTGAGCGGAGGCCCGACGATGCTCGACGCGTTACCGGCAAACTGGCTACCGGCGCTCCTGGTCTTCCTCACGGCGGGCCTCGGCGTCGTCTCGCTCGCCCTGCTGATCGAGACGAGCCGCGAGGTCAAGAAGCGCTCCAGCTTCAAGCGCCAGCTCAAGGGTGTGGCGAAGAGCAGCGAAAGCGTCCAGCGCGGTCCCGACTCGCTGTTTCGCGAGTCGCGCCTCCACGAGATCACCTGGCTCGAGCCAGTGCTCGAGGCGCTGCCGCAGATGGCCGACCTCCGGCTGCTGCTCGAGCAGGGCGACCTGCGCTGGAGCGCCGGCACCTTCCTCTCCCTGACCGTGGGCTCCGCGCTGTCTGTGGGCGCCAGCGTGTTCGTGCTCACCAACAACGTGCTCTACATGCTGGGCGGCGCCGTGCTCGGCTCGCTCGGACCCCTGATGTACGTGAAGCGCCGCAAGCGCCAGCGTGTCGAGGCGTTCGAGGCCGGCTTCGGCGAGGCGATCGACCTGCTGGCCCGCTCGATTCGCGCCGGGCACGCCTTCGCCACCGGCCTGAAGGTCGTGGCCGAGGAGGCCCAGCCCCCCGTGTCGACCGAGTTCAAGACCGTGTTCGACGAGCAGAAGTTCGGCCTGCCGCTCGAAGAATCGATGCTCGGCCTGGCCGACCGCATCGACCTGGTGGACGTGCGCATCTTCGTGACCGCGATTCTCGTGCAGCGCGACGTGGGCGGCAACCTGGCCGAGATTCTCGACAAGATCAGCTACACGATTCGCGAGCGCTTCATGATTCAGCGCCAGATCAGGGTGTACACGGCGCAGGGCCGGATGACCGGCTACCTGCTGGCCGCGCTGCCGATCATAATGGGCTTTCTGATCTACCTGCTGAACCCCGAGTACATGAGCATCCTGTGGGAGGAGCCGGTCGGCCGACTGCTGATCGCCGCCGCGTTCGTGCTTCAGATCATCGGGTTCATCATCATCCGTCGCATCGTGGACATCGAGGTATAACGTGGTCATCCTGTTCATAGCCCTCACGGTGCTCACGGTCGTGCTCGGCGTCATCGCGGTCGCCGAGTTCGTCCCGACGCGCGACCGCGCGATCACCCGCAAGCTTGGCGAGCTCGAAGAGATCGCCTCGAAGCGCACCCTGGCGCAGAAGCGCAAGCGCCAGACGAAGCGCCAGCAGCTCGAGGTGTGGGTCGAGACCCTGGGCGAGCGCGTGTCGCCCGACGAGGCGAAGCTCGGCAAGACGCGGCGGCGCCTGGTCACGGCCGGCTTCCGCGCTCCGAAGGCCGTACCGCTATTCTATGGAATGCGGGTGGTCGTTCCCGTCGCGACCACGCTGCTCTACGTGCTGCTGTTCGCGCCGGCGCTCGAGATGGGCGGATTCCGCTACATGTTCTTCATGGTCGTGGCGGCCGGCTTCGGCTACCTGATGGTCAACGGCTTCCTGTCGCGCCGCATCCGGCTCCGCCAGAAGGAGCTCCAGAAGGCCCTTCCCGACACGCTCGACATGCTGGTCGTATGCGTCGAGGCGGGTCTCGGGCTCAACCAGGCGCTGGCGCGCGTGTCGGAAGAGGTGGAGCATATCAGCCCGATCATGTCGGAAGAGATTCAGATCATGAACCTCGAGATCCGGGCCGGCACGCCGCGCGAGGAGGCGCTGCG
The DNA here is from genome assembly GCA_035464655.1 of Gemmatimonadota bacterium. GTDB lineage: Bacteria > Gemmatimonadota > Gemmatimonadetes > Palauibacterales > Palauibacteraceae > JARFPW01. Next base: position 11,384 of record DATHRZ010000061.1, read on the forward strand.
CCACCTGGGTGAGCGCACCGACGTCAAGGACATCAAGGGACTCGTGTCGATGCTGATCCAGACCGACCGGTTCGGCACCTCGATCGCCCAGGCCCTGCGCGTGCATTCCGACGACCTGCGAGTCAAGCGGCGCCAGCGCGCCGAAGAGGCGGCGGCAAAGACGACGATCAAGCTGGTGATTCCGCTCGCCGTCTTCGTGTTTCCCGCCATGTTCGTGGTGATCCTCGGCCCGGCGATTCTCGCGATTCTCGACACGTTCGGGAGCATGTGAGGAGCGAGAGCCGATGAAGACGGTCGGCGTCTGGAACGCGACGCGCGGCGACGCGCTGGCGCGGCGGGTGATGCTGGCCGACACGTGGTGGACCCGGCTGCGCGGCATGATGGCACGCCCCGAGCCTGCGGCCGACGAGGGGATGCTGCTCGTGCCCTGCCGGTCGGTGCACATGTACTGGATGAAGTACCCGCTCGACGTCGCCTTTCTGGCGCCCGACGGGCGGATCGTCGCGACATATCACGGGCTCGCCCCGTCGAGCCGCTCGAAGCGGCACGGCGACGCGGACCGGGCCCTGGAACTGAAGGCCGGAACACTGGCCGCAAAGCGCGCCGAGGTGGGTGACCGTCTCGAGCTGCGCACGGACCTGGAGAGGTCAGATCATGGATGAGCACGAACGCTTCACGATGAGCCCGACCGAGCCGCGCGAGCCGGTCCGCGAGCGTCCGCGGCCACAGTCCGCCCCCCCGGTGCCCAAGGCACTGGAGGACACGGGCCTGTCGGAGTCGATGGTCGAGGACCTCGTCCTGAAGACCCTGTACAACATGGGGTCGCGCACGGGCGAAGAACTCCACCGGGTCATCAAGCTGCCGTTCACCCTGCTCGACATACACCTTCAGGATCTTCAGCAGCGCCGGATGATCGAGGTACGCGGCGCCGGCACGCAGAACCGCGTCGCCTACACCTTCGACCTGACGACCGAGGGCCGCACGCGGGCCCGCGAGCTGTTCGAGTCTAACGGTTACGTCGGGCCGGCCCCGGTGCCCCTCGACGCCTACGCCGCGTTCGTGAAGTCGCAGACCATCCAGGGTGTGGTGGTCACGAAGCAAGGAATCGAAGACGGCTTCTCGCACCTGGTGTACGACCAGGAGTTTCTCGACCAGCTCGGGCCGGCCATCAACTCGGGCCTGTCGCTGTTCCTGTACGGGCACTCGGGTAACGGTAAGACGACGATTGCCGAGGCGATTGCCGGCATGATGGGCGGCGAGGTTTACCTGCCCTATGCGCTCGAGGTGTCGGGCAACATCGTGGTGCTGTTCGACCCGGTATACCACCAGCCGGTCGACGACGACACCGGCAACGGGGCCGACCCGTTCGCGGCGAGTCCGCTGTTCAAGTCCGACACGCACGACATGCGCTACGCGAAGATCAAGCGGCCCGTGGTGTTCGTGGGCGGCGAGATGACGCTCGAGCAGATGGACCTTCAGTACGATCCGGACTCGCGCATTTACCAGGCGCCTCCGCACGTGAAGGCCAACGGCGGCGTGTTCATCATCGACGACTTCGGCCGCCAGCACGTTCGCCCGCGCGACCTGCTGAATCGCTGGATGGTGCCGCTCGAGAAGCGCATCGACTACCTGGCGTTCAAGAACGGTTACAAATTCCCGATTCCGTTCGACTGCATGGTGCTGTTCGCCACGAACCTCAACCCGCTCGAGCTGGTGGACGAGGCGTTCCTGCGCCGCATCCGCTACAAGATCATGGTCGAGAGCCCGAGCCGCGAGCAGTACGACGAGATCTTCCGGCGCATGTGCGAGAGCCGCAACATCGTGTTCGACCGCTCGAAGGTAGACCACATCTTCCGGAACTTCTACGGCCGGCTGCAGATCGCGCCGCGCGGCTGTCACCCGCGCGACGTGGTCGAAACGGTGTGCAACATCGCGAAGTACCGGCACATCGAACCGGCCCTGACTACCGAGCTGCTCGACAGCGCCTGCCGCGCCTACTTCCTCGACATGCCCGGCGCGGGCGGCGTGGTATCGGGCGCGGGCACGAACGTCGACGACTGACGCCCGGCCACCCGGCATGGAGGCGTCTTCGATGACCGCGGCCGAGCCGGGCGCCCGGCCGCGGTCGCTCGACTTCGTGTGGCGGGCCGTCCGGCCCGACGCGCCGTTCTACCTGCTCGTGGCCGCCTTCATCGGCGCGGGCGTCATCCTGCATGCGACGCTCGGCTATCCGCGCGAGCTCGACCTCCGCGTGTCGTGGAACCTGCTTGCCGTGCGCTCGCTCATCTACGCCCTGCCCGCCCTCGTGGCGACGCTGGCGTGGTTCATGATCCGCCGGGGACGCTCGCTGCGCTCGGGCCGGACGTGGCTCGACGCACTCGGCGGCTTCTTCGATCCGGCGCGCACGCTGGCCTTCGCCTTCATCCTGTTCGTGCTGCCCCCGTTCATGAGCGTGTTCACGTCGTTCAAGGCGTCGATTCCGGACGTACGGCCGTTCGGCGGACTCGACGTCGCGTTCATGGAGATCGATCGGTTGCTGCACTTCGGGGAGCATCCGTGGGTGCTGCTGCACGGCCTGCTCGGGACGCCGGGCGCCACGGCATTCATCGACGTCGCCTACTCGCTGTGGTTCGCGGTGCTCTGGCTGACCGTCATCTGGCAGGCCTGGCACGGCTCGTACTTCTCCGACGCCCGCTCGCAGTTCCTGCTCTCGCTCGCCGCCTGCTGGATCGTGATCGGGGTCGGCTTCGCGACCCTGATGGCGTCGGCGGGTCCCGTGTACTTCGGGGCGGTGACCGGGACGGCCGATCCGTTCGCCGCGCTGGTCGGGTACCTGCACGAGGTGGATGCCGGCCGATCGCTCAAGGCGGTGTGGATCCAGGGCGTCCTGTGGGAGAACTACGTCGAGCCCGGTGCGAACCCGTTCGGCGAGGGGATCTCGGCCATGCCGAGCATGCACGTGTCGATGGCCGTTTTGTTGGCGCTGGTCGGGTTCCGCGTGAACCGCGCCGTCGGCTGGGCGTACGCGGCGTTCGCGCTGCTCATCCTGGTCGGCTCCGTGCACCTCGCCTGGCACTACGCGATCGACGGCTACCTGGCCGCGGCGCTGACGATCGGGATCTGGTGGGCGAGCGGACGGATCTGCGAGCGCTGGCGGTCGCGAGTGGTCGATCCGGAGCCGGCAGGGTGAGTACCGCCTCCGCCAACGAGATCGGCGAGCTCGCGACCGGACGGTTCGCTCGCGACCGGACGCAGAGCGAGCCCGAACCGTCGATCGCCGCGCAGGTGCGCCGCGCCCTGTACGACAACGGACCCTACGTGCTGCTCGTCGGCGCCTACGTGTTCGCGAGTGCATTGATTCTGCCGATGTACGGTCGCACGATTCCTTACACGCTCGGCGAGACGCTGCCGACCCCGGCGATCCTGACGGCGCTCTACCTGGCGGCCACGTTTCTGTTCGCCATCGTCATCGACGTGTTCGCCGCGCGCCGGCCCCCGTTCGAGCTCGACACCTGGCGCGGGCTCTGGCACCGCCGGCTCGGAACGCGGCGGATCGTGGGGGCCCTGATCATCATCCTGACCCTGCCGGTGCTGCTGAACGCGATGGCCGGCTACCGGCTCGCGCTGTCCGACATCAAGCCGTTCGCCTACGACGAGCTGTTCATGGCGTGGGACCGGATCCTCCACTTCGGACGGCACCCGTGGGAGTGGATCCAGCCGCTCGTCGGGCATCCGGCCGTCACGCGGTTCATCGACATGGGCTACCTCACCGGCTGGATTCTCATGATGTGGGGGTGCAACATCTGGATGGCCGTCCACGGACGGGAGCCGCTCCGGCTGCAGTACTTCCTGTCGTTCGCCGCCTGCTGGATCCTTCTCGGCTCGCTCGGCGCCGTCCTCATGTCGTCGGCCGGGCCCGTCTACTTCGGACGCGTCACCGGACTCGCCGATCCGTACACACCGCTGATCGAGTACCTGAACTCGGTCGATGCGGCGGCGCCGCTCGTCGCCGTGGAACACCATGAGAAGCTCTGGCTCCGCTACCGCACCTGGGGAGGGATCACGGCGATGCCCAGCATGCACATCGCGATCACCACGGTGGTCGCGCTCGTGCTGATCCGGACCCGCGCCTGGCTTGCCGTCGTCGCCGTGCCCCTGTGGCTGTTCATGATGGTCGCGTCGGTCCATCTCGGCTGGCACTATGCGATCGACGGGTACGCCTCGGCGCTTGGCGCCGGCGCGATCTGGTATGGCAGCGGCCGGGTCGCGCGCTGGTGGCAGGAACGGATAGCGCATGCCGGTTGACGCCTCGCCCGCCCGGCCCGGCCCGTTGCGCTGGATCGTTCCGTCGCTCGGGTCGATTCTCGGGCTCACGGCGCTGGTCAACGCCCTGCTGTTTCGGGGGCACCGACTGTTCGTGTCCGACGGCGATGTCGGTCGCCACGTCCGCGTCGGCCGGACGATTCTCGAGCACGGAGCGATTCCGCGCGTCGACCTGTTTTCGCACACGCGGGCCGGCGAGCCGTTCGTTCCGTACGAATGGCTGTCGGAGACGCTGACGGCCATGGCCGACATCGCGTGGGGGCTGCCCGGCGTCGTCGTGCTGTCGGCCCTGCTCTACCTGGTGGCGGTGCTCGGCGTGTACCGGGCGTCCGACGAGCTCGGGGCGCCTCGACTTCTCGCCGCCGCCGTCGCGCTGCTCGCGCTGCTCCTGCAGTCGCTGCACCTGCTGCCTCGGCCACACCTGTTCACCACGGCTTTCGCGGCGCTGTTCATGATCATTTTGGTGCGCTTCGCGCGTAACGGTCGGCCGTGGAGTCTGGCTCCTCTGCCCCTGCTCATGCTCGTGTGGGCGAACGCGCACGGGGGCTTTCTGATCGGGTTCATCCTGCTGGTGGCTTTCCTGGCCGGCGCCTTGCTCCGCTCGCCCGAGTTCGCCGTCGGGCGACGGGCCGTGCGACCGCTGATCGCCGCCCTGCTGGCCTGCCTCGCGGCGAGCTTGATCAACCCGGCCGGCGTCGAGCTGTGGCGCCACACGACCGGCTACCTGGGCATCGA
>DATHRZ010000062.1:0-6771 GCA_035464655.1 Gemmatimonadota bacterium
ACTGCCCCTGACGCGGCGTCGCCCTCCCGTCAGTCCGTCGCCCGTCACTCCGCTGCCACCTCCGCCACCAGCGCTGCCGCCCGCTCGCCGCGCACGGCGTCGATGTCGTCCTGGTACTTGAGCAGGAAACCGAGGGTGCGGTCGACGAGGGCGCCGTCGAGCCGGTCGGCGCCGAGATGCGTGAGGGCGCGGGCCCAGTCGAGTGACTCCGACACGCCCGGCCGCTTGTAGAGATCGACGTCGCGCAGCCGCTGCACGAACGCGACGACGTGACGCGTGAGCCCGGCCGGCGCCTCGGGCACCTTCGCGAGCAGGATTTCGAGCTCGCGGTCGAACTCCGGGTAGTCGATCCACTGGTAAATGCAGCGCCGCTTCAGGGCGTCGTGAATCTCTCGCGTGCGGTTCGACGTGACGATCGTCAGCGGCCGGTGCCGCGCCCGGTAGGTACCGAGTTCGGGAATCGTGATCTGGAACTCGCCCAGCAGCTCGAACAAGAACGACTCAAACTCCTCGTCGGCCCGGTCGAGTTCGTCGATCAGTAGCACCGGCGCCTTCTCGTGGCTGCGGTCGATCGCCTTCAGCAGCGGCCGCCGCAGCAGGAACTCCTCGGAAAAGATGTCGGACGTGACGGGCGCGGCGTCGGGATCGGAGGCGGATCCGCGCGCCGCAGCCGGACCGGGGTCTAAGGCCAGCGCCCGATTCGCCGCCGAGCGCGCCTGGATCTCGAGGAGCTGCCGCGGATAGTCCCACTCGTACACGGCCTGCGTCAGGTCGAGTCCCTCGTAGCACTGGAGGCGGATCAGCGGCGTGTCGAGCACCTCGGCCAGCACGCGGGCGACGTCCGTCTTTCCGACCCCCGGTTCGCCCTCGAGGAACAGTGCCTTCTCCATGCGGAGCGCGAGGAACAGGCTGGTGGACAGGTCGCGGTCGGCGAAGTAGCCGCGGGTGGCGAGAGCGGATCGAACGTCGTCGATGGTATCGAACATGGTCCGGAATGTAAGCAGGTGAAAGTTTGATCGTTAGGGTTCGGAACACTACGAGAAGAAAAACAATCCATTTGTTGTCGCTCTCGGTGACAAGCCCGGCGGCGGGCGACGGAGACACACACATACCCGCGATTCCTTCTACTTGTACACATGTACGCATAGAGGGCACGGCACGTACACATGATCGTCGGGCCCGCCCACGCTGCAACCGCCGTGCGCCCGCGCGGCGGCCCGGGCCTTGACTTGGGGCGCCGAGCCATAGCACCATCGGTGCGTCGGTCCGCCCAGCATGCGGCCGACGTGCGACTTCCCCGGCCCGACCCGTCAGGAGGTCCGATGGACGACATGCAGTCTTCACAGGCACAGCCGTCTTCGGCGTCGTCGCCGACGTCGCCGGCGTCCGCGCCGTCCGACGGCGGCGTCCCGTGGCAGCAGCGGCTGTTCGACAACATCTGGCTGCTCGCCGTAGCGGCGATGCTCTATTTCTTTCTCTCTTACGCGCTCTGGGGCCTGATCGACCTGGCCCGCGTCCCGGCAGGGGGTTGAGATGGGCTCACCCCTCGAATCGCCCGGCGGCATCTGGTGGAACCGGAAGGTCAGCGGCCTGGAGAAGAGCTGGGTCGGACTGGCCGTCCTCACCGCGATCATCCTGTTCGCCTGGATGATCGGCTGGCAGCAGCTGGGGGCGCAGAACCCGACCGGCCCCACCTACAGCGTCGCACCCGAGAACTACCAGGCGCAGGTCCAGGCATACAAGGACGCGGCCACCGAGACCGAGCAGGGACTCGTGCCGGCGGGCGAGGACGTCTACATCGGAGCCCGCCAGTGGACGTGGGACGGGGTGCCGGTCGTGCTCGAGGTGGGCAAGGAGTACCGCTTCCACCTGAGCAGCTACGACGTCCAGCACGGGTTCGGACTGCACCGGCGCGACAAGCTGATCGAGCAGTTCAACCTGCAGGTGCTGCCGGGCTACGAGTGGGTCGTGCCGATCACCTTCAAGCACCCCGGCATCTACGACATCCAGTGCAACGAGTTCTGCGGCGTGAACCACCGGATCATGTACGGCAAGATCATCGTCGAGTGACGGCGCGGGAGAGCTGACCATGGCGTTTGGGCTGCTGAAGAGCGACTACGGCGCGGACGGCTTCCGCACCTGTGGCGTGACGGGGCTGAAGATCCACCGTTCGGCCGAGGTACCCATCAAGCTGTTCGGGCTGACCGCGGTCGTCGCGCTGATCGTGGGCGGGATCGCGGCGCTGCTCGTCGCGCTCACCCGCTGGGAGGCCGTCGGCATCCTCGGCCCGCCCGACTTCTACAAGTTCCTCAGCCTCCATGCCTGGAACCTGCTGATCTTCTGGATGGTGTTCATGGAGATCGCCATCCTCTACGTGGGCGGACCGATCGTGCTCGGTCGGCGGCTCCCGTGGTCGGGGCTGGCGAAGGCCGGCTGGGGGATCATGCTCGGCTCCGCGCTGCTGATCGAGTACGCGATCCTCACGACCACGCCGCCGGACAACCAGCCGCTGCTGACCAGCTACGCGCCGCTCCAGTCCTCGCCCGAGTTCTACCTGGGCGCCATCCTGTTCATCCTCGGCGCCGTGATCGCCGCGCTCCCGTTCTTCTGGTGCATCTGGCAGGAGAAGCGCGAGAACCGGGGCAAGACGCTGCCGCTCGTCACCTTCGGGGCATTCATCACCGGGATCATCGCCGTCGAGGCGCTGGTGGGCGGGCTCGTGACCTACGTGCCGACCTACCTGTGGCGGATCGGGGTCGTGGCGGAGATCGACGCCGCCTGGTATCGCCACATGTACTGGATCATCGGGCACGGATCGCAGCAGATCAATCTCGTCGCGATGATCACGGTCTGGTACTTCATGACCTACCTGACCGCCGGCGCGGAGGTCGTGAGCGAGAAGATCTCGCGGGCCGCGTTCATCCTCTACCTGTTCTTCATCAACATGGGCGCGGCCCACCATCTGATGGCCGACCCTGTGCTGTCGTCGCAGTGGAAGATGTGGAACACCTCCTACGCCGTGTACGGCGCCGTCATCGCGAGCCTCATCCACGCCTTCGCGATCCCGGCCGGCCTCGAGGCCGGCCGCCGCAAGCGCGGCCTGGGCGGCGACACGTGGTTCGGCTGGCTGAGGACGGCGCCCTGGCACGACCCCGGCTTCTCGGCCACGGTCTGGAGTATCGTCCTGTTCGGCTTCCTCGGCGGCATCACCGGCGTGCTGATGGGGCAGATGCAGCTCAACACGCTGCGCCACAACACGATGGCCGTACCCGGCCACTTCCACGGCACCGTGGCGGTCGGCACGACCCTCGCCTTCATGGGCCTGCTCTACTACGTGATCAAGCTCTTCTTCAACAAGGACTGGGTGTTCGAGAAGCTGGCGCGGCTCCAGCCGCACCTGTACGCCGCCGCGATGAGCATCACCGCGATGGCGATGATGGAGGCGGGAATCGCCTACGGGGCGCCGCGCCGCGACCCCGTCACCGTGCAGATCCCGGGCACCGACTTCAACTTCGCCGCCGCGGAGCCGATGTACGCGTTGCTCGGCGTCTCGGCCATATTGGCCGTCCTGGCCGGCGTGATCTTCATCGTCGTGGCCGTCGGGTCGCTGCTGTTCGGGAAGGAAGCGACGGTGACCACGCCAGTCCCACTGTCGCTCACCGGCGGCGACCGCCCGGCGCACGAATACTCGATGCGCGGCACGATGGCGATGGTGCTATTTTTCCTGCTCGTGTTCCTGCTGTTCTACGCCCTCGACTGGATGTGGCTCTCGCGGCTGTGGGAGTTCGGAACGTGACCGGAGCGCGCGCCGCAACCGCAGACGCGGAGGTTCGACATGGTGGATGAGACGCAGGGAACTGGCGCGGGGAGCGGCGCCATCGAGCCTTTCGTGGAGGACAACGGGCCCTGGTTCGTCGTCTTTATGACGGTCTTCGTATTCCTGTTCGCGTCGGCCTTTGCCTTCCTGGTTCACTCGCTGCTCGTGACATTCGGCCCCGGGATCGCCGGGGGTTCACCGTAGGGTAGCTCACCCTAGGGCAGCCACGGCCCTTCCGCCTCGGCGATGCGGGCCTGCTCGTCTTCGTAGGCCTGCTGCCGGGCGAGGAGGTCGGAGAACCGAGGGTCGTCGCGGATGACGTCGAACCGCGGCTCCAGTTCGAGATCGGCCATCGACCACACGTCGGACGCCGGCCTGCCGACGGCCTCGTCGAGCAGTGCCAGGGCTTCTTCGCGGTAGCCGAACTGCGCGTAGGAGCGCGCCGTACTCCAGAGCGTTGCGACCAGGGATGCCTGGTCCTCGGAGGACCGGGCATCCTCGAGCGTCGCCTCGAGCACCGCGAATCCTTCCTCTTCCCTGCCGATGGCGAGCAGAGCCCGTCCACGCGTCCGCGGCGTCACCCTGCTCTCGATTTGCGCCGAGTCCCGGGCCAGCAAAGACGCCAGCGAGTCGCGGACGGGAGCTACGTCGCCGCCTCGCACCTGCTCCACCCAGGCCAGCCATCCCAGGTTCTCGATGAGGTCGTCGATCCCGCCCGCCTCAGCAGGGGACGCAAGTGCACCCCGCAGAATCTCTGCGGCAGCGTCATAGTCCCGGGCGATCAGGGAGAAGAACACTGCCTCGAACCGGGGCTCGAGTCCGAACTCGGCCATCAGGTCGCGGGCGCGCCGCGGATCACTGTCTCCCTGTGCGATCAGCCACGCCTTTTCCCGCTGTGCCTGCTCATTGGAGGGATCGATTGCCAGCGCCCGATCCAGCACGGCGTTTGCCGCGTCCCACATGGATCGATTCCGGAGCAGCCGCGCCAGGTTCGCGTGCACGTCCGCGTTTCGCGGGTCGAGAAATACAGCCCGGCGCATGGTCCGTGATCCCTCGGCGAAGTCGCCGAGCCGGTACTGGAGCTCTCCGATGGTGCTGAGGACGTCGACGTCGGACGGCGCCATCGACTCGGCGGTCTGAAACAACGAGAGCGCGAGGCTCAGATCCTCGGATACCCTGAATTCGTACCAGGCCCGCGCCCTGGTCGCCGCGAGACTGCCGGGGGCCAGGCTCTCCGCGCGCTCCACGGCGCGCAAAGCCTTCCCGGCGGCCTCCTCGCCGAACAGGGAGCTGGCGGACCAGATCTCCGCGCCCAGAGCCCATGCCTCCACGAACTCGGGAGCGAGCTCGACCGCACGCTCGACGAGAGGCGCCGCGCGGCCGGCCGGCCTCAGGATGTCATCGTAGGTTCGCATGGCCGTATTTCCCCACGCGGACCTGGCCCGATAGTAAGCGTTGAGTGCCTCGGGGTCTTCCGTGGACAGTCCCGCCTCCAGCTGCTGGATATCCCGCGGCGACAACTTTGCTTCAAGTGCCCGGGCTACCTGGCGCGCGATCTCGGACTGAATGTCGAACAGGTTGGTTGCGGTCACCTCCTGATCGAATTCATCGAACCAGATGTCTTCGCCAGCCGCCACATCGGTCAGCTGGACGTTGACCCGCGCGCGTGCCCCCGCCCTGCGTACGCTGCCCCGCAACAGGTAATCGACCGACAACTCATCGGCGATCTCGGCTGGCGTCTTTCCCGATGCCCCGTAGTCGCGGACCGATCCGAGTGCGGTGACGCGCAGGTCGGACAGGGCCATCAGCTTGCCGTGGATATCCACGTGCATGCCGGACAGGAACGGGTCGTCGTCTTCGTTGCCGCCGAGGTCCTCGAAAGGCAGCACGGCGACTCTGCTGAAGTCGGCGGCATGGGCCTCCGACGCGCCGAGGTTCAGGTCGGGGGCAGAAACCGTCTGTCGGCCGACCCACACGGAGCCGAGTACGAGCGCGACGATTCCGGCGAGAGCGAGGAGGCCGGAGCCCCAGCGCTTCGCGGCAGGCTGCGCCACGATCGCCTCGATCTCCCCGGGCGCGGCGGGCTCCGCCTTCTGTACGCCCTCCGGAGTCACCTCGAACGCCCAGGCGAGTACGAGGGCGACGGGGAATCCGAGCAGCAGCAAACCGACGACGAGAGACAGGAAGGAGTCGGGGAGGCTAAGCGCCGTGGCCAGGGGATCGGCCACCTGCAGGATCGCGAACGCCACGGCGCCGTAGATCGCCGCCACCTTGAATACGTGGCGGCGCTTCATCTCCGCGAAGAACTGCTCGTAGGACTTCACGGGGCCGACTCCCCGGCGGCGCCAGCGGCCCCCCCGGTCTGCCGCAGAATCGCCGGGCGAACGCGTTCATCCACCGGTGTGCGCTGAACGGTGCGGCCCCCCAGGCCGATCGACACCAGGTACGACTGGATTTTCGGGTGGGATCGGATCGGGTCGAGTACGGGCCACCAGATCTCTTCCGGCGCGAGGCGGACGATGCTTGAGCCACCGGCCTCGCCGGCCTGGCGATGCTCGAGGAAGTCCGCCACTGCGCGTTCCAGCTCTCCGAGGCGTACGAGGTACGCATAGCCCCAGTCGGCGTCCTTCAGCGAGTCGGGGAGAAGGTCGAACCGGCCCGCTCGAAGGGCCGGGATCGCCGCGGCCCAGGTAGAGGAGTCGGCAACGCCAAAGCCCCAGCCGGATGGGACGCCGCCGACGTCCTCGTAGCGGCCCTCCTCCCAGGCCCGGGTACGTCGCCAGACCTCGTCGCCGCCGTCGGGCGACGCACCACCGAAGGTCATGTCGATGCCCTGGGTCCTGGTCCAGCGCCGAACCGCATCACTCTCGTCCCAACGGCCGTCCCGCGAGAGGACGTACATGAGTTGGGCCAACCGCACCGCGGCCGGGTCGAGAGCGGCCGCCCTGTCCAGG
>DATHRZ010000063.1:0-93727 GCA_035464655.1 Gemmatimonadota bacterium
TGTTCGACGACCGCGAGCTGGTGGAAGTGCCGCTCGATCATGCCGTCTACCACGTGTTCTACGACTTTCCTGACGGCCTGCCGAAGATCCACGAGCACGACGGCGAGCCGGCCGGCGGCTACGGCCTGTTCATCGATGGCCGCCTCGCCCTCTACTATAGCTACCAGAGCGACCTCGGCGACGGCTGGGAGGATCCGGCGGTGCACGACGACCCGGAGAACCTGCGAGAATCGGCCCTGCGCATGGGAGTCAACCTGTTCCTCTACGCGATGTCCTCGGCGCCGGCCGGCTGACGACGCACGTGTCCGCAGTCCGGCGCTGGCTGATTCCCTCCTACGGGGCGATGCTCGCCCTCGCGGCGCTCGCCACGGCCCTCGTCCTGCGCGGCGCGCACATGTTCGCGCACGACGGCGATGGGGCCCGCCACATTCGGCTCGGCTACGAGATTCTCGAGCGCGGCCAGGTGCTACAAACCGACGTGCTGTCTCACACCCGCGCGGGGGATCCGATCGTCCTCCACGAGTGGCTGTCCGAGGTCGCGCTCGCATGGGCCAACGGCGCGGCCGGATTGCCAGGCGTCGCGGTGCTCGCCACCCTGCTGTTCACGGTCGCGGTCTGGGCCGTGTATTGGTCGGCGGAGGAGTTGGGCGCCCTGCGCCCGCTGGCACTTCTTGTCGGCCTGCTCGCCCTGCTCCTTCACTCGATTCACCTGCTTCCACGGCCGCACCTGTTCACGACGGCGCTCGCTGCCGTGTACATGGTCCTGCTCCTGCGGTTCGCGCGGACGGCTCGATGGGCGACCCTCGCTCCCCTGCCCGTCTTGATGGTCGTCTGGGCGAACCTGCACGGCGGCTTCCTGCTCGGGCTTGTTCTGATCAGCGCCTTCGTCGTGGGAGCGCTGCTCGACTCGGCAGAATTCGCCGGTGGTCGGCGGGCCGCTCGACCGTTGGCGGTTGTGCTTGTCGCCTGTCTGGCCGCGAGCCTCGTCACGCCGCACGGACTCGAACTGTGGGCCTACACGACCGGCCATCTCGGCGGCGACGACTTTCTGCTCTCCGTGACCGAGGAGTTCCGCTCGGTCGACTTTCACCGGGCATACGGTCGAGCGTTCCTCGCCGTGCTGTTCGCCGGGCCGGCGTTGTGGATGACCGGCCGGGTGCGGGTATCGTGGCTCGGGGCGGGCCTCTACCTCTTCTTCGCGGCCTCCGCTCTCCACTCGGCCCGCAACATTCCTCTGTTCGCGCTCGCGACGCTTCCCTGGTTCGCCGTATGGGCCGAGGAGGCGCTCGAAGGGGGCGGTGGCGCCGCGGCGACCGTGCTCGCGCGGCTGCGCCGCATGGACCGTGGTGACCGGTTGCTCCGGCCGTGGGGATGGACCCTGGCCGACGTCGGGCTTGTCGCCTGGGCGCTTGGCCCCAATGCCGCGCAGTACCAGTTCGACCCGGGCGTCTTCCCCGTGCGTGCCGTCGATCAGCTCGACCAGATCGACACATCCGGGCACGTGTTCAACCAGATGCCCTGGGGCGGCTACCTGCTCTACGCGGCGCCCGAGATCCCGGTGTTCATCGACGGGCAGACCGACTTCTACGGCGAGGAATTGGCCCGCGAGTACCTGCTAGCCGTGAACGGCCGCGCGGGCTGGCGTGACGTGCTGGACCGACACGCCGTAGAATGGACGCTGATCGGCACCCGGCAGCCACTGGCGCAGCTCCTGGCCCTCGATGCGGAATGGTCGCGGGTCTACACTGACGACGTGGCCGTCGTCTACCGCCGCAACGCGACCGTTTCACGATGAGGCAGGAGGCTCCCACGGAGATGACGTCCCTGACGATCGGCATCCCCGTCTACAACGAGATCGACAATCTGCCCGAACTCGTGCGTCGGCTCGATGCCGTCCTTTCGGAACTCGGCGGCGGCCCCCACGAGTTGCTGTTCGTCGACGACGGCAGCGCCGACGGCTCGGCGGAGTGGATCGAAGGGGCGGCTGAGCGCGACCCACGCATCCGTCTCGTCCGACTCTCCCGCAACTTCGGGCACCAGGCGGCCCTCACGGCGGCCGTCGATCATGCCCGCGGCGACGCGCTCGTGCTGATGGACGCCGACCTTCAGGACGCCCCCGAGGCGATTCCCCGCTTCGTGGCGGAGTACGAGCGGGGCTACGAGGTGGTCTACGCGATTCGCGTGGCTCGAAAGGAGGGAGCCCTCCTCCGCGCGTGCTATCGCCTGTTCTACTGGCTCATCGCGCGTCTGTCGGACACACCCCTTCCCGAGGGTTCCGGCGATTTCGGTCTGCTGTCGCGCCGCGCCGTCGAAGCGCTGCGCCTGCACCGCGAACACCACCGCTACCTGCGGGGACTGCGCACGCTGATCGGATTCCGGCAGGTCGGTATCGAGGTCGAGCGCGAAGCCCGTCACGCCGGCACGTCGCGCTACGGCTTCCGGGGGCTCGTGCGGCTGGCGTTGAACGGGCTATTCGCCTTCTCGGTCGTCCCGATCCGGCTCGCCACGCTGATCGGGCTTTTCGCGATCGGCGGTTCGTTCGTCTATGCCATTTACGTGCTCTGGGCCCGGCTCGTCCTTCAGCAGACGCCCCAAGGCTTCACGACCCTCATCCTGGCGATGGTCTTCCTGGCCGGCGTCCAGCTCCTGTTTCTCGGGATCATCGGCGAATACGTGGGCCGCATCTACGAGGAGGCCAAGGGGCGGCCCATCTACATCACCGACAAGGTCGAGGACGGAACCGAGCCCCGACCGGGCGCCAAGTCCGTCTAGTGGACCCCAGCTACGCCGCGGCCTACCGCGAGCTGTACGAACGGCACTGGTGGTGGCGGGCGCGGGAAGCGTTTCTTCTCGAGCGGCTGCGCGCCGCGAGCGGCGGCGGAGTCGGCCGGCGAATCCTCGACGTCGGCTGCGGCGACGCCCTGTTCTTCGACGAGCTCGCTGCCTTCGGCACCGTGCGAGGCGTCGAGCCCGACGCCGACGTGCTGTCGGAGGGTCCGTGGCGCCATGCGATCCATGCCGGAACGCTCGAGACGTTCTCGCCCGAGGGGCCGTTCGACTGGATTCTGATGCTCGACGTGCTCGAGCACATCGAGACGCCCGGGGCTACCCTGGCCCGGGCTCGCGAGTTCGCTGCCGACGGTGCTTCGTTATTCCTCACCGTGCCGGCGTTCGAGTCGCTGTGGACGCGGCACGATGACCTTAACTATCACTTCAGGCGTTATAACCGATCTGCCTTTCTTCAAGTACTTTCAGGCACCGGATGGGAGCTAGCCGAGAGCGAGTATTTCTTTCATTGGCTCGCGCCGTTGAAGCTGCTCGTCAAACTGAAGGAACGCCTCGTGAAGGGCGATCTCGAGGTCGAGAGCGTGCCATCTCGACCGCTGAACGCGGTGGCCCTGGCCGTCTCGACAGTCGAGCGGCGCGTATTCTCTCGACTGCAGCTTCCGTTCGGCACATCCCTCTACGCCCGATGCGTCGCTTCGTCAGGGCTCGGTGGCAGCATTGAAGAGTGAATCGATGTCCACGGATACCAGATACAGCGGCCGATCTCTTCCCGACCAGAAGTGACGATCCTCCGACGGCGGCTCGCTGAAGCCGAAGAGAACCCGCACGAGAGTACGCATGACGTTGACCGGAGTACGTTGAAGCGCGAGGGAGTCGCCGATGCCGGAAGGGCCCGCATAGGCGGCAAAAACGTCGAAGCGTTCTCTGATCTGGTCGGGGTCTGCCGCCTCGAGGCTTGACGGCCGGCCACCGGGAAAACGGCCGTCGCCGTGGTCCGCCTGAAGAATGATGACGCTCGAATCCGACGCAGTGGCTCGGACGGCGTCGACAAACTCGAGGATCTTCCGGTTCGTGCAGACTAGCTGGTCCACGTAACGCCGCCGAGCAAGTGAGTCGTTCTCGATCATCATATCGCCGGTCGTCCAACTCGGAGCTATCGGTCGGCAGTCCTGGGCGAACCGAAACGGGCCATGCGGCAGGAGCCAGTGAGCATAGACGAACTTGGGCCCCTGCCTATTCACCGACGAATTCAAGAACGCCAGCCGATCTTCGGTCTCCGCCGCCGACTCGGGGCCAAAATGGAGGGCTGAGCTGACGCAGCGTGAGGTGAGGGGACAAACCATCGCGAGGACCGCCGGCAGAACCGTCATACGTGTCCAGAGTCGCTCGAATTCTCTTGATGGAATCTCCGAGTACTGGACATCGGCGAGTCGATTGCTCGCCATCGGCGGATACGACGAACCGACGTATACGAACTCATACCCGAGGCCCTTGAGGTCACGGGTGGTTCGGTTAAACTCGAGATAGCGATACAGGGCCGTGCGATCACGATAGTCCGGTCCAGTCTGTTCGGCCAGGTCGTTCACGTAGCCACGGTTCAACATCGAGCCTACCGAAAGGAACGTGGTCGTATAGTTGCTGCGGGACCGGGTTGGGAATTTGAAACCGCGCTCCTGCAACGAGTCGTGAATCGCACTGTTATCGAATTCGTAAGATTCGATCAGTGACTCATTGCCCGAATATGCATCGAGAACGACGAGGTAGATGTCGGGCTTGGCCCCCCCCGCGTCTTCCGATACGTGTTCTCGAGACGTGTCGTCTTCGGGTGTACCCAGCGATAGCAGTGCCGGGACCGTAAGTAGTACGAGGAGACTTGAGAAGATGTTCAGGAATTTAGCCGCGTTCGGCAACCATCGTACCCGTAGAATCACCAATGTCCCGATCAGCATCAGGGCCACCAGCGCTCCCGTTTCGATGGCTCCTCGCAGTGCCGGCTCGATTGCTTGACCTCTAAGCCAACCGAACAGGTAGCCGCTCACGAGCGGTGTCACCCCTACGGCTGTAGTAACCAGGGAGCGCCGCAGTCGATCCTTGACGAATAGGCTTAAGGTCGCCCACACGACAAACACGTAGAGAAGGGCCAGCACCAGCGGGTCCCGCAGGTTGCTGAGCGTCAAGCCCTCGTGAGGGTTCTCGGCAGCCAGGTAAAGGACGCTGGCCATTGCGATCAGGAACGGAAAGGCGTGCGGAAAGCGGCCGTATCGGCTGACGGACACGCGCTCAGGCTCCACGGTCTTCCCTCCTCTTCGCCCGATAGACTGTTCGGCCGGACGTCCCGACTTCGTGAACGCCAGTGATTACGAAGTCATTCTCCAGTGCCGCTTCAAACGTCTGTTGGTCGTAGTCCTCAAACACGTCTTCACGGCTGACCAGCAACCGCTGGGTCTGGGGATCCTCCTTTGGAACGAACTCGACGACGAGCTCCGGCCCCAGTCGGGCGAGAAACTCGAAGATCATGTCGAAGGGCACGTTGGCCCCGATCGCCAGATGGTGGACGAGGGCCAGCGCAAGAACTATGTCGGCCGTTGATCGCTCGGCCAGGCTCTTTCGCTCCCGACTGCCCCAGCCCAGCGCCGGCGTGGGATTGCGCAGGTCTATCCACAGAGGGTGAAGGCGCATATCAGCCTCGCTCCGAGCCCGTTGGTAATTTCGTTCAACCGCCGCAGGATCGACATCGGCGGACACGACGAACGCGCCGGCGCGCGAAGCGATGCGACTGAACGCCCCGGTGTTCGCGCCGAGGTCCCAAACCGTGTCGGGTTTAGCTTCTCCGATAAGCTTCGCGACGATCCTGTGCTTTTCCTCCATGTCTTCGTCGGAATAACCATGATCGGCTTCATAGTCCGACCACTCCGTCCCCCCCGGAGACCACGTAATCCGCTCAATCGAATGCTTCAGACCCTCGATGAGATTCACCATCCCTCGTCTGCTCAGGCCGCGTGCCTCAAGGCTTCGAGGCACCGCCCGTCCGCCGAAGCGCCGGACGCTTCGCGCGTGAAGATGTACGTGCAACAGGGCCGTCGGACGCAGCCAGGTCGCTGTTGGGAGAAGTCGACTGGTCGTCTCGAGCGGTATGCCGTCCACGGTCAACGCCGCGAGTCGCCCCAGCCATGGATCGACGCGACTCATCAGCAGCAAGGGCGCCAAGAAGTGCTCGCAGAACTGCCGATAGGCGACCCAGGCGCACCCCTCAACGTAGGGATTGAAGGAGAGTGAATCGATCAGAACAGGCCGGCCCTCGAGGAACTGGATGTTGAATGCGCTTGCGTCTTTGAGGGTCATACCGCAATCGAGAGCTGTTAACTGAATATCGAGGGTCGTAAGCGCAGCGTCTTTCAGCTGTCCGAAGCACCATTCGTAGGGATAAGAGATGAACGGGATAGGTTCAGGACGGATCACGTGCGCCGCGAGAGTCGGGACGGGCGGTGAGATATCTACTTCACGATGCTCGACGAGCAATCCGGAGCTTACGAGGAACTCGTAGAGACCCGATTCCATGAGCATCGCAAACGATTGCGCGTACCGCCGATTGACCTGGCGATAGATACACCCATCGCGTTCGAATACGAACCCAGATGGATCCCTGAACGACGCGCCTAAGACCTCTTTGGCGCGCATTGGGGCAGCGGTGTCGTCACTGGACCTTCCGGCTGAGACGGTTCAGCAGGTCACTGAACCACTGGCGTGAGCGCCGGAACGTGGCCGCCGCCGCAAGAAAGCCCGCAGCCAGTATCTGCAGGATGATGCTCCCACTGATCGGATCGAGGTACGCGAGTGCAAAAGGCGGCGTGATCAAGTGAAACACGATGACGCCGAGGGCGATATCGGCTGTTCCCGGCCGGAGATGCGGCAACCTCGAACGCGCGGACGATGACGATTGTCTCACTGACTTGCCTTCCATTCTAACTGCCGATCTATATGGTAAGCGTGACGATGAACTGTCGCATCTCCACTGGCTGTTGACTGCAAGGTGCGTACCGTATTCGCCGATGAGCTTCCGGCCGCCTCCGAGACTACCTTGGTGCACGATGAAACAAAGTGAAATACGCACCTACTACGACGGACGCTACACCGCCGAGGGCGGCGACACGTTTCCGCCCGACCCCTCACGCTACCGCGCCTGGTTCGGCCCCCTGCTGGGTGCCTCGCCGCCCGGCGCGGCGATGCTCGACTACGGCTGCGGAGCCGGCTACGTGTGCTCGCTGTTCGCAGAGCTCGGCTATGAGGTCACGGGCGTCGACATTTCGTCGGCCGCACTCGAGATCGCCCGGCGGCGGGAACCGCGCGTCACGTTCGTCGAAGCCGCGGCCGACGGCCCCCTTCCCTTCACCGACGCCAGCTTCGACCTGATCGCCTGCCTCGGCGTGCTCGAACACATTCCCGAGCCCGCACCCGCCGTGGCCGAACTGCGCCGGGTCGCGCGCGAACACGCGAGAGCCGTCTGGGTCGTGCCGAATGCACGCAGCCCCTTCTTCTGGTTCGGGCACGGAACGGGACAGGTGGAAGAGCACCCGCGCACGCTCGACGGCTGGCGTGAGCTCCTCGCGGGCGGCGGCTGGATCGTCGAAGACGTACGGCGCGACCCGGGACCGATCGACCGCTCGGTGGCGGGCTGGAAGCGATTCGGTCAGGGCTTCCTCAACCGCCTTCCCCTCGGGCTGACCTACCAGTTCGTCATCCGGACACGCGCCGGTACACCGCCAGCAGGCTGACCCCGCGCTCGTAGGCGGGCGCGCCGTCGATCGAGCCGACGATGCGGCGCGCCTCGCCCGCGAACAACCGGGTGAGGGGCCGGTTCACGAGGGGCGGCGGCACGCTCATGTCCCCCGTCGTCCCGCGATCGGCCAGCCCGGGAATGCCGTTCTGCACGCCTCGCCAGACCCGAATCGGGACGTACAGCCGCGCATTGAGCCCGGTGAGGAGCCGGCGCTCCAGTGGCAGGCCCTCGAGAACGGCGGCGAGGCTCTCGATCGTGTAGCGGCGGAAGTGCCCGTGATCTTCGTCGTGCTTGCTCCACAGGCGCGGATCGGCGGGCACCGTGATCAGCAGGTGGCCGCCAGGCGACAGTGCCTCGGCGGCGTTCGTCACCGCGGTGCGGTCGTCCTCCAGGTGCTCGATCACGTCCATCAGCAGGCAGGCGTCGATCCGGTCGAGGTCGGGCCAGGTGGAGCGGTCGAGGGCGGATCCGCAGACGAAGCTACAGGCGGGATAGGTCTCGGCGGCGTACGCGGTGGCGTCGGGATCGTACTCGAGCCCCCAGCACGCGTAGCGCTCGTGCGTCTCGGCCAGCTCGCCGATGTTGCCGCCGGTCCCGCACCCGAGGTCGAGCACGACCGGGGATCCGTCGGGGGGCAGCACGGCCTCGAGCACGTCGGTCATGATCTTCCGGCGCGCCACGAACCACCAGTGGCGCTCTTCGATCACCTGGTGAAGCCGCAGAATGTCCGGATGCATTCCCTGCGGCCCCTTTCCCCCTAGCCCGTGAACACCCCGAACAACGCCATCATCCCCAGGATGATCGCGGCCGCCACGGCTAGCGGGCCCGCGAACAGACCGCGCAGCATCGGGCCGTCGTACTTCAGGTGCATGAAGAAGCCGACGACGAGCAGGAACTTGGAGGCCGACAGGGTGAGCAGGATCGGCACGAGCAGCGGGCTCAGGGCCTCGATGTAGAACACCATCACCTCCACGGCCGTGATCACGGCCAGCACGACCGCGATCAGCACGTAGGTGCGGTTGCTGACGTGCGGCTCGCCGTGCCCGTGGGCGGTCGGTTCACTCATCGGTCAGGCCTCCACCAGCAGATAGATGACGGTGAACAGGACGATCCACACCACGTCGACGAAGTGCCAGTACAGGCCGGCCACCTCGACGATCTCGGCCTTCTCGGGCCCGAGCTTCCCGCGGAACGACTGCACGAGAAGGCTGCTCAGCCAGACCACGCCGATCGCGACGTGCGCCCCGTGGGTGCCCGTCAGCAGAAAGAAGGTGGCGCTGAACATGTTGCGGGTCAGGCCGAGCCCCTCGTGAACGAAGTGCGAGAACTCGTAAACCTGCCCGCCCAGGAAGATCAGGCCGAGGATCGCCGTCGCGGCGAGCCACAGCCGCGCCTGGCCCTTCCGCCCGCGCTGCACGGCCGACAGGGCGAGTACCATCGCCAGGCTGCTCATCAGCAGCACGAACGTCGTCACGGTGATGAACGGGATGTTGAGCAGGTCGATCGGATAGGGGCCGACCAGGCTGCGGCCACGGTACACCAGGTAGCCGGTGATCAGCGAGCCGAACAGCATGCACTCCGACCCGATGAACGTCCACATCAGCAGCTTCCGATGCGGAATTCCGGTCGACGTGTAGTGGTGGTCCATCGCGGCGTTCTGGCTCATCGCGCTATCTCTCCAGCGGCTGGAACGCCCAGCCGAATACGCAGACGAAGATCAGGGCGCCCCCGGCGAGCACGACGGGCAGGCTCTGCGTGAGCCCCCCGACCGCGCCGATCACGATGGCCGCCGCCAGGCCGATGGGCCACAGCGACGGGCTCGGCATCACGGGCTCCGGGGCACCTGTCGCCTCGGGGTCGAGCGCCTCGCCGCCCTCGCGCCACAGCGGGTCGCGGTGCTCAATCGTCGGAATCGTCCGGTAGTTGTAGTGCGGCGGCGGCGACGGCAGCGACCACTCGAGCGTCGGCGCGGCCCACGGGTTGGGGCCCGCCACCCTGCCCTTGCGGGTGCTGCGCAGCAGGTTCCACACGAAGATCAGCATCGAGCCGCCGAGGATGAACGAGCCCACCGTCGCCATCAGGTTCATCGCCTCGAACCCGAGGCCCGCCTGGTAGGTGAAGGTGCGGCGCGGCAGCCCGTGCATCCCCAGCCAGTGCATCGGGAAGAAGGTCAGGTTGAACCCGATGAACATGATCCAGAAGTGCGTCTTGGCGAGCGCCTCGCTCATCAGCCGCCCCGTCACCTTCGGGAACCAGTAGTAGATACCGGCGAACAGGGCGAACATCGAGCCGCCGAACAGCACGTAGTGGAAGTGCGCGACCACGAAGTAGGTGTCGGTCTGCTGGAGGTCGGTGGGCGGCGACGAGTGCATGACGCCCGACAGGCCGCCGATGATGAACATCGCCACGAACCCGACGGCGAACAGCAGCGGCGAGTCGAGGCGCAGCTTCCCGCCCCACATCGTCGCGATCCAGTTGAAGATCTTCACGCCCGTGGGAATCGCGATCAGCATGGTGGCGGCGCTGAACACCGAGTTCGCGATCGGGCCGAGCCCCACGGCGAACATGTGGTGTGCCCACACGCCGAAGCCGAGGAAGGCGATCAGGATGCCCGAGTAGATGATGAACGGGTAGCCGAACAGCGTCTTCCGCGAGAAGGTCGGAATCACCTCGCTGATGATGCCGAACGCGGGCAGGATGAGGATGTAGACTTCCGGATGCCCGAAAATCCAGAACAGGTGCTGCCAGAGCAGGACGTCGCCGCCCATGGCCGGATTGAAGAACCCGGTGCCGAACGTGCGGTCGAACATCAGCATCACGAGCCCGACCGTGATCGCCGGGAACGCGAGGATCAGCAGGAACGAGGTGATCAACGTCATCCAGGTGAACGTCGGCAGCCGCATGAACTTCAGCCCCGGCGCCCGCAGGTTGATGATCGTGACGATGAAGTTGAGCGACGCCGCGATCGACGACACACCCAGCACCTGGAGGCCGAACACCCAGAAGTCGACCCGCATGCCCGTCGAATACTGCGTCGACGTGAGGTTCGCGTAGCCGAACCAGCCGGCGTCGGGCGCGCCGCCGAACAGGAAGCTCGCGTTCAGCAGCAGCCCGCCGAACAGGAACACCCAGAAGCTGAACGCGTTGAGCCGCGGGAAGGCGACGTCGCGCGCCCCGATCTGAAGCGGGATGATGAAGTTGAAGAACGCGGCGCTCAGCGGCATCAGCGCGAGGAACACCATCGTCGTGCCGTGCATCGTGAACAGCTGGTTGTACAGGTCGGCGCTCAGCACGGTGTTCTCGGGCGAGCCGAGCTGTGCCCGGATCAGCAGCGCCTCGAGTCCCCCGACCAGGAAGAACACGAACGCCGACACGAAGTACATCACCCCGATGCGCTTGTGGTCGACCGTGGTGATCCAGCTCATCGGGCCACCCGACCAGTAGGCGTGGTCGTCGTGGCCGTCGTGCGCCGCGCCCGCGCCGGCCGCGTCATGCGTCTGGGACATCGTCGCGCTCGTCATCTATTCGAGACTCCGGAGGTAGGCCGCGAGCGTCCGCAGCTCCTCCTCGCTCAGTTGAAGGGCCGGCATCAGCGCCCCCGGCTTCACCTCGCCCGGGTCGCGTAGCCAGCGGATCATGTTCTCGGTCGTGTTCTCGAGGATCCCCGCCGCGATCGTCCGCCGGCTGCCCACGTGCGACAGATCGGGCCCGAGCACGCCGGCGGCCGGCGTCCCCTGGATGCGGTGACAGGCGATGCAGCCCTTCGTCATCAGGAGCTGCTGCCCTTCCTCGATGATCGTCGCGAGGTCGGTGTCCTGCGCGGCGGGTCCGGCGGCTTCTTCGGCCTCGGCCTCCGCCGCTCCGCCCGGCTCTTCCTGATCCGCGACCACCTCGCGGGCGAGCTCGGTACGTGTCTGGGGCGCTTCGATCGTATCGGCTTCCGCCGCCGCCTGGAGGACCGGGGACGGCTGCGTTTGCGCCTCGACCCAGGCCGCGAAGTCCTCGGGCGTCGCGACCACGACCTCGAGCTTCATCAGGGCATGCGACAGTCCGCAGAACTCCGCGCACTGCCCGGTGAACCGCCCGACCGAGTCGGCCGTGAACCACAGGTGCGTCTCGTGCCCGGGCATCACGTCGCGCTTCCCGGCCAGGCGCGGCACCCAGAAGCTGTGGATCACGTCGGCCGACGTGAGCAGGAACTCGACGGTGCGGCCCTCGGGAATGTACGCCTCGTTGGCCGTGATCAGGTCGTAGTCGGGATAGCGGAACTCCCACCACCACTGATGCCCGATAACCTCGATGGTGAGGGCGTCGGGGTCCGTCGTCAGCCGGTCGACGTCCCAGATCGTGGTCATCGTGGGAACCGCGATGAAGACGAGCACGAGGGCGGGCGCCAGCGTCCAGGCGAGCTCGAGCAGCGTGTTGCCGTGCATGTGGCGCGGCTCGGCGCGCTCGCCGTCGGCGGGTCCGACCCGTCGATCGCGGTACTTGAAGATGCCGACAAGCAGGGCACCCTCGACGATGACGAATACGCCGATCGCCCACCACAGGATGCCCGCGAACAGGTCCTGGAGGCGGGTCGCCATGTCGGAAGCCGGGTCCATCGCCGACTGCGGAAACGGACCGCCGCAGGCGGACACCAGGACGAGCGCGGACAGGGCCAGCGCCACGGCGCCGACACGGCGCCGACGCGCCGCGCCGGGTACATAGGTCGCG
This sequence comes from Gemmatimonadota bacterium, assembly GCA_035464655.1. Taxonomy (GTDB): domain Bacteria; phylum Gemmatimonadota; class Gemmatimonadetes; order Palauibacterales; family Palauibacteraceae; genus JARFPW01. The sequence goes on from DATHRZ010000063.1 coordinate 12,281, forward strand.
TCGTTCACTCTATCGAATACCGTTCCACGGGAAGCGGTCGAAGTCATCGGATCAGGCGGGGCCTTCCGGCAGCCGATCAGTCGCCGGACCTTATCCGAGAAGGCGAGGTGCGTCAAGGATGGGGACGCCGATTTTGCGGCTCGCCGTCCTCCATTCTATCTTCCTCGAGTTACATAGCGGGCAGCGTCGGCCCTCCCACCACCGGGTGGCGCCGGATCTTCGTGCTCCCGAGGCACTCCAACGGACCTTTGCGGCCGCGCTCGCGAGGGTCCCGCGACGGAGACCAGGATGTCTCGACTTTTGAAGTGGGTGCCGGTAACCGCGACCCTCATCGCCGGCTCATTCCTCGCCTGTGCCGTTGAATCCCCGGTCGCGCCGACTCCGGACACGCCGGAGGATGAGGTGCTCGAGGCGCAGGCGGAGCCGAGCCAGCGCGGCCCCCAGCCGATTGAGGACGAGTACATCGTCATCTTCCGCAACGATCGACAGATTCCCCCCGGGCTCGTGCGTCGACTCGTCGGTGATCACGACCTGGTCCTGAAGCACGAGTATGAGCACGTCATCCACGGCTTCGCCGCGAAGATCCCGCCTCAGGCCCTTCAAGGCCTCCGAAACAACCCGTTTATCGAGCGAATCGAGCCGAACCTCGAGTACACGCTGGAGACACCGGCCCGGGCCGCGGAGCCCGTCGCCGTACCGGAGGACGGTCTGCGGGTGCGACTGGTGGCCGACGACCTGGCGCCGGGCGACGTCGCGGTGTGGCCCAACCGGGGGTCGGAGGCGGACGCGGTTCAGGCGAATACTTCACGGCTACCAACATACCGTGGTCCGAGTGCGGATTTTGGAGGGCATGCTTCGGTGGGCTTCAACGAGGCGGGCGACGACGACGAGGCGCTCGAGATCGTTGACGTGTCCCATCACGGGACGGCGACGGTCATTGCGGTACTGCAGCAGGAGGAGGCGGACAAGCACCACTACGGAGTTGCCGGGTTCTACGGCAACAGCCGCAGTCGCGCCGGTTTCGTCTCACGCTTCTCGCGCGGCAACAACGCTGTCGAGTACTGGGATTCCCGATCTGGCTGGTCGGGAGGTACTTCTGTGTTGAGCTTCACTCAGACACATGTCGTATCGTGGCGCGTGGACGGAGAAACGCGCCGAGTCGACATGGCCGTCGACGGAGTGCCGGCGGGTTCCGATAATCTCAAGTCGTCGATTCCCGGCTTCGACCGATACGTGATCGGGATGACGGAACCGAGCACGAGCACGCGGTTCGACGGTCAGATCGCGGAGATCCTGTTCTACGATCGGGCGCTGGCCGACTGTGAGCTCGACCAGATCGTGGCCGATCTCGGGACGCAGTACGCCGTTTCCGTTTCTTCGACCGGCGGAAGCTGCGCCCCGCCGGCGGATCCGACTGGCCTGTCGGCCACGCCCACCGGATCCAGCACGATCAATGTCGCCTGGACCGACGCGTCGACCAACGAGGACGGCTTCCGCGTCGAGCGGCGCCTCGGGCAAGCCGGCGCCTGGGCGCAGATCGCCGAGACCAACGCCGATGCGACGACCTACGCGGACCTCGGTCTGACGGCGGAGACTGAGTACTGCTACCGCGTTCAGGCATTCAATGCGCAGGGTACTTCAGGCTGGACAGCGGCTGCGTGTGCAACGACCGAGGCGGCCGCACCGCTGCCGCCGGCCGTCGACGTGCCTACGGCCGGCCTGCGTCTGAGGCTGATCGCCAACGATCTGCCCGGCGGCGAGGTGTCGACCTGGCCCAACCGGGGCTCGGAGTCGGACGCGCTCCAGACCGACGCGAGCCGTCGGCCCGTCTACCATGCTCCGTCGCCGACGTTCGGCGACAACGCGGCAGTCGGCTTCAACGAGGGCTCCGACAACGATGAGGCCCTCGTGGTCACCGGCGTGGGCCACCACGGGTCGGGTACGTTGATCGCCGTGTTCAGCCAGGATGGAACGGGCAACTTCAACTACGGCATCTTCGGTGCCTGGGGCAGCGGTGGAAGCCGGGCAGGCATGGTGACCCGCGCCTACAGCACCGGCGGGCGCTTCGACTACTGGGATTCCACGCACGGCTGGGTCAACGGCGCATCTACAGTGACACCCGATCTCGCCTACGTCGGCGTCTGGCGCGTCGAGGCCGGACAGGCCGTGGACCTCGAGATCAACGGAGAGCCGGCCGGCTCCAAGGGCATCGGCTCGGGCTTCCCCGGCTTCGACCGATACGTGATCGGGATGACGGAGCCGAGCACGAGCACGCGGTTCGACGGTCAGATCGCGGAGATCCTGTTCTACGATCGGGCGCTGGCCGACTGTGAGCTCGACCAGATCGTGGCCGATCTCGGGACGCAGTACGCCGTTTCCGTTTCTTCGGCCGGCGGTGGCTGCGCCCCGCCCGCCGAACCGACCGGCCTGGCGGCTACGCCCGTCGGCTACGACGCGATCGACCTCGCCTGGACTGACGCGTCGACCAACGAGGACGGCTTCCGCATCGAGCGCCGACTCGGGCAGAGCGGCGCCTGGGCGCAGGTCGCCACGACCGCACCCGACGCCAGCAGCTACGAGAGCCGCAATCTCATCCAGCAGACCGAGTACTGCTACCGCGTCAGCGCCTTCAACGCCGACGGAAGCTCCGGCTTCTCCAACGTCGCCTGCGCCACGACCGAAGCCGCCCCGCCGGGCGCCTGCGTGGACACGGGTAATCACGATGACCTGACAGATCTCTATGGCATCGCGGCCATCGGCGCGCCGGCCAACCAGGTCTGGGCTTCGACCCAGCTACCCGGCTGCGAGATCACGCCGTGGTACTTCGGGCTCGACTCGGGCATCGACAGCGACCATCCGGACCTCAACGTGATCGAGGCCGCGAACTTCGTGGCGGCGGAACCGAACCACGACGGCGAGGACGGCAACGGGCATGGCACGCACACTGCCGGGACAGCCGCCGCGCGCGACGGCAACGGCGGTGTCGTCGGGGTGGCGCCGGGCGCGCGCATCCATTCGTTCCGAGTCTGCGAGGACGGTGGTTCGTGCCAGACGGCGGACATGGTGGCGGCGATGGACGAAGTCATGGCGCGGAAGATCGCGAGCCCCGATCAGCCGATGGTCGCGAACATGAGCATCGGCGGACCGGCGGACAACGTTATCGACCAGGCGCTGCGCAACTCGATAAACGGCGGCATCGTATACGCCGTCGCGGCCGGTAATGGTATTCTCGGCGCCTGCATCTTCCCGAACGACGCGGCCAACGTCTCGCCGGCGCGCGTCGGGGACGACGATATCCTGCCGAACGGAAGCAGCGCAGGGAACGACGAACTACTGAATGGCGTGCTCACGACGACGTCGCACGACGCTTCGTTCGCCGACGTGAACTGCAACTACGGCGCGCCGGTGTCGGTCGCGGCGCCCGGGTATCAGATCCGCTCGACGTGGCTGGGCGGCGGATACAACACGATCTCGGGCACGTCGATGGCGACGCCGCACGCCGCGGGGGCCGCCCTGCTCTACCTGCAGTCGCACCCCGAGGCTACGCCGGCCGAGGTCGAGGCTGCCATCGTCTCGCGGTTGCAGCCGTGGACGACCAACGAGTCGCCCAGCGCCTCGGGAAGGTTGTCAGTGGACGGGCTGTAGGCTTCAGTGCCGGAACAGCCGCCGCCCCGTCGCGACCATCGCGATGCCCTGCTCGTCGGCGGCGGCGATCACTTCTTCGTCGCGCTTCGAGCCGCCGGGCTGGACGATGGCGGTGACGCCGGCGGCCGCGGCGGCGTCGACGCCGTCGCGGAACGGAAAGAAGGCGTCGGAAGCGAGCACGCACGGCTCGCCCTCGGGGGGCAGGCCGCCCGCCAGGCCTGCCGCCTCGGCCTTCATGCGCGCGATCGACACGGCGTCGACGCGGCTCATCTGGCCGGCGCCGATTCCGATCGTCGCGCCGTCGCGCGCCAGCACGATCGCGTTCGACTTCACCGACTGCACGGCGGCCCAGGCGAAGGCCAGGTCCTCCCACTCGGCGTCATCGGGCTCGTGCGTCGTCATGACGGTCGCGCCGTCGCGAAACCGTGACGGGCGGGCCGGCGCGGGCGGCCGCTGGGCGAGCACGCCTCCCGCCACGCCGCGCAGGTCGATGCCGGCGGCCACGTGACCGTCGGGCGGACACAGGCGCTCGCCGGGGTACGGCAGCAGGATGCGGATGTTCTGCTTCTTGCGGAGCAGCGCGAGGGCGGCGTCGGCGCAGCCGGGCGCCACGAGGCACTCGACGAACAGGCCCGCCAGGGCTTCGGCCACGGCCTCTGTGATCGGCTCCGAGAACACGACGGTCGAGCCGAACGCCGACACCGGATCACAAGCAAGCGCCTTCTCGTAGGCCTGCGACAGCGTGTGCCCCGAGGCGATGCCGCACGGCGTCGTGTGCTTGAGGATCGCGCAGGTGGGCTGGTCCTCGTCCAGCCACGGCCCGATCGCGAGTAGCGCGCCGTCCACATCCAGCAGGTTGTTGTAGGACAGCGCCTTCCCGTGCACCTGCCGCAAGCGCAGGATGCCGGTGGGGGCGTGCGAACCGTTGCGGTAGAACACGGCCGACTGGTCGGGATTCTCGCCGTAGCGCAGCGGCTGCACCTTGGTCAGCGACAGCAGCAGCTCGTCGGGCCATTCCTCGGGCGGACGATTACGGCGGTCGAGGTAGCCCGCGATCGCCGCGTCGTAGGCCGCCGTGTGCTCGAACACGCTCGCGGCGAGCGCGCGGCGCAGGTCGAGCTGGTCGCCCCCGGCGTCGAGCGCGGCGATCACGTCGTCGTAGCTGTCCGGGTCGCACACGGGCCACACGAACGGATGGTTCTTAGCGGCAGCCCGCAGCATCGTCGGCCCGCCGATGTCGATCTGCTCGAGCGCCTCGGCCAGCATCGTGTCGGGCTTCGCGACCGTCTCGCGAAACGGGTACAGGTTGACCCCGACGAGCGAGATCGGCGCGTACCCCTGCTCCGCCAACTCCTCGATGTCGCTCTCGACCGACGTGCGCGCGAGGATCCCCGCGTGCACGGCCGGGTGCAGCGTCTTCACGCGCCCGCCGAGGATCTCGGGCGAGCCCGTGAACTCCGACACCGACGTCACCTCGACACCGGCGTTGCGGATCGCGGCGGCCGTCCCGCCCGTCGACAGAATCTCGAACCCGCGTTCCACGAGCCGAGCGGCGAACTCCTCGATTCCCGTCTTGTCCGACACGCTGAGCAGCGCGTAGGGCATGGCGTCAGTCTCCCGGTATGGCGATTACGCTTCGGATTTCATGATCTCGTCCAGCCGGCACGATCCGTCGGCCACCGCCTCGACCACGTCGGGCAGCAGCCGGTGCTCCTGTTCGAGCACGCGGGCCGCGAGGCGCGCCGCGTCGTCGCCCGGCCGCACCGGTACCCGGCGCTGCGCGACGATCGGACCACGGTCGTACTCTTCATCCACAAGGTGAACCGTAACGCCCGTCTCCGACACACCCGCCTCGAGAACCGCCTCGTGCACGCGGCGCCCGTACATCCCCTCGCCGCCGAATGCCGGCAGCAGCGCAGGATGGATGTTGAGCATCCGCCCGCGCCAGTCGCGCACCACGGCGGGGGGCACGAGGCGCAGGTAACCGGCGAGCACGACGAGATCGGCGTCGAACCCGCGCAGCAGCGAGCGGAGCTCGTCGGCCTCCGACGCGTCGTCGGCATCGTCGGCGCGCGGCGCCTGGAGGACGGCGGTCGGGATGCCCGCCGCGGCGGCCCGCTCGAGCGCCCGGATGCCCGGCCGGCTCCCGATCACCCCCGCGATCTCGACCCGCGCGTCGTCCGCGAACCGGTCGATCAGCGCCTGGAGGTTGGAGCCCGAGCCCGAAGCGAGCACGACGACGCGGAGCGGGCCGAGGATCCGGTCGACGGCCCGGGCCAGCGAGTCGGCGCGCGGGATGTCGGCCGGCGCATCGGGGTCGAACGCTCCGTCGGCGGCCGCGACCAGCACGGCGCGTCCGCCCCAGCGGCGGGCCGGCGCGACATCGCGCCCCCGGTCGCCCACGAACCACGAGGCCGCCGGGTCGAGATCGTGCTCTTCGATCGCCCGCTCGAACAGCTCGGTGCCCGGCTTCCGGCACTGGCAGGCGTGGACTGTCGGGTCGTGCGGGCAGAAGTAGACGGCGTCGAGGCGGGCGCCCGCCTCCGCCAGGCGGCGTTCGATCTCGGCCTGCACGGCGTGGAAATCGGCCTCGGAGTAGTAGCCGCGGCCGATACCGGACTGGTTCGTGATCATGATCACGGGCAGGCCCGCCTCGTTGAGCCGGACGATCGCCTCGCCGGCGCCCGGCAGCAGGCGCACGTCGTCGGGCGAACCCAGGTAACCGGGGTCGGCGATCACCGTTCCGTCGCGGTCGAGGAAGACGGCGGGTCGGCTCACGCGTCCCCGTCGCGCGCAACCGCTTCGAGGGCTTCGGCGACGCGGGCGGCGGCGAGCTCGGCGTCGCCGCACTCGAGGCAACGGAAGTCGACCACGAAGCGGCCGTCTTCGACCCGCCCGACCAGGGGCGGCCGGCCGGCGCGGCACAGGGCATCGATGCGGGATGCCGGCCCGTCGACGGCCCAGCCGGCCGACTCGATCTCCTGCTCGGGCGCCGAGCCCGCGCCCACGAGCGCGGCGAGCGGCACGACCTCGATGCGCTCGCGCACGCCCGGGGCGAGCATGTCGCGCGCCAGGCTCGCCCGCTCGCGCACGGCGGACGCCGGTTCGGTGAGGCGGCGCACGGCAGGCAGGCGCTCGCGGGCGAGCTCGGGATCGAGCCAGGCGCGCAGCGTCGCCTCGAGCGCCACCAGGGTCAGCTTGTCGACCCGGAAAGCGCGCAGCAGCGGATTGCGCCGCAGGCGGGCGAGCGCGTCGGCGCGCCCGTGGATGATTCCTGCCTGCGGGCCGCCGAACAGCTTGTCGCCGCTCCACGACACGACGTCGGCGGCGCGCGCCTCGGGGCCCGAGGGCGCGGGGCCCGCCAGGCGCCCGGGCAGCACGCCCGCCGGGGCCGCCGAGCCGAGATCCCAGGCGACGGGCACGTCCGCCTCGCGCCCGAGGGCCGCCAGCTCTTCGACGCCGGCGCTCTCGGTGAACCCCTCGATGCGGAAATTCGCCGGGTGCACCTTGAGCAGCAGCCCGGTGCGTTCGCTCAGAGCGGCCCGGTAGTCGGCGATGCGCGTGCGGTTCGTCGCCCCCACCTCCACGAGCCGGGCGCCGGCCCGCTCGATCATCTCGGGGATGCGGAACGAGCCGCCGATCTCGACGAGCTCGCCGCGCGACACGAGCACGTCGCGGCCGCGCGCGAACTCGTTGACGATCAGCACGACGGCCGCCGCGTTGTTGTTCACCACGACGGCGTCCTCGGCGCCCACCACGCGCCGCAGCAGCGCCGCGCAGTGATCGTACCGGTCGCCGCGCCGGCCCGCCTCGACGTCGTACTCGAGGTTCGAGTAGCCGGTGGCGAGGTCTGCGATCGCCTCGGCGGCCTCGTCGGACAGCGGCGCCCGTCCGAGGTTCGTGTGCAGCACGACGCCCGTTCCGTTCAGCACCCGGTGCAGGCCGGGCCGCGACTCGCGCTCGAGGCGCTTCAGGGCGCGGGCGAAGAGGGCGGTTTCGTCGGGCGCGGGTGCGGCCGAAGTCGCCGCCTCGCGAATCTCGTCGAGCACGGCGCGGACGGCGGTGGCCACGGGCTCGCGGCCCCAGCGCGCCGCGGCGTCCTCGGCCTCAGGACGCGACAGCAGACGATCGACGGACGGGAGCGCCCGCCGCGGGTCGCTCGGGCTCACGGCTCGGCGTCCGGCTCGCCTTCGGCGTCCGGCTCGCCCTCATCCTCCGGCTCCGCTTCCGGTTCCGGCGGCGGCTCGTAGGCGAAGGGCACCGATCCCCCGCCCCGCAACGCGCGCAGGTTCGCGACGCCGTCGATCTCCACCTCGTACCCACCGGCAGTGAGCGGCTCGGCCAGGCGCAGGGTCAGGTAGTCGGGGGCCGGATCGAAGCCGATGGGGTCGGGCACCTCGGGGGCGGCCGGTTCTTCGGGGACGACGATTTCCTCGGGCTCGGCCACCCCGTCCTCGGCGGCGCCGTCCGCCTCGTCTTCCGGCTCGACGGGCGCTTCGATCTCGGGCGGCGGCAGCAAGCCCACGGCGAACTCCGCCACCTCGCGCGCCCGCCCGGTAAGGGTATCACGCACGGTGAGCGTCACCTCCGCCAGGTCAGCCTCGGGATCGAGCGGATCGTCGAACTCGAGCCGCAGGGTGACGCTGTCGCGCGCCGAGGCGGCGGCGAGCACGGGGGGCGTCGTGTCGGCCGGCAGGACGATGATCTGCAGCTCGGCCGAGCTTGCTTCTTCGTCCAGGGCGAACGCCGCCGTGCCCCCGGGCTCGAACTCGGCGTCGTAGGTGAAGTTGCGATTCTGATCCTGGAAGCCCACGGCCTCGTACGCGCCGCGCGGGAGGCCCGGCAGCCGAAACGTCCCGCCCGTGTCGCTGACCGCCGTGTACGGGATGGAGTCCGCTCCGAGGAACAGCAGGCGCATGTCGCGGACCCCGCGCGCCGTCACCCGGTCGATCACCCGGCCGCTCACCTCGGTCTCGGGCACCGCGCCGCCGGTCGAGAACAGCCATTCGACGGGCTTCGTCGCGCGGTTTCGCAGCAGGTCGGTCACGCCGGTCGGAAGTCGAATGTAGTAGACGACGCTGTCCCGCCAGCCGTCTTCGGGCCGTACCTCGAGGCTGCTGCGGCCGGCCTTGGTCTCGTAGCGGCCGGCGGGCGAGCCGACGATGTCGCGTCCCAGGTTCTGCGGATTCAACAGGGGCTCGTTGAACTTCACGCGCGCGAAGCCGTCGAATCCCGGCACGTCGGCGCGGAAGTCGGGCCGAAGCTCCTGGATGCGCGGCGGCATGTTGTCGGGGCGGGTTCCGGGAGGAAACTCCGAGCGCGCGCACGACGCGAGCGGCACGAGGACGAATGCGAAGACGAGGGCGGCGAGAATCCGTCCCGGCCGTCTCATCGATTCGTCAACCCGACGACGTCTGGAACGCGTCGCGCTTCTCGAGCAGCCGGGTGCGCCGCTGGACGAACGAGGCGAGCTTCTCGCGCTCGCGCTCGACCACCTCGGCCGGTGCCTGCCCGGTGAACTGCGGATTGTCGAGGCGCTTTTCCGTGGCGGCGAGCAGGCCGTCGAGCCGCTCGAGTTCCTCGCCGATCCGGGCGCGCTCCCGGTCGACGTCGACCACGCCCTCGAGCGGAAGAAACAGCTCGACCCCGGAGCGCAGGACGGCGTGCGCGCCGACCACGCCCGTCGGAATTGCGGCGGCCCGGGTGAGCTCCTCCAGGCGGGCGAGAGCAAGGGCGCCCTCCTCTTCTTCGTCGAGCGCCCGCTCGAGCGCCGGCGTGAGGCTGGCGACGACCAGGTCGATCTTCCGGCCGGGATCGATACCGTACTCCGAGCGCAGGTTGCGCACGGCGCCGACCAGCTCTTGGAGCTCGCCGAGCGCGGCCGCCGCGTCGGGATCGCGGAAGGCGGGCTCGCCGTCGCGGCCGCCGGTCGGCCACGGGCCGAGCAGCAGGGTGTCGTCGTGGCTCCGGCCCGGCAGGTGGCAATACAGCTCTTCGGTGATGAACGGCATGACCGGGTGCAGCAGGCGCAGCCAGCCGTCGAGCACGTGGGCCAGCGTGGCGGCCGCCGCGTCGCGGCTCGCCTCGCCGCGGTCGCCGCGCAGGCGGGGCTTCACGAGCTCGAGGTACCAGTCGCAGAAGTCGCCCCACACGAACTGGTAGGTCTCCTCGGCCGCCTCGTGCAGCCGGAAGCGGTCGAGCGCCCCGGTGATCGACGCGGCGGCGTCGGTGAAGCGCGTGAGGATCCAGCGGTCCGCCACTTCGAGGTGCGGCTCGACATCGGGGCCCAGCGGATCGCGCCCCACGTCGTCCGCGGTCAGTCCGCCGAGCGCGAACCGGACGGCGTTCCAGATCTTGTTCGCGAAGTTCCGGCCGACCCGGAAGCTGCCCTCGAGGTCGGCGTGGTCGAGCTGCATGTCGGTGCCGACGGCGGCCGCCGACACGAGCGTGTAGCGCATCGCGTCGGCCCCGAACGTCTCGACCACCTCGAGCGGGTCGATCCCGTTGCCGAGCGACTTCGACATCTTCCGCCCCTGTGCGTCGCGCACCGTCCCGTGCATCAGGACGTCGGTGAACGGCAGCTCCCCCATGAACTCGATGCCGGCCATCACCATGCGGGCCACCCAGAAGAACAGGATCTCGGGCGCGGTGCTGAGCGTGTGGGTCGGGTAGAGGGCGCGCAGGTCGGGCGTGTCCTCCGGCCAGCCGAGCGTCGAGAACGGCCACAGCCACGAGCTGAACCAGGTGTCGAGCACGTCGGGGTCCTGGGTGACGCCGCCCCCGCACGCGGCGCACGCGTCGGGATCCTCGCGCGACACGGTGATCTCGTCGCAGTCGTCGCAGTACCACACGGGGATGCGGTGCCCCCACCAGAGCTGCCGGCTGATGCACCAGTCGCGGACGTTGGTCAGCCAGTGCTCGTAGATCGACCCGAAGCGCTCGGGGTGGAAGCGCAGGTCGCCGGCGTGAAACGCGGCGAGCGCCGGCTCCGCGAGCGGCTTCATCTTCACGAACCACTGCAGGCTGAGCCGCGGCTCGACCACCGTGTCGCAGCGGTAGCAGTGCCCGACGCTGTGCGTGTGGTCTTCGATCTTCTCGACCAGGCTCGCCGCCTCGAGCGCCGCCACCACGGCCTTGCGCGCCTCAAACCGGTCGAGCCCCCGGAACTCCTCGGGCGCCGCGTCGCCGATCGTCGCGTCGTCGTTCATGACGTCGATGCGCTCGAGGTCGTGCCGGTTTCCGATCTCGAAGTCGTTCGGGTCGTGGGCGGGCGTCACCTTCACGAACCCCGAGCCGAATTCCGGATCGACGTACTCGTCGGCCACGATCGGGATCGTGCGCCCGGTGAGCGGCAACGCGACCTGGCGGCCGACGAGGTGGCTATGGCGCTCGTCGTCGGGATGGACGGCGACGGCCGTGTCGCCGAGCATCGTCTCGGGTCGCGTCGTCGCGACGATGACGTAGTCGCCCGCCGCGCCCTTCGCGGGCGGCGCACCCTCTTCGGGTACCAGCGGATAGCGGAAGTGATACAGCCGGCCCGCCGTCTCCTGGTGCTCGGCCTCTTCGTTCGACAGCGCTGTCAGGCAGCGCGGACACCAGTTGATGATATAGTTGCCGCGGTAGATCAGCCCCTTCTCGTACAGCCGCACGAACACCTCGCGCACGGCGTGCGACAGTCCCTCGTCGAGCGTGAACCGCGTGCGCTCCCAGTCGCACGAGCAGCCCATCACCTTGAGCTGGTCGATGATCCGCGAGCCGTACTCGTCGACCCACTCCCACATGCGCTCGACGAACTTTTCGCGGCCGAGCTCCTGGCGGCTCAGCCCCTCGGCGGCGAGCTGCTGCTCGACCACGTTCTGTGTCGCGATGCCCGCGTGATCGGTGCCCGGCACCCACACGGCGTCCCGGCCGCGCATCCGCTCGTAGCGGATCACCACGTCCTGGATCGTGTTGTTGAGCCCGTGCCCCATGTGCAGCGCTGCCGTCACGTTCGGCGGCGGGATCACCATCACGTAGGGATCGTCGGCATCGGCCGCGTCGACGTGGAACAGCCCGCGCTCGAGCCAGCGGGCATACAGGGGCGCCTCGATCCCGGTAGGATCGTAGCGGCTGGAAAGTTCGTGAGGCGTTTCGGTCATCGGTATCTGCGTAGCTCTGCGTAGGTCTGCGTATTCTGCATGGTGCGGGACTCGCCAATGGCCCGACAGTTTAACGGACGGTGTGGCGAGGGGCGAGACGGGCCCCGGGGGGGGGAGACGTCGCGTCGTGATCCGGAATCGTGATGAAATGGGGGCGCACCCTCTAACCGTACACATGTACAACTAGAAAGAACCGTAGGGACACCACGCCGTTACTCCATTCGGTGCGGATTCGTTCGAGGCGACCAGTTCGGGCTCCGCGGCGCCGGGAAGCGCCCCGATTCGACGGAGAGCCGGGCATCCCGGCGCGAGCATTGAGCCGCGCCGTCCAGCGGCTCGCTGGCTCGCAGAGGGATGCCCGCCTCTCCGGACCGACGAATCGCTACCCGTCTCCTTCCGATGCCGAATCCTGCGCCGCCTCGAGCGAGTCCCGCAGCCGCCGCTCGAGCTCCTCCTTCGTGCGCTCCCGCATCTGGCGGGCGCGCTCCTCGCGGATGTCGTCGGCCTCGTCGATCATGTCGTCATACTGGATCTGGAGCCGGTCGCGAAGCTCCTGGCGGCTCTCGCGGCCGCGGGGGCCCTGCTCCTGGAACAGGGAGCGCAGGTCGATCGGAATCACCATCCCGTCAATGTAAATCCCCTCCTGCGTGACGCCCCACTCCTCGCCCTCCTCGCCCGTCAGCCACTCCGTCGCCCGGCGGCGCTGCTCCTCCGTCAGGTTCAGGCTGTCGAGCATCATCCCGAGACGGGCCCGAATCTCGCCTTCGTAGGCGGCATACGGATTCTCCGCCAGGTACTCCGGAATCTCGTCGTCCGCGTACTCCGGCCACAGCCGCTCGTCACCCTCTTTCGGCTGGAGGATTTCGGCGTTGGTCAGGAAGCCGTCGTCGGCGTCGACGTCGTCGGCCTGCCCCTCGTCGGCCACGACGGGCGGGCCCTCGACGGGCGGCTCCGGACGGGGCTCCTCGGGCTGCACCTCTGCCTCGGCCTCGTCGGGCGGGGGCTGCATCGCCTCCGGTTCGGGTTCCTCGGACGCCGGGATCACGCGGCCGATTTCGAGCGCGACGGGTCCCTGGAGCTGGACGATCGGCAGAGGGGTCGAGGGTGGCGGTTCCGGCGCGTCGATGCGCAGGCTCCGGCCGACCACGAGCAGGAGCACGATGTGAAACGCCAGCGACGCGGCCAGGCCGAGCCGCACCGCCCGGTCGTAGCCGCGGCGGCGCTCCGACAGCGCGCCGGGGCGCGGCGCCTCGGGCTCGGGCACGGAACGGCTGTCGTCGGGCGTCACGCGGAGGGCTCCAGGGCGCCGAACCGCTCGAGGCGGGCGGCGAGCTCGGCGTAGCGCTCGGTGGGCAGCGTGAGCGAGGCGCGCAGGAAACCCTCACCCCCGGCGCCCAGCGCGGCGCCCGGCATCAGCACCACGGCCTCGCGCTCGAGCAGCTCGCGGCACCAGGCGTGCGAGTCGCCGCCCGGCACGGGCATCCACAGGTAGAGCGTGGCGGCCGGCGCCTCGAGGGTGAAACCGGCCGAACGGAAGGCGCCGACGGCGGCGTCGCGGCGCTCTTCGAGCCACGCCACGTTGCGGCGGATGAACGTTTCGGCGTCGTCGAGAGTCGCGGCACCGGCCGCCTGGAGCGCGAGGAACGAACCCGTGTCGAAGAACGTCTTCACGCGCTTGAGGGCGCCCACCACGTCCGCTCCACCCGCCACCCAGCCGAGCCGCCAGCCCGTCATGTTGAACGTCTTCGAGAACGAGTGGAACTCGAGCCCGATCTCGCGGCCACCTTCGATCTCGAACAGGCCCGGGGCCCGCCAGCCGCCGAACGTGAGCTCGGAGTAGGCGTTGTCGTACACGAGCCGGGCACCGCGCTCGCGGCACGCTTCGACCACGTCGCGCAGGTAGGCGGCGTCGGCGACGGCGGCCGTCGGATTGTTCGGATAGTTCAGGTAGACGAGCTTCAGCCGGCCCGGCGCTTCGCGGATTCGCTCGGGCGGCACGAGAAAGCCGTTCTCGGGCCTGAGCGGCACGCGCTCGATGTGGGCGCCGGCGAAGAACGCCCCGCCGAAGTAGGGCGCATAGCCCGGATCGGGGATCAGCACCGTGTCGCCCGGATCGAGCAGCGCGAAGGCCGTCAGCGCGATCGCCTCCTTGCTGCCGATGACCGGGAGCACCTCGTCCCACGGGTCGACGGCCGCGCCGAACCGACGCTCCATGAACGCAGCCACCGACTCGCGGAACGCCGGCAGCCCGCGCTGGAACGCGTAGCCGTGGTGTGCCGGGTCGCCGGCCGCCCGCCGCAGCGTTTCGACGGCGACCTCGGGCACGGGCAGCCCCGAGTCGCCGGCGCCCAGGTCGAGCACGTCGCGCCCCTCGGCCGCCAGTCGCGCCCGGATTTCGGGCACGTCCTGGAGCGGATAGGGCGGAAGCCGGCCGAGCCGCTCGGAGCTCACGTCTTCAGCTCCTTCTTCTTGGCGGCGGGATAGAGGACGTTGTTCAGGATCAATCGGTACCCGGGCGAATGCCGTTTGAGTTCGAGGTCGGTGTCGGGATCGCCGATCAGGTGTTGCGGATCTTCCGGATCGTGCCCGCCGAGAAAGGTGAAGCTACCCTGCCCGAAACTCCCGTGCAGGTACTTCACGGCGTCGAGGTTCGAGTTCTCGGCCAGGGCGACCACCCCGTCCTTCACGACCGGCGACGCGAAGCTCGTCGTCAGCCCGTAAAAATCGGGCAGCACGCGTTCGTGCGACTGCGTGAGCATCGTCGGCACCGGATCGATCTTCGCGCTGAACTCGAACAGCGTGAAGCTGCCGAGCGGCTTGCGCCACGGCGTGTTCACCTGGTGCCCGTCGATGTCGCTGAACGCAGAGAGCGACGGGTCCAGGACGATCGTCGCGTTCTCGAACGCGAGCGCGTTCGCCCACGCCATGCGCGACGTGGCGTCGGGATCGGGCGGCGTGCCGTCGGCAAAGGCGGCCGCGATGTCGACGCCGACGGCCGCCAGGGCCAGGTCGAGCGTTTCGGTGGCCGTGCACATGGCGAACAGGAAGCCGCCCTGGTCGACGTAATCGCGGATCCTGTGCGCCACGGCCTTCTTGAGCGCGGGTACGTCTGGGTGTCCGAACCGACTGGCAACAGACTGGTTACGTGCTACTTCCTCATGTAACCAGTCAGACCGCGAGTAGTTCAGGTAGAACTTCGAGTACTGGCCGGTGAAGTCCTCGTGGTGCAGGTGCAGCCAGTCGTAGTCGGGCAGGCGCCCCTCGAGCACCTCGGGGTCCCACACTTCGTCGTACGGGATGCCCGCGTACTCGAGCGCCATCGTCACGGCGTCGTCCCACGGCGATGCGTTGGGCGGCGTGTAGATGGCGATCTTCGGCGCCTTGTCGAGCGGCACCGCTTCCATGTTCCCTTCGGCGATATCGCCCCGCAGCACGGCCAGGTCGGCGCCCGACAGGGGCTGCACGGTCACGCCGAGCAGCGCCGCCTGCTCGACCACCCGGCGCTGGTCCGGCAGCAGGAACGAGCCGTCGCGGTAGTTGAGCAGCCACTCGGCGCTCTCGCCCTGCTCGATCGCCCAGTAGGCGAGGCCGTAGGCGCGCAGGTGGTTCTCCTGCGCCTCGTCCATCGGCACGAGCAGCGACTGCGCGGACGCCGGCGCCGGGACGCCGACGACGACCGCGGCGGCAACGCCGAGCACGACCGCCAGGCCCGGCTTCGCCGCCCGCCCGGGCACGGCGCGGCTCACAGGCTGCGCTCCGAAATTTCGGGCGAGCCGCCGGGGGGAACCCGACCCTCGATCTCCGACAGCAGGCGACGCGCGACGGGCGCCAGGGCGCTGCCCGGATGTTCGACGATCAGTTTCCGGAGCCAGGCGCGCGCCGCGTCGGGCCGATCGGGCAGTTCCGCCCTCGCGAGGGCCATCAGCGCCCCGGTCGCCTCGGGGGTCTCGGGAAACGCCTCGACCAGGGCGCGCCGCACCTCCGTCGCTTCCTCCGCGAAGCCATCGTGCGCCAGCGCCCCGGCGGCCATGCGCATGAGCCCCGCCGCCGCCTGGGCGCCGGGCGTGCCGGCCGCCGCGCCCGATGCCGCCCATGCGCGCGCCGATTCCGTCAGCGCGCCGGGATCGCCGTCGGAGCGCAGGGCGAAGATCCCGCGTCCGAGTCGAGCGATATCGGCGGAATCGGCACGCGAGAACACGTCCAGCAGCAGCAGGATTTCCGTGCGTTGCCCCGGATCGCCTCCCGGAATGGTGCCCGCCGTCTCGAGGTGCTCGCGAGCCTGCGACACCCGGCCGCGAAACAGGGCCAGGTGCCCGCGCTGCGCCTCGAGCCGCGCGGCCGTCGAGGCGTCGGACGGCTGCCGCGGGCCCAGGGCGAGAGCGCGCTGCGCCGCCCCGACGTCACCGCGCCGCACGCGCGCCTGCGAAAGCCGGATGGCCAGGTCGGCGAGCTCCGCGTCTTCACGCGGATACTCGGCCGCGTGCCGTTCGATCAACCGTTCGGCGGCTCCGTCGTCTTCGTCGGCCCGCAGTACGACGAGGCTGTTGATCGCGAGGCGGCGTGTATCGCTGCCTTCCGGCGCCGCCGACAGGATGCGCTCGAACGCCGCGCGCGCGTGGTCGCGATCGCCGAGCTCGAGGGCGATGCTCGCTTCGACGGCCTCCCACTGCAAGCGCTCGCGCGCGTCGGTGGCGTCGGACGCGAGTCGGGCGGCCGCCCAGCGGGCGTCTTCCGCGTACCCGGCTTCGCGCGCATCGGCGTAGTACTTCCGCAGCACCTGGCGCCGCGTTTCGGCGGGGGCGCGCTCGACGACGCGCTCCGCCAGCCGGCGGGCCGTCTCGGCGCGGCCGAGCCGCAGCACGAGGTCGAGCCCGCCGCGCAGCGCCCCGATCCCGACCGGCGTCCCTTCAAGCACGAGCTCGATCGCGTCGACGACGCGTTCGCGGTCGACGCCCGGCGTGCGGAGGTGCGCCTCGACGGCCGACACGCCGGCCTCGCCCCACGCGAGCACGCGCAGCCACTCGCGCGCCGCCGACTCGCTCTGGCCGGCCGACTCGTGCAACACGGCCAGTTCCTGGGCGAACAGATCGTCGTCGTCGATGCGCTCGCGGGCGTCGAGCAGCGCCCCGACGGCCTCGTCGTGACGGCCCAGGGTCGCGTAGGTATTCGAGAGCTCGGCGTAGCCCGATACGTCCGACGGACGGGCCTCCACCCATTCGCGGGCCGTCGCCAGCGCGCGCTCCGACATCCCCGAGGCGGCGAGCGCGCGGACGTAGACCTGGTGAATCGCCGCCTGTTCGTAGGGCGCCGCATCGGCGGCGACCTCGGCAAACGGCAGGACGACGTCGGGCGCCCCGCGGGCCTCGGTGAGCCGGGCGAGCATGGCCAGGGCCTGGCTGGCCGTCGGCTGCGTACCGAGCAGCTCGATGAGCGCCCGCTCGGCCTCGCCCGGCTGGCCCGAACGCTCGAGCTGGATGGCGAGGGCGAGCGTCCGGCTCTCCTCGGCCCGCGCCCCGCTCGTCGTCTGGGCCGCCGCGTGGGCCGCCGGCAGGGCGGCCGAGACGGCGGTGAGTCCCGCGACGGCCGCAACGACGGTGACGACCGCGGATACGGTGCCGCCGAGCCGCGCGATGCGCCTCATGGCTGGCTCCCTTCGGGGCTTCCCGCCGCGGCATTCAGCCGGTCGAAGTAGTCGAGGATCAGCCGGCGGGCCGCGTTCGACACGCCGGTCAGCGCGGCATCGGTCGGATAGGGGTAGCGTGGCCCAGCCTCGATGTTCCCCGTGGACTCGGGCACGGCGCCGGGCCGCGACAGGTCGGCGGCTTCCGACGCGCGACGCGTCGGGTCTTCGTCCCGCTCCAGCGAACGCCCGGCGTCGAGCAGCCGGCGGAACAGACGCTCCTGGCGCTCGAGCGTCTGGCGGTCGAGCCTGCCCCCGCGCAGCTCGCTGGCGATGTCGCCGGCCTCGGCCGACAACAGGTCGGGCCGCGCCGGCAGCTCCTGCGCCTCGGGACGCTGCCCGAGTTCTTCGAGCTGACGGGCGATCTCTTCCTGTCGCTCGGCCAGCCGGCGCATCTGGGCGGCCATCGGCTGCCCGCCCTGCTGCATCAGCATGAGTCCGCCCGACTCGCGGTTGAGCCCCGCCTGGCTCTGGCTCATCTGGGCAAGCTGGTCGAGCAGTTCCTCCATGCCGGTGGCCGACCCGGCGTTCTCGACCTGCTGGCGGCTCGCCATCAGACGACTGGCCAGGTCGTTGAGCGTCTCGACCAGGGCCCGGCCCTCGGCGGCCGCGGTGCGCGGCGGCCCCTCGCCGGCGCTGAGCGATTCGCCCAGGTCCTGCATCCGCTCCCTCGCCTGCGCGGCGCTGCGGCCCACGGTCTCGTCGATCAGGGCCGTCTTGCGGCCGGCCTCCGACAGCGACTCGAGCAACTGATCGAGGCCCTGCACGAGCGCCGCCTGGCGGCCCGACAGGTCGGACGGATCCATCGTCCTGGCGGCGAGTTCCTCGGCCAGGGCGCCCTGCTCTCCTGCCAGGTCGAGCGCTTCGCCCGTCGCCCGCTCGATGGCTTCGAGCGCCTCCTTCTTCCAATCCTCGTTCAGCATCTGCCCGGCCTGCTGCATCGACTCGGCGGCCTCCGACATCTTGCCGGCCGCCTGCGCCGCCTGCTGCTGGCCGCCCTGCTGCTGGCCGCCTTGCGGCTGACCTCCAGCCTGTGGGTCGCCGCTGCGGGCCGCGTCCGACGCCTCGCGCATCTCACCCGACGCCTCCGAGGCCGCCTGCATCCCCTGCCCGACCGAGTCGGCGGCGGCGTCGAGCCCCTGCTGCTCGAGGCGCTCGCGCAGCTCCTGCATCTGCTCGGCCAGCCGCTCGGCGTCGTCCGACGCGGCGGCTTCGGCGTCGGCCCACTCCTCGGTGTCGTCGAACGATTCGGCCAGCGACGACTGCCGCTCGGCGAGCCGCTCGGCCGCCTCGACGGCCTCCTTCATCGACTGCTCGGTCGCCACGCGCTCCATCAGCGACAGGGTGCGCTCGAGGCGGCTCTCGAGCTCGCGCAGCGTGTTCGACAGCTCGCCCAGCTCCTGTTGCGTCCGCGGCTGATCGAGGTTGCGCAGGGCTTCCTCGAGTTGGCGCAGTCGCTCGCCGAGGCCCGTCTCCTCGATCTGCCGGAACAGCTCGTCGAGCTCCTCCATCTTCTCGCGCATCGCGGCGTCGGACATGCCCGAGTCTTCGGCGCCCTCGCGCATCTCCTCCAGCTCGCGCCTCATCTCGGCCACGCGCTCGTCGAGGTCTTCGCCCCGTTCGAGTACGCGCCGGGCCTCTTCGGTCGCGCCGAAGTCGGCTTCGTCCTGTGCGCTGCGCGCCGACGCGGCACTCTCACGCCCGCTCGTCCGGCGCTCCGCGTCGCGGGCCGCCCGTGCGAGGTCGGCCGCATCCTCCTGCAGCTCGCGCCCGCTGCGCGCGAGGTCGCTCGCCGTCTCGGCGGCCGACCGACGGAGCTCTGACATCGTCGGCACATAGACCTTGAAGGTGTCGGAGCGAGCGGTGCCGTGGCCGGGATTCGCGTCGCCGGCGCGCGCCGTGTAGAACAGCGTGTCGCCGGGCACGACGTCGAGCGCGTCGAGTCGCAACACCGGCCGGAGGACGAGACGATCGGCGCGCTCGGACACTCCACCGGCCTCCCACAGCGGCACGGCGCGCGGCTCGCTCCGCAGGCCCGCGGCCGACACGCGCCACGTCTCGAGATCGACGACGTCGAGGCCGATGTCGTCGCGCGCGTCGATGACCAGCGGCAGCCGCAGATCGACGCTCGCCGCCGTGTCGCGCCCCGGAAACGTGATCAGCACTTCTGGCATCAGGTCGGGCACCACGCGGACCTCGAACGGAGACGGCGGACTGAGTCCGGGTAGCTCGCCCGCGGGCTCGAACGTCCATGCCCACGAGCCGTCGCGGCGCGGCCGCCAGTCGGCGCTGAACCGGTCGCCCTCCACCTCGAACGGCACGTGTCCGTCCGCCGCCGAGTCGGTGAGGGCCGCGGCGGCGAGCGGCGCGTTCGTGTGACCACGGATTCGAACCAGGGTTCCCGCCGGGAGCTCGAGCCCGGCGCCGGGCGCGCCCAGCGTTTCGGCAGGCCGGCCCAGGTACGACGGATAGCGCAGCTCGACGGTGAGCTGCGTGACGAGCAGCGGATCGAGCGGCACGACTTCGTAGGCGGCCGACCGCGAGCCGTCGTCGCCTTCGACCCAGTAGGTGATGGGGGCGTCGACGGGGCCGATCGCCCCGCGCGCCCTGCCGTCGTCGCCGACCGCCACCAGGCGCCGGCGAATCGGTTCGGCCTCGGCCTGCCAGGTGAGCGCGACCGAATCGCGCAGCACGGCCACGGCACGCACGTCGAGCGGAGTGCCGCGCAGCACGGCCGTGTCGCCGGGCGCGACCCGGATACGCGGGGGGGGAGGCGGGAACGCCGTCGTCCACGGACGGCTGAGCGCCTCCGCGGCTTTCGCCGTGCGGGCCGGCGCCCGTGCCGCCATCAGGGCGAGCGCACCGATTCCGAGCGTGAACAGCACGCCGCCGATGATGATCCGGCGGCCGGTGAGGCGGAGCGTGTCGGGAAACAGCTCCCAGTCTTCCCGGGCCGCCAGCGCGTCGGCCACCCGGTCGCGCCCGAGTCGGGCGAGCGAGGCCGAGCCGCCGCGCGTCGGGGTCACTAGCTCGAGCGCGCCGGCGAGCTGGCCGCGGCGCAGGCCGATCGAGCGCTCGACTTCCGGCACGAGCACGGGCTCGCGGCTGTCGCCCAGGTAGCGCCGGGCGACGAGCGCGACGAGCACGCCACCCGCGACGGCGAGCAAGGCGAGGCCGAGCGGGATCCACGAGCCGGGCCGGTGGACGGCCTGTTCGGGCAGCAGGGCCGCGACGACGATCGCGACGCAGACCACCGCGACGACCAGGGCCGCCGCGGTAACGCCGAGCGCGAGGCGCACGCGCCGGGCCAGCCGCCGGATGCGGCCCAGCTCACCCGGCTGTCGTGTGTCCCTCATCTCTGCCCCCCGTCCTCTTCCGCGTCCCGGCTCGCCTCGAGGGCGATCTCATACGCCGCGTTGCGCGGCATCCCGTAGTCCTGCTTCAGCGCGGCGGCGATTTCCCGCGTGCTCGCGCCCTGCGCCGCCATGCGGCCGGCGGCGGCCCGCACCTCGGTCTCGTCCGCTTCACCGGCAGCGCCCCGTTCGCCCGCGTCAGCCGCCTCCGGACGCGCGCGCTCGACGACGACCGTAACCTCGCCGCGTACTTCCGCTTCCCCGTAATAGTCGCCCAGGCTCGCCACCGTTCCACGGCGCACCTCCTCGTGCACCTTCGTGAGCTCGCGGCACACGCAGGCGGGCGTCTCCCCCAGGCCGGCTTCGGCGAGGTCGGAGAGCAGCCGGCCGACCCGCTTCGGCGACTCGAACGCGACCACTGTCATGTCCAGGGCGACACACCTCTGCACCCAGGCATCGCGCTTCGCGCCGCCGCGGGGGGGAAACCCGAGAAAGGCGAACTGGTCGGCGCCGAAGCCCGAGGCGGCGAGGGCGGCGAGGACCGCCGAGGGGCCGGGGATCGGCACGACGGGCAGGCCCGCGTCGGCCACGGCGCGGACGAGGGCGGCGCCTGGATCCGACACCGACGGGGTGCCGGCGTCGGTCACCAGGGCGCGGTCCTCGCCGCTCTCGAGTGCCGCGAGCACTTCCTCCACCCGCCCGCGCTCGTTGTGGGCGTGCAGGGACACGAGCCGGGTCTGCAGGTCGAAGTGCCGCACCAGCTTGAGGGTGCGCCGGGTGTCTTCGGCATAGACGACGGGAACCCGCCCGAGGACCTCGAGCGCGCGCGGTGACAGATCGGCGAGGTTGCCGATCGGCGTCGCGACCAGATACAGCGTGCCGGAGTCCACGGATATCAACTACCTGTCAAAGAGAACGCCCTCCGCCGCTTCGGGCCGGAGGGCGCGATTGAGGCGCTGCGTGTTCGACGAGCGCGCCGCGCCTCAGGCGTGCGCGTTGATCAGAGCTTCGAGCTGTCCCTTCGAACGGACGCCGACGACCGTCTCGACCAGCTCACCGTCCTTGAAATACAGAATGGTCGGTATCGAGCGAACGTTGAACTTCTCGGTCACGCGGCGGTTCGTATCGACGTCGAGCTTGCCGACCTTGACCTTGCCCGCGTACTCCTCTGCCAGACTCTCGATCGCCGGCGCGACGGCGTGGCACGGGCCGCACCACTCGGCCCAGAAATCGACGACCGCGAGGCCTTCGCCTCCCTCGATTTCCGTGCCGAAGGTCTCGTCGGTGACTTCGAGTACGTGTTCGTTGGCCATTATATTACGGCTCCTCAATTCCTGGTGGATGGAAAATCTTCGCGTGCAGGTCTAGGTTCACAACCGTGAACAAGATCGACCACATCGGAATCGCGGTCAATTCCCTCGCAGAGGCCGTTCCGGCCTTCTCCGCCCTGCTTGGAAGTAACAGCCGGGGCGAGGAAGATGTTCCCTCCGAAGGCGTGCGCGTGGCCTTTTTCGGCGAGGGATCCGGGCGCATCGAACTGCTCGAGGCGACGAGCCCCGATTCCCCCGTCGCCCGCTTCCTCGAGAAGCGCGGCGAGGGCGTCCACCACGTCTGCCTCGCGGTGACGGATCTCGATGCCGCGCTCGAACGGGCCGACGATGCGGGACTGCGAGTCCTCGATCCGCGCATCCGGCCCGGAGCGGGCGGACGGCGCGTCGCCTTCCTGCACCCGAAGACCACATCGGGCGTGCTCATCGAGTTGAGCGAGGGCGACGAGCCGGGCGGGTGATCCGGCTCGGCCGGCTCAATTCAGGTTGCCGCCGCTGAGGCGGTCCGCGTCGAGCTGCTCGACGTACCAGCGGCCGCCGGCGTCGTGCGCCGTGACGAACGGAACCATCACGCTTCCCTTGCGCGTCCCCTCCATCCGCACCTCGTAGCGCGTCCGGTTGGGGCCGAGCCCGGCGAGATTGGCGACCCGCAACTCATAGTCACGGTGCTTGAGCAGGCGCGACAGGACGACCATGCGCGCCTCGGTCTCCTGCACGCCGAATCGTTCGATGGCCGGTCCCTCGGCCGTGCCGAACACGGTCCACATCCCCTCGTAGTCCTCATTCTGCGCCGCGTCGAGGAACTGGACGACGGCGTTCTCGGACGTGGCCGCCCCGTAGCCACCGACCGGGGAAGGGACGCCCGCTCCCTGCGAGACGCCGCCGCATGCCGTGGCGGCGAAAGCGAGGGCACCGGCGAGGCCGACGATCGCGCGTTCGCTCGTCGCGCGGCCCCTGGTTCGGGTACGCGCCCTGGGGGATGGGGTCAAACGAGCCTCCGGTTGGTCAGCGTGAGTGGCGGTGCGTCGCACGACCCAATGTGGCGCCGCGGGGTTCGGGGTCAAGACGCGGCGGGTTCCCGCAGCACGTCTTCGTCCGCCGTCTCGGCGCTCGCCGCCCCGCTCGCGCCGACGCGGCGGAACGTGACCGTGCCGCCCGACATCTCGGCGCGCACGCGATCGCCGTCGCCGAACTCACCGTCGAGAAACGCCATCGCCAGCGGATCGGACACCAGGTGCTGGATGGCGCGCTTGATCGGCCGCGCTCCGTAGGCGGGGTCGTACCCCTCTTCGGCGATCTTCGCCCGCACCTCGGGCGTGAATTCGAGCTCGATCTCGCGCTCGCGCAGTCGCGCAGCCAGCCGTTCGAGCTGGAGGTCGACGATGCGCTCGAGGTCGGCCTCGTCGAGCGGCCGGTAGACGAGAATCTCGTCGACCCGGTTGAGGAACTCGGGCCGAAAGTGGCCACGCAACGCCTCGAGCACGCGGGTCTCGACCTGCTCCCATGGGAGGTCCTGCATCTCGAGGATCGAGGTGCTGCCTACGTTGCTCGTCATGATGACGACGGTGTTCCGAAAGTCGACCGTACGACCCTGCCCGTCGGTCAACCGCCCGTCATCGAGAATCTGGAGCAGCGCGTTGAACACGTCGGGGTGCGCCTTCTCGATCTCGTCCAGCAGCACGACGCTGTACGGACGGCGCCGGACCTGCTCGGTGAGCTGGCCGCCTTCCTCGTACCCGACGTAACCCGGCGGCGCCCCGATCAGTCGCGAGACCGCGTGGCGCTCCATGTACTCCGACATGTCGAGCCGGATCATCGCGTCCTCATCGTCGAACAGGAACTCGGCCAGGGCGCGCGCCGTCTCGGTCTTCCCCACCCCGGTCGGACCGAGGAAGATGAAGCTGCCGATCGGTCGGTCGGGATCCTGGAGGCCGGCCCGACTGCGGCGCACGGCATTGGCGACGGCCGCGATCGGCTCGTCCTGGCTGACCACGCGGCGGTGCAGGTGGTGCTCGAGCTGCGTGAGGCGCTCGCGCTCGCTTTCGAGCATGCGGGCGACGGGGATGCCCGTCCACGAGGCGACCACCTCGGCCACGTCCTCCGGCCCGACTTCCTCCTTGAGCAGCGCTCCTTCGGCCTGCAGATCCTGGAGCTTGGTCTCGGCCTCGGCCAGCGCCTCGCGCGCCTTCGGGATGCGGCCATAGCTGATCTCGGCGGCTTCCTGGAGATTCCCGCCGCGCGTCGCCTGCTCGGCGGCCAGGGTCAGCTCTTCCACCTCGCGCTTCACCTCGCGCACGCGCTCGATCGCCTGCTTCTCGTTCATCCAGGCCGACTTCAGCCCGGCGAGCTCTTCGCGGACGTCGGCCAGGTCGGCCTCGAGCGCCTTGCGCCGGTCCTCCGACTTCGGATCGTCTTCGCCCTTCAGGGCCTCGCGCTCGATCTCGAGCTGGGTGCGACGGCGCTCCAGCCGGTCGATTTCCTCGGGCATCGAGTCGATCTCGATGCGGAGGCGCGAGGCGGCTTCGTCGACCAGGTCGATCGCCTTGTCGGGCAGGAAGCGGTCGCCGATGTAGCGGTCGCTGAGCCGGACGGCGGCGACGAGCGCCGGATCGGTGATCCGCACTCCGTGATGCACCTCGTACTTCTCCTTCAGGCCGCGCAGGATGGCGATCGCTTCCGTCGTGCCGGGCTCGCCGACGAGCACGGGCTGGAAGCGCCGCTCGAGGGCCGGATCCTTCTCGATGTGCTTACGATACTCGTCGAGCGTCGTCGCGCCCACCATGCGAAGCTGCCCGCGCGCCAGTGGCGGCTTGAGCATGTTGCCGGCGTCGACGGCGCCCTCGGCGCCGCCCGCGCCGACCACGGTGTGCAGCTCGTCGATGAACAGCACGTAGCGGCCGCCGCTCTCGGTGATCTCCTTGAGGGCGCCCTTCAGACGCTCCTCGAACTCGCCGCGGAACTTCGCGCCCGCCACCATGGCGGCGATGTCGAGCTGGATGAGTCGCTTGTCGCGCAGCGACTCGGGGATGTCGCCCTCGACGATGCGCTGGGCGAGCCCCTCGACGATCGCGGTCTTCCCCACCCCGGGTTCGCCGATCAGGACGGGATTGTTCTTGGTCCGCCGCGACAGCACTTGCATGACGCGCCGGATTTCCTGGTCACGCCCGATCACGGGGTCGAGGTCGCCACGCCGCGCCTGCTCGGTCAGATCGATGCCGAACCGCTCGAGCGCACGGTACTTCTCCTCGGCCTCGGGATCGGTGACGCGGTGCGGTCCACGCACTTCCTCGAGCGCCGCCTCGAGCGCGTCGGCCGTCGCGCCGGCGCCCTTGAGAATGCGGCCCGTCGTACTGGCCGCCTTCCCGGCGAGGGCCAGCAGCAGATGCTCCGTCGACACGAACTCGTCGTCGAGCTGGCGGGCGTGCGCGTCGGCCTCGTCGATCACCTTGCCGAGCTCGCGGCTCGGTGCCGGGGAGGCCCCGGTCTGGGTCGGCAGGCGCTCCAGCGCGGCGCTCGTCTCGGCGCGCACCGTCGCGACATCCGCCCCGGCCTTGCCGAGGATCGGAGTGACGATGCCCTCGTCGTCGGCCAGCAGGGCCGAGAGCAGGTGCACGTCCTCGGCGGCCGGATTTCCCGTCCGGCGCGCCAGGTCGATCGATGCCTGTAGCGCGCGGGCAGCGCGAACGGTGAAGCGTTCGGCAGGAATCATCCCTCGATGTCCACCTTCCGCGCGCTCGTCTCGGTGTGCCGCGGCAGGGTCACCCTGAGCACGCCCTCATCGAGCCGCGCCTTGATCTCGTCGATGCGGACATCGGCCGGCATGCGCAGCGCGCGCCGGAACCCGCCGTACGGTCGCTCGGAGCGGCGGACGGCGGCGTTCTCGCCCCACTCGGGCCGCGAGCGTTCGCCGCTCAATACGACATCTTCGCCCTCCGTCGTCACCGAGATATCATCTCGCTTGACGCCCGGCAGATCGAACACTAGCAGATAGGCCTCCGGTGTCTCGACGAAGTCGTAGCGCGGATACCGGACGCTCGCGACGGGCGTGAAGTTCCGCACGCCTTCGAGAATGTCATCCACGAGCCCGTGGATGTTGTCGGAAAAGGGCATCTCGCGCGTGGAGCGCCCGGCGCTCTCGGAGGCCCCGGCGCTCCCGGTGCTCTCGGCGCTCTCCGAGGCCCCGGTGCTCCCCGAGCTTCCCGCGTCGGTGCCTGGTTGCGCGCTGTCGTCGCTCGTGTCGGTCGTCATCTTTCACGTCCTCGTCTGGGTCTGCCGCCGCTGGC
The DNA here is from genome assembly GCA_035464655.1 of Gemmatimonadota bacterium. Lineage (GTDB taxonomy): Bacteria > Gemmatimonadota > Gemmatimonadetes > Palauibacterales > Palauibacteraceae > JARFPW01. The sequence continues at coordinate 38,708 of DATHRZ010000063.1, forward strand.
GTTTCGGCGGCCTCGTTGTCTCGCTGTACGGAAGGGGCAAGGGCCATGCCCGGATTTCCTGCCGATTAGGCAGACCGAGGGCGCGGTTCACGCCCTCAGGTCAGGGCTGTCGTCGGCTCCCTGTGTAAATCGATTTTCACATGGTGCCGCGCACGCCCTGCACGCCGTGGCCGCAGCTTCGAATCTCGCGGGCCGTCCGTTGCCCGATTCGTGCCCGGTGCGTAGGCTTGCCGGATGATCCCCGTCCCAACGACAGGCGCCCGGCGTACCCTCGTCATCGCTTTCTCAACCGCCGTCGCGGCGGCTGTCGCGACGGGGGCCTGCGGTTCGGACGAGCCGGACTTCAGCGGTCCGATCGACGGCGACACTTACGTGGCGGTGATGGGCGAATTGGCCGACCTCGAACGCTTCCCGCCCTCGGGATCCACCTCGGCCGGCCGCAGCGCGCTCGCCGACTCGGCCCGGCAGGCCATCCTCGATCGTCACGGCGTCACGGCCGACGAACTGCTCGATTTCGCCGAGGCGGCCGGGGCGCGGCCCGATCTGATGGTCGAACTCACCGATCGCATTGTCGCGCTCAGCGACTCGCTGGCTCGGCGGCGAACCGGCGCGGGGCGCGCCGCGGACTCCGCTGCCGCTGCCGCGCGCGAGTTCGACCTCGACCTCGATCCGGAGAGCGAACGCGTGCCCGAGACCGCATCGGACACGGCGGGCGAGCAGGCACCTGACACGATGGCCGCACCCGCCACCGACGCCCGCGACTCGGCGCCTGCCACCGGGCTCGATCGTCGCTCGCTCCGCGAACGGGCGCGCGAGTTGCGCGAGCGAGCCGACACCGTGCGCGAGCCGTCTCCGTGAACGGGATCACCGAGTCGGGCGTCGGGGCCCGGATCCGTCGGCTCGGCCGCGTGGGACTGACCGCCACCTCTCACGTGGGGCGGGCCGGCGTACTCGCCGCCGCGACGGCGCAGGCGCTGGCGCGGCCTTGGGAGTGGCGGCGCCAGGCCGTCGTGCAGGCGAAGGCGATCGGCATCGACAGTCTGCCGCTCGTCCTGTTCGTCGCGTGTCTGAGCGGCTCGATCCTCGCGCAGCAGGCCGGCTACCAGTTCACCGACCTTCCGATGTGGATCGTCGGCCAGGCCGTGGCGGCCGGCATGCTCACCGAGCTCGCTCCCCTGCTCTCGGCGATCATTCTCGCGGGACGCGTAGGTGCGGGGATCGGGGCCGAGCTCGGCACGATGAAGGTGACGGACCAGATCGACGCGCTGCGCACCCTCGGGCGTGATCCGGTGGTCGAACTCGTCGTGCCGCGCGTCGTGGCGGGCGCGATCATGATGCTGCCGATCGTCATCTTCGCGAACATCGTCGGCATCTGGGCCGGGTGGCTGACCGCGATCGGCCTGCTGCCGATGAGCACCGAGGAGTACATCTACGGCGTGCAGGCCTACAACTACGCGCCCGCCGTGATCTTCACGCTCATCAAGGCCGTGTTCTTCGGGATCACGATCACGTTCACCGGGTGCTACGTCGGCTTCCAGGCGCAGGGCGGCGCAGCCGGGGTCGGACGCACCGCCACGAACACGGTGGTTGCGATCATCGTCGCGCTCATGGTGCTCGACGTGGTCCTCGCGCCGATCTACAAGGCGGTCTCGTGATCGAGATCATCGGGGTGAAGAAAAACCTGAACGGCAACCAGGTGCTCGACGGCGTCGACCTCGAGATCCACGAGGGCACGAGCCTCGTGATCATGGGGCCCTCGGGCACCGGCAAAAGCGTCCTGCTCAAGCACATCGTCGGGCTGTTCGACCCCGACGAAGGCGACATCCTGGTCGAAGGGATGTCGGTACCAAACGCCGACGCGAAGCAGATCCACGAGATCCGCTCCAACATCAGCTACGTGTTCCAGAACGCGGCCCTGTTCGACTCGATGACCACCGCCCAGAACATTCAGCTCGGGCTGCCCGCCGAGCACTGCCGCAAGGTCGATGCGCGTGACGATCCGGCCGTGGCCGAGGCGATCCGGCTCGTGAACATGGACGAATCGGTGCTCAGGCTGCTGCCCGCCGAACTGTCGGGCGGCATGCAGAAGCGGGTCGCGATCGCCCGGGCGATCGTCGGGCGTCAGCGCTACATCCTGTACGACGAGCCGACCACCGGCCTCGACCCCGTCAACGCCAACGTGATCAACCGCCTCATCGCAAGGCTGAAGAACGAGACGGGCTCGACGAGCGTGATCGTCACGCACGACGTCGAGTCGGCCTTCTACCTCGGCGACCGCATCGTCCTGCTGGCCGGAGGGCGGGTACAGGCGTCGGGCACGCCGGCCGAGCTGCGTAACTCTACAGATCCCGTAGTGCAGGACTTCCTGCATCCCAAACTCGAGCAAGAGCCGGAGACGGTCGGATGAGAGACCTCGGATGAGAGACCCCGGACTTCGCAGTCACTACCGGACCGAGCTGCAGGTGGGCGTGCTGATGATCCTCGCCTTTCTCGGGCTCGTGGCCGGCATTTTCTGGATCAGCGGCGCGCGTCTCGGGGGCAGCGACATCACGCTGTTCGTAAAGGCCCAGGACGCCGGCGCCGTAGCAGAGGGCGCGACGGTGACCCTGCGTGGCGTGCCCGTCGGTTCGGTGGAGGAAGTGCGGCTCGTCGAAGACGGGGTCGTCTTGCGGCTCGAGGCCTCGCCCGAAGGCCGCCTGCCCGCCGACACGCGCGCCGCCATCGAGGCGGCGGGCTTCCTCGGCCAGGTGGGCGTGTCTCTGCGCCCGGGGAGCGACTCCGACAATCTCGCGTCCGGCGACACGATCGTCGCCGTATCGGCGCCCGGCCTCACGCAACTCGCCGAACAGCTCGGCAGCCAGGCCGACGAGGTGCTCACCCGCACCCAACGCCTGATGTCGGACAGCATCATCGCGAGCGTCGAAACAGGGGCCGGCGCGTTCGCCGGCACGATGAGCGAGCTCGACGCGATGCTCGACCGCCAGTCGGCGACCCTCGAGCGGTTGATCGAAAACCTGGCGGCGATGTCCGCCTCGCTCGAGGGCGCGACCGACGGCCCCGAGCTCGAGCGCACCGTGCAGAACATCGACAGCCTGACCGCCCGGCTCGCCGCGGCGAGCGCGCAGTTCGAGGCGACGTCGGAGTCGCTCGACTCCATCCTCCGCAAGATCGACGAGGGCGAGGGCTCGATGGGCCGCCTGGTCAACGACCCCGTCCTGCACGACAAGATGGTCGCCGCGATGGAGAACGTGCAGGCCGCCAGCGAGGAAGTGGCCCTGATGATGCGGAGCTTTCGGGAGGACCCGGACAAGTACACGAAGGGGCTGAAGATCTCGCTGTTCTAGGCGGAGGGCCGACGGGTCGATGAGACTCAGTTGAGTTGATGGCACGGTGACGAGACGTCTCCGCGGAGACGTCGTCGAGTCATCGCTCGTCGCCCGAAGCCGATTCCAGCCGCTCGAAATCCTTTTCGATGCGAAATGCGCGCACCCGGTTCACGTCGAGCTCGTCCCGGGTGACGACGTACAGACGACCGTTCGCGAGCACCGGAGAGATCCAGCCGACCCGCTCGGCTCCCTCGAACCCGACGGGCCCCAGGTAGCGCCCCGTCGAATCGAATACGACGAACCGAATCTCGTCCGCTGCGGACGGGGTTGAGACCCAGAGGTTGCCCTCCGGATCGAGCGCCAGGCCGTCGAAGTAGGGCTTCACCGTGGGGATGCGGTCTACGTCGATCTTCCCGCCGCGGTCCCGGAACTGCTGGACGAACTCACTCTCCAGCCATTCGTTCAGTTCCGCCTGGGTCACTGGCGTTGGCTCGGCCTGCAACATGATCTCTCGCAGGGTGTCGCCGTCCAGGGCCACGTGATAGAGGTGGAACTGGTCTCCGCGACCGAACCATACACCCTCCTCGCCGTCGAGCTCGTACGGATGCGAAGGCGCGAAGGGAACGCCCAGGTACGAGCCGAACCGCTCCGTACGCACCTCGAAGGCCTCGTAGTGCAACTCCGGTTCGCGGACTGCAGGCAGCGGACCGGCCGGATCGCCCGCTACCGCACCCGGGGGTATAATGTGGATCCCATGGCACTACCGCAGATCACCTGGCAGGACCTGCAGCAGCTTCCCGACGACGGGAAGCGCTACGAGGCGATCGAAGGCGATCTATACGTGACGCCCGCGCCCTCGATCCGCCATCAGCGGATCAGCATGCGTCTCGTGCTCGCGCTGGACGAACTCCTCGTTCAACCCGGGCACGGCGAGCTGTTTCACGCGCCCGTCGGCGTCGAGTTTCCCGCCACCGAGGAAGGCGTGCAACCCGATGTCGTATTCGTATCGAAGGCACGCCGCGGGATCCTGGCCGAGAAGTGGATGATGGGACCACCCGACGTGGTGATCGAGATCCTGTCCCCCGGAACGGCCCGTCGTGACCGCGGGATAAAGCTCCGTCTCTACGAACGCCAGCGCGTGCCGGAGTACTGGATCGTCGATCCCGAGAACGACGCGATCGACGTCTGGCGGTTCGAGTTGGAGCCTCGGCACGAGCGCTTCACCGCATCCTTGCCCGTGCGGCTCGGCGACGAGAGCATCGGCGACATGGACCTCACCCGGATCTTCGCGCGGGGCTGACCGTCTCTACATTCCCGTCGGGTGGTCGATGAAGCTCCATTCGAGGCCGAAGCGGTCGTTCAGGGCCTCGCCGATCGCCTTTACGCCGAACGTCTCGGTCGCGTAGTGGCCGGCGTAGATCACGTTGATCCCGTACTCCATCGACTCGTGATAGGTGTGGTGGGAGCCTTCGCCGGTGAGGAGGGTGTCGAAGCCGTCGGCGTGCGCCTGCTCGATGAACGAGGCGCCGCCCCCGGTGACGACGGCGACGCGGCGTACGTGGGGCGGTCCGCCGCGCAGCACCGTGGCGGTCGTCTGGCAGACGCGCTCTACCCGCGCGACGAAGTCGATGAGCGGTCGGTCGACCACGGACCACACGCCCATTCCGTCGATGCCCTTCCACGTGCCGAATCGGCCCTCGATGTGCAGGTCGAGCGACCGGGCGAGGATCGAATTGTTGCCGAACAGCGGGTGGATGTCGAGCGGGAGGTGACAGCTGTAGAGGGCGATGTCGGCGTCGATCAGCGCCCGGATCCGGCGGTACGTGCGACCTGTGATCGGCAGCGGGTCGCCCCAGAACAGGCCGTGGTGGACGAACAGCAGGTTGGCGCCGGCGGCGGCCGCGCGTTCGATCGTCTCCATACAGGCGTCGGTCGCGACGCACACACGGTCGATCGGCGAACGACATTCGACCTGGAGCCCGTTCCAGGCGCCCGGATAGTCTTCCACCTGGTCGATCTTCAGCGCGGTGTCGAGGTATTCGGCGACGTCGGTCAGCTCGGCCACGGTCTCACTCCCACTCGATGGTCGCGGGCGGCTTCGACGAGATGTCGTAGGCCACGCGGTTCACTCCGGCCACTTCGTTGATGATGCGGTTCGAGATCACGCCGAGCACGTCGTGCGGGAACGGGTACCAGTCGGCCGTCATCCCGTCGCGGCTGGTTACGGCCCGCAGGGCGACGGCGTTCTCGTAAGTTCGGCCGTCTCCCATCACCCCGACGGACCGCACGGGAAGGAACACCGCAAATGCCTGCCATATATCGTCATAAAGCCCTGCACTTCGAATTTCGTCGAGGTAGATCGCGTCGACCTCGCGCAGCACGGCCAGCCGCTCGGGCGTGACTTCTCCCAGGATCCGCACGGCGAGTCCCGGGCCCGGGAACGGATGCCGCCCGATCATCTCCTCGGGCAGGCCGAGCTCGCGGCCCACGGCGCGCACCTCGTCCTTGAACAGCTCGCGCAGCGGCTCGATGAGCGCGAACGGCAGATCGGGGCGCAGCCCGCCGACGTTGTGGTGGGATTTGATCTTGGCGGACGGCCCGGTTACCGAGGTCGACTCGATCACGTCGGGATACAGCGTTCCCTGCACCAGGTATCGCGCGTTCCCGTAGCGGCCGGCCGCTTCCTCGAACACGTCGATGAAGGTGTGGCCGATCTTGACCCGCTTCTCCTCCGGGTCGGTCACGCCCGCCAGGCGCTCGAGGAACAGCCCGGAGGCATCGATCACCTCGAGCCGAAAGCCGAGATGATCGACGAACACGGCCTCGACGGACTCGCGCTCGCCTTTCCGCAATAGACCGGTGTCGACGAATATGCAGGTCAGCCGATCCCCCACGGCGCGGTGCACGAGCGCCGCCGCGACCGAAGAGTCGACGCCGCCCGACAGCCCGCAGATCACCTCGCCCTCGGGAGCCGCGGCGCGGATCGCCGAGATCTGGTCGGCCACGATGCTCCCGGGCGTCCAGTCGCCGGCGCAGCCGCAGATCCGGAACAGGAAGTTCGAGAGCATCCGCTCGCCGTCGACCGTGTGCGCGACCTCGGGATGGAACTGCACGGCGAACAGGGGCCGTCCGTCGGCCCTCATGGCGGCGACCGGCGCATTGTCGGTGCGGCCGAGCACGCGCCAGCCGGTCGGCGCCTCTTCGAGGTGATCGCCGTGGCTCATCCAGACCGTCGTGGACTCGCCCTCGCCGAACCCGTGAAACAGCTCGCCCGCGTCGAGGATCTCGAGTTCGGCCCGGCCATACTCGCGGCGCTCCGACGGCACGACATCGGCGCCGGCGAGCCGCCCGAGAAGCTGCATGCCGTAGCAGATGCCGAGCACCGGCACGCCGAGGTCGAGCAGCCCCGGTTCGGCGAGCGGCACGCCCTCTTCGTACACGCTGGCCGGCCCGCCCGACAGGATGATCCCGCTGGGCTCCCAGTCCCGCACCCACTCGATGCCGTGGGTCGGGGGGTGGATCTCGCAGAACACCCGCTCCTCGCGGATCCGGCGCGCAATGAGCTGGGTGAACTGCGACCCGAAGTCGATGATCAGGATCCGGTCGGCGGGATGGCTCATCTATACCTCATCGGTCGGTCGCTCGCCCCATCGTCAGTACGCCCGCGCCCTGACGACTTCCATCTCCGATTCGGCGCCGCACAGACAGCGCGTCGGCGGGACGTGCGAGGCGAGGTCGTCGCCCGCGATGATCCGGATCGTCGTCTTCGTGTCCTCCTTCACCCGTTGCTCGCAGGCGGCGTCGCCGCACCAGCCGGTGAACACGAAACCGCCGTGCTCCTCGACCATCGCCTTGAACTCGTCGTAGTCCTCGATCCCCTGCCGCGTGTTGTCGGCGCGGCGGCGCTGCGCGAGGTCGAACAGCTCGTCCTGCATGCGCTCGAGCAAATCGGGGAGGTCGGCCTGGAGGTCGGCCTGGGGAATCGGGCGCTTCCGATCCTTGCCCTCGGGCGTGAAGCGGCGTACGGACATCACCGTGCCCTGCGCCACGTCGCGCGGGCCGATCTCGAGGCGCAGCGGCACGCCCTTCCGCTCCCACTCGTAGTACTTGGCGCCGGGATTCATTCCCTCGCGCGCGTCGATGTGGACACGAACCTGGCAGCTCTTCAGCTCGGCGGCGGCGCGCCCGGCCGCTTCGAGCACCTCGGACTTCTGCTCGTCATCGCGCCAGATCGGCACGATCACGGCCTGGAGCGGCGCGAGGCGCGGAGGCAGCACGAGCCCGGTGTCGTCGCCGTGCGTCATGACGAGCCCGCCGATGAGCCGCGTGGACACGCCCCACGAGGTGTTATGGACGTACGCGTGCTCGCCGGCCTCTGTCTGATAGCGCACGTCGAACGCCCGGGCGAAGTTCTCGCCCAGGTAGTGGCTCGTCCCCGCCTGGAGCGCTTTGTTGTCCTTCATCAGCGCCTCGCACGCATAGGTGTCGACGGCGCCGGCGAAGCGCTCCGCGTCGGATTTGCGGCCCGTGTAGACGGGCATCGCCATACACTCCTCCATGAACCGCTTGTAGACGGAGAGCATGAGCAGCGTGCGCTCGCGGGCGTCGGCCTCGTCGACATGCGCCGTGTGCCCCTCCTGCCACAGGAATTCCGTCGTGCGCAGGAAGGGGCGCGTGCGCAGCTCCCACCGAACGACGTTCGTCCACTGGTTGAGGAGCAGTGGCAGGTCGCGGTACGAGTGGATCCAGTCGGCGGCGATCGGCCAGATCACGGCTTCCGAGGTCGGCCGCACGACGAGCGGCTCCTCGAGCTTCGCGCCGCCGGCATGGGTGACGACGGCCGTCTCGGGCGCGAATCCCTCCACGTGCTGCGCTTCGCGGTCGAGCGCCGACTGCGGGAGGAACAGCGGGAAGTAGGCGTTGGTGACCCCCGTTTCCTTGAACATCGCGTCCAGGGCACCCTGCATGAGCTCCCAGATCCGGTAGCCGTAGGGACGGATCACCATGCAGCCGCGCACGGGCGACAGCGCCGCGAGCTCGGCCTGGTAGACGATTTCGTTGTACCAGGCGGAGAAGTCCTCCGCCTGCGGGGTCAGTGCCTTGTCGTCCGACATATATGCCGCCTTCGTGTCTCGGTATTCAGTGTCATGGTCGCGCCGATGCTCTCGATCTACGTGCGCTCAGACGCTCGCGAGCTCGTCGAGCGCGACTTTCGTTTCGTCTCCGCTCTTCAGATCACGGACGAGCGCCTTGCCCTCGGCCGCCTCGTCGGGGCCGATGACGATCGCGCGCTCCGCCCCGAGTTGATTCGCCGCCTTGAACTGCCGGCCGACGCTGCGCTCCGACAGATCGTACGCGACTCTTCGCCCCGCGTCGCGCAGGGTGTGCGCGGCGCGGAGCCCGAGCGGTCGCTCGTCCGGGGTCACGCAGACGACGAAGTCCTGGATCGCCGCGGGCGCGTCCGGCAGCAGGTCGCGCGCTGCCAGCAGCTCGCCGAGCACGACGTCGCCCATCCCGAAGCCGAGCGCCGGCAGATCGGGCCCGCCGAGCGCCGCGAGCAGGTCGTCGTAACGGCCGCCGCCGCAGATCGCGCGAAACTCGCCGCGGCGGTCCCAGATCTCGAACACGGTGCCCGTGTAGTAGGCGAGCCCGCGCACGAGCAACGGGTCGAACTGCACGAAGTCGCCGAGTCCGATCGCCTCGAGGCGCTCGATCACGCGCCGTAGCCGGCCGGCGGAGTCTTCCGCCTCGACGGCCGCGACGGCGAAGGCGTCGAGCTGCGGTTCTTCGGTCGTCAGGGCGAGCACGTCTCGCGCCGCGTCCTCCGACAGCCCCGCCTCGGCCAGGCGGTCGAGCGTCTCGACGTCCGACTGCCTGTCGATCCGGTCGATGGCCGACAGGATGGCGGGGATGCCCTCGTCGTCGGCCCCGAGCTCCTTGAGCCGGGCCGCGATCACACGGCGATCGGAGATGCGCACGACCACGTCGTCGGCCGTCAGCCCGAACGCGCGCAGGACATCGATCGCCGCCGCCACGATCTCGGCGTCGGCTGCCTCGTCGGTCTCGCCGACGATGTCCATGTTGAGCTGGAAGTGCTCGCGCAGCCGGCCCTTCTGCGGCTTCTCGTACCGGAAGAGCTGAGGAGCCGAGAACCAGCGGATCGGCTTCGGCAGGCCCCCGGCGCGCGCCCCGACCATGCGGGCGAACGTGGGCGTCATCTCGGGCCGAAGCGCGACCTCGCGCCCCCCCTGGTCCTCGAACCGGTAGAGCTGCGAGACGATCTCCTCGCCCGACTTCCGCGTGTACAGCTCGAGCGGCTCGAGCGGCGGGCCGTCGTACTCCTCGAACCCGTAGCGTGTCGCCACGTCGCGCCACACCCCGAGGATGTAGGCGCGGCGGCGCATCTCGTCGGGATAGAAGTCACGAAACCCCGGCAGGCTGTTCAACTCCATGGGACGGCCCGGCTCATTTCATGGATAGCGATTGTCGGAAACTCCGAATGTATCGGGCGGCTCGCGGACGCGGCAATGCAAAAGCGCGCCGACCTGACGGCCGGCGCGCTCGCTGCCCCGGGGAATCGTCCTCGCAGATCCCGCGTCAGACGCGGGCGCCGCAGAACTCGTCGTAGGCGTCCCTGAGGTCGGCGGCGATCGCCGGCGCGTCGCGGCCTTCGATCTGGTGACGCTCGAGCATGAACACGTGCTCGCCGTCGCGGAACAGACCGATCGACGGACTCGACGGTCGGTAGCCCGGCATGTAGGAACGGGCGCGCTCGGTCGCCTCGGTGTCCTGGCCGGCGAACACTGTGACGATGCGGTCGGGCTGCGTTTCGTGGCCGACGGCGATCGCGACGGCGGGACGAGCGTTGGCCGCCGCGCAGCCGCAGACGGAGTTGACGACGAGCAGCGTCGTACCGCTCGCGTTCTCGCCCAGCGCGGCATCGACGTCTTCCGGCGTGAGCAATTCGGTGGCGCCGACGCGCACGAGATCCTCGCGCATCGGCTTCACGACCTGTGGATCGTACATCATATATCGAACTCCTCTTGACGGTGGCTGATTCCGCCGGTTTCCGTGTTGATTCTCCGCGGGCAAAGAATAACCCGCCGCCGGGCGCCGGGCACGCGCCGCCAGCGCGGCCTCGGCCTCTCGAATGGGGAACGTCTCCGGGTGGTCCGTTGTTTCCCAAATTTTCGACGAGACCACCTGATGACGAACACCGGGACCCTGTACCGGCTCACCGCGTTCACCGACGATCCATGGGCCGGCCCAGCCGGCTGACCGTCGACGTCCCAGTCTCCGGCGGCATCGCCGTCAGCGGGAGCGCCGTGCGCCTCGACTGACGCGCGGCTACGACCCCGGGCCCGCCCGGCGCAGCGCGTCGCCGACCGTGTAGCACGAGCCCGTGACGAGCACGGTTCCCGACCCCGCCAGCTCGCCGGACAGCGCCAGGGCGCGATCGAAGTCCGGTTCCGTGCGGCAGTCGAAGCCGGCGTCCTTCATCGACCTGGCCGCGGCTTCGAGGTCCCAGCGTCGCTTCGGCGGGGCCGACGGGGCGTCGGTCAGGACGGCGTCGTCGGTGGCCGCGAGGAGTGGCCCGAGCACGGCCGGCCAGTCCTTGTCGCCCAGCACGGCGGCCAGCAGCACGACGGGTCGCGGGAGTTCCCCGCGCGCGAGGACCCTCGTGAGCAGGCCTGCGAGCTTCGCCGCGGCGGCCGGGTTGTGGGCGATGTCGTACACGCGGGCGCCGCCCGATTCGAGCCGTTCGACCTGGAAGCGCCCCGGCCACCGAACGCCGGCGACCGCCGCCGCCACGAGCCGCTCGGGAATCAGGCCCGACGAGGGCGGGGAGCCCGGCGCCGGACGCGCGGTCAGCGCGTCCACCGCCGCCACCGCGCAGGCGACGTTGACGGCCTGGTGCGCGCCGCGCAGCGGCGATCGCAGCAGAAGCGGACGCGGCCGGCGCCCCGAACGATAGGCGAACTCGATCCCCTCGGGCGTCTCCCGCACGCCGCTTCCCTCCCCCTCCGCCCCGGCCGATCCGCCGGACGGGAGGTCGAACTCGCGGCCGAACATCTCGACCGGGGCCCCCTTCGCCGCGGCGACCGCCAGGATCTCGCGACGCGCCGCGCCGCTGACGTCTCCCACCACGACCGTCGCGCCCGGGGCGATAATTCCGGCCTTCTCCCGCGCGATCCCGGCCGGGTCGGCGCCGAGGTAGTCGGCGTGGTCGAGGTCGATCGACGTGATCACGGCGACCTCGGCGTCGAGCACGTTCGTGGCGTCGAGTCGCCCGCCGAGACCGACCTCCACGACGGCCACCTCGACGGCGGAACGGGCGAACACCTCGAACGCCAGCGCGGTCGTCGACTCGAAGAAGGTGGCGTCGACCTGCTCGGCGAGCGGCAGCACGCGACCGGCCGCGGCCTCGAGCGGCCCGTCACCGACCGGCTCGCCGTCGACGACGATCCGCTCGGCGTACCGGACCAGGTGGGGCGACGTGTAGAGCCCGGTCCGGCGGCCCGATCCGCGCAGGACCGCTTCCGCGGTCGCCGCCACCGAGCCCTTCCCGTTCGTGCCCCCGACGTGGATCGCGCGGAAGGCGCGCTCGGGGTTCCCGAGCCCGTCGAGCAGGGCGCGAATGCGCTCGAGACCAAACTGGATGCCGGCAGGCTCGCGCCGCGCGAGCAGCCGCCTGAGCGCGGAGCCCGTTGCGGATGTGGGTTCCGACGTCAGCACATGTGGCCCAGCAGGAGCGCGACGGTCGACTTGAGCTCGTGGCGCGGGACGATGCGGTCGACCATCCCGTTCTCCTGCAGGAACTCCGACGTCTGGAAGCCGTCGGGAAGGTCCTGGCGGATCGTCTCCTTGATCACGCGCGGCCCCGCGAAGCCGATCAGCGCCCCCGGCTCGGCCAGGTTGACGTCGCCGAGCATCGCGTAGCTCGCCGTCACGCCGCCGGTGGTCGGATGCGTGAGGATGCTGAGGTACGGCAGACCGGCCTCGCTCAGCTTGTGGAGCGCCGCCGACGTCTTGGCGAGTTGCATGAGCGAGAAGATCCCCTCCTGCATGCGTGCGCCGCCCGACGCCGAGACGATGATGACCGGCGCCTCACGCTCGATGGCGCCCTCGATCATTCGCGTGATTTTCTCGCCCACCACCGAGCCCATCGAGCCCCCGATGAACCCGAAGTCCATGATGCCGGCGCACGCGAGCCGGCCGTCGATCCGACCGGCGCCCGTGAGCACGGCGTCGTGCTTCCCCACTTTCTTCTCGGCGATCTCGATGCGCAGCGAGTACGGCTTCGAGTCGACGAAGCCAAGCGGGTCGGCCGAGCGCAGGTCGGCCCCGAACTCCTCGTCGAATCCGTCGTCGAACAGGATGCGCAGGTAGTCGACGGCCCCGATCCGGAAGTGATGGCCGCACTCGGGACAGACGCGATCGTTCTCCTCGAGGCGTCGCACGTAGAGGGCGGCGCCGCAGCCGTCGCACTTCTCCCATACATCGGCCGCTAGCTCGCGCTTCTGAGCCTGCAGCGGCTGCTTTTCCTTACGAAACCACGCCATTACGACTCCGGGCTCGGGGGGTCAGATCGCCGCAATATACGGAAGGCGCAGATGGCCGTCGAACCCGCCTCAGTGCTCGATCGCCACCCGGGCCGCGAGCCCCAGGCCCACGAAGGTCATGAGGAGAAAGCTTCCGCCGTAGCTGATGAACGGCAGGGGCAGGCCCGTGATCGGCATCAGGCCGACCGTCATCCCCACGTTGATGAGCAGGTGGGCGAACCATACGGAGAACAGGCAGAATACGACGAGGTTGCCGAACTCGTTGGTGGCGAGCGTCGCGGTGGTGATCATGCGGCGCAGCAGCCACGCGAAGGCCGCGAGCAGAATGAGCACGCCCAGGAAGCCGAGCTCTTCGCCCACAACCGAGAAGATGAAGTCGGTATGCTGCTCGGGCAGGAACGAGAGGCGCTTCTGCGGGCCGTCGCCGAAGCCCTGTCCGAACAACCCTCCCGAGCCGATCGCGACCTGCGACTGAATGAGCTGCCACCCCGCCCCGCGCGGATCGCGCCCGGGGTCGAGGAATACGAGCAGGCGGTTCTGCTGGTACTCGGCGAGCTGGTTCCACAGTGGCGACGCGATCAGGCCCGCCGCCAGGTTCGCCACGACCACGCCCACGCCCTCGATGAGGTACGGACGTCTCAGATAGATCAACCCGACCACCATGATGAACCAGCCGCCCCACACGGCCACCGAGAAGCCGAGCAGCAGGCTCACGCCGGGGCTGACCAGCATGAAGATCGTGAACAGCGGCACTCCGGCCCAGAACAGCGCGCCCACCAGGATCACCCCGAAGGTGATCGCGCTGCCGAGATCGGGCTGCAGCAGGACGAGGGAGAACGGGACGATCGTGATCGCCAGCGGTCTCCACAGGCTCACGAGCCGTGGATCCTGCTCCTGCCGGTTTCCGAGCACCCGCGCCAGCATGAGGATCGTACCCAGCTTCGCCAGCTCGGCCGGCTGAAACGAGACCGCGCCGAACTGGAACCAGCTCGTGCCGCCGCGCCCCCCACCGGTGAACAGCACGGCGCCGAGCAGCGCGACCGACACGGCGTAGGCGGCCGGACTTCCCAGCTCGACCCAGCGCAGCGGCACGCGCGACACGAAGGCGAACACGAACAGCGCGATCACCAGCCATGCGAGCTGTCGCCGCCAGATGCCGGTCGCGACGGAGGGCACGTCGAGCTGGCCGGCCGACCAGATCATCCCGATGCCGACCAGGGCGAGCAGCAGCGCGCCGCCGACCAGGCCGGGATCGCCGACCCAGCGCTCCAGGCGTTCCCTCACCCGCCGGCTCCCGTCGTCGTGGCGCCCGTCGTTGGCGCGCCGGCCGGCGCCGCCGTACCCGGCGCCGGAACCGTGGGCGTCGGACGGCTTCCCGGACGCGGGTACGGGATCCCGGTCGCGGGGACACCTTCAGTCCGCAGATAGGCCTGCATGAGGCTGGTCGCCAGCGGTACCGCGAGCGACACGGTGTTGTCGGGATGGCCGTTCTCGACGATGGCGGCGATCACGATCCGCGGGTCGTCGACCGGGCCGAACCCGACGAACCAGGAGTGCGGCTCACCGTGCGGATTCTGAGCCGTGCCGGTCTTGCCGGCCACGACGTAATCCGATGGGCGATAGGCGAACGCGGTACCGCCCGGTTCGTTCACGACGCGGGTCAGCGCATCGAGGAGCTGCCGGCGCTGCTCGTCGGGCAGCTCGATCGACCAGTCGGCCCGTCGCGCGTCGAGCACTTCGCTGCGCCTCAGATGGGGAATCGGCGGGCTGCCGCCGACGGCAAGTGCCCCGTAGAACTGGGCCATGCGGAGCAGCGTCTGCGCGGTCTCGCCCTGGCCGATCGACAGGTTCAGCGTGACCGACTCCGTCCAGCCGCGCCGTCCGAACCGCTCGTCGTACCACTCACGCGACGGCGGAAACTGCCCGCGCGCCTCGACGGGCAGGTCGAGGCCGGCGCGCCCGTTGAACTCGAGCCCGTCGACGCCCGCGAGGAGGCGGTCGAGCCCGAGCCGGAGACCGAGCTGGTAGAAGAACACGTTGCAGCTCTCCTTGATCGCCCCGGCGAGACTCAGGTTGCCGTGACCGACGTGCTTCCAGCAGCGGAAGGCGCGCGTGCCGTACTGGTAGGCGCCGGTGCAGCTCTGTGGCATGTGGGTGTCGATCGTGACCACGCCCGCCCTCATCCCCAGCGCCGCGACGACGAGCTTCCAGGTCGAGCCCGGCGGATAGAGGCTGCCGCTCGCCCGGTTGAGCAACGGCTGACGCGGATCGTCGCGCAGGCGCGCCCAATCGGCGCTCGAGATGCCGCCGATGAACTGGTTCGGGTCGTACGTGGGATGGCTGTACAGGAGCACTACCTCGCCGTTGCGCGGATCGAAGGCCACGACGCCGCCCTTCATCGTGTCGGGAAACAGCGAATCGGCCATCGCCTGGAGGTCCAGGTCGAGCGCCAGCTCGATGTCGCCTCCGGGCACCGCCGGGATCGTCGGCCGTGGCGCGAACTCGCTCACGATCGAACCGCGGGCGTTCACCTCGACGAAATGGACGCCGGGCGTCCCCCCGAGCTCCCGTTCGTACTGCCGCTCGATCCCGCCCTTCCCGATCGTCCGACCCGACTCGTAGCCCTCGAACTGAGGCTGTTCGAGCTCCGCTTCGTTGATCTCGTTCACGTAGCCGATCACGTGCGCGATCTGGCGGGCGGGCGGGTAGTAGCGACGCGGGTGCATCTCGATCACCGCGGTGCGGAACTCGGGCCGCCGCTGTTCGATCGCGGCCACTTGCGCGGGCTCGAGATTGTCGCGCACGACGACCGACGAGCTCGGCCGCCCCCGGTACTCGGCCACGAGCTCCTCGACCTCGTCGTCGTCGAGACCGACGTGCGGTGCGAGCCGAAGAAGGGTGGCGCGCACCGTGTCGACGGGCCCGGGCAGCACCGAGAGCGAATAGCCGGGAACGTTCTCGGCCAGCAGGCGTCCGTTACGATCGGTGATCGTGCCGCGCGGCGGCGGAATCGTCAGGGCGCGCAGCCGGTTCTCCTCCGACTGCAGCTCGTACTGCTCGCGGCCGAGGATCTGTAACCGAAAGAAGCTGACGAGGAGGATCGACATGGCGACCCACAGCAGGATCGTTGCGCCGCGCGCCCGTCCGGCACGCACCTTCAGCGCCGCCTCGCGGGCCCCGACCGTGTCGTGCCGTCCGGAGCCCGGGCGGATGCCGTCGAGTCCCCTCGCCGCGGCACCGCGGCCGTTCCGCTTCCTCATCACTCCCCCGCACTCCTCATGCCCGACGCACGAACGACGTCGTAAGCGCATCGATCATCCCGCAAACGAGCGCCGTCGCGAGCGCGTCGAGGGCGACGACCAGCAGCGCCCCGGCCGGATCTCCCGCTACGCCACCCGTGGCCAGGACCAGTACGCTGCGAGCCAGCCACGTTCCGACGAACAGATACACCACGACGAACACGGGCGCGTCGGCGAACAGGATGTCGCGCGAACGCGCCGCCAGGTACCCGGTGGTCGTGAGCACGAGCGCGTAGACGCCGGGGTCGCCCAGCGACATCGCGGCCTCGAGGGGCCCGAGGACGAAGCCCAGTATCGCCGCCGTGCCGGCCTGCACGCGCAGCGCCGCGAGCAGCAGCCCGCCGATCAGAAGGTCGGGACCCGCCGGCAGACCGTGCAGCCACGGATGGAGCAGAAAATACAGCAACAGGAGGAGGGTCACGACCGTCATCGAGACGAAGGTATCCCGCCGCCGCAGCTCGGTCGCGCCGCCGTTCACGGTGCCCCCTGCGACGGGCCGGTCGTATCGGAGCCGCCTATCGAGTCGGGCGACAGGGCTCCCGCAGGCGCCACGTACGCGCTGTCGGCCAGTACGCCGGGCCGCCATGCGACGACGAGGTCCTGCTGTCCGGGGCGAACGGCCGGCTCGACGAGAAACGAATGCGTCCAGCCGAGTTGCTGCTCATGCTCGGCCAGGACACGGCCGACGGCGAGCCCGCGTGGATAGATCCCCCCGACGCCCGAGGTGACGAGCTCGGTGTAGACCGGTACGTCGGTCTGGAAAGGCACGCCCTGGAGCAACATGAGCTGGTCGCCGTTCGCGTCGACGAACGGGCGGACGATGCCGCTCGCCGCGCCGTCGGGCGTCGTAACGGCCACCCGGAAGTCGGGATGCGTCCAGTACTCGCCCATCCCGACCCGACCGCGTGCCGTGCGGACGACGCCGAGCAGTCCGTCGGGCGTCGCCACCGAGAGAGGTGGCTCGAACGGCAGCCTCTCGCGCGTGCGGAGTTGGAAGCCCGACGGTTCGCCGGCCGGCGTGTGGCCCGGCACCAGCTCGGCAATGAAGAAGTCGCCGACCTCGCGTCCCGGGAGGTCGAGCAACAGTCGGAGCTGCCGGTTCTCATCGGCGAGATCGGCGGTTTCGAGCGCGCGCATGGCCAGCGAGTCGGCCCGGATCTCGAGCCGCTCGACGCGAGACGCGAGGCCGACTCGCTGTTCGAACACTTCATGGGTGGCGATGAACGGCCGGAGTACGGTGCTGCGCAGGGCGTGAATGACCGCCATCTCGCCGTTCGGGCCGAGGCCGGCGGACAGGACGACGGCGACCGCGGACAGGGTCGCGGCGACGACCAGGTCTCGCCTCCGGGTCCGGGGCTGGCCGACGGTCGTGTAAGGCACGGCTCTAGGAGCCCGTTCTTGCCATGGGGCGCACCGCGTTACGAGTGCCACAGGGGCAGATCCAAGGCGGCGTGCCGAAGGCATAGCTCAAGCTACGTCGAGGCGCGGCAACGCAGGAGATGGCCCTGTGCCGCTCGTAACCCGCAGGACGCATGGGGGTTACGGTGCGCATAGGTCGTCTCTCCTCCTCGCCGTAGCGCTGCTACGACTCGTCGTCGTTCCTACTCTTCGCACCGTAAGACCCCTGCGCGCGGTGCACCCCATGGCAAGAACGGACTCCTAGGTCGCGAGTACGCTCCGGAAGCGCGGCAGGTCGTCGAGTATCCGCCCGCACCCCCGGACGACGCAGGTCAGCGGCTCCTCGTCGACGTGGATCGCCAGGCCGGTCTCCTCGCGAAGCAACTGGTCGAGTCCGCGAATCAGCGAGCCGCCGCCGGTCATCACGATGCCCCTGTCGACGATGTCTGCCGCCAGCTCGGGCGGCGTGATCTCGAGCGCGCGGCGCACGGCGCCGACGATCTGGTGGATCGGCTCGAGCATGCATTCACGAATCTCGGCCGAGTTCACCCGCACCGTCTTCGGGATGCCCGACACGAGGTCGCGGCCCTTGACGTTCATGTCACGCTCGTCGTCGGTCGGAAAGGCGGAGCCGATCTGGATCTTGATCGCCTCGGCCGTCGGCTCGCCGATCAGCAGATTGTAGTTCTTGCGCAGGAAAGAGACGATGGCGCTGTCGAGCTCGTCGCCGCCGACGCGAATCGACGTCTCGGCGACCAGGCCCGACAGCGCGATCACGGCGATCTCGGTCGTTCCGCCGCCCACGTCGATCACCATGTTCCCGGTGGGCGTCTCGACCGGCAGCCCGACGCCGATCGCCGCCGCCATCGGCTCGGAGACCATGTAGACCTCCTTCGCCCCCGCGGCGTGAGCGCTCGAACGCACGGCACGACGCTCCAGCTCGGTGATGCCCGACGGCACGCCCACGACCACGCGCGGACGGATCTTGAAGAACCGGTCTGCCGTGACGGACTTCAAGAAGTAGCGGAGCATGATCTCGGTGATGTCGACGTCGGCGATGACGCCGTCCTTGAGCGGCCGGACGGCCTCGATCCCGTGCGGAGTGCGACCGAGCATGCGTTTCGCTTCCAACCCGATGCCCTTCACCTGCCCGGTGGCCTTCTCGATCGCGACGACCGAGGGCTCGTTGAGCACGATGCCCTCGCCGCTCACGTAGACCAGCGTGTTGGCCGTGCCCAGATCGACACCGACGTCGTTGATCGGCAGGAAGCTGGCCTGGAACAGACGTTTCCACATTCGGCGATTCCGTTTGTCACTCGGGGAACGTTCGGGCCGGGGGTCGGTCGTCGAGTACCGTGCCGCCGACTCCGCGGAGCCGTACGATCTCGACTATCCGCAAGCTCCGGGCCGTCGGGCTGCGGAATCTAGATCGGACGCGTGAACCGCGAAAGCGGGCGCCGACCGGGGTGTCGCGCCTGCGCTACAGTACCTCGGAAACCGGTACGCTGTCGAGCCCGAACGCCTCACCCACCGCCGCGTAGGTCAACCGGCCGTCAACGGCGTTCAGGCCGAGGGCGAGCGGCCCGCTGTCGCGACACGCGTCCCGCCATCCCTTGTCGGCGAGCTGGATCGCGTACGGAAGCGTCGCGTTGGTGAGTGCGAGTGTCGACGTGCGCGGCACGGCGCCGGGCATGTTCGCCACGCAATAGTGGACGACGCCGTCGACCACGAAGGTCGGGTCGGCGTGCGTCGTCGGCTTCACGGTCTCGATGCAACCGCCCTGGTCGACGGCGACGTCGACGATCACCGACCCGTCCTTCATCAGCGCGAGGTCGCCCCGCTTGATCAGGCTGGGGGCCTTGGCGCCCGGCAGCAGGACGGCGCCGATCAGCAGGTCGGCCCGCGCCGCGTGCTCGAGTATGGTGTGGCGGTTCGAGTGCACGGTGTCGACGTTGGCCGGCATCACGTCGTCTAGATAGCGGAGCCGATCGAGGTTGATGTCGAGAATCGTGACGTGCGCCCCGAGGCCGGCCGCCATCTTCGCGGCATTCGTCCCCACCACGCCGCCCCCCAGAATCACGACCTCGGCCGGCGGCACGCCAGGCACGCCGCCCAGCAGGCAACCCAGCCCGCCCATCTCCTTCTCGAGGTGGTGGGCGCCGGCCTGTACGGCGAGCCGACCGGCGACCTCCGACATCGGCGTAAGCAGCGGGAGCTCCCCGGTCGGAAGCTGCACCGTTTCGTAGGCGATCGCGACGCAGCCGCTGTCGAGCACGGCGTGCGTGAGGCCCTCGTCGGCCGCGAAGTGAAAGAAAGTGAACACGATCTGGCCATCGCGCATGCGCGCGTGCTCGGGCCCGACCGGCTCCTTCACCTTCACGATCATCTCGGCCTCGGACCACACATCGGGGGCCTCGTCGACCAGCTTCGCGCCCGCTTGCTCGTACAGGTCGTCGGAAAAGCCGCTGCCGGCCCCGGCGCCGCGCTGGACGAGAACGGTGTGCCCGCGGTTCACGAGCGCCATCGCCCCGGCGGGCACCATGGCCACGCGGTACTCGTTCGACTTGACCTCGGTCGGCACGCCTATGATCATCGGAAATTCCTCGTGTTCACTCGGCTATCTCCTCGGGAAACAATTCCAGCACGGCCAGCCTGCTCGGATCGTACAATTCCGCCGCCGCCCGGCAATCTGCGGTTCCGATCTCGTCGATGTCGGCCATGACGCGATCGAGCGAACGGTATGGTTCACCCGTGAGGCCCACCGACGCGAGCCGGTACATGCGCGAGCCGGGCGATTCGAGCGCCAGGACGACCTGCCCCTTGAGCTGCGTCCGCGTCGCCGCGAGCTCGTCGGCCGACAGGCCCTCGCCGGCCAGCCGCGCCATCTCGTCCAGCAGCGCGTCGCGGGCGCGCTCGGCCGTCTCGGGCCGGGTGCCGAGGTAGGCTCCCACGTGTCCGCCCTCGAGGTAGAAGCCCCGATACGCGTACACGGCGTAAGCGAGTCCCAGCTCCTCGCGGATTCGCTGGAACAACCGCGAACCCATCCCGCCACCGAGCGCCGTACCGACCAGGGTGACGGCGTGGCGCAGCGGATCGACGGCCGACACGCCGGTGGCGCCGGCGACGATGTGGGCCTGGCGGCCGCCGGCCCGCACGACCCGTCGCACCCCCACGCCGCCGTCCGCCGGCGAACCGATCGGGCCCGTCGGAGCACCGGACTCGGCGGGCAGTCGGTCGCGCACGAGGTCGACGAGCTCGTCGTGCTCGAGGCGTCCCGCCGCGGCGACGACGAGGTTCGCCGGCCGGTACGCGGCACCGTGCAGAACGCGCAGCATGTCGGCGTCGATGGTCGCGACCGTGTCGGCACGACCGAGAATCGGCCGGCCGTAGGGGTGCGCGCCGAACAGGAATTCGGCATGCAGGTCGAACACGAGGTCGTCGGGCGTGTCCTCGACGCGGGCCAGTTCTTCGAGCACGACTTCGCGCTCGAGGGCCAGGTCTATCGGATCGAGCCTGGGGTGAAAGGCGAGGTCGGCCAGAACGTCGAGCGCGGTCGGCAGGGCGTCGTCGGGGACGCGCACCTGGAACGACGTGTGCTCGTGCGTCGTATAGGCGTCGAGGCTGCCACCGAGATCCTCGATCTCGGCGGCGAGCTGTCGTGCCGTGCGGGCCGTCGTCCCCTTGAACACCATGTGTTCGAGGAGATGCGCGCTGCCGGCCACGTCGTCGGCCTCGTGGGCCGCGCCCGTGCGGAACCAAAAGCCGACCGCCACCGAGCGCATCGAGTCCATTCGCTCGCTCCACACGTCGGTTCCCCCCGGGAGCCGCGTGCGGAACACGCCCTCGTCGAGCGCCTCGAGGGACGCCTCGCGCGCTTCAGTGGCCGCCGGGACCTCGCCCGCCGGAGCCGTCTCAGCTCTCGGCGAGGGCCCCCTCCTCTTCCTCCTTCGCGGCCCGCATCGACAGCTTCATCCGGCCACGATCGTCCACCGACAGGAGCTTGACGCGCACCACGTCGCCCGTGTTGACGACGTCCTCGGTCTTCTCGGTCCGGCCGTCCTCGAGCTCGCTGATGTGGCACAGGCCTTCCACGCCCGGAAGGATCTCGACGAACGCCCCGAAGGTCGTGGTGTTCTTCACCGCGCCCTCGTAAATGCGGCCGATTTCCGGCTCGGCGGTGAGCGCCTCGACCATCTCGATCGCACGCCGGCTGGACTCGCTGCCCACGGCCGAGATCGTCACGGTGCCGTCGTCCTCGACATTGATGTCCGCGCCGGTGTCCTCCTGGATGGCCCGGATCGTCTTGCCCTTCGGCCCGATCAGGTTGCCGATCTTCTCGGTGTTGATCTGGATCGACACGATCTGCGGCGCCCACTCGGACATCTGTCCGGCTTCGGACATCGTCTCGCCCATCACGTCGAGAATGTGCAGGCGAGCCTTGCGGGCGCGCTGGAGCGCGTCACGCATCGTCGAGATCTCGAGGCCGCGCACCTTGATGTCCATCTGGATGGCGGTGATCCCTTCGCGCGTGCCGGCGATCTTGAAGTCCATGTCGCCGAGGAAATCCTCGACGCCGAGGATGTCGGTCAGCACGGCGACGTCGTCGCCTTCCTTGATCAGCCCCATCGCGATGCCGGCGCAGGGAGCGCGCATCGGCACACCCGCGTGCATCAGGGCCAGCGAGCCACCGCACACCGAGGCCATCGAGCTCGAGCCGTTCGACTCGAGAATGTCGGAGACGACGCGGATCGTGTAAGGGAAGTCGTCGTACACTGGCAGCAGAGGCTGAAGCGCCCGCTCCGCCAGCATCCCGTGACCGATCTCGCGCCGGCCGGGGCCGCGGAACGGCTTCGCCTCGCCCACCGAGAACGGCGGGAAGTTGTAGTGCAGCATGAACGACTTCGAGGTCTCCTCGGCCGTGTCGACCGAATCGATGCGCTGCTCGTCACGCACGCTGCCGAGCGTGATCGCCACGAGGGCCTGGGTCTGCCCGCGCGTGAACAGCGCCGATCCGTGCGCTCTCGGCAGGATGCCGACCTCGCACGCGATGTCGCGGATGTCGTCGAGGCCCCGCCCGTCCACCCGGACGCCGTCCTCGATGATCCGCCGGCGCATCGTCCGCTTCTCGATGTCCTTGAACACGCCCGACAGGTCGTCGATCGCGTCGGGATACTCTTCGGCCAGCGACTCCTGCAGGTCGGCCTTGATCTCGGCCAGGGTGGCCTCGCGCTCCGCCTTGTCGGCGATGCGGTAGGCGTCGCCGACGCGGGCGTCGGCACTGCTCTCGACGGCGGAGGCGAAGCTCTCGTCGACGTCGTCGCTCTCGAACTCGAACACCTCGGGCTTGCCGCCCATCATGTTCACGAGCTCCATCTGGATGTCGATGAGCTCCTTGATCGCCTCGTGCGCCGTCTCGAGCGCCACGAGCATGTCGTCCTCCGACACCTCGACCGAGGCGCCCTCGACCATGACGATCGACTCGGGCGACCCCGCCACCACCATGTCCATGTCGGAATAGTCGAGTTGCTGGAAGGTCGGGTTGATCACCCACTCCCCGTCCACGCGCCCGACGCGCACGCCGGCGATCGGCCCGTCCCACGGAATCGGCGACATCATGAGCGCCGTCGAGGCGCCGAGCAGGCCGAGCACGTCGGCGTCGTTCTCCTGGTCTGCCGACACGATGAAGCAGGCGATCTGCGTCTCGTTCATGTAGCCGTCGGGGAACAGGGGACGCAGCGGCCGGTCGATCTGACGGGCCGAGGTGACTTCCTTGTCGCCGGGACGACCTTCACGCTTGATGAAGCCGCCGGGGAACTTGCCGGCGGCGTAGCTCTTCTCGCGGTACTCGACGGTCAACGGGAAAAACGGGAGGTGGGTGCGCCGGCGCTGGGCGACCGCGGTCACGAGCACGGCCGTGTCGCCGTACTGTACGAACACCGCTCCGTCGGCCAGGCGCGCCATGCGTCCCGTTTCCATCACGAGCGTCCTACCTGCGAACTGCTTCTCTATCCTGTGTGCCATCTTCTCTGTTTCCTCTTCTTCTCTCTTCACGCTCTCGCGTCGGAATCGGGACGGGAGGCCCGTGTGGCGTCCCATTCTACCCGGATACGAAACGCGGCCGCCGACGAGCGCGTCACGCGCCCGTACAGCCGCCGCCGGTACATCAGTCCTTCGGAGTCGACCCTGCCGGCATGGAAATCATGACTACCGGCGAAGCCCGAGCTCCTTGATCAAATCGCGGTACGCCTCGAAATCGGTGCGCCGCAGGTACTCGAGCAGCCGGCGACGCCGGCCGACCATCTTCAGCAGGCCGCGCCGGCTGTGATGGTCCTTGTCGTGCTCGCGGAAATGTTCGGTGAGGTTCTCGATATTCGCGGTGAGCTGCGCGATCTGTACGGCGCTCGAGCCACTGTCGTTCTCGTGCGCGCCGAACTTCTCGACGATCTCCCGTCTCTGTTCCGATAACAGCGTCATGTACCGTCCTCTGACGTCCCGTGGTGTGCCTTCTCGTATCGCTCAATGCCAAGCATGGCAAAATACCGTTTTTCAGGAGTCCTGTAAACCCCGCATCCGAAAGAACTCGCGGGCCCGGTCGCGGTCGCGCCGCATCTGCTCGACGAGCTCGGCCGTCGAGGCGAACGCCGCGACGCCTCGAAGGCGGGCGAGGAAGTCGACCTGTACGGGCTCACCGTAAATGTCACGGTCGAAATCGAGCAAATAAAGCTCGATCGAAGGCGGCGACCCCGCAAAGGTAGGCCGCGGTCCGAGGTGCAGAAGGCCGTTGAGGCTTACGTCGCGTATATACGCCCGCACGGCGTAGATGCCCCCGAGCGGCAGCAGCTTGCGGCCGCCGGGGGCCGCGAGATTGGCCGTCGGGAAGCCGAGATCCTTCCCCCGACCCAGTCCGTGGACGACCGGGCCCCGGAGCGAGTAGGGCCGCCCGAGCCCGCGCGCCGCCCGTTCGACGTCGCCGGCGGCCAGTGCCTCGCGGATCTTAGTCGACGAGACGTCGACGCCGTCGAGGGTCACGGCCTCGACCACGTCGACCTCGAAACCGAGCTCGGCGCCGAGGCGGCGCGCGGTGTCGATCGAGCCCGCGCGCGAGCGACCGAACCCGTGATCGTGCCCGATGACGAGCTCTTCGACCCGGAAGCGGTCGCGCAGCACGAGGCGGATGAACTCCTCGGGCGTGTACCGCGACAGCGTCCAGGTGAACGGCAGGAACGCCACGTAGTCGAGCTCGCTCTGCGCGAGGATCGCCTTTTTCTCGTCGGACGTGGTCAGGAGCGGGGGCGCGTCGGAGGGGCGCACGACGGTGAGCGGATGGCGGTCGAACGTGACGAGCACGCTGCGGGCATCGCGGCGCCGGGCCCGGCGCCCGATTTCGTTGAGCACCGCGTGATGGCCGCGGTGCACGCCGTCGAACGTGCCGACCGTGACGACGGTGGCGCGCACGTCGGGCGGCAGTCCGCTCTCGAGCCGGTCAGTTCGCATCGAACACCTTCTCGGGACGGATCGCCGCGTCGGCCCGGCGGCCGATCGCGATCAGTTCGCCGGCGGCATGCAGGACGATCGGGAGTCCAGCGGACTCGAGGCCGGCCACGGCGGTGGCGGGCGGCACGACGTCGCCCGTCTCGATCGCCTGGCCGTAGCCCACGGCCGTTCGCTCTTCGGCCGCCAGCTCACGGGCCGGCAGCCAGGCGAGGGCCTCGAGCGGCGACAGGGCCCCGGGCGCGTCCCACGCGATGTCGGTGGTGCGAGCGGCTTCGTCCGCCCCGAAGGGTCCGATCCGGGTCCGGCGAAGCGTGCCGAGGTGGGCCGGGCAACCGAGCTCGACACCCAGGTCGCGGGCGAGGGCCCGGATGTAGGTGCCGGTCGACACCTCGTAGGCGACGCGCGCGACGGGCGGGCTCCAGTCGAGGAGCCGCGCGGTGCGCACCTCGATCGGCCGGGCCTCCAGCGCCAGGGGCTCGCCGGCGCGGGCCGCTTCGTGGGCGCGGCGTCCGTCCTTGCGACGCGCCGAGAAGTCGGGGGGGCGCTGTTCCGACTCGCCCCGGCTGGCGGCGAGCGCCGCCTCGAGGCTCACGGCATCGAGCCCGGGCCCGACCTCGCCGCGCGCCGTGACCGTCCCGGTGCGATCGTCGGTGTCGCGCGCCTCGCCGAACACGATGCCCGCCTCGTAGGTCTTGGGCAGGTGGTGGAAGTACTCGACGAGACGGGTCGCCCGGCCGACGCAGAGAATCAGCAGGCCGCTGGCGAACGGATCGAGCGTACCGGTGTGCCCTACCCGGCGCGTGCCGAGGGCGCGCCGTGCGATCTGGACAACGTCGTGCGAGGTCGGCCCCTCGGGTTTGTCGACCAGAAGCACGGCGGCGCGCTCGGTCAATCCGCCGGTTCCTCGCCGCCCAGGGCCTCCTCGAGCAGCTCTTCGATGCGCCGCGCATGCTCGAGCGTGTCGTCCACTTCGAAATGCAACTCGGGAATGCGGCGGAAGTGGAGGTCGCGGCCCAAGCGATGCCGGATGAACCCGGAGGCGCTGCGCAGCCCGTCGATCGCTTCCTCCACCGGCGTCCGGTCGGTGAGCGTGCGAACCGAGATCCGGGCGTGCGAGAGATCGGGGCTCGCGTCGACACCCGTGATCGTCACTTCGGCCACCCGGGGGTCCTTGATCTCCTCGCGAATCAGTCGCGAGAGCTCCTCGCGGAGCAGCTGGTTCACCCGGGGAAGTCGTCGTTCTGCCATGATTCCCCCCATTCGGCGCGCGGCGTGGCCCCTCCGAACTGAACCACCCGAACGTCACGTTCTATGATGAAGATGCGCGGATCGGAGCAGATCGCGTCGTCGAGCTTGTCGAGCAGCGACTGCGCGAGGGTCCGGTCGGACGCGGCGAGCGCCGCCGCGAGCTCTGCCCGCTGCACATCGTCCTGGAAGTCGGTCTCGGACACCGAGATCGAGTAGCGCGAACGCAGCCTGTCGCGCAGGCTGCGGACCACGCTGCGCTTCTGCTTCAGCGACCGGCAGCCCGGCACCCGGAACAGCCAGCGGCCGACTCCGACGATCGCCGCCATCCGAATCTGCCTCCGTGGCGCGAAGCGCGCGTCAGGACGCCGCGTCGGCGTCGGCGGCCGCGCTCTGGGCCAGCGAACGGGCGACTTCTTCGACGCGATACGACTCGATGACGTCGCCGATCTTGATGTCGTTGAAGTTCTCGATCGAGATCCCGCACTCGTAGCCCTCGCGCACCTCGCGCACGTCGTCCTTGAACCGCTTGAGGCTGTCGACCTTCCCGTCGTAGATCTCGACGTAATCGCGGAGCAGCCGCACCGGGAGGTTCCGCTGAATCGTGCCGTCGGACACGTAGCAGCCCGCGACCGTGCCGGCCTTGGGGACCTTGAAGATTTCTCGTACCTCGGCCGTGCCGACCACGACCTCGCGTTCCTCGGGCCTGAGCAGGCCTTCGAGGGCGAGGCGCACGTCTTCGACGGCCTCGTAGATCACGCTGTAGGTGCGGATTTCCACGTCTTCGTGCTCGGCCACGTCGCGGGCCTTCGTGTCGGGCCGCACGTGGAAGCCGATGATGAACGCGTTGGTCGTCATCGCGAGCAGAACGTCGGATTCCGACACGGCCCCGACGCCGCGGTGAACGATCTCGACGGCCACCTCGGAGGTACTGAGTCGCTCGAGCGAATCGGACAGCGCCTGCACGGAACCGTCCGTGTCGCCCTTGATGACGATGTTCAGGTTCGCGACGCCCTCGGCCTGGATCGCCTCGAAGATGTCTTCGAGCTTCGTACCCTTCGAGCGGCGCCGGATGTCCTTCTCGCGTTCGAGCTGCTGGCGCCGGCTGCCGATCTCACGGACGCGGGCCGCCTCCATCACGGCGAGCCGGTCGCCCGCCTGCGGAACGCCCTCGAGACCGAGGACGCGGACCGGCGTAGACGGACCCGCTTCGTCGACGGCGTTTTCTCGTTCGTCGAGCATGGCGCGCACGCGGCCGCCGAACAGACCGCAGATGAAGTCGTCGCCCACCTCGAGCCGGCCGCTCTGGACGAGAACCGTGGCCACCGGACCCATTCCCTTGTCGAGCTCGGCCTCGACGACCGTGCCGCGGGCCGGGCCCGTCGACCGTGCCTTGAGGTCGAGCAACTCGGCCTGGAGCAGCAGCTTCTCCAGCAATTCTTCGATCCCCTGCCCCGTCTTGGCCGAGACTTCCTGCGACAGCACATCGCCGCCGAACTCCTCGAGCACGACCTCGTGCGACAGCAGATCCTGCTTCACCTGGCCCGGATCGGCGGCGGGCAGGTCGACCTTGTTGATCGCGACGACCATGGGCACGCCGGCGTTCTTGGCGTGGCTGATCGCCTCGATCGTTTGCGGCATCACGGCGTCGTCGGCGGCCACGACGAGGATGACCATGTCGGTCAGCTCGGCGCCGCGCGCCCGCATCGCGGTGAACGCTTCATGCCCGGGCGTGTCGAGGAAGGCGACCGAGCGGCCGTCGCCCACTTCGACGTGATAGGCGCCGATGTGCTGCGTGATGCCGCCGGCCTCGCCGGCGATCACGTTCGTGCGGCGGATGTGGTCGAGCAGCGACGTCTTCCCGTGGTCGACGTGACCCATGACCGTGACGACGGGCGCCCGGGGCTCGAGATCCTCTTCGTCGACCTCGATCTCTTCGACGGCGGTGAGTTCGGCCTCGTAGGCCTCCTCGCGCTCCACCGTGAAGTTGAACTCGTCGCAGATCAGCTCGATCTGGTCGAAGTCGAGCCGCTGGTTGATCGTGACCATCAGTCCGAGGTTCTTGAACGCCGAGGTGATGATGGCCTGCGGCGACTCGTCGATCAGGTCGGAGAGCTCGGCTACGGTGAGGAACTCGTTGACCTTGACGGTGGTGCGCTCGCGCTCTTCGCGCTCCTCGCGCTCTTGCTCCTGCTGCTCGACCTCCTCCTGGCTCGGTCGCGTGTCGCGGCGACGACGGCGACCACCGCCCGAAGAGCTGCCGTCCATCGCGGCGAGCGTCTTCTTGACGTTCTTCTGGACCGCGTCCTTGTCGACGCGCCGCTTCTTGCGATCGCGCCGCCGGCCGCGATCGCCACCGGGGACCGACTTCTCGGCCATCTTGAACTGTCCACCGGGGCCCGCCGAGGCGGCCGGCGCGGTGTCGAGACCGCGGCGCACCGGCTTCGGCTTGACCTTGCGGCGGCGCTTCTTCGACGGTCGGCCCTCGTCGTCCTCGTCCTCGTCCTCGGCGGCGACGCCGACTTCGGCCTCGTCTTCATCCTCGTCGGCCTCGACCTCGACGTCCTCGTCGGCGGCCTCGGCAACCTCGACCTCGACGGCGTCTTCGTCGGCCTCGGCGGCCACGTCGTCGACCTTGGCCTGTTCGGCCTCTTCGGCCTCCTCGGCTTCGTCGGCTTCGGCTTCGGCCGCTACCTCGACCGGAGCCTCGTCTTCCGCTTCGGCGCCCTCCGCCTCTTCGGCTTCCGCGGCCACCTCTTCGGTCTCCTCCGCCTCCTGGTCCGGCTCGGAGGAGGAAGTCACCGTGGCGCGGGTCCGGCGGCGACGACGACGCACGGGCTTCTTCTCGTCCGTCGTCGCCTCCCCACCGCTCCGGCGCTCACGTTCGAGCTGGACCTGTAGACGCGCGATCTGCGCCTCGGTGACGGACGACATGTGACTGCGCACCCGTACACCCATCTGATGCAGAAGCTGAATCAGATGCTCGCTTTCGACACCGAGGTCTTTCGCGACCTCATAGACCCGCAGATTGCCCAACTTCGGTCCTCCTAGACGATTCTCAGTTCTTCGTTTCCGCACGTGACGCGGGCGGCAACGCCGCCACTACGCGTCCGGCGAAGCCGGCATCCTTCAGTCCGACGACGACCAGGCGGGGCCGGCCCACCGCCCGTCCGAGCTCGGCCGCCGAGTCGCACAGCACGACCGGCACGCCAACCGCTCTCAGGAGCGGAAGCACCCGCTCCCTCGCATTGTCCGTCGCATCGCGGGCGAGCACGACGGCCTCGAGTTCGCCCACTCGGGCCGCGTCCTTCACCGCATGCGTGCCTACCGCGAGACGGCCGGCGCGCTGCGCCAGTCCAATCAAGTCGAGCGCCGCTCGTTCGCCCCGCCTCGTATTCACCCGCCGACGCGTCAGGCCCGGGCCGTTTCGTCGTCGTCGGCCTCGCCGCTCACGCCGACGGTTTCGGATTCCACCTCGTCCTCGTCCTCGACCACTGCCTCGTCCTCGACGACCTCGTCGGCGTCCGCTTCCGCTTCCGCTGCGGGGGCCTGTTCGGCCTCCGACGCGGGCGCTTCCTCCGCCTCCGCGTCGGCTTCGGAAGCCTCGGATTCGGGCGCCTCTTCGACCACGGTCAGCTCGTCGATCAGCTCCATGAGCCGATCGGCGTCCGCCTCGTCGATGCCGGGGATCGCCACGAACTCGTCGCGCTCCATCTCGATCGCTTCGAAGAACGTATTGATGTCGGCCGCCTCGAGCGCCGCGAGCGCCTGCGGCGAGATGCCCTCGAGCTCCGACAGCGGGAAATCGGAAACCTCGTACTCGTCGCCGCCGCCGAACAGGGACGACTCCGCCCCTCGGGCCAGCCAGTCTTTGCTCGAGTACAGGTCGATCTGCCAGCCGATGAGCTGCGAAGCCAGGCGCACGTTCTGCCCGTTTCGACCGATCGCGAGAGACAACTGATCCTCGTCGACGATCGCGGTGATCACGTGGCGCTCGGAGTCCGACAGTACCTTGGCTACCCGGGCCGGGGCGAGCGCCCGTCGGGCGAACACCTCGGGATCGGGGTGCCACGGCACGATGTCGATCCGCTCGCCGCTGAGCTCCGACACGACGGCCTGCACGCGCGAGCCCTTGAGCCCGACGCAGGCGCCCACCGGATCGACCGATTCGTCGCGTGACGATACGGCGATCTTGGTGCGCCCTCCGGCCTCGCGGACGATCTCGCGAATCTCGACGACGCCCTGGTAGATCTCGGGCACCTCGAGCGCGAACAGCGACGCGACGAACGCCGGGTCGCCACGCGACAGGATGAGCCGCGGGCCGCGCGCCGTCTCCTCCACCTTCTTGAGCACGGCGCGAATCGCCTCGCCCTGGCGGAAGCGCTCGCGCGGGTTCTGCTCGCGCCACGGGATCACGGCTTCGGCCTCGCGGGCCCGGTTCAACATGACGACGATCTTGCCGCGCTCGATCTGCTGAACTTCGCCGCTCACGAGCTCGCCGAGCGACTCGGCGAACTCCTCGCGGATGCGCTCGCGCTCGCCTTCGCGCAGGAGCTGCACGATCCGCTGCTTCGCTACGATCACGGCGTTGCGACCGAAATCGGAGAACTGGACCGGGATCTCGAGCAGATCGCCGACCTGGAAGTCCGGGTCGTCCCAGCGGGCTTCGGTCAGGCCGATCTGGCGCGATGGTTCCTCGACCTCTTCGACGACTTCCTTCAGGGCGACGATCTTGATGCTGCCGTCGTCGAGAATTTCGATCTCCGCCTCGACGGGTCCGCCGAAGTGGCGGGTGAGCGCCGCCATGATCCCGTCGCGGATCAGGTCGTGCAACTCCTCGTCAGTCAGCGATCGATTCGCCGTCATGACACGGAACGCCTCGACGATCGACGTATTATCGCTCATGTATCCCCTCTCTCACTCGTGTCTTCCCGTCATTTCTCGTCGCCGAACCGATAGCGCAGATTCGCCTTCGCCACCGACGTCAGCGGCACGGCAAGTCGCTCGCCGTCCACGTCGAGCAGCACGCTCTCTTCCTCCTCGTCGAATCCCGCGAGGACGGCGTCGATCTCCTTCCGCCCCTCGACCAGCGGCCCGTAGCCGCGCAGCCGCACCTCCTGGCCCGCGAAGCGCTTGAAATCGCGCTCCCGCACCAGGGGTCGCTCGACACCCGGCGACGACACCTCGAGGATGAAGTCGGACGGCGCATCCGCCCGCTCCTCCAGCATCGTCATCGTCGCCCGGCTGACCTCCGCGCAATCTGCCGCCGTCAACGACGAACGCCCCGGCTCAGCGTCGGGGCGGTCGATGCGCAGCCTGAGAAGCGGTCGTCGTCGGCCGCCCCCCCTCTCCAGCGCGACCAGTTCATAGCCGAGCCCGTCGAGCAACCGCTCGATCGCACTCTCGAGACTGTCCGCCATTTCTACGCCCAAGCCTCCGGTCGCCTCGCGGCGACCTGTTGGACCCACAACAAAAAAGTGGGGCCGAGTTCATCTCCCCACTTCGATCCGATCACTGGACGCCCGGGTCGGCCTTCGCCGGACGCTTCTATCAGCCGCCAAACATAGTTGCAGGATGAGCGGATGGCAAACCCCGGGCGACCCCGCGCGGACGGCTCAGGTCAGGTGATCCAGCCGAGCCAGGCCGCCATCCGGCCCGCCCGCTCGCCGCCCCCGCGGTGCGAGTGGAGGCGCCGGCCGTCGCACCGTGAGCACAGAGCGGAGCGCGAGATCCGGTCGGACGCGACGCCGAGCGCCCGGGCCTGCTTCACCAGTTCGGCGCCGATGTCGATCGTCGTCGTGCCGTCGACCAAGCGCCCGAACGCCCGTGGAACCTCGGGGCCGACCTCGTAGCAATCGCCGCAGATCGCCGGCCCGATGTGCAGGCGAAACGCCGACGGGGGCCGCCCGTGCGTGTCGCGGAGCGTGTCGAGCGCGCGGCCGAGAATGCCGGCCGCCGCGCCGCGCCAGCCCGCGTGAAGCAGGGCGAAGGCCCGGGTGTCGGGATCGACCAGGTAGACCGGCGCACAGTCGGCCACGGTCACGGCGAACAGGCGGCCCGCCCCACCACCGGCGAACCCGACGAACCCGTCGGCCTCACCCGGGATCCACAGGCCGCTCGATGGAGCGTCGCCGGCCGTCACGAGCCGGGTGCCGTGCACCTGGCGGCAAACGCTGGCGGCCCGGAGCCCGAGCCCGACCGCCAGGGCCTCGTAACGCGCGGCCACGGCCCAGGCCGAGCCGCCGGTCGACAGCCCGAAGTCGCCGGGGCCGCCGCGCTCCTCGTCCGGGGCGCGGGCCGTAATCCCCGCGACCAGTCCGGGGACGTCGGCCAGCGCCTCCGGCCGAAGCACCCGGACGCCGCCGACCGCTTGCTCGACCTCGCGGCTGATCGCGATCTCGCCGGTCGCGGGTCTCACACTGCTCCTTCCACCCGCTCGATCGCCGCACCGAGGGCTCCGAGGCGCTCGTCGATCCGCTCGTAGCCGCGTTCGATCTGGCCGATGTTGTAGATGCGGCTCTCGCCGCGCGCCGCGAGCGCGGCGATCAGGAGCGCCATCCCGGCCCGGATGTCGGGGCTGTCGACGGTCCCGCCGCGCAACCGTGACGGCCCGACGACGACGGCCCGGTGCGGATCGCACACCACGATGCTGGCGCCCATCGAAATCACCTTGTCGGCGAAGTACATCCGCGACTCGAACATCTTCTCGTGAATCAGCACCGTGCCGCGGCACTGGGTGGCCACGACGAGCGCGATGGACGTGAGGTCGGCCGGAAACGCGGGCCATGGCCCGTCACCGATGCTCGGGATCTGGTCGCCGAAATCGGGACGGATCTCGAGCGACTGGTCGGGCGGGACCTGTAGCCCGCCGTCGCGCGCCACGCACTCGATGCCGAGCCGCTCGAAGCCGACGCGCAGCGGGTCGAAATGCCGCTGGTCGACGTCCTCGATGAACACGTCGGACCCCGTGATCGCCGCGAGACCGATCATGCTGCCGATCTCGATGTGGTCGGCCCCGATCCGATACTCGCCGCCGGACAGCTCGTCCACCCCGCGGATGCGCAGGCGGCTCGTGCCGCTCCCCTCGATGTCGGCCCCGAGCTCGACCAGAAAGGCGCACAGGTCCTGCACGTGGGGCTCGCACGCCGCGTTGCGGATCCAGGTCTCGCCCTCGGCCATGGCCGCCGCGAGGATGGCGTTCTCGGTACCGGTCACCGAGGGCTCGTCGAGGAAGATGTCGGCGCCGCGCAGTCGGTCGGCCCGCAGCTCGTAGCGATCGCTCGCTTCCACCACGGCACCGAGCCGTCCGAGCGCGAGAAAGTGCGTGTCGAGCCGGCGGCGACCGATCACGTCGCCCCCCGGCGGCGGCAGCAGGACCTCTCCGAAGCGGGCGAGCAACGGACCGGCGAGCAGGATCGAAGCGCGGATCTCGCCGCCGAGGGCGCGGTCGAGCGTACCATCGCGCAGACCGGACGGATCGACCCGGTAGGCGCCGCGTTCGAGGCGGTCGACCTCGGCGCCGAGCGCGCGCATGAGCTCGATCATCGTGAGCACGTCGCGAATCTCGGGCACGTTGCGCAGGGTGACGGGCGCCCCGGCCAGCAGCGTGCCGGCCAGAATGGGGAGCGCCGCGTTCTTGTTGCCGGCCGGCGTGAACCGCCCGTTCATCCGGGACGGACCCTCGATCTTGAAGTGCACCCTGCGTTCCTCGCTTTGCGCTCGAAAATGACCTTCCGTCGCGGAAGCCGCGCCCGCCGCGCGTCCCCCAAGGTAGACGGCGCCCGGCGGGCCGGCCAAGACCCGCGTCGCGCGCCGATTCGGTTGAGCAGGCCGCGTCGCGCGGGTATCTTGCGTCAGGAAGGCCACTCCGCATCGGCGCACTGGAGGTTCCGTTGACGTTCTATGATCTGCTGGTTCACGCGGCGCTCATCGTCTGGACGCTGCTCGGTCTCGGCGCCCTGGTCGGCATGGTGGTCATGTCGCCGCAGATTCTGCGCACGATGCGCGAGGTCGACGACATCGCCGACATCGTGAAGCACCGTGCGGTGCCGGCGCTCGAACAGTCGCAGGACGTGCTCGATCAGCTCAGCCGGATCTCGGCCACGCTGGTCGACGACTTCGAGGTCGTCGATCATACGATCATCCGGGCCGCCGAATCGGTCGAGCGCATGGTCGAGCTGACGGAGGATCGGGTCGTCGAGGTGAATGCCCTGCTTTCGGTCGCCATCGAGGAGGCCGAAGACACGTTCCTCACGTTCGGCGGGATCGTGCGCGCCCTGACGCCGGGCATGCGGCGTCGCAAGCGAAGCTGGCTCCCGGACGGAATACGCAGACGCTTCGGTTGAGCCGGCCGCACTTCCTGGCCGCGGCGCTGCTCGCCGTGGGCATTCTTCTGATTTCGCCCGAGGCCGCCTGGGCCTGGGGCCCGGCCACCCACGTGCACACCGGGGTCGAGATCCTTCGATCGCTCGACCTGCTTCCGAAGCACGTGGCCGGCATCCTCGCGCAGTACCCGATCGATTTCCTGTATGGCAACCTCGCCGCCGACATCTCGATGGCGAAGAAGTACGCGCCCGTGGGGCGCCACTGTCACCACTGGCACGTGGCCGACGAGATGCTCGAGGCGGCGGGCGACGACGAGCGCCTCCAGGCGGCGATTCTCGGCTACCAGTGCCACCTGGCGGCCGACGTCCTGGCGCACAACTCGTTCGTCCCTCGCATGCTTCTCCTCACCTCGAGCACCCGGGGGCTCGGCCACAGCTACTGGGAGCACCGGATGGACGCCGACCTCGGCATCGGCTATTCGAGCTTCGCGCGCTGGATCGTCACCGAGTTCGATCACGGTCACACCGATGCCCTGTTCCAGCGGATGCTGTCGGGCACGCTGTTCACGTTTAGCACGAACCGGCGGATCTTTCGCGGAATGATCCGGATCACCGGCAACGAGAGCTGGCAGGCGATTTTCGACACCGTGATCGACAAGTCGCGCTGGGACCTCGACCCGACGACCGTGGCCCGCTACCAGCGGCACAACTTCGAGCTCGTGGCGGACTTCCTGAACCGCCGCGAGAACAGCCGGGCCGCCGCGCACGATCCGATCGGCGACGAGAGCCTGGGCGAGGCGAAGAAGATCCGTCGCCGCGTGCTGATGGCGGGCGGCTGGCGGACGGGCGAGGCGATCCTCTCGACGGCCGACCACCACTTCCCGCTTCCCTCGGGCCCGGTCGAGCTGTGGCCCGAGCGCGGCCGCACGGGTGAGGAGGCGATCACGATGATCGACCGCGCCGTGAGCTCGGCCCCGGCGCCGGGTCTCGAAGACGTGCGGCGGCTCCTCCGCCCGGCCCACGAGGAGGCGGACGAAGCGGCGGGTCAGGCGGGGCGGAGCCCGGCGTAGGCGACCATCACCTTGCGAGTGCCAGAGGCGCCGAAGTCGATCTCGGCCTTCGTGCGCCGCCCTTCGCCCGACACGCGCAGGATCTCGCCGCGGCCGAACTCGGGATGGAGGACGCTGACGCCGACTTCGATCCGCAGGTCTTCCTGCGACTCGGAATAGTCGTAGCGCAGGTCACCGTCGGCCGGGGCGACCGCGTCGTCCGCCGCGTCGGACGCGGCCCCCGGACGGTGCCAGTCGAACCGGCGGCTCCCGGTTTCCATGGCCGAAAAGCCGCCTGCAGCGCCCGATCGCGACCCGCCGCCCGACCGTGTGCCGGCGCTCCGGCTTCCCCCGCCGCTCCCCTTGTTCGCCCGACCGCGCCCGCCTCCCCGGCCGTGCCATGCCGACCGTCCGCCCCGGCTGCGAGCCGTGCGTTCGTGGCGAACCGAACCCTCCGGCAGCTCGGCCAGGAAAGACGACGGGGCGGAGGCCGACTCGCTGCCGTAGCGCCAGCGACGGTCGGCGTGCATCAGGAACAGCTCGTCCTCGGCACGCGTGACCCCGACGTAGAACAGGCGGCGCTCCTCCTCGAGCTCCGCATCGCTCTCGAGCGAGCGGGCGAGCGGAAACAGGCCTTCCTCGAGCCCCACGACGAACACGACCGGGTACTCGAGACCCTTCGCGTTGTGCAGGGTCATCAGGGTGACGGCCTGCCCCGCCAGGTCGACCTCGTCGATGTCGGTGCGCAGCGCCGTCGTCTGCAACCAGAGCTCGAGATCGGTCGCGTCGTCGGAGCCGTCCTCGACCTCGGAGGGATCGAACGCGGCGGCCGCAGCCATGAGCTCGGTGAGGTTGGCGATCCGGTCGGCCCCGTCGTCCTCGGCCTCGAGCGCCGCCACGAATCCGAACGAACGGACGGCCTCGCGCAACACTTCCTCGGCCGTGGCGTCGGCCGCGAGCTCGGCGAGCGCCGAGATGCCGGCGGCGAAGTCTTCGAGCGCCCGGGCTCCGGCCGTCGGAAGGTCGGTCAGCTCGCGGGCCCGCTCGGCCGCCGCGAGCAGCGTCTCGCCCCGCTCGCTCGCCGCCGCGCGCAGGCCGTCGAGCGTGACCGTGCCGACGCCGCGCCGCGGCCAGCTCACGGCGCGGGCGAACGCCGATTCGTCGGCCGGGTTCACGGCGAGCTGCAGGTAGGCGAGCACGTCGCGGATCTCGCGCCGTTCGTAGAAGCGCATGCCGCCGACGATCCGGTACGGCAGGTTCGCGCGGCGCAGGGCCTCCTCGAATGGGCGCGACTGGGCGTTGGTACGATACAGGACGGCGAAATCGGCGAGATCGAACCGGCCGAGCCGTGCCTGGATCTCCTCCACGACCCGCGCCGCCTCGGACCGCTCGTCCGGCACCTGCACGACGGTGACCGGGGCGCCCTCGTCCCGCTGGGTGCGCAGGCGTTTTTCCTTGCGGGCCCGGTTGCGCGCGATCACCTCGTTGGCCACCGAGAGGATCGAGGCCGTCGAACGGTAGTTCTGTTCGAGCCGCACCGTCTCGGCGTCGGGGAAGTGGCGCTCGAAGTCGAGGATGTTGCGCAGGTCGGCGCCGCGCCAGCCATAGATCGACTGATCGTCGTCGCCGACCACGCAGATGTTGCCGTGTACCGAGGCCAGGTGGCGGACGATCCTGTACTGCGCGTGGTTCGTGTCCTGGTACTCGTCGACCAGCACGTGGCGGAAGCGCTCGGCGTAACGCTGCCCGACTTCGGGCACGTTCTCGAGCAGGCGAACGCTCTGGACGAGAAGATCGTCGAAGTCGTAGGCGGCCGAGCGCGCGAGGATCTTCTCGTACACCGGGTAGACGTCGGCCACGGCCCGGGACATCAGGTCGAACGCCGTGGCCGCGTACTCGTCGGGACCGACCATCGCGTTCTTCGCGTCGGAGATCCGGCTGCGCAGGGCGCGCGGCGTCCAGCGCGCCGGATCGAGCCCGACCTCGTCCATCGCGGCCTTCACGGCGCGCATCGCGTCGTCTTCGGCGTAGATCGAGAACCGCGAGCCGCGCTCGAGCGCATCGCCCTCGCGCCGCAGCAGGCGGGCGCAGATCGAGTGGAACGTGCCCACCCACAGGCCCGACGGCTCCTCGCCGAGCAGTTCGGCGATGCGGTCGCGCATCACGCCCGCCGCCTTGTTCGTGAACGTCACCGCGAGAATGCGCTGCGGACGGACCCCCTGCTGGCCGATCAGCCGAGCGACCCGCGCGGTCAGCACCCGCGTCTTGCCGGAGCCGGCGCCGGCCAGCACGAGGAGGGGACCGTCGCCGTATTCCACGGCCCGGCGCTGCTCGGGGTTCAGGGAGAGCACGGGGGCGGTCATGCCGACGCCTCCTCGCGCGGCGCCTCATCGGCCTCGCGCCGCTCGTGACCGTCGATCAGCGGGAGCTCGATCTCGAAGCTCGCGCCGCTCGTCGTGGGCCGAAGTCGCAGGTCGCCGTGGTGCATGTCGACGAAGATGCGGCGAGCCAGTGACAGCCCGACACCCCAGCCCGATTGCTTGGTCGTGACGCCCACGTCGAATAGCGTGTTGCGTACGGCGGCCGACACCCCGGAGCCGTCGTCGCTGACGTGGTAGCGCGCCCGGTCGCCGACCAGGCCGACGAACGCGAGCCGGATCGTTCCCTCACGACCGGCCAGCGAGTCGAGGGAGTTCTTCACCAGGTTCTCAAACGCCCACTCGAGCAGCATCTCGTTGCCGAGCACGACGGGCTCGGGCTCGCGCAGGTCGAGCTCGATGCGCACCCGGCTGCCGAGGCTCGGGAGGCGGGCCTCGAAGTACCGGGCGAGACGGCGCAGCACGTCGTGCACGCTGACGCGCGTGCGGGGTGGCGTCCGGCCGATGAGCTCGAAGCGCCGCGATACCTTCTCGAGCCGCTCGACGTCGTCGCGCATCTCCGCGTACAGGGTCGGGTCTTCGCGCGCCGTGGCGTCGGAGCCCATGAGCTCGAGCCAGCCGACCAGCGAGCTGAGCGGCGTGCCCATCTGGTGCGCCGATTCACGCGCCATCGCCGACCACAGCCGCTCGCGCTCGGCGGCGTAGCTCGTGCGCACCACCCAGGCGCCGGCGGCGACGACGGTCACGAGCAGCAACGCCTGGAGCCACGGGATCCACTTGAGCCGCCGCAGGAAGGCGGGCTCGCCGTAGTGGACCTCCATCCCCGCTTCCGGGCTGACGAGGGGCGGATTTCGCTCGTCGAGCACCGCCATGTACTCCTGCACGCGCCGATAGTCGTCGGCGTCGGACAGATCGGCCTCGAACGGCAGGTTGCGGACGCTGGTCGGCGCGCCCGTCTCGTCGGTGATCACGACGGG
This sequence comes from Gemmatimonadota bacterium, assembly GCA_035464655.1. Lineage (GTDB taxonomy): Bacteria > Gemmatimonadota > Gemmatimonadetes > Palauibacterales > Palauibacteraceae > JARFPW01. The sequence goes on from DATHRZ010000063.1 coordinate 77,761, forward strand.
AATGCCTCGCGCGGCGAGGCGCTGCAACATCTCGAACTCGCCTTCGGGCGTAAGGCCCTCGTCGGACGCGACCGCCTGCAGGACCTGGAAGTAGACCCAGCTGAACTCCTGGGCGTCGGTGCGCAATTCGTCGGCCAGCGCCTGCGTGTAGAGAACGTAGGAAACCAGGATCCCCGCGAAGACGGTGAGGATCGCGATCGGAACGAGGCGTCGCCGGCTCACCCGCCTCTACCGGCCCGGCGCGCGGGGCTCGAGCCGGTCGAAGCCGACGTAGGGCCGCAGGGCATCGGGCATCGCGACCGAGCCGTCGCTGCCGCGGTTCGTCTCGAGCAAGGCGACGATCGTGCGGGCGATCGCGACGCCGGAGCCGTTCAGCGTATGTGCATGCACGGGCTTCCCTCCACCGGCAGGCCGGAAGCGGATGTCGGCCCGTCGGGCCTGGTAATCGGTGAACGCCGAGCAACTCGACACCTCGAGCCAGCGACCGACGCCCGGGGACCACACTTCGAGGTCGTAGGTGATCGCGTTCGAGAACCCGAGATCGCCGCCGGCGAGCAGAATGCGGCGGTACGGAAGCTCGAGCCGCTCGAGCACGACCTCGGCGTGGCGCGTGAGTTGCTCGAGCTCGTCGGGCGCCCGCTCGGGCGTCGTGATCCGTACGAGCTCGACCTTGTCGAACTGGTGGACGCGCAGCATCCCCCGCGTATCGCGTCCGGCGGCGCCCGCCTCGCGCCGGAAGCACGGCGTGTGGGCCACGTAGCAGATCGGCAGGTCCGCCTCTTCCAGAAGCTCGCCGGCGTGGAGGTTCGTGACCGGGACCTCGGCGGTCGGGATCAGATAGAGCTCGTCGCGTTCTGTCCGATACAGGTCGTCCTCGAACTTGGGGAGCTGGCCGGTGCCGAGGAGCGCCGTCTCGTTGACCAGGAAAGGCGGCGCCACCTCGACGTAACCGTGCTCCTCGGTGTGCAGGTCGAGCATGAACTGAATGAGCCCGCGCGACAGCCGCGCACCGCGCCCGACGAGCAGCGGGAAGCCGGAACCCGCCACGCGGGCGCCGCGCTCGAGGTCGAGCACGCCGAGTGCCTCGCCGATGTCCCAGTGCGGCACCCCGGCTTCGTCCGGCGAACCGGCGGGCGTCCCCCACTCACTCACGATTTCGAAGTCGTCCTCGCCACCCGCCGGCACCCGTTCGTCGGGCAGGTTGGGGATGGCGAGCAGGGCGAGGCGAAGCTCGTCCTCGACGCGGGCCAACTCCTGGTCGAGCGCCTTGATCCTATCGGCGACCACCTGCATGGTCGCGATCAGGTCGTCGGCCTCCTCGCCGGCGCGCTTGCGGTCGCCGATCCGCCGGGACGCGTCGTTGCGCTCGGCCTTCAGCGTCTCGACCTCGCCCAGGATCTCGCGCCGCTCGACGTCGAGACGGAGCGCGCGGTCGAGCAGCTCGCCCGGTTCGGGGTCGCCGCGACGCGCGAGCCTGGCCCGGGCCGCGTCCGGGTCGTCGCGCAGGGCCCGGATGTCGAGCATCACTCCTCTTCCTCGTCGATCAGCTCTCGGCGCTCGCAGTTCGGGTTGATCACCACGTTCATCCGCACGACCGCCGGGGTGCCTTCGATCGACAGCACTTCGAGCTTGCCGTACACCCGGCAGCGTGCCCGCAGCTGCGGGTTTCGTCGGCTGACCATGATCACGACGTCCCCTGGCTCGATTGGCACGAGCGCATCCATCGTGTAGTCCGAGTCGGGGGCGTCGGCGAGCACCTCGAAGGTCTCGGCGCTGTGCTGTAGCCCCGCCTCCGATTCCCCGCCGAGCAGCCCGGCCCGGGGGAGGAGCGCGGCGCCCTCAATGTCGTCGACCACGAACAGGAAGTCCCACCCGTTCGTCTGGTCGGTGCGCACGGGGTTGCCCGTGAACATGTCGAGGGCGGCCGGATCCACGAGCGCCCCATCGTCGAAGTCGATCAGCTCGATTTCCTGTGCAGGCGGAATCGGCGTCAGAAAGGGCTCGAACGGGTCGCCGCACGCCGCGGCGGACGCGGCTACGGCGAGCAGGATTATGAGTCGCAGATCGTGGTTCACGTTCATGCATGTCTTCGGTTCTGGGTTCGCGAAGTGGCCGTCAGGCCGCTGAACATAGCATCGTGGCGCCGGGGCGCGAGGCGCCGTCGGTTTGTGGGCGTGTACGCCGCCCCGGAGTCTGGTTAGGTTTGCCGCCATGGACATTCCCCCGACCATCGCCGTCGTGCTCGCCGGCGGAATCGGCTCGCGCTTCTGGCCCGCCTCGCGACCCGCGCGCCCGAAGCAGCTTCTCGCCCTGGCGGGTGAGGGCCCGCTGATCGTCGACACCGTGCGAAGGGCCGAGCGCCTCGTGGGCGCCGAGAACGTCAGGCTACTCACCGGCGCCGAGCTAGTCGCGCCGTTCCGCTCGGTGCTTCCCGAATACCCCGAAGAGCGCTTCTGGGTCGAGCCCGTCGCCCGAAGCACGGGCCCGGCGCTGACCTGGGCCGCCGCGCGCGTCGCCGCCGACCACCCCGACGCGACGATCGTCTCGCTGCACGCCGACCACCTGATCCGGCCGTTCGACGAGTTCGAGACGGCGATCATCCGGGCCGCGCGCGCCGCCTACGAGCGTCACGGCCTCGTCTGCCTCGGCATTCGGCCGACACGCCCCGAGACCGGCTACGGCTACATCGAGCTCGGCGACGAGACGGCGCCGGGCGTGCGGGCCGTGCGGCAGTTCGTCGAGAAGCCGGACCTCGACACGGCCCGCGGCTACATGGCGGGCGGACACCACCTGTGGAACTCCGGCATCTTCGTGTGGCGGGCCGGCGACTTCCTCGACGCCGTGCGCCGGCTGACGCCCGAGATCTCCCGTGCCCTTCCGGCGCTCGACGAGGGCGGCGCGGGCGTCGAGGCGTTCTTCGACCAGGTCGAGCCCGTGAGCGTCGACGTGGGGGTCCTCGAGCGCGCCGACGACGTCGAGGTCGTGGTGGCCGAGTTCGAGTGGGACGACGTCGGCACGTGGACGGCGCTCGCGCGGTCGCGCGCGGCCGACCGCGATGGGAACGTGGCGATTGGCGACGCGGCCCTCGTCGAGGCACACGACAACATCGTATGGTCGGAGGACGGCCGCGTCGTGCTGTTCGGCGTCGACGACCTGGTCGTCGTGCACTCGGGCGGCGAGACGCTGGTCACCCGCCGCGAACTCGCCCCGCAGCTCAAGCGCGCGCTCACCCGATTGAACTCGAACTCCGACGAAAGAAGAGAGGATCCGCAGTGAAGCTGGTTCTGTATGACGACGCGGTCGCCGACGACTGGCGGCCGTTCGCCCTCACCCGACCGATCGGTGAAGTCCGATTCGGGGCCATGACCTTGCGAGCGCGCATCGAGCGCTGGGCGGGTGTGGCCGCCGACGGCGCGCTGACCCGGCCCTGGCTGTCGAGATTCAGCGAGATCGACGCCCCGCCGGCCCTGCCCCGGACCGATGCGCCCCAGGGAGATCTACTCCTCGTGTGCTCGCGCTTCGTACCCGAAGGCGAGCCACCCGTCGAGCTGCTCGAAGCCCGGCGCCCGGTCACGCTGGTCTGCCGGGGGGCCGTGGTCGGGTGCCGCCTGCCGGCCGGGGCCGATCGGCCCGATGCGGACTGGCTCGCGGCTCCGGAGGCGATCCAGGGAGCGCGCGAGATCGCGGTCTCGGGCCGGCTGCTCGGTGGCGTCTGGCAGCTCGTCGAGTTCGGACCTGAGCGGCTCGAGCGCGACGTCGCCGACGCGGCGCTCGGCGGGCCCGGCGGCGCGCCGCCCGAGCCCGCGTTGCCGCCCGGCGTACACAAGATCGGCGGCGGCCCGCTGCTGTTCGGCGAGGGCGTAGCGCTCGAACCCGGCGTGGTACTCGACACGCGCGGGGGTGGCATCGTGCTCGGCCCCGGGACGTCGGTTCGTGCCGGCGCCCGTCTCGAAGGGCCGATCGCGGTGGGCGAAGACTGCCGCCTCCTCGGCGGGGCCTACGCGAAGCTGTCGGCCGGACCCCGGTGCTACCTGCGCGGCGAGCTCGAGAAAGCGACGGCGTTCGGGTACGTGAACAAGGCGCACGACGGCTTCATCGGTCACGCGGTGATCGGCCGCTGGGTGAACCTCGGCGCCCTCACCACGAACAGCGACCTCAAGAACACCTACGGCCACGTGTCGCTCGGCGGGCCCGACGGCCCCGTCGAGACCGACCTCGTGAAGCTCGGTTGTCTGCTGGGTGATCACGTGCGCACGGCCATCGGCACGCTGCTGAACACGGGCACCGTGATCGGTGCGGGCGCCAGCCTGTTCGGCGACCGGATGCCCCCGAAGTGGGTGCCGCCGTTCGCCTGGGGTTCGGAGGGCGAGGCCGCGTCGTACCGGCTGGACGACTTCCTCGACACCGCTGCGACGGTGCTCGGCCGGCGCGACGTGGCGGCCGACGAGCAGGTGCGCGAGTGGTGGACGGCCTGCTGGGAGCGTGTCGCCGAGGGCGGGACGTGAGGCCCGGGGACGGCGTCAGGCCCGGAGCCGGCGCGTGAGGCTCGCCTGCCTCGGCAGCGGCAGCCGGGGGAACTCGGTGCTCGTCGAGGCCGGCGAGACGGTGATCCTCGTGGACGCCGGATTCAGCGGGGTCGAGATCGAGCGGCGGCTTACGCGCCTCGGCGTCGTGCCGGAGCGAGTCGCCGCCGTCGTCGTCACGCACGAGCACCGCGACCATACGTCGGGCGTGGGCATCGCTGCGCGGCGCTGGGGCTGGCCGCTTCATCTTACGCGCGCCACGGCCGACGCCTGCGCGACCCTCCTGCGCGGCGAGGAGACGCTCACGATCCACCCGCGCGACGCCCGCTTCGCGATCGGCGACCTGCGCGTGCAGCTCGTCCCGACCTGCCACGACGCCTCCGATCCGGTCGCCGTGCACCTCACCTGCGGTCGATCGGGACTCCGGGCGGGCGTCGCGACCGACATCGGACGCGCGACGACGGCCGTTCGCGCCGCGTTCCGCGACTGCCACTTCCTGGTGCTCGAGGCGAACCACGACGAGGTGCGGCTGCGCGAGGCGCGCTATCCCTGGTCGGTGAAGCAGCGGATCGGCGGGAGCCGCGGCCACCTGTCGAACCGGCTGGCCGGCGAGTTGGCCGCCGAGCTGCACCATCCCCACCTGGGCGGCATTCTGCTCGCGCACCTGAGCGAGGAGTGCAACGAGGTGGACGTGGCGCGCGCCGAGGTCGAGCGCACGCTGAGGCGGCTCAAATTTCGTGGCCGGGTCGCCGTCGCGTCGCAGGACGAGCCGTCGGAGTGGTTCGACGTCGCCCGGCTGTCCGACCGCGCCTCGAACGGCGCGCAACTCACGCTGTTCGCCCGCTGATCGCTCAGCCGACCAGCCGGAAGATGTCGTTGGCGATCGCCAGCACCATCAGACCGAACACGAACAGCATGCCCACCTGGGTCAGCCGGACCCGCTGTTCGATGCTGACCTCGCGTCCGCGAATTCCTTCGATGGCGAGGAACAGCAGGTGCCCGCCGTCGAGCACCGGAATCGGCAGGAGGTTCAGCACGGCAAGGTTCACGCTGATGATCGCCATGAAGTTGAGGAACGAGAAGAAGCCCATTCGCGCGGCGGCTCCCGACAGCTGGCCGATGAGAATCGGCCCCCCGAGTTCGGACGCCGAGTCCTGCCCGGAGAAGATCCCTCCGACGAACGACCCGATGTTGACGGTCCAGCGCCAGGTCTGTCGGAGACCCCGGCCGACGGCGGCCACCGGGCCGAGGCTCCGCAGGGCATCTTCACGTGCGGCGAACCCCACCCCGATCCTGCCTACGGTCACGCTGTCGTTCGCGAACTCGTTCCATAGTCTGACGGGCTCCGTCTTCATCCGGAACTCGAGCGTCTCGCCGCCCCGCTCCACCCGAACGCCAATCGTCTCGCCGGGACGCGTCTCGATGTCGTGAGAGACGTCCGCGATTTCAGTCACGTGGCGCCCGTTGACAGCGAGAATCAGGTCGCCGGGCTCGATCCCGGCGGCGGCCGCCGGCATGCCGGACGTGACCTCGTCGACCATCGGCACGACAATTCCCTGCGCGCCGGCGATCCACGCGAAAGCGAGAATCGCGAAGATCGTGTTCATCGCCACCCCGGCGATGATCACGTAGAACCGCGCCCACAGCGGCTTCGCGTCGAAATCGCGCGGAGACGGTTCCCTGTCGGGTACGCCCTTGCCCTCGAGCGTCTCGGTGACCTCTTCGCCGGCCATTCCCTCCATCTTCACGTAGCCGCCCAGCGGAAAGGCCGAGATCCAGTATTCGGTCTCGCCACGCTTGAAGCCGACGATCTTGGGGCCGAAGCCGATCGAGAAACGCGACACCTCGATATCGACGCTCTTGGCGGCGAGGAAGTGACCGAGCTCGTGCACGAAGATGAGCACGCCGAGACAGACGATCGTCGCCGCTATGGTGAAGAGCATGCAGTTACCTGTTCAAGGTTGCCGTGTGGTGGTCGTGGGGCCGGTTGTGTTGCACCCCCGCCGGACCTCCCGGTTCCCTGTTCAACCGGCCAGCTTCTCGATGCGTTCCAGCGCCCTTCGCCGGGCCTCGCCGTCGGCCTCGACGATCTCGGGCACCGAGCCGGCCGGACCCGCGTCCCAGCCGCGCACCACGGACTCGACGGTGCGCGCGATGTCCGTGAAACCGATTCTCTCCTGTAGGAATGCGGCCACGGCCACTTCGTTCGCCGCGCTGTACGCCGCTGGCGCCGTGCCCCCCGCCCTGCCGGCCGCGACGCCGAGCCCGAACATCGGGAAGGCATCCCGCCGCAGGACTTCGAACTCGAGCGGGCTCGACGCGATCGGATCGAACGGCTCGCCGCCGTCGGCCAGGCGTTCGGGTGCCGTGAGCGCGTAGAGAATCGGCAGTTCCATCGTCGGCAGCCCGAGTTGAGCGAGCGTCGAGCCGTCGCGAAACTCGACCAGCGAGTGGACGATGGACGACGGGTGTACGACAATGTCAATATCGTCGAAGTCTATGTCAAATAATAGATGTGCTTCGATCACCTCGAGTGCTTTATTGGCAAGGGTCGCCGAATCGACCGTGATCTTCTCGCCCATGTTCCAGGTCGGGTGGGCGAGCGCGTCGGAGGCACGGATGTCGGCGAAGCGCTCGATGGGAAGGTCACGAAACGGTCCCCCGCTCGCCGTCAGGATGAGGCGCCGCACCTCGGCCCGCGGCCGGCCGCCGATACACTGGTGGATCGCGCTGTGCTCGCTGTCGACGGGGAAGATATCGCCCCCCCCGGCGCGCCACGCCTCGAGCACGAGCTCACCTCCAACGACGAGCGATTCCTTGTTGGCGAGCGCCAGTCGCCGGCCCGCCTCGAGGGCGGCGATCGTCGATTCGAGCCCCGCGAAGCCGACCAGCGCATTGATCACGACGTCGGCCCGCGGATCGGCCGCCGCTTCGGCCAGCGCCGCCGGGCCGTAGCGCCACTCTCCCGTAAAGGCGCTCGGGGCGTGTTCGTCGGGATCGATGCCCGCCAGCACGGCGAACTCGGGTTCGAACTCGGCGGCGAGCGCCTCGAGGTCGCCGGCGCTACGGGACGCGCTCAGCCCGATGACCCGGAAGCGGTCGGCGTGGCGGCGCAGCACGCGCACCGCGGAGCGACCGATCGAGCCGGTCGCGCCCAGCAGGACGACGTTCGTCATCCGCCGATCATCCGAGCATCAACGAGAGGCAGGCATAGGCGGCCGGGAACGCCCAGAGCAGCGAGTCCATCCGATCGAGCAAGCCGCCGTGCCCCGGCAACAGGTTCGACGAGTCCTTGGCGCCGCACTCGCGCTTGAGGGCCGACTCGGCCAGATCGCCCATGATCGCGGCGGCCGCGATCACCAGGCCGGCTCCCGCGACGGGCCCGTTGCCCGCGGCCACGAGCTCGGGCACCGCGACGTGTGCGACCACCAGGGCGCCGACCGGCCCGGCCAGCAGGCCCGCGATCCCGCCCTCGACCGTCTTGTTGGGGCTGACCGTCGGGGCCATCGGCCGCCGGCCGAGCGCCCGGCCCGCGAAGTAGGCGGCGGTATCCGACAGCCAGGTCACCACGACCGGCAGCAGGAAGAGCGCAAAGCCGAGCGCCCGGTCGTCGACCAGGCGCTCGCGCAACAGGATCGCGAAAGCGAGCAGGCCCCCGACGTACACGGCCGTCGTGAAGCTGAGCGCCGTCGCGCGAAACGGGCCGACCAGGGGCGGAATACGGATCGTCGCGACACCGGCCATCACGAGGAACGCGCCGGTCATCGCGAGCGCCACGCCATCGGCGCCGGTCGTCCACGCGACGGCAGGAACGGCGGCAGCGACGGCGGGCGCCAGCCGGGCGAGGAAGGGAGCGCCGCGCCCCGTCAGCATCCGGCCGGCCTCCATCACACCGACGGCAGCCAGCATGCCGAGGCCGATCGCCATGAACACGCCGCCCAGCCAGGCGACGACCACGACGATCGGGATTCCGACGGCCGCGACCAGCAGTCGCTTCGCGAGGTTCGAAGCCATCAGGTCGCCACCCGGCCGAACCGTCGATCGCGTCGCTGGAAGTCGCGGACGCCGGCAAGGAACTCGTCGCGCCCGAAGTCGGGCCAGAGTACTGGGGTCACGTAGATCTCGGCGTAGGCGATCTGCCAGAGCAGGAAATTCGAGATCCGCATCTCGCCCGACGTCCGAACGAGCAGGTCGGGATCGGGCCACCCTGCCGTGTAGAGGTGCGCCTCGATGTCGGCCGGCGTGAGCTGCGCCGGGTCGAGCCGGCCGTCCACCGCCAGCTCGGCCAGGCGGCGCGCCGCGTGCGTGATCTCGTCCCGTGCCCCGTAGCTGATTGCCACGTTGAGTTGAAGCTCCGTGCCGTCGGCCGTCGTCGACTCGAGCCGCTCGACGGATGCGAGGGCCTTCGGCGGCAGCCGCTCGCGGTCACCGAACACGCGGGTGCGCACGCCCTGCTCGCGGAGCTCCTCGCGCTCGCGGTCGACGAACTCCGCCAGCAGCCGCATCAGGGCCCCGACTTCCTCGGGAGGCCGCGACCAGTTCTCGCGCGAGAACGCGTACAGCGTGAGATGCTCGAGGCCGAGCTCGAGCGCCGTCTCGACCGCCGTCCGCACCGAGCGCATGCCCTCACGGTGCCCGTGCCAGCGCGGAAGATCGCGCTCGGCGGCCCAGCGGCCGTTGCCGTCCATGATGATCGCCACGTGTCGCGGCACGTCGCCGGCGGCGCGGATCTCCGCCATCAGGTCCGTGCCACCGGTGGTTCGGTCGGTCATTCGCGCGTCGCCCTCTGCCGGCGGCGCAGCGCCTTCATACCGCCCCGCAGGCTGTAGGCCTCGTAACCCGCCGCTTGCATGCGTTCGGCCACCTGCGCGCTGACCATGCCCTGCGGGCACACCAGGACGACGGGTCGGGCGCGGTCTAGATCGCCGAAGCCCTCGCGCAGTTCGGCCTCCGTGCGCCGGATGGCGTCGGCCGGGAGCTCGCCGCTCTCCCTGCCCCCGCTCGCCGCCTCGTCAGGACCGCCGGCCCACTCGCGCATGTCGATGACGAGGGCGCCAGCGGGAATCTCGTCCGTGAACAGCCCGGCGGCGACGAGGGGAGCAAGGCGCAGCCGGCGGAGGTCGAGGCCGTCGACGGATTCGAGCGCGGCTTCGAGCACCGCGGGATCCAGCTTCTGCTCTTCGCGCGCCAGCGTCTCGGGGCGAGCCCCCGTGGCCGTCGGCCCTTCCGAGATCAGGCAGTACTCGCGCACTCGCGCGCTCAGGTCGTGCGTGCCGATCCGGCGGGAGAGCGCGATGATGTCCTCCTTGTCGCTGCCGATCAGTGGCCGCAACACGGGCCGCTCCGCGACCACGTCGATCGCCCGCAGGTTCGCGAGCGTCTGCGACGAAACCTGCCCCACCGCCTCGCCCGTGACGAGAGCGTCGGCGCGGGCGTGCCCGGCGATCGCCTCGGCCGCCCGATACATCTGCCGCTTCAGGGCGACCTGCAGATAGGGCGGCTCGACGGCCCGGCGTAGCTCGGCCACCACGGGGACGAAGTCGAGCACGTAGAGGCGCGGCCGCGTCCCGTAGCTCCAGCGGTCGGCCAGGTGCTTGGCCACCTCGACGACCATCCGCCGATAGGCGTCCCCGCCCAGGTTGCAGAACACGTAGTCGAGCGCGACACCTCGGCGGAGCAGCGACCACGCCGCCACCGCCGAGTCGAAGCCGCCCGACAGGAGGGCGACGGCCTTACTCTCCGCCCCGAGCGGCAGGCCGCCGGCGCCCGACAGGCGATCGGCGAACAGCCGCGCCTCGTCGTCACGCACCTCGACGAACACCTCCACCTCCGGATCGTCGAGGTCGACCGTCGCCCCCGGGTTGAGGGCGGCGCCCAGCCGCTCCATCACGTCGCTCGACCCGAAGTCGTGCTGGCCACTTCGCCGCGCCCGCACAGCATAGGTCCGGCCCTTCACGCGCTCGCCATACAACTCGGCGCCGCGCGCGATGATCGCTTCGAGCTCGGCGGGGACGACGGCGTCGATTTGCGAGTACGAGCTGATGCCGAAGACGCGGCGGAGCGGACCGGCCGGGTCGGGCCCTGCCGTTTCGACGTAGAACCGGCTCCACTCCTGGCGGAGCTCGCAGGGCCGGTTCTCGCTCGCGTAGGCGTCGCGCAGGTTGCGCGCGAGGGTTCGCTGGAAGCGGCGTCGGGTACGGCGGCCCTTCATCGCGAGTTCGCCCGCGAAGCGCACCATCAGGGTCGCTTCCTCGCCGCCTGCCGGAGTCGTCGGCTCGCTACCCGCCATGGGAGCAGAGGCCGCCGAGAGAATTGCTCAGGTGTCCGCGCGATCCGCCGGCACGCGGGCGGCGATCAGCGCCGCGATGACCCCGGCGACCGGAACCGCCGTGACGATGCCGATCAGGATCCAGCTATCGGGAATGTTCACTCTGTTCGCTCCAGTTGCGGGCACGACGCCAAGGGACCGGCGGACGCGGCCGAAACACCTCCGGCCACCGTCCGGATTCTATCCGACCGAAGCCTCTCGAAGCAACCCACCCGAAGTGTCCGGTTCCGGGACACCCGATCCCGATGTCGGACGCCGGAGCCAACGCCGAGACATAGTGTACATGCCTGTAAATAGTTGTGTTATCATTGCTTATCGTAATCCCTCTACATGGCACGGTCGTTGCTCTTCTGTCGGGCGCGTCAGGACGACGTTCGTGGGCGCCGCAGGAAGCACGGGAGGATGGGACGACGAGGAGCGCGGCGGTTCACGAACGTCGGCGTGACATTGGGAGGGAGTGTCGATCCGAAGCGGCCGCAGGTCATGGTCCCCCTGCGCGGCGCCCAGGGTCGCACTCTCGACCTCTCTCGCACGGCGGGCCCCCAGGGGTCCGCCGTGTTTTCTTGGCAGGTCGGCCTTCGAGGACCTGACCAATCGCATCTCAGGTCGCCCGCAACCCGTTCCCCTCGCGTCTGCGGCGCTGCCAGGCGCGTCGCTTCTCCTCGACGAGCTTCCGGACCACCGGTACACGAAGGATTAACAGCACGAGCACGATCAGCGCGAACACGAGCGGCTCCCGCGTGTCGGCCTTCACCTTCCAGTAGAAGTGCAACAGACCGAGCACGGCCGACAGGTAGACGAGCTTGTGGAGCCGGCTCCAGCGCTTCCCCAACCGGCGGATCCAGCCCTTCGTCGAGGTGGCGGCGAGCGGAATGAGCAGGAGCCACGCGGCGAAGCCCGACAGGATGAACGGGCGCTCGACGATGTCTTCGAGGATGAACTCCCACGCGAAAAACTGGTCGAGCACGAGATAGGTCAGAAAGTGCGACGTCAGGTAGGCGAACGCCCACAGACCGAAGAAGCGGCGCCACCGAATAATCCTGTTCCATCCCGTGAGCCGCCGCAGCGGCGTGACGGCGAGGCTGGCAACGAGAAACACGAGGCCCCACCAGCCGAGGTGCAGCATGACGTCCTCGATCGGGTTGGCGCTCAGCCGGTCCTGCCAGAACTCGAACGCGAGCCAGGCGCCGGGGGTGGCGGCCGCGATCCACATGCCGGCGGTCAGTACCGACCGCCGTGCTCTCGAACTCAGAAGTTCTTCCTCAAGTCCATGCCGGCGTACAGGCTCGCCACCTGGTCGGCGTACCCGTTGAACGGCAGCGTGGAGCGGCGCCGAAATTCGCCGATCCGGCGCTCGCGTGCCTGACTCCAGCGTGGGTGGTCGACGTCGGGGTTCACGTTCGCGTAGAAGCCGTACTCGTTGGGCGCCGACTGCTGCCAGGTATTCACCGGCTGCTGTTCGACGAACCGGATCTTCACGATCGACTTGATGCTCTTGAACCCGTACTTCCACGGCACGACGAGGCGGAGCGGCGCTCCGTTCTGGTTCGGAAGGTCGCGCCCGTACAGCCCGGTCGAGATCAGGGTCAGCGGGTGCATCGCCTCGTCCATCCGCAGGCCCTCGACGTACGGCCAATCGAGCACGCGGCGGCGCTGTCCCGGCATCTGCTCGGGATCGTGCAGGGTGTGGAACTCGACGTACTTCGCTTTCGAGGTCGGCTCGAGCCGGTTGATCAGGTCGCGCAGCGCGAAGCCGCGCCACGGGATCACCATCGACCACGCCTCGACGCACCGCAAGCGGTACACCCGGTCTTCGACATCGTGTGGCCCGACGATGTCGTCGAGGTCGTAGACTGCAGGGCGGGCCACCTCACCTTCGACTGCGACCGACCACGGACTCGGTCGTAGCGTGTGGGCGTTACGGGCCGGATCCTCCTTGCCCGTTCCGAACTCGTAGAAGTTGTTGTAGGTCGTGACGTCCTCGTAGGGCGTCAGCTCCTCGCCCATCTCGGACTTCACCTTCGACCAGTCGCGCTCCTGGGCGGGCGCGCCGGGGACGAGGGATGCCTGGTCGTCGGCGGACGTCGCCGCGCGGGCCTCACCGCGCGGCGCGTCCCCGGCGTCGCAACCGACGAGCAGGCCGGGGGCTACGCCGGCCACTACGGCGAAGCGGGCCGCCTCGTCGATGAACCGCCGCCGGTTCAGGTAGACACCCTCCGGCGTGATTTCGGACGACGGGATGTCGTCGGGCCTTCGGATCAGCATGTCTCCTCCGCGCATGGTTCGGAACCGACGCCTCACCACAACGGTGGACGCCTCCGGTACTAACCACGCATGGGCCGAGATCGTTCCAACCTCGGACGCTACCGCTCCCGGCGCCGTCGGGAACCGCGCTTCGCCGAGAGGCATTGGCCGGAATGTGACCGTGACGGACGACTGAATCCACGCCGCACACGAGGAGAGCATGAACCTCCCTGCCCGTCGCTCCCGCCGAGGCTAACGATCATCCCCCGCGGTTCGGAGCATCGTCGCCACGCTGCTCGTGGCTATCGCCCCGCGTCTGCTACCGGCGCAGGTCGCTCCGGCACCCACGTACGCGGCGAAGCTCGACGTCGTCACGCTCCCCGACGGGTGGAACCTGGGCGAGATAGCCGCCGTCGCGCTCGACGAGAGCGAGCACCTGTACGTGTTTCACCGCGGTCCGCACCCGCTGCTCGAGTTCACCCCGGACGGACGGTTGATTGGATTTCCCACTGAGGAAGAGTGCTTTTCGGTCCTTCCGTAGTATGTCGTCAGGGCCTCTACGGCAGAGATAGCCGGCCCTTCAGCGGAAAGCTCGAGGTGCCTGGGTCTCTGGCTCCTCGAGCGTCGTAGACATCGGGCGCATCTCAGGTGAGGGTCGCTTATGAGCCTCCCGTTGAGAAGTTGCCTGGACCCCGAGCTCAGAGTCCGAAGCGAAGCAGCTCAACACCAACGACGGGGCCGCTCCGGGAACGGAAGGCCACCATCTGCAGAGCTACGCGTAGCCGAGCCCGCTGGATAGACCGATTGTACTCCTTCACGTCATTCACGCCTCTGAAAATTGACCAGATCCAGTTGCCGGCGAAGACGATGGCAGAGACCCCGAGGAGTTCGCACGCATCTTCGGGATCGAAGTAGCTGCAGTCACTAGACCCCGCAATCATGCCGAGCACGGCTGCGCCGGCGATTGCAGCGTGCACGGTCCCGTGCCCGCTGTTTCCAGCGTAGTACGAACCCATGCCCGGCCAAAGCATCCCGCTCAGGGCTGCGGCAAGTACTGGACTCCGCTCAGAAGCAGGCGCTTGAGTTGCGGCAGGCTCTTGAGGTTCGGCAGGCTCTTGAGCAATCACTCTGAGTGGAGCGGCTATGAGGAGCGCGGCGCTGATCGAGACAATCGCTGCCTTCTTCATCGGAACCTCCGGTTATAATTCCTCAGCCAAACTGCCGTGCTTCACTCGATACAACGCCTGCCACCAGCTCCGAGATAGCACGAGCCAGAACAGCAGTCGGCGTTCCAGTTGCAGGATCCTCCAGTCGCCCGACAGCTCGGTCCAGTTCCACAGGTAGACTGCCCTCCGCTCACACTCATGACGATGAGAAGGAGCGCACCAGTTAGGAATTTCTTCCGCCACTTCATGGCTACCTCCATGACCAGGGTGGTCTTCCTTCTTCCCGGCAGACATCGTGTCCTCGTGGCGTCAAGCACCAATCAAGACCGCTGGCCGGCAGTTACGGTCCACGATAAGACTCGAACAGAAGCCGAAGACAAAGGGGAGGGAAAACAGAGGAAGCCGCCATGTGCCTATTCTTCCTCAGTGTGTGTTGCCGCGCCGGCATACAATGGCAGGGGCGGGATTCGAACCCGCGACCTAGGGCGTCCCGCCCACGGGCCCATGCGGCGGCATCCGCATACTTATGCGGGTTTCCGTAGTCGGCACCGCCGGGTTTTCTTCGGTTTCCGCCGCATTCCGCCGACTATCTGGACACAATCTGGACACAACGGGTCCGAGCTTTCCGCTTCACCCTTCCAGTTCGCCCGCCATCTACTCGAGCCGCCGAGCGTGCCTCCGCATGAACGCCGCCCGCGACGGTAGGGGTGGCGGCCGCCACCGGTCGGCCGTCACCACCCGCCCACATCGATGGTAGCGGCTCCGCGTGTGTTCGATCTACGTTCTGCGTGGGAAGTTGGCTATCTGACAGGGGAGACGCCGATGAAGACGGAATCGTGGGCCCGCTGGTCCGAGATCATCGCGAGCGTGGCGGTAATCGTGACCCTGGCTTTCCTGGTCGTGGAGCTGCGGACGACGCGGCAGGTGCTCGAGCGACAGGCGACACTGGATCGCGCAGCCGTCCTCCTCGATCCATTTGTGGAGAACCCACACCTGTCCGATATCCTAGCCAAGGTTTTCATGGGCAGGTTTCCCCCGGAAGTCGAACTCCTGGTCAACCTGTTCGAACTTACCCCGGCAGAAGCCATTACCTACGACCGACACCTCTGGGCTATTTGGTTCGGCGCGAACGCCGACTATCGGTTGGAAGGCGAAACGCCCGAGTTGCGGGCACTCGTAGCTGACATGATGAGCTCTGACCACAACTGGCAGTGGTGGCAGATCGCGCGTGACTATGGCTACTTCGATCCGACCTTTGTTGCCTTGGTCGAAGGGCACCGGTAGGTCTGCCACTCGTCTACTTGATTGAGGGCCGCGCGAAGCTTTCCGGGGAGCCGCAATAGTTCCATTCGGCCCGCGCTGCTGCTGACCTAACGTGGCGTACTTATGCGCCTTTTCGGGACGCGGCTCGTTCATATCACTGGCGAAGTTGGCCAGATCGCTGCTAACTTGATCGCTGCTTGATCTCCCCCCGCCAGATTTCCGCCGTACGCCAACAAGGGGGAGTCTGTGACCACGCTACGTTCTTCGTCGTTCCTCCGGCTGTTCGTCCTGCCGTTCGTACTGAGCTTCTGGGTGTCGGCCTGCAGCAGGTGGGTAGACCTTGAACCGCCGTATGGGCCGGCGATCAAAGCTGCCCAGACGGACGAATGGCGTGTGACTGCCAATGGGCAGCGAATGGTGTACGAGTCGTCACTGGCTGTAAA
>DATHRZ010000064.1:0-9277 GCA_035464655.1 Gemmatimonadota bacterium
CACGACGATGCTCGACGCGTTGTCGAGCGGCAGCTGGTCGATCGTCTCACCCTGCACGATCGACTTCGTCGACGTCTGGTCTCGCGGCACGAGGGGATTGCGCTCCCCTTCGACCACGAGGGCTTCGAGTTCGACGGCCGATGAACTCAACTCGAAGTTCAGCGTCGTCGTCTGACCGGCGAGGATTCGCTCGTCCGAGATCTCGACGGCTCGATAGCCGATGAACTCGGCCCGGACCGTCTGGAGACCTGCGGGGACTTCGTTCAGGAAGTAGAACCCCTGGTCATTCGTGAGATTTCCGACGGTCGTGCCTGCGACGGTAACGGAGGCCCCCGCGATGGGGGCGCCCGTCGCCTCGTCGACGACACGGCCCTGGACCTTCCCGGTGCTCTGCTGCGCGAGCACCGGACTGGCGATGAACAACGCCAGCCCGGCCGCGGCCAGGCTCGACAGGAAGGTCCCTCTGAACCGATTACGCACCATGGATCAACCCTCCTCGGGCATTAAGGAGAATCGTCGACCGTAGACCCCGGTCAACAAGAATGAGTGAGACGACTGTGCGGGAAGTCGACGGCCGACTTCCGGAGGTACGAACTGAGGATGAACCGATAACGCCCTCCCGTGGGCTGGAGTACCCGCTTGCCGGTCGCGACGGGCGCGAACCGGTGCTGTCTGATGAGCTGTGGCTTGTGAGTATCCGTACAGAGCTTTCTGAAATCAGTGACGCTCTACGCGATGCTCTATATATATGTGGCGCGCTAATCGGCGCGCTTCGTCTCATCGGCAAGCGGACCCCTTGGAGGGCCCAGCGGCGCGCACCCGGCAGTCTCGGGTGTCGCCGAGCGGACAGAGTAGACGCGGCCCTGTTGGCTGTCAATAGCGAAAGGGCCGGTCCCTGTCGGCAGAAATTCAACAACGTTGCCGCCTTAGCCGTTTGGTAACGACGCGTAAAGGTGGTCGCCCGGCCGCGGCGTGTCAACCACGCCGGGCGACCTAACCCTCCGAGAACGAGCCGTCATCGTCCCCGACTTCCGCACCGTCGATCTCGAGGCGGACGAATTTCCGCCTTCCTCTTTGTAGAACGTGCGATCCCCGCGGAACATGACAGTCTGTGTCGTCGATCGTCTCGCCGTCGAGCCGGACGCCTCCCTGCTCGATCAGCCGACGCGCTTCCGAGGTCGATGTCGCGAGGCCGGATCGCTTGAGGGCGTGGGCGATCCACAGTCCGTCGGCGCCGCCGTCGAGGTGAACCTCCCGCAGATCCTCCGGCACGTCGCGCTCGCGGTGCACGAGATCGAACGCCTCGCGGGCCGCCTCGGCCGCGGCGTCGCCGTGGTAGCGCGCGACGAGGTGGGCGGCCAGGCGCCGCTTCGCCGCCAGCGGGTCGTCGTCCGCCTGCCGGCGCCAGGCGGCCCGCTCCGCCTCCGGCGCACCGGTCGTCAGGTCGATCCACTCGTGCAGCAGGGTGTCGGGAATCGACATCGTCCGGCCGAACATCTCGGCGGGCTCCATCGTGAGCCCGATGTAGTTGTCGTAGGACTTCGACATCTTTCGCTCGCCGTCGGTCCCCCGCAGCAGGGGGAGCGTCAGGCAGACCTGGGGTTCCTGGCCGGCGCGCTCCTGGAGCGTGCGGCCGAGCAGCAGGTTGAAGGTCTGGTCGGTGCCGCCGAGCTCGACGTCGGCCTCGAGCACGATGGAGTCGTAGGCCTGCATCATCGGGTAGAGAAACTCGACCAGCGAGATCGGGCTGCCGTCGGCGTGCCGGCGGGCGAAGTCTTCGCGCTCGAGCATCCGGGCGACGGTGTACTGCGAGGTCAGCTTCAGCACGTCCTCGAGGCCGAGATCGCCGAGCCACTCGCTGTTGCGCCGCAGCTCGGTGCGGTCGGGGTCGAGGATCGTGAACACCTGCTCGGCGTAGGTGGCGAGGTTGGCCTCGATCTCCTCGCGGGTGAGCATCGGCCGCGTGTCGCTGCGGCCCGACGGATCGCCCACGAGGGCCGTGAAGTCGCCGATCACGAACACGACCCGGTGGCCGAGTTGCTGGAACGCGTGCAACTTGTGGATCGACACCGCGTGTCCGATATGCAGATCGGGTCGCGTGGGGTCGAAGCCCTGCTTCACGACGAGGGGCCGCCCGGTGGCGCGGGAGCGTTCGAGCTTCCGCACCAGCTCATCCTCGGGGATGATGTCGGCGGCCCCGGCGCGAATCCGGGTGAGCTGTTCGTCGACGGAAGGAAACATTCGGCCGGCTCGCATTGTAGGTCAGTTCACGAAGGACGCGACCGGACACCGCGGGTCGAGCCGCCAAGGATAGAGATGCCGCAGAGGCGAAGCAAGCAGTTCGAGCGGGCCGGGCAGGCCCTTCGCGCCACGTGGCGCCGGGTCCGGGCTGCCCCGCGGTGGGTGCGCGAGCACACCTCCGCCCGTACCCGGTGGATCGCCGCGACCGTGGCGGCGGGCGTCATCGCGCTCGGCGGCGGCCTCGCCTGGGGCGTGTGGGCCAACATCTGCTCCGACTGCCCGTCGATCGCGCAGATCTACGCGTTCGAGCCGAAGGAGGCGACGCGCGTGTACGCCGCCGACGGCTCCCTCCTGCACGAGTTCGCCGTCGAGCGGCGGACGGCCGTGGCCTACGCCGACATCCCGGAGCACGTGATCGACGTCTTCGTCTCCGTCGAAGATCGGCGGTTCTGGGATCACGGGGGCATCGACCTCCTCCGGTCGGCCCGGGCGCTGCTCGACTTCCTCATCGGGGGCTACGGCAGCCCCGGAGGCAGCACGATCACCCAGCAGCTCGCCGGCAACATGTTCTCGGGCGCGGTGAACCGGCGCGACATCTCGGTGGCCCGAAAGCTACGCGAGATGCGCGTCGCGCGTTCGCTCGAGCAGGCGTTCACCAAGGAAGAGATCCTCGAAGCCTATCTGAACCAGATCAACTTCGACGGCGTGTACGGCATCCAGAGTGCCGCGCAGTACTACTTCGACAAGAACGCGGCGGAACTGAACCTGCCGGAAGCCGCGATGCTGGCGGCCATGCCGAGGGCGCCGCGCGCCTACAACCCGATCCGCAATCCCGAGCGCGCGCTCGGCCGCCGCAACCTGGTCATCGGCGTCATGGAGCGGCAGGGAAAGCTGGCGCCCGACGAGGCCGCCGCCGCACGCGCTTACCCGCTGCTCGTGCGGGGCGGCGCGCGTGGCGACGAACCGGCGCCGTACTTCGTCGAGTGGGTGCGCCAGATCATGCTCGACCGCTATGGCATGCGACTGTACGAAGACGGGCTGAAAATCTATACGACGCTCGATCGCGACATGCAGGCGGTGGCCGACTCCGCCGTGCAGGCGCAGCTCGAGTGGGTCGAGCGGCAGCCGGGCTTCGCGGCGCCGACCTATGCGGAGACCCGCGACTGGCCGGCCGAGGAACTCGAGGCGACCAACATGCCCTACCTGCAGGGAATGTTTATCGCGATCGACCCGAGAACGGGCAACGTGCTCGCGATGGTCGGCGGCCGTGACTTCGAGGAGTCCGAATACAACCGCGCCGTGCAGGCGGCGCGCCAGGCGGGCTCGGGCTTCAAGCCGTTCGTCTACACGGCGGCCATCGAATCGGGCATACCGGCGTCGGAGATCATCTACGATACGCCGATCGAGTACCCGCAACCCGACGGCACGATCTGGTCGCCCCGGAACTTCACCGGCCGGTTCCTCGGTCCGATCACGCTGCGCGATGCGCTGACGGCCTCGGTGAACATCGTGGCCGTCAAGGTGGGCCAGCAGGTCGGCATCGAGGCCGTCGCCCAGACGGCGCACCGGATGGGCATCTCGACGGAGATCCCGCGGGTTCCGTCGACGGCGATCGGCTCGGCATCCGTCCGCCCGATCGAGATGGCCGAGGCCTACACGACGTTCGCCAACCTCGGCGTCCGGGCGACGGCACGCCCGATTCTGCGGGTCGAGAGCGCCCGGGGCGAGGTGCTGTGGGACGCGCCGGTCGAGCGCGAGGAGGTGCTCGACGAGGAGACGGCGTGGATCATGGTGTCGATGCTCGAGGACGTCGTGAACCGGGGTTCCGGGATCCGCGTCCGCACCCAGGGCAACGTGCCGCGGGAGATTCCGGTGGCCGGGAAGACGGGTACGACGAACGACCTGTACGACACCTGGTTCCACGGATTCACGCCCAACCTCGTCACGGCCTCGTGGGTGGGATTCGATCGCCCGGCACGAATCCGGCGCGATGCACAGGGCGGCCAGGACGCCGCGCCGATCAACGCCGCCGTGCTGCGCTGGTTCTACGAGCGCAACCCCGCGCCGGAACCCTGGCGCCGTCCCGACGCGCTGGTCGACGCCGCCGTCGACCGCACCTCGGGACGGTTGGCGACGGCCTGGTGCCCGGCCGAGCTCGTGTACACCGAGCACTATCGTCCGGGCACCGAGCCGCGCGAGGAGTGCGACGTGCACGGGCCGTGGGGCACGCTGCGCGAACCGGGCGACACCGAGGCCGACACCGCGGCCGCCCCGATCACCGACGACTTCGAGTTCTAGGAGCCTGCTTCCAGGGCCGAAGTCGCTTTCCTGGTCGGGTCGACGCGAGCGAGAATCAGCGGTGGCCGCTCGAGCGGCGCCTCGGTCAACTCGAGCGCCCGTTCGAGACGGGCGGCGGCCCGGATCGCGTCGTCGTCGGTGCGGGCATGGACGCGGGCGAGCGGCTGCCCCGCATCGACCTGCTCACCGACCGCGCACAGCACTTCGAAGCCCACCGCCGGATCGATCTCGTCGCCGAGCGCACGCCGGCCTGCCCCAAGTCCCACGGCGGCCAGACCGATTTTCCGGGCGTCCAGCACTTCCACCCAACCGGCGCGCGGCGCCTTGAACTCGCGCACCACGGGCGCAGCGGCAAACCCGCTCGGGTCGTCGATCACGCGCCGGTCGCCGCCCTGGCGCTCGACCAGCCGGGCGAACCGCTCGAGCGCCGAGCCGTCGTCGAGCAGCGACGAGAGGCGGGCCCGGGCGACAGCGGGCTCGGACTCGACCCCCGCGCCGACGGCGGCCACCGCACACAGCTCGAGCGTCACCTCGCGCAGGTCGGCCGGCCCCTCGCCGCGCAGGCAGTCGATCGCTTCGCGGGCCTCGAGCGCGTTGCCAACGGCGCTGCCGAGCGGTTCGTCCATCGCCGTGAGCAGCGCGCTCGCCTTCAGCCCGAACGATGCGGCCAGGGCGACCATGGTCTCGGCCAGCTGGCGCGCCGACGGTTCGTCGCGCATGAACGCGCCCCGGCCGACCTTCACATCGAGCACCAGTCCGCCGATTCCCTCGGCCACCTTCTTCGAGACGATGCTGGCGGCGATTAGCGGCACGGACTGCACGGTGCCCGATACGTCGCGCAGGGCGTACAGACGGCCGTCGAGAGGGGCGATCTCCGGCGTCTGCCCGATCATCGCGCATCCGATCTCGTCGACCACGTCGGCGAACTCGTCCAGGTCGAGGCCGGTGCGAAAGCCGGGGATCGACTCCAGCTTGTCGAGCGTGCCGCCCGTATGCCCGAGGCCGCGGCCCGACATCATCGGAACGCGCAGCCCGAGCTCGGCCAGCAGGGGCGCGAGGACGAGCGACACCTTGTCGCCCACGCCCCCCGTAGAGTGCTTGTCGACGGCGGGCGGGCCTCGACCGGAGAAGTCGAGGCGACGGCCCGACTCGATGATCGCGCGGGTCATCTCCTCCGTCTCGGCAACCGTCAGTCCGCGAAAGAAGATGGCCATGAGGAGCGCCGACATCTGGTAGTCGGCCACCTCATCGCTCAGGTAGGCTTCGAGGAACCGGCGAAGGTCGCCCGGCTCGAGCGTTGCGCCGTCGCGCTTTCGTTCGATCAGCTCGGCAGGCGACATCGACGGTTTCAACTACGGCTCAACGGCGCAGTTTTTCCCGTCCCTGGTCGACGGCCTCGGACAGGCGCTCGCTCGTCTCGTCGACCTTCTTCCGCGCGTCCTTCGCGAGACGGCGTGTCTCGGAGCGGGTCCGATCGGCCATCCGGCTGGCTTCGGCGCGCGCCTCGCTCAGGCGCTCGGAAGCTTCGTCGGACAGGCGCTCGGCCCGCCGGGCGATTTCGCGGCGCGTGCGCCTGCCGCTCTGCGGCGCGAGCAGCAGCGCCGACGCGGCGCCGAGCAGCACGCCAACGGTGAGTCCGGTGATGAAGGTTACGGAATCCTGTATGTCGTGACTTGGCATCTTACATCCTCCTGTCGCGGATCAAACCGCGCAAATGACGTTGGGGACGGCTATGTTCGCCTGTCGGGCGGGCCGGCGAACTGTAAATCTATACGAATGTCGACGCTCATGGATCCATCGGTCCACGGAATGCCGGGAAGGGTGATGGCGCTCGATTACGGTCGGCGCCGTATCGGCGTCGCCGCCTCGGACCCGCTGCGGGTCGTCGCCCAGCCGAGGGGCGTGGTCCGCGCCGGCTCGCCGCCGGTCGAGCCGGGCGAGGCGTTGCTCGAGCGGGTGCGCGAGCTGGAGCCGGCCGTCATCGTCGTCGGAGTACCACTCCATATGGACGGCTCGGAGGGCGAAATGGCGCTCGAGGCGAGAGAGTTCGCCCGCCGGCTCGGGGCCGCCACGGGTATCGAGACCGTCGTGCGCGACGAGCGACTTACGACGGTCGAGGCGGAGCGGATGATCCGGGCACTCGATTTGCCGAAACGAAAGCGGGAGGACCGCGGTCTGCGCGACGCCATGGCGGCCGCGGTGTTGCTCGAAGATTACCTGAGGGAGGAAACGACCGAATGAAGGCAGCCACTCGCCGAAGCCGACGACGAGGACGCGTCTCGTGGACGCCGGCCCTTGCGCTGGTCGCGCTGGTCGCGCTCGCGTGCGGAAGCGACCGTGAGGGCGAGCTCCAGGTCGTCGTTCCCGACGGCGCCTCGGCCTCGCGCATCGCCGAGATCCTCGAGGAGCGCGAGCTGATCGGCTCGCCGCGCCTGTTCGGCCTCTACGTGCGGCTGCGGGGATCGGCGGAGAACCTCAAGGCGGGAACCTACCGGATCCCGGCCGGGGCGTCGTGGGCCGCAATCGTCGAGCGTCTCGCGGCCGGCGCGGTGGAGACCATCGCTCTGACGGCGCCGGAGGGTTTCACGGCCACCCAGATCGCGGCGCGCGTGGCCGAGGTGGCCGGGGTCGAGGTCGATTCGGTCGTCGCCCTCGTCACGGACAGCGTCTTCGCCGCCGAGTTCGGCGTTCCCGGCCCCGATCTCGAGGGCTACCTGTTCCCGGAAACCTACCACGTGGCCGAGGGGCTTCCGGCGCGCGACATCCTGCGGATCATGGTCGAGCGCTACCAGGCGTTTTGGACACCCGAGCGCCGGGCCCTGGCCGACTCGAGCGGGCGCACCGAACGAGAGATCGTCACGCTGGCCAGCATCGTCGAGAAGGAAGCCCGGGTGGTGGACGAAATGCCCGTGATCGCGGGCGTCTACGCGAACCGGCTCGAGATCGGAATGCCGCTGCAGGCTGATCCGACGGTGCAGTACGCACTCGGGTCGCCGCGTGCACGGCTCCTCTACGCCGCCATCGACTCGGTGGCCGATCACCCGTACAACACGTACACGAATCCGGGTCTGCCCCCGGGCCCGATCGCCTCGCCCGGCGAGGCCGCGCTGCGATCCGCCCTCGAGCCGGCCGACGTTCCGTTCCTCTTCTTCGTCGCGCGCGCGGACGGATCACACGAATTCACCCGGACACTGCGCGAGCACAACAACGCGAAGAACCGGATCCGCGACGAAGCCGTGCGTGCGGCGCGCGAAGCCGCGGCGAACGCAGCGGCGGATTCGGCGACGAACGCGGATGGCTGAGGAAGCGGGCGGGTCACCGTCGGCGGAGCGCGCGAGCCTCGGAGTAATGGTCCTCACGCATCCGGCCCCCGCGTCCGGACGTCCGCTGGCGGACGTCGTTTCCGAATGCCTGGAAGCCGGCGCGACGGCCATCCAGCTGCGGGACAAGGAGGCGTCCGACGAAGAGCTGTACCAACAGGCGGTTCGCCTCGTCGAGCTCACCCGCGCGGCCGACGCGCTGCTCATCGTCAACGACCGATTCGACGTCGCGCTGGCGGCCGGAGCCGACGGCGTCCACCTCGGGCCGGAAGACCTCCCGGTCGACGTCGTCCGGCTGCACGCCGGAGACGCGCTGCTCATCGGGTATTCGACCGACAGTCCGGTCGCCGCCGTCCTCGCCGCGAACGCGGGTGCCGACTACCTGGGCGTGGGCGCCGTCTACGAAACACGCTCGAAGGACGGGCTCGAACACGAGGCGATCGGGCCCGAACGCGTGGGGGACGTCCTGCACGCCGCCGGCCTGCCGGGCGTCGGCATCGGCGGCATCACGCCTGACAACGCGGCGGACGTGTTGGCCACGGGCGCCGGCGTCGCGGTGCTCAGCGCCGTGATGCACGCCGAGCGCCCGGGCGACGTGGTGCGGCAGCTTGCCGCGCTGGCCGAGTCCGCTGCGTCGTCCTGAGCCCCCCTTTGGGAAACGCGAACAGCCCCCGGGAGCGAGGGCTCCGGGGGGCTGTTGGGTGTGAGGGGTTGGCGGCGACCTACTCTCCCACGGCGAAGCCGCAGTACCATCGGCGCTGAGGGGCTTAACTGCCGGGTTCGGGATGGGACCGGGTGTGTCCCCCTCGCGAAAGCCACCAACCGTTTTGCAAAACCCTGGGTAAAGCTGCCGCGTCCCGTCGGTGCCGGTGGGCCCGGGGCGCGTTTCAGCTGAAACGCGTTCCCGTGCGTCACGGGCGGCCGCGGGGGCGGCGAAAGAGTGAGGAGGGGGGTGGGGTCGAAGCGCACGGGAAGCGCGGGCCGTGAAGTGGCGCGCACGGTATGCGGTAGAGAGGGATCAAGCCGCACGGTCGATTAGTACGGCTCGGCTGAAGCGTTTGCACGCCTTACACCTGCCGCCTATCTACGCAGTCGTCTCCTGCGGACCTTCAGGCACCTTTACGGTGCGGGAGATCTCATCTCGAGGGGGGCTTCCCACTTAGATGCTTTCAGCGGTTATCCCGGCCCGACGTAGCTACCCTGCGATGCCCCTGGCGGGACAACAGGTACACCAGCGGTCAGTCCACTCCGGTCCTCTCGTACTAGGAGCGGCTCCTCTCAAATCTCCAACGCCCACGGCGGATACAGACCGAACTGTCTCACGACGTTCTAAACCCAGCTCATGTACCGCTTTAACGGGCGAACAGCCCGACCCTTGGGACCTTCTCCAGCCCCAGGATGCGATAAGCCGACATCGA
>DATHRZ010000065.1:0-22566 GCA_035464655.1 Gemmatimonadota bacterium
GGCGCCTCGACGAAGGCAAGGCGGGTCGGGAGCTCGACCTGAGGTGGGAGGGTAGCGTCGACTGAGTGGCGTATCGCGGGAAAGGGACGAAGCAGTGCGGCGCCGGCTGATCCGCGCTCCGCTAGCGCGAGTTCTCCTCGGGTTCGTCCTCGCCTCATGTGGCGCTGATTCGACCGACTCGGACCTTTCCCCGGGTCACGCTGCGGCAGGACGCGTGAGACACCGGATGGGCGTGCGTCTCGCGGCTCGAGCCGGCGTCGTCGCGGCGGTCCTGTTGACCGGCCTGCCGGGGATGGCGCATGCGCAGTCCGACGAGATCGGGCCCGGGAGTGTTGCTCTGGAGGCCGCCGCCTGGCTCGCGGGCTGTTGGCGTGCGGAATCCCCGGACGGGCAGCACGTCGCCGAGGAGCAGTGGATGGCGCCGCGCGGCGGGTTGATGGTGGGGATGGCGCGCACCGTTCGCGGCGGCGCGGTCCGGGGCTACGAGTTCCTGACGCTTCGGGTCGAAGATGGAACGCTCGTCTACCACGCCGTGCCCTCGGGGCAGCAACCCACCGACTTCAGGGCGCACCGAGTGGACGATCGACGGCTCGAATTCGTGAACGCCGCGCACGATTTTCCGCAGAAGATCGCTTACACGCGGAAGGGCCACGATCAGGCAGAGGCCGCAGTATTCGGAGAAGCGGACGGCTCCGAGCCGGCGTTCGCGGTGCCCTACGAGCGCGTATCCTGCCCCGACTGACCGTGTCGGCGTGGGGCGGCCGCGCAACTTCGTGCGGGCGCGCCTCGTAGGGAGTGGTGCCGTCGTCGCGGCGCAGATTCCCTCGTCGGAGCGTTGCGACCGAGAACGGAGCCCTGAGCCGGGAGGCTGAATGTCTGGACGAGGATCCGCCGGTAACGTCATAGCTGCCCTCGCGAGTTTTTTCGTGCCCGGGCTCGGCCAGCTTCTTCAGGGCCGGCTGATCATGGCCGCGGTGATGTTCGTGCTGGCCGCCGTCCTGTGGGTCATCCTGCTGGGTTGGATCATCCATCTGTGGTCGATACTCGACGCCGCGGTGTGGAAGCCGTAAGCGTGATCCGGCTGCTCGTCGACGATCCCCTGCCCGGCGTGCGAAACATGGCCGTCGACGAGGCGCTGATGCGCTCGGCGGGTTCGGGCGCCGCCGGCGTCACTCTTCGCTTCTACCGCTGGGAACCGGGATGCCTGTCGTTCGGCCGGAACCAGGAGGCGCGCGGCACCTACGACCCCGACGCGGCGGCCGATCGGGGCGTCGACGTGGTGCGGCGGCCGACGGGTGGCCGCGCCGTCTACCACCACCGCGAGCTGACCTACTCGGTAACGGCGCCGGCCGGCTCCTGGGGTTCGCTGCGAGAGACCTACCGCCGGATCAACCGGGCGCTGGCAGCCGGGCTGCGGGAGCTCGGCGTTTCGGCGGTCTGCGCCGCCGACGAATCCCACGTCGCCGGGCGGAGCCCGTCGTCCCGGCCGACCCCTCGTCCCACGTCGCGTCCCTGTTTTCGAGACCCCCTGCCGGGCGAGGTGACCGTCGACGGACGAAAGCTGGTCGGCAGCGCCCAGTGGCGGGACGGCGGGGCCTTCCTCCAGCACGGCTCCATCCTGCTCGTCGACGAACAGCAGGTCGTCGACGCCCTTCGAGCAACCGGCCGCGGCGCCGCGGCCGGGGTCGACTCCGGCGCAATCTCCCTGGCAGACCTGCTCGACGAACTCCCGCCCGAGGGCGCGCTGCTCGACGCCCTGACGTTCGGCTTCGAGCGGGAATTCGGCGTCGACGTCGTGCCCGGAACGCTGTCGGCGGAAGAGGCGGCCGCGTCCGAGTCCCTGGCACCCCGATTCGCCGACCCCGCCTGGACCTGGCGTCGCTGAACCCGGCTTCGTGCAGATCTATCCAAACTGACGCAATGTACGGCGCCGCGTGGGGGCGCACGGCCCGAAGCTACGCCGCGTTCATGATGGTCCGGTCATTGCATATCCAATCGACGAATCACTACGAGCCGGCAGACACCGACCGCACCGACGGATCGAAGGACTGACAAGGACCGAGATGGACCGCGACGCCTGGAACGACCGACACGAGCGCCAGTTCGAACAAGTGAAGCGTAGTGAGCTGGCGCGCGGCAAGCCGGAGGAGCTGGCCGAAGACATCGCCAGGCGCATGGTGGAGCTGAGGCGCCAGTTCGAGGTGAGCGCCGACCCCGAATCGTCGGGACCGCATTCGGCGCAGTTGTAGCACTTCCGGCCACGGCCTCCCTTTCACCGCCCGAGCACCGGTCCTAGCTTGTCGCATGCTGAACCGGACCCTCGCACTCGCCACGGTCGCGGCGCTGGCCCTCGGCGGCGCCTGCTCGCCGGACGCCGGACCGTCCGACTCGGGAAGTCGACCGCTCGTTCTCGGTTACGCGTCCGAGCTCCAGGGTCTCAACCCGCTGCTCAGCACCGACCAGAACGCCAACGAGCTCATCTACTTCCTGCTGTTCACACCCCTCGTCACGTACGACGACGACTTCCAGCCAGCCCCGGCGCTGGCCGAAAGCTGGACGCTGAGCGACACGGCCGTGACGTTCCGTCTGCGCGACGACCTCGCGTGGCACGATGGTGCGCCGGTTACGGCGCACGACGTGGCGTTCACGTTCGAGCGGGCGAAGGATCCGGCCTTCGCCTCGCCGCTCGCCGCGGCCTACCTGGCCAACGTCGCGAGCGTCGAAGTGACGGGCGAGCACGAGGTGCACTTCCGGTTCACGGCGCCGCACTCCGAGCCGCTCGAAGACTTCTACTGGCCCCCGGTTCCGGCCCATCTGCTGTCCGATGTTTCGGCAACAGAGATGCCGCAGGTGCCGTATAACCGAAATCCCGTCGGCAACGGGCCGTATCGACTCGTGCGCTGGGACGTGAACCAGCAGCTCGTGTTCACCGGCAATCCCGACTATCCCGAGGGTCTCGGCGGACCGCCGGACATCGCCGAGGTCGTGTACCGGATCATCCCCGACCAGACGACGATGCTGGCGGAACTGATGAGCGGCGGCATCGAGGTTGACGGGCCGCTGGCCCCGTCGCAGGTCGAGCGGGTCGAGGCGGAGGAAGACCTCGAACTCAAGAGCTTCCCGTGGCGCCAGTTCACCTACATCGGTTGGAACACGCGGCGTCCTCAGTTCGCCGACCCGGCCGTGCGTCGCGCGCTCACCATGGCGATCGACCGTGAAGCGATCGTGCGGACGGTGCTCGAGGGCCACGGCTCGGTGGCGTCGGGGCCGATCCCGCCGTGGCACCGGTTCGCGCCCGATCTCGAGCCGTTGCCCCATGATCCCGAAGCCGCCGCCGCGGCGCTCGAGGCGGCCGGCTGGCGAGACACGGACGGAGACGGTGTGCGCGACCGGGACGGCGTGCCGCTCGCCTTCGCGCTGCTGACCAATCAACGCAGTCCGATCTACGGCGACGTCGCGCGTATCGTGCAGTCGAATCTGCGCGCCGTGGGCGTCGACGCGGAGCCCCGGCTGCTCGAGTGGCAGAGCGTGCTGGCCAGCCACCGCGGGCGCGACTTCGACGCGGTGCTCACGAATTGGGTGCTCGACAACTTCCGGGTCGATCCGCGCGCCCTGTTTCACGGTTCGCAGGTCGCGATCGAGAACAGCGCCAACCGCAGCAGCTACGCGAACTCCGTGGCCGACAGCCTGATGGATCTCGGCGCGCGGACGCTCGACGAAGACCGGGCAGCCGAGATCTGGGCCGAGTTCGCCCGCGTGCTCCAGCAGGATCAGCCCGTGACGTTCATGTTCTGGCAGCAGGAGCTGGCGGCGGTGACCCGCCGTCTCGACGGTGTGCGAATGGACGCGCGCGGCGAGCTGGCGACGCTGCCGCAATGGCGATGGAGGAGCGAGGAATGACCCTGCGAACGTCGTCGCATCGGGAAGCCCGGCGCCCGGCCGTCCTGCAGGTATTCATGTCGCTGCTCGTCGCGCTCGGGTCCGCGGCCTGCGGCGGCGACGGCCGTGACGGTTCGTCGGCTCCGGTCGCCCGACCCGAGGTGCCCGAGGCGGAGCGCTATGGGGGGACGGTCGTGGTGGCGGGTCGCAACGACATCGCCTCGATGAACGCCTTCACGTCACTCGACATCGAGAGCCTCCAGCACCAGGCGCACTTGCTGTTCGTGACCCTGCTGAAGGCCGACGATCGCGAGCAGCCGCTGCCCTACTTCGCCCGTTCGTGGACGTTCGGCGAGGACAGCGCGTCGGTGACCTTCGAGCTCGAGCGCGGGCTCACCTGGCACGACGGGGAGCCGGCGACGGCGCAGGACGTCGTGTTCACCTTCGAGACGATGCGCGATCCGGCCGCGGGCTATCCCCATCGGGCCCTGTTCGACGCGTGGTTGGGGGTTGAACTGCTGGACGAGTACACCCTACGGTTCACCATCCGCCCGGCGGCGAACCTGTTCTATGGCTGGACTCGTCTCGCGATCATGCCCGCGCATATCCTCGGCGACGTGCCGCCGGCCGCGCTCGCCACGCATCCGTTCGGCACCAGCACGCCGGTCGGCAACGGTCCCTTCCGGTTCGTCGAACGGGTGCCCGGCGACCGCTGGGTATTCGAGGCGAATCCCGACTTCCCGGACGCCCTGGGCGGCCGTCCCTACGTCGACCGGTACGTCTACCGGGTGATCGCAGACGACGCGACGCAGGCAACGGCGATCAGGGTCGGCGAAGTCGACTTGCTTCCCGAGGCGTCGCCGGCCAGCCTCGGGCTCTTCGCGGCCGATACGGCCGTCCGGCTGATCTCGTACGACGACAGCGACTACAGCTTCATCGCCTGGAACACCCGACGATCGCTGTTCGCGGATCCCGCCGTTCGGCGTGCCCTGACGATGGCGATCGACCGGCCGGGGATCGTCGCCGCCGTGCTCGAGGGCGAAGGCATGGTCGGCGTCGGACCGGTCGGCCCCTGGCACTGGGCGTTCGATTCGACGAACGCGCCGCTGCCGCATGCACCGGACTCGGCTCGCGCCGTCCTCGCCGCCGCTGGTTGGACGGATGCCGACGGTGACGGCGTGCTCGAGCGCGACGGGCGCCCCTTCGATTTCACGATGTACGTGACCCCGCGCGATACGTGGCGGAGCGTCGCGGCGATCGTCCAGTCGAACCTGCGGGACGTGGGGATCGCAATGGAAGTCGAGGTGCGCGAAGCATCCTCCCTCCAGCCCCTCGTGACGAGTCCCGACCGCCGGTTCGACGCGTTCCTGCTGACGTGGATTCCCGACCAGACGCTCGACGACCGTGCGATGTGGGCGTGCGACCAGCTCGCCCACCCGGTGCATTTCTCGAGCTATTGCAACCCCGAGCTCGACGCGGTCCTCGATTCGCTGCTGTTCGTGACCGACCGTGCGGTGTACGCCGGGCTCGTCGACCGATACAACGAGATCCTCGCGGCCGACCAGCCGTACACCTTTTTGTACTATCCGCCGAACCACGCCGCGGCGCGCATCGAGCTGAGGGGCGTCGAGATGGACGTGCGCGGGAACTGGGTGTCGGTGACCGACTGGTGGCTCGAACCGTCGGCGCGCTGAGCCGGCCCTGACGTGAGCCTCGGGCTGCTGCGCTACGCCGGACGGCGGGTTCTCCAGGCGATTCCGCTGCTGCTCGGCATCCTCACCCTGACGTTCGTCCTCATGCACGCCGCGCCGGGTGATCCGACGGCCACCTACCTGACCGACAACGTCTCGCCCGAGGTGGTCGAGCAGACGCGGGCGCGGCTCGGTCTCGACGAGCCGGTTCCCGTGCAGTACGTGAAGTGGATCAGGGCGTTCGCCGTCGGCGACTTCGGCCGCAGCTACGTGGCTGGCGAGCCCGAGGTCAGGGACAAGATCGGCGCCGCGCTGCCCAACACTCTGCTGCTCGGCCTCGTGTCGCTGGCCATGATCTTCGTGGTCGGTGGCCTGATCGGCGTGATCCAGGCGGTACGCCAGTACAGTGTCTCCGACACGACCCTGACGATCGGTTCGCTCGCCCTGTACTCGATGCCGGGCTTCTGGCTCGGCCTGATGCTGCAGATCGCCGTGTCGTCGGGCTGGTGGCCCGACGCGCTCTCGTTGCCCGTGTCGGGGATGATCGACGTGCGCGATCACTCGTCGATGACGCTCGTGCAACAGGCGCTCGACGTGGCCCGGCACCTCGTGCTGCCGACCGTGGCACTGGGTCTCGCTTCGGCGGCGGGCATCGCGCGCTACATGCGCGGCGAGATGCTCGAGGTGATTCACCAGGACTACGTGCGCACGGCGCGCGCCAAGGGCCTGAGCGAGCGGCGCGTGATCTTCCGCCACGCCCTGCGGAACGCCCTGATCCCGATCGTCAGCCTGCTCGGCCTCTACCTGCCCGTGCTGATCGGCGGCTCGGTGGTGATCGAGAAAGTGTTCGCGTGGCCGGGGATGGGGCTGCTGCTGTACGACTCCGTGTATGCTCGTGACTACCCGACCGTGATGGCGGCCACCTTCCTGTTCGGCGCGATCGTCGTGGTCGGAAACCTGATCTCCGACCTGCTCTATGCGGCGGCGGATCCGCGGATCCGCTATGAGTAAGCCCGTCGCCGCCTCGCCGTGGGCGATCGCCCGGCGGCGGTTTCTCGCGCACCGGCAGGCCATGCTTGGCCTCGCCGTGTTGATCGTGCTCGGCCTGCTGTCGCTGCTGTCGCCCGTGATCGCGCCGCTCGATCCGTCGGTCGATCTCGCCAACCGGCTCCAGGCGCCGTCCGCCGCGAACTGGCTCGGCACCGACGACGCCGGCTACGACATGTTCCGCCTGCTGCTGGCGGGGTCGCGGGTGTCGCTGCTCATCGGCTTTCTGTCGGTCGGCATCGCGATCACGCTCGGGACGGTGGTGGGCGCCGTGGCGGGCTATGCGGGCGGCTGGGCCGACGCCGTGCTCATGAGGATCGTCGACCTGTTCCTCAGCGTCCCGCGGCTCGTGCTGTTGATCACGGCGGTGGCCCTGCTTCGTCCCTCGATCGCGCTGATCGTGATCGTGCTCGGGCTCACGGGCTGGATGGGGGTCGCCCGGCTGGTGCGCGGGCAGGTGCTCGCCGTACGCGAGCGTGAGCACGTCCTGGCGGCCCGGGCGCTGGGCTACCGGCCGCTGCGCATCCTGTTCCGCCACATCCTGCCCAACGTGCTCACACCGGTGATCGTGGCGGCCACGCTCGGCATCGGAAACGCGATTCTCGCCGAGGCGGCGCTCAGCTACCTCGGCCTCGGCGTACAGCCGCCCGACACGTCGTGGGGTCTGATCATCTTCTCGGGGCAGGACCGGATGCTCGACGCGTGGTGGATCACCGCGTTTCCGGGCATCCTGATCGCACTCACCGTGATGGCGTTCAACCTGGTCGGCGACGGACTGCGCGACGCGCTCGACCCGAGGCACGCGCAATGAAAGGCCCCCTGCTCGAAGTCGCGAACCTGCGCACGGTGTTCCGCACCGACCGGGGCGTGGTCGAGGCCGTGCGCGGCGTGTCGTTCTCGTTGAACGCGGGCGAAACACTTGGCCTGGTAGGCGAGTCGGGGTGCGGCAAGTCGGTCACGGCCATGTCGATCACCCGCCTGCTGCGCGAGCCCCCGGCCGAGATTCTCGCCGGCTCGAGCGTCCGATTTCGGGGGGAGGAGGTGCTCGACGCGTCACCCCGCAGGCTGCGTGAAATTCGCGGCGCGGGCATCGGGATGATCTTCCAGGAACCGATGACGAGCCTGAACCCGGTAATCCGCGTCGGCGAGCAGGTGGCCGAGACGATTCGCGAACACGAGGGCGGCGACCGGGCGGGGGTCCGGGCGCGTGTGATCGAGCTGCTCGACCGGGTCGGCCTGCCGGAACCCGCGCGACGGTACCGGGCGTATCCGCATCAGCTGTCGGGCGGTATGCGCCAGCGCGTGATGATCGCCATCGCGTTGGCCGGCGGCCCCGACCTGCTGATCGCCGACGAGCCGACCACGGCGCTCGACGTGACGATCCAGGCGCAGATCCTCGACCTGTTGGCCGACCTGCAGCGAGAGCTCGGGATGGCGCTCCTGCTGATCAGCCACGACCTGGCGGTCGTCTCGCAGGTGGCCGACCGGGTAGCCGTGATGTACGCCGGCCGGATCGTCGAACAGGGCGCCGTGCCGGAGCTCTTCCGGGCCCCCGGGCATCCCTACACACAGGGTCTGGTGCGCGCGCTGCCTCGTCTCGACACGCCACCGGGTCCGCTCGCGGCGATTCCCGGGCGCGTGCCGGAACCGTACGAGCGGTTCACGGGCTGTCCGTTCGCGCCGCGCTGTCCCGAGGTCATGGAGCGCTGCAGAACGGACGATCCGCCGCCGCTTCCGACGGCCGGTGGATCGGCGCGCTGCTGGCTCCGGGAGCGCGGAGCGTGAGCGACGTGGCGTCGCCCCCTGTGGCCGTTCCTCTCGTGCGGGCCACGGGCCTGGTCAAGCGGTATGCGACGGGCCGCGGCGCGCTCAGAGCTGCGTCGCGCCGCGCTCGCGAAGTCCTGGCCGTCGACGGTGTCGACCTCGACGTCGAAGAAGGGCTGACGACGGCACTGGTCGGCGAATCCGGCTGTGGAAAGAGCACGCTCGGCCGCCTCTTGCTCGCGCTCGAGGCCCCGACCGCCGGGCGCGTCGAATACCGGGGGCGCGATCTGGCCAGCCTGGACGCGGCCGCCCTGCGAGCGTTCCGGCGCAGCGCCCAGGTCGTGTTCCAGGATCCGTACGGCTCGCTCAATCCGCGCCTCACGGTCGGCTCGATGTTGCGCGAGGCGCTGGGCGTCCACGGCATCGCGCGCGGCGGGGACGCGCGCCGCCGCGTGGAGGCGCTGCTCGACAGGGTAGGGCTCCCGGCCGACGCGTCCGGACGCTATCCGCACGAGTTCTCGGGGGGACAGCGCCAGCGTGTCGGAATCGCGCGCGCCCTCTCGGTCGAGCCCGAGTTCATCGTGCTCGACGAGCCCGTGTCGGCCCTCGACGTGTCGGTGCAGGCGCAGATCCTCAACCTGCTGCGCGAGCTGCAACGGGATCTCGGCCTCACCTACCTGTTCGTGTCACACGATTTGGCGGTGGTTCGGAACCTCGCCGACCGCATCGTAGTAATGCACCGGGGCCGGATCGTGGAGCAGGGAACGAGCGACCGGGTCCTGTCCGCGCCGCAGGCCGAATATACGCGCCGCCTGCTGGCCGCCGTGCCGCGGATTCCTTGACACCGGGCGGCATTCGAAAATAGCTTGCGGGCCCTTACGTCTCGTGGGGCTGGGATCGGGAACCCATCACGGTGGAGGAAATCTTGGCAAGCATGTACGCGTCCGCGTTGCTCGCGGTGCAGGAAACACCAGTGCTCGGGCAGGGTCAGGCGCTCAGCTTCACCGACATCTGGGAGGGCGGCGGCTTCATGATGTGGCCGCTGGGCGCGTGCTTCGCGATCGGCATGCTGATCATCGTGTGGAAGTTCTTCAGCCTGACCGGCCAGGCGTCGGCCAACCGCAAGCTCCTCAAAGAAGTCGACGGCCTGATCGCCCAGCAGCGTCTCGACCAGGCCCTCGCCCTGTGCGAGGATTCGAGCGCTCCCGCCGGCACGATCCTCGCCGCCGGCCTCAAGCGCTACAACGAGGGCGCCGAGCGCGTGACGCAGGCGATCGAGAACGCCGGCGCCATCGAGGTGTCGAAGCTCGAGAGCGGCCTCGTCTGGCTGGCGACGCTCGCAAACGTCGCTCCCCTGCTCGGCTTCCTCGGCACCGTGATCGGAATGATCCAGGCCTTCCAGGCGATCGAGATCGCCGGAGAAGTCGAGGCGACGCTCGTCGCCGGCGGCATCAAGGTCGCGTTGATCACGACGGCCTCGGGCCTCGCAATCGCCATCCCGATCAACATCGCGCACAACTACTTCGTCACCCGCGTCGACCGCATCGTGATCGACATGGAGGAGAGTGCGCAGAAGATGATCGACGCCGTCCACGCCATCGAGCGCGGCGCCGCCTGACAGTTCCGCTGCAGCATCACGAGATTGAGAAGCACGAGGCCCGGGCCGATCGCCCGGGCCTCGTGCTTTTGTGGGAACCCTCGCCACACTATCCTGAAGCATCTGCAAGCGGGTGGTCTCGATTCCTGAGAGGGAGGTTCCCCAATGCGGCTGAACGCTTCTGTGTTCGTCTCGTCAGCGCTCGTGGTACTGGCGCTGCTGACCTTCGAGTCGCGGGCTTTCGGCCAGCAGGGCACCGTGGCCGGTACGGTCACGGGCCAGGCGGACGGCGCCGGCATCGCGGCGGTCCAGGTCCAGGTGCTGCGCCGCGACGGTTCGGTGGTCGCCACCCAGGTCACTGGCGAATCCGGCGCCTACCGGATCCCCGGCATCTCGCCCGCCACCTACCTGGTCAGCTTCTCGGCCACGGGCTGGGAGAGCCTGACCGAGACCGATGTCGTCGTGAGCGCCGGCGAGACGACGACTGTGAGCGCGGTGCTCGCCGAGCGTGCATTCACGCTCAATCCGATCAGCGTCACGACGTCGAAGAAGGTCGAGAAGGCGCTCGACGCGCCCGCTTCCGTGCAGGTGGTCGACCGCGAGGACATCCAGGAACGCCCCGCCACCGTGCTCACCGATCACGTGAAGGAGAAGGCGGCCGTCGACGTGATCACGGCGGGGGTCAACCAGAACTACGTGGTGATTCGCGGTTTCAACAACATCTTCTCCGGCCAGACGCTGACTTTGACGGACAATCGAATCGCCCGGGTTCCGTCGCTGCGTGCCAACATCTCCCACCTGCAGCCCACATCCAACTTCGACGTCGATCGGGTCGAAGTCGTGCTCGGACCCGCGTCGGCTCTCTACGGGCCGAACGCCGCCAACGGGGTCATCCACTACCTGACGCGCTCGCCGATCGACGACCCGGGAACGGCCCTGTCGGTGACCGGCGGACTGCGGCAGCAGGACGGCGCGACGAAGACGGTGGGCCTGCCGTTCGACGCGGACCAGAACGGGATGCTCGACGATGCGGTCACGGTGGCCCGTGACGGCTCGACCGAACCGATCACGCACGTCGAGGGGCGCTACGGCTGGGCCGCGGCCGATGGGCGCTTCGGCGTGAAGCTTTCCGGCCAGTACTTCACCGGCAACGACTATGAGTTCATCGACGAGGTCGAGATCCAGCAGCAGGCGCTCGCCGGCGCCTGCATTCAGGCCGGCTTCGATCCCACGAACGGCGCGTGCCAGAACTTCTCGGGCGACCTCGTGCTGCCCGCCGATCAGGCGGACCTGCAGACGCGCGTCCAGAACGTCGCGGGGGGACGCGACATCGACCTCGAGCGCTGGGCGCTCGACCTGCGCGCCGACTTCCGGCCGAGCGAGGACGTGAGCGTCATCCTGTCGGGAGGGCGCACGACGGCCATCAACAGCGTCGACCTCACAGGGGTCGGCGCCGGGCAGGTGCAGGACTGGAAGATGTACTACGGCCAGGCCCGTGCGACCTACAAGCGGTTGTTCGGCCAGCTGTTCTTCAACAAGAGCGACAACGACCAGACGTACCTTCTGCGCTCGGGCCGGCCGCTCACCGACAAGTCGTCGTTGTTCGTGGGCCAGCTCCAGCACGGCACGGCCCTCGGTGGCGACCACGACCTGATCTACGGCGTCGATTTCCTGCACACGGTTCCGCAGTCGGAAGGAACGATCAACGGCCGCCACGAGAAGGACGACACGATCGACGAGGTGGGCGGATACGCGCAGTACACGGGCGCCTTGAGCGAGCAATTCGACCTGACGCTGGCGGCCCGAGCCGACAAGCACTCGCGCCTCGACGACGTGGTGTTCTCCCCGCGCGCGGCTGTCGTGTACAAGCCGGACGACGAGAACAGCTTCCGCCTGACTTTCAACCGGGCGTTCACCACGCCGACCACCCTGAACCTGTTCCTCGACATTTCCGCGCAGACCGTGCCGATCCCGAACACGCCGTTCGCCTACGACGTCCGCGCACAGGGAAC
The DNA here is from genome assembly GCA_035464655.1 of Gemmatimonadota bacterium. Lineage (GTDB taxonomy): Bacteria > Gemmatimonadota > Gemmatimonadetes > Palauibacterales > Palauibacteraceae > JARFPW01. Next base: position 11,991 of record DATHRZ010000065.1, read on the forward strand.
GTCGGAGGACGGCTTCAGCTTCAATAGGGGCCCCGGCGGTGTGCCGATGCACATGTCGCCGTTCAATCCGCTCCTCGGCGGTACGCCGCGCGACTTCCTCCCGACCACGACCGAGCAGCTGTGGGCAGAGGCGCGCGAGCTGATCCGCGCCGGGGATCCGCAGGCGGGAGCGGCGCTCGACTTCGCCGGCACGCCGGGCCCCGGACAGGTGCCCGTCGTGGCCGCCGCGCTCGACGCGAATACGGGCGAGTTCGGCACTCCGATCCTCGACCTCGGTTCCGTCGTGGACCCCGATCCGTTGAAGGAGACGACCTGGCAGACGCTGGAGACCGGGTACAAGGGTTTGATCGACACCAGGTGGCTCGTGGCGGTCAACGGCTACTGGACGAAGGTGAACGACTTCGTGTCGGCGCTCCAGACGTTTACGCCGAACGTCTTCCTTCCCGAAGATCCGACGCGCGCCTACCTGCAGGCGCGGTTCCGTGACGGGGTCGGCGTCGTGTTCCCCGACACCGCAACGGCCGACGCGACGGCCGCCCAGCTCGCCGAGACGATCGGCCAGATACCCCTCGGCGTGCTCGCCCCGGAGACGGCAGGTGGAACGACCCAGGCACCGATCCTCGTCACGTACCGGAACCTCGGCGACTTCGACTTCTTCGGGGCCGACTTCGCCCTCAGCTACCTGCTTACCGATCACTGGGAGCTGGCGGGTACGCTGTCGTGGGTGAGCGACGAGACCTTTGAGGCGGGTGACGAGACGGTGCCGCTCAACGCCCCGACCTGGAAGGGTTCGTTCACGGCCCGCTACCGCGACGATGCGGCCGGACTCAGCGCTGCGCTGCGGGCGCGTTTCATCGACAGCTTCCCGGTTGCCTCGGGCGTATACAGGGGCGATGTAGAGTCCTACGCCGTGTTCGACCTGAATTTCGGCTACGAAATTCCCGGCGCCGAGGGGCTGCGGGCGCAGCTCGACGTGCAGAATGTGTTCGACGAGGGATATCAGAGCTTCCCCGGAACGCCGACGATCGGGCGCTTCACGATGTTGCGCCTGCTCTGGACTCCGTAGCCGGGCGCTCTACGTGAGCCGGCTGACGCCGTCCGCGGTGCTCGCCGTGGCGTCGTTGGCCGGCTGCGCTCCTTCGGCGACCGTCGATCCGGCGGCGACGGACGCGAGCTACGCCCACGTCCGTTCCGCGCTGGCGGCGTACCACGAGGCCGGGTTCCTGGTCGGACCTCCCGACTTTGCGGTGGTCGGCCGTGCCGTCGTGCTGCCGGGACCGCCGGATTCGGTGTTCGTCGGGTTCGCGGCCTCGATGCCGCCCTCGGCCCTGCGCTTCGCGCGGGACGGCGCGACGGTAGCGGCGCGTTACCAGGTGACGATGCTCGCGCGGGCCCGATCCGACACGCTCGCACGCGTCGACCGACGCGAGATCGTGCGGGTTTCCGACTTCTCGGAGGCGTCCAGCCACGAGCCTCGCGTGCTGTTTCAGCGCTTCGTCCTCGTGCCGGCCGACTCGATCACGCTCGACGTGACCGTCCGAGAACTGGCGGCGCGCAGACAGTCGGAACACAGCTTTCAGCTCGAAGCGCGGGGCGGGGGAGGTTCGGAGCCACTCGTCGCATATCGCGCGGAACGGCGGACTGCGCCCGATGCGCCGCCCGACATCCTGTTGAACGGGCGCAACACGGTAACCGCCAGCGAACGACCGGCCGTCATCTTGCTGGAGGGCGCAGCAGGCCGCCCGGGCCCTGCGGTGCTCCGCGTCGAGCGCGACGATGCGGTGCTGTGGAGCGACACGTTCGCGCTCGTCGCCGAGGCGGGGCGACCTCCATCGGCCGTCGCGGCACTGCCCGTGCATCAACTACCTCCGGGGAGGGCGACGCTGCGGGCCGAGTACCCGGGCGGAGGGACCGCGCCGACCGCTCCGCTGTATATCGGACTGGCCCCCGAATGGGTCTTCCCCTCGTGGGAAGAAGCGCTCGCGCACCTGGTGTACGCGCTCGATCCCGACACGCTCGAGGCCTGGAGAACCGCGCCTGCGGAGGAACAGACCGCCGCGTGGCGGCGATTCCAGAACAGGACGGATCCGAATCCGGCGACGCCGGCGAACGAGTTTCTCGATCGGCTGTTCGAGCGGATGGGTCTGGCCAACGAGCGGTTCGACGAACCGGGCCGGGCCGGCTGGGAGACCGATCGGGGGGAAGTGCTCGCCAGGCTTGGCGAGCCGGACCGACAGCGCTTCATTCGCCCCGAGCGGCAGAACGACGTTCCACGCATAGAATGGGAGTACGACGAATCGCTACCTTCGCCGGGCCTGATCGTGTTCGAGGACTCGACGGAGTTCGGAGTCTTCGTGATGACGTCTCGCAGCCGGGTCGTGCTGCGTCGGCTCGTCCGGCAACCGGCCGAGGCGCCCGCGGAGTGACGACGCGTCCCGCCGCGTGGCTCGTCGGGATGGCGCTGCTTCTGTGCGCGGCCGTCGCGCCGGCCCTGGCCCAGGACCTCCCCCCGGAGTCGGGCCTGCTTCCCACGACGCGGCCCTCCGACGCGGCCGAAGTCATGCTGCGCGACGGGTTCGCCCTCACGGCGACCCGCGAGCTGATACGGCGGCTCACCACGACCGAAGGCGACGCCCCGCCCGCGCAGGTCCTGCTCGCGGCCCGGTCCGCCGCCTCGGCAAAGGCCTGGCCGTCGGTGCTCCGCCTGCTGAGCGAGCGCTCGTGGCTCGACTCGGTCAACGCGGGCGAAGGCCGGTTGCTGATCGCGCACGCGATCCACGCCGAAGGCGATCCGAGTTCGGCCATCGAGTCGTTCGAGCGAGCCCTGGCTTCTCAGAACGCGGCCCACCTGGCGCCAACGAGCCGCGCCCGCATGGAGGCCCTGGTCGGGCTGGCCCAGGCTTACGAGCGAACGGGCAGGCACGCCGAAGCGGCGGCACGCTACGCCGAAGCCGCTACGGGCTACCCGTCCCTCGAACCCTGGCTGTTACTGTCGGCCCTTCAGACCTCTGCCCGCGGCGACGAGCCGTGGGCCGTGCTGGGAATTGCCAGGGTGGTGCGCCGGCACGACGTCGTCCCGCGCGACTCCGTGTGGATCGAGGTCGTGCGCAGCCACTTCGAGGCGGGCGAGACGACGGCGGCGCTCGAGTTCGTCGACAGCCTGAGCGCCCGCACGGCGGCGACGATCGCGGGTCGGTTCATCGTGCCGGCCCTGCTGGCGCGCGGCGACACGACCGCCGCTGTCGCCAGGGCTCGCCAGGCGCTGGCGACCGGAGCTGCCGATGAGGCCACGGGGGAGTTGCTGGTCGAGTTCGACGACGACTGGCGCACCCTCGAGCGAGTCGCCGACGCCGATGCCGCGGCGGGCCGCTCCGGCCGCGCGTACGAGCTGTACGAACGGGCCCGCGCGGCGGCGCCGCAAGCGGAACGCCCGCGCCTGACCTACGAGATGGCGTGGATGCGGTTCAACAGGGCGGAGCACCGGCAGGTCGAGCAGTTGCTGACGCCGTGGATCGACGGTTCGATCGTCGCCGGAGACGAGCTCGCGGCGCGTGCGCTCTTCCTCGCGGGACGCAGTCGCTACCGGCGCGGCCTGTTGTCCGACGCCGCCGAGTTGTGGCGCCGCGTCGTGACCATTCCGGGTGCACCGGACGGCGCCTATGCGGCGTTCATGCTGGGCGACATGCACCACGACGCCGGTCGCACGGAGAAAGCGATCGAAGCGTACGAGCTGAACGTCGCCCGCTTCCCGAACTCGTCCTACGCGGGCACGGCGCTGTTCCGTCTCGGGATGCTCGCCATGCTGCGCGAAGATCCGGAGCGGGCGGTCGAGCACTTCGACGGCTACCGGCGGCGCTCGCCCGGCGGCAACTGGTACCATGCGTCGATCTACTGGGGAGCCCGGGCGCGTGATGCGGCGGGCGACGGCGCGGCGGCGCGCGCCCTGTACCGCGAGGCGCTCGGCTACGACCCCCTCTCCTACTACGGCATACGTGCCGGACAGGCCCTGTCACTCGATCCGTGGGAGTTCATCGAACGTCGGAGCATGCCGGCCGTCTCGACGATGTCCGACGATCAGGTCGAGATGGTGCGGCGGATGAACGACCTGCGCAGTCTCGGCTGGCGGCAGCGCGGCCTGCGGGAGCTCTGGAACCGCGATCGCGCGGGAGAGAGCCAGCAGCGGCTCCTGGCCCTGGCCATCGGCCTCAACGAAAACGGCTGGTCGTGGCAGGGAACCGGCCTGGCGCAGCAGGTGCTGGCGACGCGCGGAGGGTTGTGGAACGACGCGCTCCTCCGCGCCGTCTATCCGCTCATCTACACGCCCGTTCTCGAGCACGTCGCGGAGCGCGAAGGGCTCGATCCGGCCCTCATGGCCGCCGTGATCCGGCGTGAGTCGCAGTTCGACCGTGAAGTGCGCTCGCCCGTCGGCGCTACGGGCCTGATGCAGCTCATGCCGGCAACCGCGTCGGAGGTCGCCCGCCGGGTGCAGCTCGCGGAGTTTCGGCAGGAACAGCTTCGGGTGCCCGAAGTGAACATGACGCTCGGCGCCCGCTACCTGCGCGACATGCTCGACCGCTACGGTGGCTCGGTGACGCCCGCCCTGATCTCGTACAACGCGGGACCGCACCGCTACACGCGCTGGCGCGAGTACCCCGAGTTTCGGGCCGACGCCGAGCTGATGATCGAGCGGATCCCGTTCACCGAGACGCGGATCTACGTGAAGACGATCTTCGCCTACCGCTACATCTACGAGCGCCTGTGGGGTCTCGGGAGCGACGACGACACGGGGCTCGCGTCGCGCTGAGCGCCGCTCCAGGGCTCGACGAAGTTTGACGGAGTTTTCGCCGCGAAGTAGGATCGAACAGGTGGCCGACGCCTCGAATTCCGGCTGCCCTCGCCCGACGACACGCCCGATCAGGAGGCTCGCCGATGTCCAGAGGTCGCGTGAAGTGGTTCCACGATTCCAAGGGTTACGGTTTCATCGAGACCGAGGGCGGAGGCGAGGTGTTCGTTCACTACAGCGCGATCACGAACGACGAGTACAAGACGTTGACCGAAGGGCAGGAAGTCGAATTCGAGCTGCAGGACGGAGACAAGGGCCCGCGGGCGCTCAACGTCGTCAAGCTCTGACACGAACGGTTCCGGCACACTGAAGACGCTGTACCTCCTCGACGGGCACGCGCTCGTCTATCGGGCGTTCTACGCCATGATCAGCCGGCCGCTCACGACCTCCAGCGGCGAGAATACGTCGGCCCCGTTCGGACTCGCCCGCTTCCTCATCCGCATCCTCGACGACTTTCGACCCGACTACATCGGCGTCGTGTTCGACGCCGGCGACAGTTATCGGGCCGAGGTGTTTCCGGACTACAAGGCGACGCGGGAGAAGATGCCCGAGGAGCTCGCCCTGTCGCTGCCGCGCTGCCGCGAGGTCGTCGAGGGTTTTCGGGTTCCCGTGATCGAGATCGAGAACTGGGAGGCCGACGACGTGATCGGTACGCTGGCGGCGCAGGCCGGAGAGCGGGGGATCCGCACCGTCATCGTCTCGGGGGACAAGGACTTCTACCAGCTCGTAGACGAGCACACGCACCTGCTGAACCCGGGTCGGGGTGGCGCCGCCGGCATCGAAGAAACGGAAATCACGCCCGAGAACGCCGGCGAGCGGCTCGGTGTCGCGCCCGAGCACGTCACCGACTACCTGGCGCTGATCGGCGACAGCTCCGACAACATCCCCGGCGTGCGGGGCATCGGCCCGAAAACGGCCCCCGGGCTGATCGAGACCTACGGGTCGCTGGAGACGATTCTCGCGCACGCCGAGGAGATCGAGTCGAAGCGTGTCCGCAACGCCCTGCTCGAGTACCACGACGAAGCGCTCCTGTCGAAGCAACTCGTCACGATTCGCCGCGACGCGCCGATCGAGCTCGACCTCGACGCCCTGAGACGCGAATCTCCGGACCGCGCCCGCCTTCGCGACCTGTTCCTCGACCTCGAGTTCCACACCCTGGCGCGGGACTATGCGCCCGAGGCGTCGGTCGAGGTGGTCGACGAGGTGACAGTCGAGGGCGAACCCGAGGATGGTCCGGTCGTCGCCGGCGACTCGACCGTCGAGCTCGAAGTCGTCACCGATGTCGACCGGCTGACGCAGATCGCGGCGGCACTGCGCGAAGCGCCCGCCATCGCCCTTCGCGCCCTCACGGTCGGGCAGGGTCCGCGAAGCGAGCTGATCGGACTCGGTCTCGCCGGTGCGCCCGGCGAGGCCTGGTACCTGTCGTTCGGGCACAGGGTCGTGCGTCAGCCTACCGATGCCGACGGAAACCCCGTGCTGGCGCTCGAAGACGTGCCCGACGACGCCGGTCCCCACAACCTGCCGCCGCTCGACGACCCCGAGCATGCCGCGCTGCGCGAGTTGCTCGAAGATCCCGATCGGCCGAAGTGGAGTGGCGACGCCAAGCATGACCTGCACGCCCTGCGCTCGGCCGGATGCGGTCTGGCCGGCGTGGCCTTCGACGCGTCGCTCGCCGCCTATTGCCTCGACCCGGGCAAGCGCCGCCACGAACTCGAGCTCGTCGTCCTCGATCGACTCGGTCGCCACGTGCCCTCGACGGCGGAGCTGTGCGGTTCGGGGCGCGCCGCCGTGGAACCGGCCGACGTTCCCGCCGAGGCAGCCGCCGCGCACGCGGCCGGCGGGGCCGAAGCGCTGCTCGCGTTCGGCGGCCCGATGCTCGAAGAGCTCGAGCGCTACGAGATGACCCGCCTGCTGGAGGAGGTCGAGCTTCCTCTCGTCGCAGTGCTGGCGGATATGGAGCGCCTCGGCGTGCGGATCGACGTCGAGTTCTTCGCGAAGCTCGACGAGCGCCTGGCGCGCGACCTCGAGCTCGTGCAGGAGGAGATCTACAAGATCGCCTCGGGGGAGGTGAACCTGCGATCCGTGCCGCAGCTTCGGGAGCTGCTGTTCGAACAGCTCGAGCTCCCGGTGCTCCGAAAGACCAAGACCGGCCCCTCCACCGACGAGTCGGTTCTTACCGAGCTCGCCGCCCGGGGTCACGCCGTTCCGCGTCTGATTCTCGAGCATCGCGAGCTCGACAAGTTGCGCTCGACCTACGTGCTGAAGCTTCCGGAGATGGTCGACGAGCGCACCGGGCGCATTCACACGAGCTTCAACCAGACGGTGGCGGCGACCGGCCGGCTGTCGTCCAGTGATCCGAATCTTCAGAACATACCCATCCGTTCGTCACTGGGCCGGGAGATTCGCAAAGGGTTCATCCCGTCCGACGGCTACGTGTTCGTGTCGGCCGACTACTCGCAGATCGAGCTCCGCGTGCTCGCGCACCTGAGCGGCGACCCGGCTTTCGTGAAGGCGTTTCGCGAGGGCCGCGACATTCACCGTGAAACGGCGTCGCGCATCTTCGGCATGCCGCCCGACGACGTACCCCCTGCGATGCGCGACCAGGCGAAGACGATCAACTTCGCGACGATCTACGGGCAGGGTCCGGTGGCCCTGGCGACGCAGCTCGGGATCAGTCGCACGCAGGCGAACGAGTTCATCGAGGCCTACTTCGAGCGTTTCGAGGGCGTCGCGCGCTACCTCGAGCAGATGAAGGAGATGGCGCGCACCCAGGGGTACGTGGAGACCCTGCTCGGTCGCCGCCGCTACATCCCCGAAATCCGGGCTCGGAACCCGGGTATGCGCGGTTTCGGCGAGCGCACGGCCACCAACTCGCCCATCCAGGGAACGGCCGCCGACCTCATCAAGCTCGCGATGATCCGCCTGCACGAGCGCCTCGCCGCATCCGGTTCCGACTCGCGCATGCTCCTCCAGGTGCATGACGAACTCCTGTTCGAAGCGCCCGAGGGCGAGGCCGAGGGGCTGGGCGCCATCGTGCGCGAGCTCATGGAGGGCGCCATCGACCTCGACGTGCCGCTGCGGGTCGATCTGGGCACGGGAAAGAGCTGGTACGAGAGCAAGGGTGGGTGAGATGTATCCTCCGCGTGCTGAACTCCGCTGGACGGCGCGTAGTAAGGCACGCTCCGGATACATCTCACACCCGCGGATCTGGTCCCGCCAAGCCTTCTCACCCGACCTCTTCAATCGTCCAGCTTTTCGTAGACGGTCTGGCGCACGAACAGGTGCGTTATGTCGCCGGACGGGGGGGCGGACGGCGTCCGGCGACTCGATGTGCCGGTCTAGACCTGTCTGATCGAACCCGGCCGTGTGCGAGTTCGACGCCTGGGTCCGCCGACGCACGCTCCTGGGTAAGAAGTCCGGCCGCCTGCAGCGCCGCGGGACTCCACGCCATGCCGCTCGCGAGCGCCGCGAATCCGAAAGTCAGCGCCATCGTCAGCGCTCGGGAAGGACGGGCATGGCGGGTAGCCGGATCGAGTACCGTACGAATGCGCTCCGCGAGTATGCAGCCGCCAGTGATCCGTGGGTCAGGGACGGGATTCCGTCCGCACGATTCGATACGGCACGCCAGGTGCTCAGGAAATAGTCGGCGTAGACAGATGGCTGCACGCCGCCCTCGAGCACCGAACTGTCCGCGGCAAGTTCCTGGCTTCGAGCGGATCGCCTCGCGGCGAACCACACACCGTTGCCGACGTCTACCTATTGCGTGTTCGGTTCGAGCATGTATTCGTAAATGTCGCGGGGCGTCGTTACTCCTCTTCAGGAGACGCATGATGGCTCAGGCCAAGAAGTCCACCGCGAAGAAGAAGGCTCCGGCGAAGAAGCCGGCCGCTAAGAAGAAAGCTCCGGCCAAGAAGCCGGCGGCCAAAAAGTCGGCGGCGAAAAAGAAAGCTCCGGCCAAGAAGAAGTAAGCAGGGCGGGACTTCGGTACGGCAGTGCGGGAGCCGCGTGCGTGCCCCGTGGCGCGGCTCCCGGTAGTTCCTCGACAGCCGGCAGGTTTTCAGTCTTTCCGGGGGATCAGCGATCCACCGCGCGCGTGCCCCATCAACTTCCCGGCCGGCGACGCTTCCTCGCTCCAATCGACGAGATGCTCGGAGGGAGCGGCCAGGGCGACGAGCACGCTGAGGAAGAAGAAGCCCAGCGCGCCGAGAATGATCCACGGTCCCGGCACGACGCCGACGGCGGCCCGGGCGACGAAGGCGTCGAAGCTCGTGACCGGTTCTGGGGAGGACCAGAGCTTCAGTCCCCAGGCAAGCAGCACGAGCGTGAACAGCGGGCCATAGTTTCGACGGATCCGGTAGCCGACGGCCTGGATGAGCGAGATGCGCGGCAGCGTGCTCCCCAGGTGACTGGCGATTTCGGCGAGCCCCTTGTCGGCGCTGATTCCATGAGCATCGTCATCTTCGTCGGCTCCGGTCGACTCGAGCCTGGTCGTCTCGCCTACCGCCTCGCCGCGCAGAGCTGGCGCGACTACGTAGCGATGCAGGAGGCGGAGCCGCACCTCCCAGACATGGTAAATCTGGTAGCGCCTCGATTCCATGAGCAGGAAGAACGCCGTGAAGACCAGTCCCATCAGAACGATGAAGTGCGGAGCCTGCGCCTCGCCGAATGCGAACGTGATCACCGCCGCCGTCGTGATCACTGCCCAGTTCGTCGTGGCGTCGAGGCGTTGACGCCAGACGTCGGCGTGCAACATCGACGCCCGGTAGAAGTGTGCGAGTAGCGTAGTGTCGTGCGCCATCCTGCTCACCCGCTGTAGTCCGGTACGAAAGGGAACCTTCGCGCTCTAGCACAAGATCTTCGGCCACCCGGCCGCAGGCAACGGAGATCACGAAGCACGCCATTCGAGACTGCATTCACCCTTGGGGTCCTGGTAGCCGTCACGGCCGCCCTGGCCTTCGAACTCTTGACGCCCGACGCCATGTTGCTGGCGTCGCTTGCCGCCCTCGTTCTCGCGGGGATCATCGACCTGGATACGGCGTTCGCGGGCTTTTCGAACCTGACGCTCGTGGCGATCGGTTCGCTTGTACGTCGTGGCGGCGGCGCTCCGTCGCGTCGGGGCGCTGGACCGCGCCTCGCATCTCCTGTTCGGCCGGCGCAGCCGTGGGGTCCACCCTGACCCTGCTGCGCATGACGCCGATCGTGGCAGCGGCGCCCGCGTTCCTCAACAACACACCGGTCGTGGCCATGGGGATTCCGGTCACGCGGGGTTGGGCGCGGCGCAACCGCGCGAAGGTGTCGCGACTCCTGATGATCGGGGCCGCCATCGGCCTCGCGGCGGCCATGGACACGAGTGGCGCCGCCCGGCGGCGCTGTGGACACCGCTCGGCTACCAGACGAACCTGATGGTCTATGGCCCGGGCAACTATCGGTTCACCGACTTCCTACGCTTCGGTTCCCCCTGCAGTTGCTGCTCGCCGTAGTCATCGTCGGCGTCGTGACGCTATCCCGGGCGGGATGAGGACGCGGAGGGCCTAAAGGGGCGACCGGAACTGGGGGTTCACCGAGAGGATCCATTCCCACACGCCGTCATCGAGCCCGCGCACGACGTCGAAGCGCACGAGGTCGTACACGACCGACACCCCGCCGCCGACCGCGGGGCGCAGGCCACCGGTATCCGGGGTCCACCATTCGAGGGCCTCTCCCGATGTGGCGTGCCGCAGCCCGACGACTTCG
>DATHRZ010000066.1:0-6330 GCA_035464655.1 Gemmatimonadota bacterium
CGTCGACGCTACGATCGCACGTCGAATCATCACACAACCTCCGTTGTGAGCGGCCGGTGCGGGACAACGCACATCAGCTGAGGGAAAAGTGTGGGGCCCCTGTGCCCGGGCGTCAAGGGGTGCCCGTCCGCGACGGATCAGGACGCCGCTGGCCCGAGCTTCGCCAGGTACTCGCCGACGCGCGCCGGGGGGAGCGGCCGACCCACGTAAAAGCCCTGGATCGTATCGCACCCGATGTCACGGAATCGCTCGGCCTGCGCCGAGGTCTCCACGCCTTCCGCCGTGACGCCGAACCCGAGCCGGTGTCCGATCCCCACGATGGCTTCGACCGTACCCATCCCCTGCCCGTCGTCAGCCTCGCTCGGCGCCTCGACCAGAGAACGGGAAATCTTCAGTGAGTCCACGGGCGCCCTCGCAAGCTGCGGAAGCGAAACCGGGTCGGCCCCGAAACCGTCGACGGCGATGGCGGCCCCCACGGCCCGCAGGGCCCCGAGTCGTTCGGCATGACGTCGCAGTGACTCCGAACGCAGCTCGAGTTGGAGCAGCGCAGGCGTTGCGTCCGACTCGGCCAGCGCGGCATCGATGATCGCCACCAGGTCCGGATTCCCAAGCTCCTCCTCGGTCAGGTTGAGGCACAGCCGTAGATCGCGAAACCCGTTCAGCCGCCACGCTCGGCTGTCCCTCAGCGCCGCGTGTACGATCCAGTGCGTGAGCACTTCACCGAACTCGCCCTGCTGGGCGACGGCCAGGATCTCCGGCGGAGGGACGAAGCCCGCTCCCCCATGTCGCCAGCGCAACAGTGCCTCGAGCGCCACCGGCCGACCATCGGCGGAAGCGACCAGTGGCTGGTAATGGAGCTTGAGCTCGTCGCGTTCGATCGCCCGCTGCAGGTCCTGCTGGAGCGTACGGCTGCGACCGTTGCCCGCGCCCATTCGCCTCACGAACTCACGGTCCGGGTCGCGCTTGGCCGCGTACATGGCCAGGTCGGCCGAACGCAGCAGATCGTGGGGAGCGTCGTCACCCGACTCGTCGACCGCGACGCCGATACTCGGCCGAACGGCTACGACCGTCCCATCGACGAGGAAGGTTTCATCGAACAGGGCGAGCAGTCGCAATCCGAGCTGGTCGGCCGCATCCGCATCTTCGAGATTCTCGAGTATGATTGCGAACTCGTCCCCCGACAGGCGAGCGAGCGTGTCACTCTCGCGCATCCGGTCCGTCAGCCGTTGGGCGACCTGTACGAGCAACTCGTCCCCGGCGGCGTGTCCGTGCTCGTCGTTGACCTGCTTGAAACGATTCAAATCCAGGTAGGCGATGCCGTACCCCTTGCCGGACCGGCGGGCCCGGAGCGGAGCCTGCGAAAGGCGGTCCATGAACAGGCTACGATTTGGCAACCCGGTCAGTGGGTCGTGAAGCACCTGGTGCTCGAGCTGCTGCTCCAGTTCCTTCTGCGCCGTAATGTCGCGCGTCGAGCACTGTACCCGGACGATCTCCGCGTCGTCGTCGAGGCGGACCGGCCTGACAAGTGTCTCGAACCAGACCCACACGCCCGACTTCACCTTCAGCCGATAGCGGACGCTTCCGGCGCCACCTTCGAACGCTTCCGCAACCGCTGCGCGCGCGCGTTCCACGTCTTCCGGGTGGATCGAGCGCCACGGCGTCCGGCCGATCACCGCGTCGGGTTCACACCCCATGAGGCGGAGCGAGGACGGGCTGATATAGGCGACCTCTCCGTCGATCTCGTGAAGCGAAATCACGTCGGTCGAGTTCGTGGCGAGCAGGCGGTACATTTCCTGGCGTTCGTGCAGTTCCGTCTCGGCGGCGGCGGCCTCGGTGACGTCGCGCATCATCACGACGAACCCGCCGTCTGATGTCCGGGCGAAAGAAAGATCCGCCGTGAACTCGGTGCCGTCGCACCGCTGCGCCGGCAGACGTCCACGCCACGAACCCGACCGCATGACGAGCGGCAACACCTCGTCCTTCACGGTATGCACCACAGCGGGATCGAACAGGCAAGTCCAGCCTTCCTGTGCGCCGTCGATCTGCTCCGCGAGTTCGTCGAAGTCGGAGCACGCGCATAACCGGCAGAAGGCCCGATTCGCGTAGCGCAGCGTAAGATCGTCGTCGAACACCGCCACGCCCTCCGGGGCCGCCTCGAGGGCGGCCAGGCGTTCCCGCACCTGGCTCTCGTCCGCCGGAAGCGGGGACGTATCGGACCTCTGTGGAGTCGCTCCGAGAGCGGAGACCGCTTCTGGCCCGATCATGAACCGGCACTCTGACGCGCCGACCATCGAGGCCGTATTATTTCACTCGAAGAACTTATGAAAGGCATACAGCATTCCTTAAGGCACGGGGATAACCCGTCCTGACGGCCATTCCGCGCGATATGACGTCGTTTCCGCGGTTGTCGCGAGGACCGCCCGCCGGTGCGTTCGATCCCGTCCGGCATTAATAGAAGCAACAGGCGGGCCACGGCCCGTACATCCTACGGAGAACACTGGTATGACGGCATTTCTGAGACTCTATTCGGTCTCGATCGTCGCGTTTCTGGTCCTCGACGCGGTGTGGCTGGGACTCGTAGCGCGGAATTTTTACCGGGACCAGATGGGAGACCTGCTGCGATCCGATCCGCGATGGGGGGCGGCAGGGCTGTTCTACGCCCTGTTCGTGGCCGGCATCGTCGTGTTCGTCACGCTGCCGGCCGTCGAACGGGCGTCGATCGGACGTGCCCTGGTATTCGGCGGCCTGTTCGGCCTGATCACTTATGCCACCTACGATCTTACGAACCTCGCCGTTCTGCGCGGGTTCCCGACGCTCGTGGCGGTCGTCGACCTTGCCTGGGGGGCGACGATCAGCGCGGCCGTGGCGACGATTGGCTACTGGGCCGCCGGATGGCTCGGGGTCGCCTGAGATGACGATGCTCCGAGGGGTCGCGAGCCTCGTGGCGGGCTTCATGCTGGTCCCCGTACTCATGTGGATGGCGCTCTCGGCAGTGCTCGCCGTCTGGCCGGGTCTGCTTCCATCCTCCGTAGCGGGCGCGGCCGACGCCCCCGTCGTCGCGCCGCCGCTGGCGTTCATGGTCGTGAATCTCGGACTGGCGGCGCTCACGGCCGGGGTCAGCGCCGCCGTGACGGCCCGCCTGGCACCCGACCCGGCCTTCCTCTGGGTGCTGCTCCTCGCTTTCCTGGTATTCGCGGGAGGTCTGGTGTTCGGGGTGCAGCAGATCGGCGGGGCGATGCCGACCTGGTACTTGCTCGCCATGCCCCTGGCGAGTGGCCTCTCGATCGCAGCGGGCGGCTACGGGTACCTCACATGGCACGATCATCACGACGAGAGAAGGACGACATGAACGATACCGATGAAGCGCAGGATCGGGCTCCGGAGTCCGAGATCGAGGAACTGCGAAACAACGTCGAGGCCGGCCGTTACGAGGCCGAGCTGGCGGACGGCGACATCGCGGTGCTCGACTACCAGGCCCTGAACGGCGGCGTCCTGTTCACAAATACGGAGACACCGGTGCGGCACCGGCACCAGGGGATCGCCGGCGAGCTGACACGGTACGCGCTCGACGACACGATCGAACGCGGCCTGGAGATTGCGCCACAGTGTCCGTACACGGTGTGGTTCGTCCGCGAGAACCCGAAGTACCAGGAGCACCTCGCGGAGGGCTTTCGGGTCTGAACGCACGAAAGCCGGCTCCCCTGGTCGGGGGCCGGCTTTCATCGTCGCATCTCGTGATGGACGAGGTCGGCGATCGGCGCCGCTCGGAGTCAGGCGGTTTGAAGCTCGTTCGGCTCGCCTTCGTCCGTCGCTTCGGTCGAGATGTCGGTAACCTCGTCCGTCTCGTCCGCCGCCTCAGGGTGTCCCGCCTTCGCCTCGATGACTTCGCCCTCCCATTCGTCACGGTTGCGAGCCGTCGCATCCTTGCCGTGCGGAATCACGGGCTGGGCGTAGCGCCGCCCGATCATCTCGAGCTTGGCGAGCTGCGCCTCGCTGAGCTGCGGATAGCGATCCGCGAGAAACTGCCTCGTATCGTTCATCCACTCGCGCACGTCCTCTTCGGTCGCGCCCGGTACCCTGCAGCGCTGCATGTGCGCAAACAGTTCGTCCGTCGCATCGTCCATCAACGTTCTCTTGTATCCCAAGCTTCCTCCCTGTGCGTGAATTCCCCGGCGTATCGACCGCCTCAGCTATAAACTAAGAAAACATAACGATGTAGGGGGCTCGATGCTAGCCGTGGGAACGGTGGGCCATGAACCTGTGGTCCGCGAAGGTCGGGCAGGGCTATACTCTATGCCATGCACATGCTTCGCAGCCAGGAGGCGGCGCCCTCCCAGACGACCGAACAGCGCCTCGACGAAGTGGGCGGCCGGCTCCAGGAGCAACTCGACGGTTTCGTCGAGCTCCTGCCGTTGCTGGGCATCGCCCTGCTCATCGTCGTCGCATTTTCCCTGCTCGCCTGGGCCGTCGGGCGTGCCCGTAACCTGCGACTGTTTCCAAAGCTCAACTCGTTCCTCGGGGCGATGCTGCTCCGCTTCGCCCAGTTCGTGCTGGTCGTGCTCGGCCTCGTCATCGCACTCGACCTGCTTGACGCCACGGCGCTCGTCGGCGCCGTGGTCGGAACGGCGGGCCTCGCGGGCCTCGCGATCGGTTTCGCCTTCAAGGACATTGCGGAAAACTACCTTGCCGGGATCATTCTGAGCCTCAGGCAGCCGTTCGCCAGAAACGATCTGATCGTGGTGGGTGGGCACGAGGGGAAGGTCGTCCGGCTCACGGGCCGCGAAACCATGCTGATGACGCTCGACGGCAACCACGTCCAGATCCCGAACGCCCTCGTGGTTCGCGAGCCGATGGTCAACTACACGCGCAATCCGCGGCGCCGGTTCAAGGTCGACGTCGACGTGGCGGCCGAAACCGATCTGTCGGAGGCCCTCGACACGGGGCTCGGCGTGCTGACGGCGATGAGCGGCGTACTCGACGATCCGGCGCCGTCGGCGCTCATCGTCGGGTTCGGAAGCGGCACGACGGCGCTCCGCTTTTTCGGCTGGGTCAACCAGCGAGACGCCGAGTTCGGCCGGGTGCAGAGCGAGGCGATGCGCCTTCTGAAGGAGGGGCTCGAGTCGTCTGGCGTGGAGCTGCCCTCGCCGGAGTATCGCATCGCTCTCGGCCAGCCCGCATCGGCCGAGGCGGCGGATCGGCCGCAGGGGCCCCCGCCGTCGCGACCGGCGCAGGCTGTCGTCGACAGCGCCCAGCGCGATGTCACGGTCGACCGGGCGCTCGATGAACAGATCGAGGAGGAGCGACAGAAAAGCGACGTGGAGGACTTGCTCGAATGAACGACGACCAGCAGAGAACACGCAGGCTGCGCACGTACGAATCGGACGACATCGCGATCACTTACGATCCGCGCCGCTGCATCCACTCCGCCGAGTGCGTGCGCGGGCTGCGGCGCGTGTTCGACCCCGACCGCGTACCGTGGATCGACCCGGAGCAGGCCGAAGCCCGGACCATCGCGGAGGTCATCGAGCGCTGTCCGACGGGAGCCCTGCACCACAGGCGCAAGGACGGTGGCCCCAGCGAGGCGCCCGACCCCGAGAACGTCGCCCGCGTCGGTCCGGACGGCCCGGTCTACGTGCGCGGACGGATCCGGATCGAGCTGCCGGGCGACGACGTGCTCGACGAGACGCGCGTGGCCTTCTGCCGCTGCGGGGCCTCGAAGGACAAGCCGTTTTGCGACGGGAGCCACGAGCAGGCGGGCTTTCGCGATTCGGGCGCGATCCAGGGCGGGCGGCTCGTGCCGCTCGAGGAACTGGCCGACGGAACGGCGGACGACGGGGGGGCGGACCCCGATGCCGGGGTCGTCACATTCCGGGGCGCGCCGAACGGTCCGCTGCTCGTGCGGGGTCCGCTGCGCGTCGAAGGCACGGACGGAAGCCGGTCGACCGGCCACAAGGGTGCCCTGTGCCGCTGCGGCCACTCGAGCACGCGACCGTTCTGCGACGGATCTCACCGAGACGAGGACTTCGAGGCCGACTGACGGCGGCCGACGCGCCGCAGCGGGCCGAGGATCGCCAGGTCTTGCCGGATCGTCGATGCACGGTCTATCGTTGAGGCGCTTTCCACTCGGGATCACTCCAGCGGAGGAACGACCGTGGAATTGACCGCAATCCTCATCATGCTCGTCTCGGGAATCGCAGGGGGCTACGCGGCCCACGTCATGGCGAAGTCGCGTTCGATGGGCCTCATGGTGAACATGATCGTCGGAGCCCTCGGCGGCATCGCGGGCGGACTGTTCATCTATCCCGGCGTCGGCGGCGGGACGGTGGGGCT
>DATHRZ010000067.1:0-9303 GCA_035464655.1 Gemmatimonadota bacterium
GGGGCTGCGTGTGCCACCGGACCCCAACATGCTCGCCTTCCACGCGAACGAGGCGCAGATCGCAGCGATCCGCGGGGATGTCGATGCCGGTGTCGTAGGGGATGCGCCTCAGGGCACGCGCGCCCACATGCACTTCAGGTAGGCGCCCTCGGGAAAGGTTACGGGGTGGTCGGGAGGGTGCCCGGTTCGCTCGAGCTCGTGCAGACGCCGCCCGGCCCCGCGGGCGGCGTCGCCCACGGCGGCGAAGAACTCGTTCGCCCCGACGCGCGACGAACAGGAGGCCTGGACGAGGAGCCCCCCGGGGCGGACGAGCGGCAGCGCGAGGCTCGTCAGGGCGCGGTAAGCGGCGAGCGCCTTCTCGCGGTGGCGGGTCGCCCGGGCGAAGGACGGGGGGTCGATGACCACGACGTCGAAGCGCTCGCGATCGCCGTCCAGCCCCTCCATCACTTCGAAGGCGTCGCCCTCGACGGTCCGGTGCCGGCAGGCCGCCACATTCCCGTCGCGTGCGTTGAGCTCGAAGTGCCGCCGGGCCTGGGCGAGCGCGGGCGCCGCCTGGTCGACGCTCACGACCTCCGACGCGCCGCCCCGCGCCGCGTACAGCGAGAAGCCGCCCGTGTAGCTGAAAACGTTCAGCACCCGCGCACCCGACGTGCGCGCCTCGAGGCGGCGGCGGTTCTCGCGCTGATCGAGGTAGAACCCCGTCTTGTGGCCCTCGAACGGGTGCGCCTCGAAGCGCAGGCCCGTTTCGAGGAACGGTACGCCGTCGTCCGGCTCCGACCCGCGGAGCACGGCGCCGTCCGTGGCGCCGGCCGGGCACGCGGGGCTCGCCGCCACGCGGGTCGACACGAGAAGCAGGATTCGCTCGGGGCCCAGCAGCTCCTCCAGCACGGGAACGATCTCGCGCAGCCGTGGGAGCCACGCCGCCGTGAACAGCTCCAGCACCAGGGTGCGCTCGTACTGATCGACGACCAGGCCCGGCATGGCGTCGTTCTCGCCGCTCAGGACCCGGAAGCCGGTGGTCCCGGCGGAGATCACGTCACTTCGGAGGCGGAGGGCCGCCTCCACCCGCCGGCGAAACATGTCCGGCCCGATCTCCTCGGGCTCGCGGTGCGCGAGAACCCGCACGCGGATCAGGTCGTCCGGATCGTACAGGCCCGCCGCCAGGAAACGGTTCTTCCCGTCGAACACGACGGCCGCGTCGCCCGCGTCCGCCTGCCGGCTGACCGACGTGACGCTCTCCTCGAACAGCCACGGGTGCCCGGAGCGCAGGGCGCGCTCCGCCGCCGGGCGCACGCGCACGGCGACGGCGCGGTCGGCGGGGCGCGGCAGGGATTCGGGATCGAGATGTGCGGGAGCGATCATTTCTTTGATGATACGGGATCGCCGTGACCCGCGACGGGACGGGCCCGGCGGCGTCTGCTGGTCGAGCCGGGCAGACGCTCGGGTTAGAGCGTATACCCGGTGTCACTACCGAACCGCTGTCGAGGTCTTCGCGGTCGTAGGATCGATGATCGTGACGATCTCGGTGATCTTGTTGGCGGGGAAGCCGCTGATCCTCGCGTGCTCCCTGATCAGGTCCTCGTTCTCGGCCAGATAGACGCAGAACGTCTTGTCGGCGGCCACGTAGGACTGCACCCACTGGATCCCCTCGCCGATCTGGGCCAGGGCGCCGTTGGACGTATTCGCGGCATCGCAGAACTGCTCGGACGTGCTGCCGCCGATGCCGGGAATCTCCCGCTCGATGATGTACTTCCGCATGGTATCGTCTCCGTTCTCCGTTGAGGTCCGGTACCGCGTCGCGACGTGCGAAGCGTCTCTCACCTCTCCATGTGCAGAACGGCGGCTCGGGCTGACACCGGGCCGCGGTCCCCGCCGCCGCTGGTGGAGCGGCGCGTGAAGCGAGAACTTCCGGGCATCCCCCACGTGCGTGGACACCGGCGGTGAGGCGGACGATTCTTTCGACGCTGTCGAAGACGATACTGAAGAGCATCCGGCGGACGGTCCGGACGAAGCTCGCCCCGCGGGCGTCGTCCGAGAACGCGTACCTCCTGCTCATCCCCACCATCGGCGTGCTGGCGGGCGTATCGGCCCTCGCGATCGCTTACCTGATGTCGCTCCTCCAGATGGCGCTCTGGGGGTCGGCCCACGACGTGCTGGCCGGCGCCGAGGCGGCGCAGTGGTGGCAGCGACTACTCGGACCCGTGGCGGGCGGCGCCGTGGTGGCGGGGATGGCGTGGCTGCTACGGCACGACGTGCGCGGCGCCGGGACGGCCGGCCTGACCGAGGCGCTCGCACTGCGCGGCGGGCACATCTCCACGCGGCGGGCGCTGCCGGCGACGCTGGCGGGTATCGTGACTGTGTCGTCGGGCGGCTCGCTGGGCCGCGAGGGCCCGATGATCGAGCTCGCCGCCGCGATGGGCTCGCGGCTCGGGCGGCGGTTCGGGCTCGGCACCCAACAGGTGCGGGTGCTGGTGTGCTGCGGCGCGGCGGCCGCCATCTCGGCCGTCTACAACGCCCCGATCGGCGGCACGATCTTCGTCATGGAGATCCTGATCGGCAGCTTCGCGCTCGAGATCTTCGGGCCCGTGGTCATCGCCTCGGTGATCTCGACCCTGATCTTCCGCGGCGCGATGGGCGATCTGCCGCGCTTCGTGATCCCCACCTACGAGCTCGTGTCGGTGTGGGAGCTCGCCGCCTACCTGGCGCTCGGCGTGCTGGGCGGGCTGTTCTCCGTGCTGACGATCCGCTCCATCGGTGGGGTGGACGCGGCGTTCCGGAAGTGGCGGGCGCCCGGCCCGATGCGAACCGTCGCCGGCTTCGCGCTGGTCGGCGCGATCGGAATCGCCTTCCCGCACGTGTTCGGCAACGGAGCCGAGGCGGTGAACCTCGCGCTGCACGAAGAGCTTCCGCTCTATCTGTTGTTCGCCCTCCCGCTGGCCAAGCTGGCGGCCACGGCGCTCACGCGCGGATGCGGCGGGGCGGGCGGAATCTTCACCCCGACCTTGATGATGGGCGCGCTGGTCGGCGGGGCGTTCGGCCACGTGGTGCACGGCTGGTTTCCGCTCCACACGGCGGAGTACGGCGCCTATGCGCTCGTCGGCATGGGTGCCGTGCTCGCCGGCACGACGCACGCCCCGATCATGGCGATCATGATGATTTTCGAGCAGACGAACTCCTACTCGATCATCCTTCCCCTGATGATGGTGTGCACGATCAGCAACCTGGTTGCGCGCCGCATCCAGCCCGAATCGCTCCACCTCGACACCCTGCGCCGGCGCGGCGTGCTGCTTCCCGCCGGACCCGAGGCGGGCGTGATGAAGACGCTGCGCGTGGCCGACGTGATGCACGACGACGTCGAGGCGGCCAGGGAGCGCGATCCGTTTCACGCCGTGGTCGACTACTTCCTCCACGCCCCTCGCAACTACCTGTATGTCACCGACGACGACGGGATCTTCGTGGGCGCCGTCCCCCTGCACGCGATCAAGAACCTGCTGGCGGCCGGGCAGTCGCTGGATGTGGTGATCGCGGCCGACCTGGTGGAACCGTTCGAGTACGTGACGCCCGAAGAGTTCCTGGCCGACACGATGGAGAAGTTCTGGAAGCAGCACGCCGAGCGCCTGCCGGTGGTCGAGAGCTACGACGCGCCACGGCTCGTGGGCTGGGTGTCGCAGCGCGACCTGATCGGCATCTACAATCAGGAGATCCTGCACAAGCGGCAGCTCCTGGCGCACTTCACGATTCCCGATTCGACCGCGCCCGGCGACGAGGACGGACGGTTCGTCGAGTTGCCCGAGGGAATTTCGATCCGGACGCTGGTCGTGCCGCCGGGATTCGACGGAAAGACGATCCGCGAAGTCGCGCCGCGCTCGGAGTTCGGGGTGCACGTGCTACAGGTCGCGCACTACGCCCCGACGCGGCGCAAGCCGGTGATCGAGATGCCGGGACCCGACTCGGTCATTTATGCCGACGACCGTCTCGTGGTGGTCGGGGCCCGCGAGGATGTCGAGCGGCTCCAGCGCTCGCTGCACCCGGAGGAGTGAAGGTGCGGTAGTGAGCCCGGGACGGCTCAACCCTCGCCAAGGGTCGTGAGCACGTCGTCGGTGGACGTGACGGTCGCGAATTCACCGTGCAGGTTTGCCAACGACACCGCGTGGACGTCTGTCGCTGAGTGGTGGCGCCCGTCATGTCCCGTCACGCCGAACGCGGCCGTCGCGTCTCCGACCACGACGGTCTCGAACCCGAGGTTGCCCGCCATCCGAGTCGTCGTCGACACGCAGTGGTTCGTCGTCAGACCGACGATGACGAGCCCGTCGATCCCCCGCTCTCGCAAAAGGGCCTCGAGCTCCGTTCCGATGAATGCGCTGTTGACCCGCTTCTGGATCAGCGGTTCACCGTCGCGAGGAGCGACTTCGGGTTTGAGCGCGGAACCCGGGCTGTCGGGGTGAAGCGGAGAATCCGGCGATGTCGACAGGTGCTGAACGTGAATGACCGGCATGCCGGCGGAACGCCACGCCGCCAGGAGCCGGATGATGTTCGACTCGGCGGCTGGATTGCTGCGCTCTCCCCACTCCGCCGAGTCGAATCCCTGCTGCACGTCGATGATGAGCAGTGCGGCGTCCGGCGAAAACATGGAGCCCCCTTTCGACGGCCCGTTCAGTCCGTCAGGACGGCCGTGATCAGGTGTCGGTCGTCGTCGACCTGCGCCGTCTCGGGCGCTGCGAACCCGGCCTCGGCCAGCCATGCGCCGACCTCCGCTTCGGTATACGTGTTCCCGCCCTCGGTGCGGAGCAGCATGACGAGCGCGAACCGGACGGCGCGCCGGCTGGCCCCGCGGAAGAAGTCGGCGATGCCGACGACGCCGCCCGGCGCCGTGACGCCGGCCACCTTTCGCAGGAGCTCACGGTTCCGTTCGGGGGCATAGATGTGCACGACGTTGCTGATCAGCACGACGTCGAACGGACCGTCGGGCAGCGGGTCCTCCATGAAGTCGCCGCCGACGAGCTCGAGGCCGCCGAGTCCGGTCAGGCCGTAGGCGTCGCCCACGTACTCGATCGTCTCTGGACGGTCGAACAGGGTGCCCCGCAGGCCGCGGTCGACGAACCCGCGCGTCATGTGGCCGGGCCCGCCGCCGAGGTCGAGCACCGCTGGCGGGCGGCCGTCGGGCGCGCGGCGTTCCGCGGGCAGACGCGCCAGGCAGGCGTCGACGATCCGCTCGACCCGCGCGCGCGGCGAGGCCGCCATCCCGGCCATGAACCTGGCGAGGCTCTCACGCGCCTCGGCCTCGTCCTCGTCGGGGCGCTCGAGCGGTTCGCCCGACGCGAGCACCTCGGGCAGATGCGTGAACAGCCGCAGATTGTGGAGCCACAGGGGCAGCCCGCCGCCCTCGAACTCGTCGGCGTCAGGGTCGGCGAGGGAGCGGCGCGCGGGTTCGGGGAGGCTGAAGCGGTCGCCGTCGCGTTCGAGCAGGCCCAGCTCGACCAGGACAGGCAGGAGAATCGCGACGGCCCGGGAATCGAGGTCCACCCGGTCGGCCAGTTCGGCCGCCGACGCGTCGCCCTCCGCCAGCCCCCGGAACACGCCGGCGTCATAGGCGGCGGCCACCGTGGCCGTGGTCTCCGCCAGGTCCCGCAGCTCGCTCAGCTCGTGGCCTTCGACGCGCACCTGATCGCCTCCCGTACCGTGTTGCAATGGATCTCGATCGTATCGTTCGTGTCCTGCGCGTACCCGCCAGCCAGCGTCACGCCCACGCCGATGCCGCGGTCGCTGCACACGTCGAACACGAAGCGGTCGCGGCGCCGCAGGCCCTCGATGGTGAGCCCGAGGCCGCCGAGCTGATCCTCGCGGTACGGATCGGCGCCGGCCAGGTAGAACACGAGCTCGGGCTCGTGTTCGTCGAGCACGCGGGGAAGGTGCTCCTCCAGCGCGCCCAGATACGCGTCGTCGGGCGTGCCGTCGGGAAGGCCCACGTCGAGATCACCGGGCGGCTTCACGAACGGGTAGTTGTTCTGCTGGTGCATCGAGAAGGTGAATACGTCGGGGTCGTCCGAGAAAATCGCCGCCGTGCCATTTCCGTGGTGCACGTCGAGGTCGACGACGGTCACTCGACGGGCGGTCTCGTCGATGGCGAGCGCCCGGGCGGCCACGGCCACGTCGTTCAGCAGGCAAAAGCCCTCGCCGTGGTCCGCGAAGGCGTGGTGAAACCCGCCGCCGAGGTGAACGCACACGCCGTCGCTCAGGGCCCGGCGTCCACACTCGACCGTCCCGCCGCAGCACAGCGACATGGCGTCGCGAAGCTCGGGCGAGAACGGAACCTCGCGCAGCAGATGCTCGGCCTGCGTGAAGTCGCCGTCGCGGATCTTCCGCAGATACTCCCTCGTGTGCACGCGGGCGAGATCGAGGCGCCTGCCGCGGCGGGGAGGCACGATGTCGTCCTCGGTCACGCGGCCTTCCGCGACCAGTCGTTCCTTCACGAGCCTGTACTTGCGGGTGGGGAACACGTGAAGCCCGATGTCGACTTCATAGTCGGCCGACCAGATGACGTCCATGAGGGGAAGGGTGCCGCCGGGGGGCGGACGATTGCAAGCTCGGGCGGCGGCTCAGAACCGGTCGATGACCGTGATCCCGACCGCCGCGAAGGCGTCGGGATCGTGCAGCCGCTCGGCGGCGAGGGCCAGCGTGGTCGTGTCGCCGAGCAGTTCTTCCGGCTTCAGTCGCCCTTCCTCGATCATCTGCAGCATGTGCGGATAGGCGTGCGCCTGCATACCGTGGCTGCCCGCGATTTCCAGCTCGCCCGCGATCACCAGCTCCATGGGCAGGCGGGGATGTCGGTCGCGGCCCGCCAGCAGACCGACCTGCACGTGTCGTCCCCGCTTCCGCAGGCTCGCGATCGCGCGGGCCGCGGTGGATTCGCTCCCGAGCGCGTCGATAGAGACGTGCGCGCCGCCCCCCGTCGCCTCCCGGACGGCGCCGGCCACGTCGGAGTGCTGGCTGGCATCGATCGCCACGGCCGCGCCGATCGAGCGGGCCAGCGCGAGGCGGCGGGCGTCGATGTCGATGGCGACCACCCTCGCCTCGAGGGCCGCCGCGATCATCACCGCCGACAGGCCCACCCCACCGCAGCCGTACACGGCGACCCACATCCCCGGCGCCACCCGGCCCTGGCTCACCACCGCGCGGAACGAGGTGGCGAACCTGCAGCCCAGGCTGGCCGCGGTGACGAAGTCGAGCTCCTCCGGCAGCGCGACGAGGTTGACGTCCGCGTAGTCGATGGCCACGTACTCGGCATACGAGCCCCAGTGCGTGAAACCGGGCTGGAACTGCCGGTCGCAGACCTGGTGGTTCCCGCCGCCACACTGCTCGCACGCCCCGCAGCCGCACACGAACGGCAGGGTCACGCGCTGGCCGACCCGCCAGCGCCGCACGTCGGCGCCGACCGCCTCGACGACTCCGGCCATCTCGTGGCCGGGCACGTGCGGCAGCCGGATGTCGGCGTCGTGGCCCATCCAGCCGTGCCAGTCGCTGCGGCAGATGCCGGTCGCGCGGACGCCCAGAACCACGCCACCGGGCGCGGGCTCCGGGTCGGCGACGTCCTCGACCCGCACCGGACCCTGGAACGCCTCGTACAGCGCGGCTCTCATGCCGCGGACGGCGGGCTAATGCCGCGCACCGGTCGCGCCGGCCGGGCGGATTCGCACGATGCGGGGCGCGATGCCCGGGTAGGCGCCGTACGCCGCCCAGACCTCGCCTCGCTCCTCGTCGACCACCAGGTGGCGGATCAGCGCGTCGCTGGTCGGCATCGGGTAGGCCGTGAAGCCTTCCGACGCCGGGTCGAAGCTGTACACGAGGTCGGCGGCGGCCGTCCCGATCCACACGAGGCCCGTGCGGCGATCGACCTCCGTCACGTACGGAAGGACGGACGAACGCGGAAACTCGAACGAGCGGAACTCGCCCGTGGCGGGGTCGAAGCGCGTCAACCGGTTGCCGGCGAACTCCGGAATCCACAGGCGGCCGTCGGCGTCGACGGCGGGCCGGCGCGGTCCGCTGTGCGGCTCGGGCATCGGGTGGACGCTCGTCGCTCCGGTATCGGGATCGTAGGAGAACAGCCGTCCGCCCCGGAGCTCCGTGCCCCATACCCGACCGTCCGGGGCGACCCGAAGGCCATACGGCATCGGGTGATCCGCCTCGGGGGCCGGCTCGTTGGGAATCTCGGCCGTGCTGACGACCCCCGTGGCTGTGTCCAACCAGCCGATGATCGTCGGATGACGCGTGAAGTGACCGTTGAACCACACGCGCCCCGCCTCGTCGAGCCTCACGCTGTGCCCGTACATGCCGATGTCCCACGTGTCCCAGTCGCCGTCGGCCACCCGGTAGCGGGCCAGCTTCCCGGGACCGCCAAGCAGCACCCACCAGTCACCATCGGCGTCGATCTCGACGGCGCGGGGGTTGGCGCCGGGAACCGGGATCGCGAAGCGCTCCCACGACCCGTCGGCCGGGTCGAGCCGCAGCATCTGATGCGTGAACATGCCCGTGACGATCACGCCGCCGGCCGCGTCGACGGCGACGTCGTGCGCGAGATCCTCGGGAAACGGGAACAGGAACGGGGTGATCTCGGCCCCCGGGGGCACCTCCGGGGCCGGGCTCTCCGCGGACTCCGGCGGGGCATAGAAATGCTCCGCCAGCCAGCGGGCCGTGGAGCCCGGATCGCGGTCCGGCGAGATCAGGGGTGACTCTCCGCCGGTGCCGCCCATCGGGAGCATGCGCGCGACGACGTCGCGCCAGTCGGCCTCCGACCTCGGTATCCCGTTCGGGAATGCGCGCTCGGCGTCGAACTGGTGGCAGCCCGTGCAGTCCATCAGAAACTTCCGTTTCTCCGGCCCATCGGGGAGCAGCGCCAGCACGTCGGAACTCGCCTGGACGCCGGTTCGTCCCGAGACGAGGGGCACCCGGGCATTCGCGTCGGGCACCACGTCGCACGCGCCCAGCAGGGCGAACGGTACGACCGCGACCGAGCGGCCGCGGATCATCAACCTCGTCAGCGTCTCCAGCATCGTCGTCCTCCTCCTCGTCACCTCACCCGGTCCCGATACCTGAAGCTCTATCGTGACGATACCGCGCCGGCCGCGGGGCGGCAAAACGGTTCCGCACAGTCGACCTCGCGCCGGAGAGCGGCGCACCGTGCAACCCTCCGGGCCTCCCGCGTCACCCACCGATAGATTTCCTCAATCCGGAGGGTATGATGCCCCGATCGCCCGTTGCGCCGTTCGTTGCGCTCGTCTTCGCCCTGGCGAGTGCCGCCCCAGCATC
>DATHRZ010000068.1:0-43824 GCA_035464655.1 Gemmatimonadota bacterium
CCGAGGAGAACTCGCGCTAGCGGAGCGCGGATCAGCCGGCGCCGCACTGCTTCGTCCCTTTCCCGCGATACGCCACTCAGTCGACGCTACCCTCCCACCTCAGGTCGAGCTCCCGACCCGCCTTGCCTTCGTCGAGGCGCCGGAGCGGGGTCGTGTGGGGGGCCGACTGCACCATCTCGGGATCGTCCTCGGCCTCGCGGGCGATCGCCTGGAGGGCCTCCGCGAAGCGCTCGAGCTCGTCCTTCGTCTCGGTCTCGGTGGGCTCGACCATCAGGGCTTCGGGCACGTTGAGCGGGAAGTAGATGGTCGGGGCGTGGAACCCGTAGTCGAGCAGGCGCTTCGCGATGTCCATCGTCCTGACGCCCGTGCGCTTCTTCATCTCGACCGGCGAGAACACGGACTCGTGCATCCCGCGGCCGTAGGGGAGGGCGTAGGTCGCGTCGTCCATCACGAGCGCCGACAGGTAGGCGTTGTTGAGCACGGCCGCCTCGGCCGTGGCACGAATCCCCTCACGCCCCAGCATGCGGATGTAGGTGTAGGCCCGCACGAGCACGCCGAAGTTGCCGTAGAACCCGTGGATCTTGCCGATCGAGGAGGGGCGGTCCCAGTCGAGCTCGAACTCGGCCTCGGCGCCCGCATCGGCGCCCGCATCAGCGCCTCCGTCCGCGCGCCGCACGACCTTCGGCACGGGCAGATACTTCGCCAGGTGCGCCTTCACGGCTACCGGGCCCGCGCCGGGCCCGCCGCCGCCGTGGGGCGTGCTGAACGTCTTGTGCAGGTTGAAGTGGACGATGTCGTAGCCCATGTCGCCGGGCCGCGTCACGCCCATCAGCGCGTTCAGGTTCGCACCGTCCATGTACATCAATCCGCCGGCCTCGTGAACCAGCCGGCAGATCTCCTCGATGTCACTCTCGAACTTCCCGAGTGTGTTCGGGTTCGTGAGCATCATCCCGGCGACATTCTCGTCGAGCACGGCCTTCAGCGCCTCGAGGTCGACGCGACCCTCGGCGTTCGAGCCGAACTCGACGGCCTCGAACCCGGCCATGGCGGCGGTCGCGGGGTTCGTGCCGTGCGCGCTGTCGGGAAACAGCACCTTCGTGCGTCGCGTGTCGCCGCGCTCTTCGTGGTACTTCCGCATGATCAGGACGCCGGTCATCTCGCCCTGGGCGCCGGCGGCAGGCTGGAGCGTGACCTCCTCCATCCCGGCCACCTCCTTCAGCATCTCGGCCAGCTCCCACATGAGCTGGAGCGCGCCCTGCGCGTTCTCGTGCCGAGTGTACGGATGGAGTCCCGCGAAGCCGGGAAGCCGGGCCGCCGCTTCGTTCACCTTCGGGTTGTACTTCATCGTGCACGAGCCGAGTGGATACAGGGCACGGTCGACGTGGTGGTTCTTGAGCGACAGCTCGGTGTAGTGGCGCACGACCTCGTTTTCGGGCACTTCGGGCAGGGCGGGCGCGTCGCCTTCGGGCCGCAGGTGCGCGGCCGGGATCAGCTCGTCGAGCGGACGCGTGTCGACGTCGGGCGCGGGAACGCGCGTGCCGCGGCGCCCCGGCTCGGACTTCTCGAAGATCGTCGGCGTGTGATCGCCCTTGAACGGAAACTGGGGCATGCCCCGGCACTCCTTCTAGTTGTACACATGTACGCATAGAGGGCCCGCGGACGCATACGAGCGATGTCGCTCGCCGTCCGCCGCCCGTTTCTTCGCTACTTGAACTCGTACGCCTCTCCCGGCGTCAGCACGACGACGTCGGAGCGCGGTTCGACCAGCGCCCGGAACGCCTCGGTGTCCTGCTCGATCGGCGGCCAGGTGTCGTAGTGCGCCGGGATCACGACGCGCGGCTTGATCATTCCGGCGGCCCGCGCGGCGTCCTCCGGACCCATCGTGAAGTTGTCACCGATCGGCAGCACGGCGATGTCGACCCGGTCTTCCAGCAGCTCGAACTCGGTAGTGAGCGCCGTGTCGCCGGCCAAATAGAGGCGCGTGCCGCTCGCCAGGTTGATCAGGAAGCCGCTCGGCGGGCAGGTGTAGCCTTCGCCGCCCTCGGCGTCGAGCGCACCGCCGTGCAGCGCGGGCGTCAGCTTCACGCGGCCGAACGGGAAATCGTACCCACCGCCGATGCTCATCCCGTGCGCGTTGTCGTGCCCCAGCACCTTGCCGGCGTAGCTGCACAGTTCGAAGCTGCTGATCAGCGTCGCGCCCGTCGCCTCGAGAATTCCCCAGGCGTCCTCGACGTGATCGAAGTGCCCGTGGGTGAGCAGCATGTAGTCGAGCCGATCGTGGAAATGCTCGGGCCCGACAGTCGCCTTCGGGTTGTTCGAGAGAAACGGGTCGACCAGGAGCCGCGTCCCGTCGTCCAGGACGAGCTCGAAGGTCGCGTGTCCGTGCCAGGTCAGTTCGTTCATCAGTCGCCGTCCTCGGTCAACACACCCACGAGCCGATCGATCTCCTCGCGGCTGCGCTTCTCGGTGAACGCGACCAGCAGTCCGTCCTCGACGTTCAGGCTGCGAAAGCGCTGCAGGCTGACGCCGACGAGCAGTCCGCGCTCGACGCCCCGTTCGATGACTTTCCACGACGGCTCTGACGTGCGCACGACGAATTCGCGCGCCACGGGGGCATCAGGAAACAGAAGCTCGACGCCCGCTTCGGCCAGTCGGCGGCGCGCGTAGTGAGCGTTCTGAATCGAAGTCTCGGCCACCTGCCGCAGGCCGGTCTTGCCGACGAGGGACAGGTAGATCGTGGCGGCCAGCGCCATCAGCCCCTGGTTCGTGCAGATGTTGCTCGTCGCCTTCTCGCGCCGGATCTGCTGTTCGCGCGTCTGAAGGGTGAGTACGTAGCCGCGCCGGCCTTCGAGGTCGACCGTGCCGCCGACGATTCGGCCGGGCATCTTGCGCAACAGCTTCTGCGTGGCGGCGAACAGGCCGACCACGGGCCCGCCGAAGCTCGGTCCGTTGCCGAACGGCTGGCCCTCGGCCGTGACGATGTCGGCGCCGAGCGAGCCAGGCGAACGGAGCACGGCCAGCATCACCGGGTCCGCCTGCACGACGAGCAGCGCGCCGGCCTCGTGCACCGCCTCGGCAATCGGACCCAGGTCCTCGATCCCGCCGAAGAAATTCGGATACTGGACGAGCACGGCGGCGACATCGTCGGCCAGGGCCGCCCGCAGCGCGTCGAGGTCCAGCAGGCCGTCGGCGTCGTAGTCGATCAGCTCGAGCTCGTCGCCGAGGCCTTCAAGGTAGGTATCGGTGACCTTGCGGCTGTGCGGATGCAGCGAGCGGGCGGCGAGTACGCGGTCGCGCCGCGTGACCGAACGGGCCATCACGGCGGCCTCGGCCGTGGCCGTCGGGCCGTCGTACATCGAGGCGTTCGCCACGTCCATCCCGGTAAGCTCGCAGATCATCGTCTGGAACTCGTAGATGACCTGGAGCGTGCCCTGGGCCACCTCGGGCTGATACGGCGTGTAGGCGGTGTAGAACTCGCTCCGCCGGATCAGGTGGTCGACGGCGGCCGGAACGTAGTGGTCGTACATGCCGCCACCCGCGAAGCAGACGAGGTCGGCGTTGCGGCCGGCGAGCTCGCCCACACGTCGCATCGCCTCCCATTCCGACAGGGCAGGGGGAACGTCGAGCGCGCGGTCGAGGAGGAGGCCCGCCGGGACGTCGGAGTAGAGCTCTCCCACGTCCCCGACGCCGACCCGCGCGAGCATGGCGCGACGATCGGCGTCGCTGTGCGGAACGAACGACATGTGTGACCGCCTGTGAGGATTATTCGATGTGGGTCAGGTAGTCGGCCGACGACATCAGCCCGTCGAGCTCCGACATATCGGCGAGGCGGATCCGGATCATCCAGCCCTCGCCGTACGGGTCGCCGTTCACGAGGGCCGGGTCGTCGTCGAGCGCGCCGTTGACCTCGACAACCTCGCCACTCACCGGGGCGAACAGGTCGGACACGGCCTTCACGGCCTCGATCGTCCCGAACACGTCCATTTTCGAGAAGGTGTCGCCCACGCCGGGCAGCTCCACGAACACGACGTCGCCGAGCTCTCCCTGCGCGTAATCGGTGATGCCGACGTAGTACTCGCCGTCGGTTTCGGTCTCGCGCAGGTACTCGTGCTCTTCGGTGTAGTAGAGAGAGTCGGGAATCTCGGACATTCCGGTCCTCCAGAAGCGTCAAATCGGTGCGGCCGCTGCCGCCGGGGCGAAGATCATACCGGCCCGTGGCTCGGGCCGTCAAGAAAAAATCGCGGCGGGGCCGGAGCTTACCCGTTCTTGCGCTCGATGCGCCGGCGGCGGCGGTCTTCCTTAACCCGCCGGCGCGCATCACGCGGGGTTTCTCCGGGCAGCATCATCTTGACGTCGATGCCGCCCATCACGGCGAGTCCGCGAATCCTCAGCACCGGAGCCGACGGGTCGTCGGACGCTACCGTCTGGCTGTGTCCGTCGAACCCGCCCATGATCCCGAATCCCGCCGTTTCGACGGTCACGCCCGGCGGCACGATGATGTCGACCCCGCCCATGAAGGCCAGCACGTACACCTCCGTCACGCCCGGGCCGAAATGCGCCTCGCGGAAGTCGAGCCCGGCGCCTCCCATGAGCGCGAGCGTGTGCAGCTTCTTCGGCGGGACCCATGCGCCCTTGCGTTCCGAGCCACCGAGAAGCGCGAGCTGAAAGCCGGTATTCTTCTGCTCGCCGTGGCGGGCCAGGGCCGGCGCGCTGGCAGGGCGGCCGCTCGCCTCCGGCTCCGGTGGCCGGTCGGCCTCGGGCAGGGCGGGCAGTCGCGAGAAGATTCGCTCGAGGTCGTCCGGCGAATCGGCCGCCCAGGCGACGTCGATCAGGCGCTCGTACTCCTCCACGTCGATGTCGTCCCGGACGTAATGGGCCCGGAGCCGCGCGATGGCGTGCTCCTTCTCGCGGTTGACGGCCACCGGCAGGTCGTGATTCGGGTCCGAACGACGCTCGTATTCGTCCATGGGCGAAATGTGCCTCGACCGGGCGCCCGGCGCGAGCGCCATTTCGCCGATCGCCCCGACGCGTAGATTCCGGGCATGGTTCGTTTCACGAAGCTGAACGCTGCGGGCAACGACTTCGTCGCCGCGGTTCCGGGCCCCGAACTCGACGCGGCCGGCTCCGTGCATGCCCGGCGCATCTGTTCGCGTGACGAGGGCGTCGGGGTCGACGGCCTGATCCTGGTCTATTCGCACGAGGGAAAGAACGGGACGCGCGACCGGGTCGACATCCGGTTCTTCAACCCTGACGGCTCCGAGTTCTCGACCTGCGGCAACGGCACGCGTTGCGCCGCGCGCTTTGCCGCGGAACGCGGACTCGTGGGCGAGGGGCCGTTCACCATCGTGACGTCGGCCGGCCCGATCGAAGCGCGCGTCGAGGGCGACCGGGTGAGCCTCGAGTACTCACTGCCCGTCGAGCGCCGCGGCCCGATGGCCGTCGCTGGGCCCTGGGGGAGCGCCGACGGCTGGCTGGTGCATTTCGGCGTGCCGCACTTCGTGCTGCCGCTCGAAACGATGCCCGAAGGGTCGATCGAGGCCGCCTGCGCCCCGATCCGAAGCGACCCGCGGCTCGGGCCCGAAGGCGCCAACGTCAACCTGATCTCGCTGCGCGATCGCGGCACCGGCCGAATCCGCACCTTCGAGCGCGGGGTCGAGGGCGAGACCCTCGCCTGCGGCAGCGGATCGATGGCCGCCGTCATCGCGATGCGGGCGGCGGGTGAAGCGGACCGAACGGTCGAGCTCGACGTCCAGGGCGGGCATACGTTGACCATCGAGGTCGTAGACGATCCCGTGTTCGACGGCACGCCGGTTCGGGTGCGCCTGGCCGGCCCGGCCGTTCCGGTGTTCGAGGGAGAGTTCCCGGGCATCGACGACGAGGGATGATCCCCGGCGCCGCCGCCGGGCGCATCGCCGCCGATCTTCTCGCGTGGTACGGTGGCCGCGAGCGCGACATTCCGTGGCGCGGCGAGTCCGACCCGTACCGCATCTGGGTCTGCGAAGTGATGGCGCAACAGACCCGTATCCAGACCGTGCGCGAACGCCTGCCCGAGTTCTTCGGCACCTATCCGACCCTCGAGTCCCTGGCCGCTTCCGACCTCGATGAGCTCCTGCGCGCCTGGGAGGGGCTCGGCTACTACGCCCGGGCTCGCAACCTCAGGCGGGCGGCCCGCGAGCTCGTGGCGGAGTCCGCCGACGGGCGCGCTTCTTTGCCGTCGACGGTCACGGCCCTGCGCGAGCTTCCCGGCATCGGACCCTACACGGCCGGAGCCGTGGCCAGCATCGCGTTCGGCCGCCCGGAACCGGCCGTCGACGGCAACGCGCGCCGCGTGCTCTCGCGCCTGTTCGACATCAGGCGGCCCACCGCCACGGTCCTCGACCGGGCGGCGCGCGCACTGATCGCGGCGGCCGACGCGCTCGGCTCGTCCGATGCCTCCGGGTCGTCCGATCGCTCGCGGGCCGGCGAGATCAACCAGGCGATCATGGACCTCGGCGGCGCCGTCTGCGTCCCACGTACTCCGCGCTGCGACGCCTGTCCGCTGGCCGAGCACTGCCTGGCGTTCGCACGGGGAACGGTGGCGGATCGTCCGCCGCGGCGGACGAAGGATCCCTCGCCGCACCACGACATCGGCGTCGCCCTGGTATGGCGGGACGACGGTCGCCTGCTCATTCAAAGAAGGCCGCTAGAGGGCCTGCTCGGTGGACTGTGGGAGTTTCCGGGCGGAAAAGTAGAGCCCGGAGAAGACGCGGCGCAGGCCGCGGTGCGCGAGACCCGCGAGGAGACGGGCCTCGAAGTTCGTGTCACGGGGTCCGCCGGGCGCGTCGACCACGCGTACAGCCATTTTCGCATCACGCTGCATGCGTTTCACGCCGAGCTCGCCGGCGGCGAGTTGCGAACCGGCGGCGCCGGACCGCACGCCTGGGTCGCGCCCGAAGCCTTGCCCGACTACGCCTTTCCGACCGCCAACCGTCGGATTATCGACGGTCTGGTACCCCCCAAACGTTGAGGCCGGGAACGGCATTACGCCGCCCCGACCTCCCACGGCCCGTATCCCCCCCGGGTACGAAGCCGGGTCCGGCGGGGTCGTCGTGTGAAGCGTGCTCACCGGCGACCCCTGATTCGTGCCTGTAAAGATGTGCAGGAGGCGGGCCGCTGCAGGGTAGGGGCCGAAACTAGCCACGTAAACCGCGCATTGATAGAAAGTTACGACGTTCAGACGAAATGCTCACTCGGACGAGGCCCCCGGGACGGTGGGACAATTCCGGACCGCGAACGCGACAGAACGTCTCGCCCCGGCTTCCGCCACTCACCTCGCGCCCGCATCCTCCTCGTCGGCCGCCCAGGCGCCGTAGTCCGGCACGGTCTCGCCGCGCTCGGCCAGGGCGGCCAGGTGAGCCGCCACCGAGGCGTCGGCCGCCCACGTCAGCCCGTCCGGCAGCGTTCCGTAGACCGCCTCTCGAATCTCCGGGACGGTGCGCGCCCCGGCTGCGATAGCCGCCCTCACCTGGCGCTCGCGTTCGAGACGGTGCCGCCGGTACTCCTCTAGACGCGACATCGCCGCTTCGATCGGCGGGCCGTGGCCGGGCAACAGCAGTGCCGGACGCAGGGCGATCAACCGCGCCAGGCTGGCCAGGCTGTCCGCCACCCGGCCGTCGGGATGGAGGATGGCGCTCGACCCCTCTCCCAGTACCAGGTCGCCGGTGAGGAGACGTCGCCCGGGCTCGGCCAGGTAGCACACGTGATCGGCCGAGTGACCGGGAGCATGGATCGCGGTGAGCGACAACCCTTCCTCGGGAGTCACCGTCTCGCCGTCCTCGAGCGCGCGACCGTCGACGCCCGGTCCGAGCCTGGACAGCGTGTCGGCCGAGGCCCTGAGCTCCGCACCGAAGCGTCGCGCGGCGCCGGCGGCGGCCCCGGCGTGGTCGGCGTGCGCGTGGGTCAACAGGACGACGGCGACGTCCCTGCCGTTCACGATCCGTGCGAGCGCCTCGAGCTGGCCGGGTCGATTCGGACCGGGATCGACGATCGCGAGGTGCTCTCGGCCGATCAGGTAGGACCTCGTACCGTCGAGGGTCATCGGCCCCGCGTTGTCGGCGCAGAGAACCGTCAGATCCGGGGCGAGATCGAGCCGCCGGTGCTCAGGCACCGGCCTCCTCCCAGCCGGAGTCACCGGGGAGCACCGGCCGGATCGAGCCGTCCCGAATCAGCAGGCGGGGCGTGACGGGCTCGACGGGTCGGGTCGCGAAGCGGTCGAAAACCCGGTCGATCGAACCGAACCCGGCCAACGTCTGGAGAGTCACGCGGGTGGGAAACAGCATCGGCAGGCGTCCGGTGCGAAACAGTTTCACGGCTTCGGTCGGTGCCACCCATAGCGAAGCGGCGATCTCGGCGGTGAGGTCGGGCGTGAAGTCACGGCGATCGGCCGGAAGCTCGGCCAGAAAGAAGCGGGTGTCGTAGCGCCGCGCGAACCGGGTGGGCGTAATCCAGCGCGCGAAGTAGCACACGTGGGTCGCGGTGAAGCTCAGGTCGTGCTCGCGCGCCACGTCACCGAACGTCCGCTTACCCGCCAGCAGCTCGTCGCGCACGCGCGCCTCGACCTCCGGCCCGGGTCGACGGTCCGCGAGCAGCAGCCCCGTTTCCTCGAACAACTCCCGCAGTGCCGCCAGCACGGCTTCGGGCTCGGCACCACGGCCCGATTGCGGCATCCGCGGCGCGAGTTCCTCGTCGACGTCTCCGTCGTCCACCTTGCCACCCGGGAACACATACGCCCCGGCGGCGAAGCGGGATGTCGAAGGGCGCTTCAGCATCAGCACCTCGAAACTCGGCCCCGGTATCGGGCGTGCGAGCACGATCGTCGCCGCATGGCGGGGAACGGCGGGCTCCGCGCCGGCGGGGATGTGGCCGCGCTCGAACTCCTCCCGCTCGATTCGTTCGGTCACCGCGCGCTGCCTCGCTTCCCCCTCGCCACCGGTATCTGCCGCGTCGTTCATGCGACACCCCCGGCGGCGACGGCGAGGAATGCGATCAGCAGGGCGAACATCAATCCGATCCCGAACCAGAAGACGAACTGCGGGACGATCACGGCCGCGACGGCGCGTCCGGTCGATGCCTGGTGTACCTGCCGCACCGCTACGACCGCGAGGAAAAGGCTCCACAGGGGCGCGACCAGCCAGCCGAGGAACGGGACGATGGCGACGACCTGCGGCGCGACGACGTAGCACAGCGCGCGTCCGGTGACGCCGATCGACTTCGCGTTCGGTATGAACAGGCGAACGCCCAGGTGGGTGAATCCCACGTACATCGCCAGGCTGACGAGGCCGATGAACGGCGACAGGAAGAACATGAACAGCAGCCAGGGTGCGCCAGAATCGGCGATGCCGTCGGTGGCATAGAGCTCGTCGTACCAGCCGCCCAGGGCCGCTTCTGTCGACAGGGTCCCGAAGGCGCTCGCGACGATCCAGAACAACAGAAAGAACAGCAGCGGACGGCTGACGGGTACCGTGGGGTCGGCGTTCTCGAAGAATTCGAACGGCCGCGTCATGCAGTGCAGCCAGGATTCGAACAGGTCGCCCGGGAACGACGCTGTCTCGCGCTCCCACGCGATCATCAGTCGAGCAGCCGCAGGGGCATCACCAGGCAGAGGTAGTCCGGCGCGCCCGAGGCCGGGAGGAACGTCGCTGCACGCTCGGGCGCCTTGAACTGCAGGATCACGTCCTCGTCGGGCATGTACTTCAACACCTCGAGCAGATAATTGGCGTTGAAGCCGATCTCGAGGGCTTCGCCCTTGTAGTCGACGGCCATTTCCTCTTCCGCCTCGCCGAGGTCGGGCGTCTGCACGCGAAACGACAGCTTGTCCTTCGTGAAGCTCATCCGAACCCGATGCGTCTGGTCGCTGGCGACCACGGCCATGCGCCGGATCGCGGAGGCCAGACCGTCGCGGTTCGCCGTGGCGATCCGATCGTTGTCGGTCGGGATGACCTGCTGATAGTTCGGGTACGGACCCTCGATCAGGCGCGTGTAGACGAGCCGGGTCGGCGAGCGGAACGCCAGATGGTTTCGTGAATGCGCCAGTTCGATCTCTCCCTGCTTGTCGAACAGACGCTGTACCTGCTGGAGCGCCTTCGGGGGAACGATGAGATCGGCTTCCGGCGGTGATCCGGCCCCACTGAGCTCGATCGTCATCTTTGCCAGCCGATGGCCGTTCGTCGCGACCATTGCCGCGCTGTCGGGCTTGAGCTGCCACAGGACGCCGTTGAGAATCGGCCGGCTCTCTTCGTTGGAAACCGCGAACGAAGTGCGCGAAATCAATTCCTGCACGAGGCCGGCGTCCATCTTCCAGCTCTCCGAGAAATCGACCTCGGGTGCGCTCGGGAACTCGTCGGGCGCCAGGCCGAACAGTTTGAACCGGCTCTTCCCGCTCTCGATACGGATCTCGACGCCGTCCACCTCGACGTGCACCGGGGCGGCGGCGAGTTCCCGGACGATCTCCGCGAACTTGCGCGCGGGCACGGTGACCGACCCGGGCTCCGAGACGTCGGCCTCGATGGAGACGCTCACCGAGATATCCAGATCGGTCCCGCTGAGCATCAGACGACCATCCCTCGCGTCGAGAAGGATGTTGGACAGGACCGGCAGTGTCGTCTTACTGGGAATCGTCGCCGAGACCGCTCCGAGGCCCGCGTGCAGATTGTCCCGCGTGACGGAAAGCTTCATCCGATTGTCTCCCGATTCTGCGAGGACCTCGGGGTTATCCCGTCGAAGGTCCGTTGTTGCGTCCCGTTATATATCTGAACAGTAGACGTAGTAGGCGCGGTTGATACGTGGACAACCGGGCCGGCCGGCCGCGCTATCACAGTCCTGGAGGGACGATCCTCCGGCTGCGGCTCGTGTGCAAGCGCTCGGGGAAACTACCGCCCGCGTCCCCCGGCTTCCACCGTGCCCGTGGAGTTCCCCTCATTTCCCCGGCTTTCCACACTTCACTCCACGCGTCCGTCAACGTCGCGTGAACTCGTCCTTGAGCTTCTGCACGCGACGACGGAGCTCGGCGTCGCTCGCCATGTCGGCTTCCACCTTGTTCACCGAATGGATCACGGTCGAATGGTCGCGTCCCCCGAACAACCCGCCGATCTCCGTATACGGAAGATCGAGCAGCGTCTTGATGATGTACATGGCGATCTGCCGCGGCACCGTGAAATTCTTCGTCCGGCGCTTCGACACCAGGTTGTCGACCGTCACACCCCAGACCTCGGCCGTACGCTTTCGGATTTCGTCGGGCGTCGGGCCCAGGTCCTCCTCTTCGCCTTCGCGCGGACCGAGGGCTTCACGGGCCAGCTCGACCGTCATCTCGCGTCGGGTGAGCGAGCTGTAGGCAAGCAGCTTGATGACCGCACCCTCGAGCTGGCGGACCGACGTCTTCCGGTTGCGGGCGATGAAGTCGATCACCTCTCCCTCCATCGTCAGTCCGTCCTCGGCGGCCTTCTTCTGCAAGATCGCAACGCGGGTCTCGAAGTCGGGCGGCTTGATGTCGGTGACCAGGCCCCACTCGAACCGGGATACGAGCCGCTCCTGCAACCCGGGTATTTCTTGCGGCGGCCTGTCGCTGGTGACGACGATCTGGCGATGCGCGTCGTACAGCGAGTTGAACGTGTGGAAGAACTCCTCCTGCGTCGCCTCCTTGTTCCCGAGGAAGTGTACGTCGTCGACGAGAAGGACGTCCATCTGGCGATACCGCTTTCGAAACTCGGCCGTGCGGCCGCCCTGGATGGCGGAGATCATCTCGTTGGTGAACTGCTCGGACGGCACGTAGGAAATCTGCGCACCCGGATTTCGGCGCAGGATCTCGTTGCCGACCGCGTGCATCAGGTGCGTCTTTCCGAGCCCCGTGTCGCCGTAGATGAACAGCGGGTTGTAGAGCCTGGCGGGGGTGTCGGCCGCGCCGTGGGAAGCGGCGGCGGCGAGCTGGCTGTTGTTGCCGACGACGAACCGATCGAAGGTGTAGCGCGTATTCAGGCCGGCCGCCTTCGCCGCCTGTTCGGGCGTGCGGGTCGTGGCGGCTACCCCCGAACGTGTGTCGAGCGTGTCGCCCGAGGCGCTCGCGTCGTGTCCCTCGGGCGCGGTGACCCCGGAGTCGTCCGCCGCCTGGCCTGCTTCCGATCCACCCAGCTCCGGGAAATCGAGGCGCTCGGCATTCCCGTGTCCGCGATGCTCGAACCGAAGTGAGAACGACTCTCCGAACTCCCGCTCGCCGATCTGGCGCAGCAGCGAGCCGTACTTGTCCTCGATCCATTCGACGGCGAAACGGGTAGCCGCGGCGACGACGAGCGTGTCCTCGTCGAGCGTGACGGCCTCGGTGGAGGCGAGCCACGTGCGGACGGTCTGCTCCGGGAGGACCTCTCGCGCGGCGGCGGTGATCGAGGTCCAGGCTTCCGAAGCCGTAAGTTCCATGCGGTCGTGTGATCCTGGTCTGACAGGGTCCGGGAGCGAGCGGGGTCGGATCTTAGGAGAAGTTTTCCACAGAGTCAACGAAGCGGCTCGATTTGCCCGCGATCCGGTGCGGAATGGCGCGCGGAAGTTTGACAGAAATGAACGGATGACCTAAAGTAACGGGCTGTTCAAGGCCGGTAGAGTTCGCAGCGAACGGAGAATCAGCGCATGCAGCCGACATACAGAAATCCCAGTCGCCGGAAGCGTCTCAAAGACCACGGCTTTCGGGCCCGGATGAAGACGAAGGCCGGCCGGAAGGTCCTGGCCCGGCGTCGCAAGAAGGGACGTCACTCGCTCACGGTGAGCGACGAGGTCCGTCGCAAGCACCGCGGCTGAACCGGGTTCGGCGTTTCGCGCCGTGACCCGCCGGCGTACGCTCCCCAGGTCCGCTCGCTTGCGGCGCTCGAGCGAGATCCGTGCGATGTTCCGCGCCGGGAGGCGCCGGCGCTGCGGTTCCCTCGATATCTACCTGCGACCTGTGAGCGCGGGGCGTACGCCCCGCATCGGAGTCGTCGTCCCGAGGCACGGACACACCATAGTGGAGCGCAATCGTCTTCGGCGTCGCCTGCGCGAGCTCCTTCGCACCGGTTGGTTGGCTGAAGAGCGTGATCGCGGCGCGCCACGAGACCTGCTCGTGCGAGCGAGCGCGGGCGCATACGCGCGATCCTTCGCAGAGTTGCGAGCCGACCTTGCCGCCTGCCTGGACGGGGCCTCGTGATCTCCACGTTGCCACGGAAGGCGCTCCTCGGACTGATCCGATTTTATCGTGCGGCGATCTCGCCGTTGCTCCCGCCGGCCTGCCGCTACGAGCCCACCTGTTCCGAGTACGCGCGCGTCGCGATCGAGCGTTACGGCGCCGGGCGCGGAAGCTGGCTGGCATTGCGGCGGCTGGCCCGATGCCATCCGTTCGGCGGCTCGGGGTGGGATCCAGTACCGACAGAATCGAACCGAGACCGAGTCGACGGGGCCGATAGCTGAATGGAAAGACGCGTACTGCTGGCCGTCGTGCTGTCGATCGGCCTCATCTTCCTCGTCAACACACTGTTTCCGCCGGTCCAGCCACCACCGGCCCCTCCGGTGTCCGACACGATCGCCACCGCCGGAGACCGTCCCGATACGGCGCGCGCCGACGGCCCTGACGGGATCGACGAGGGCGTCCTCGAGGCGGACGGAGTGGCGGAAGACGGCGAGGTTGCAGGGGACGGCGAGACCGCGGATCCCGACGCCGTCGGGCGCATCACCGGGGCGCGGGAGCTCGAGGCCGACACGATCGTCGTTCGCTCGGAGCTGTACGAGTACGCGTTCTCGACCCGGGGGGCTTCGATCGTAGGTGCCCGGCTGCTGAACTTCGAGTCGTACGCCGACGGTGACCCGGAGGCCGCGCCCGTCGAGCTCGTGCCCGAGGGCGGCCGCTTCTTCGACTACGGAATCGTGGTCGGCGGCGACACGGTCCGCCTGGCGGATCGATCGTTCACGCCATCCGGTCCGGGCTTCGAGCTCTCGGCCGACGCGCCGCGCGACTCGCTCGGTTTCGTGTACGAGTTCCCGGGTGCTGCGGCGCGATTCGTCGTCACGTACCACTTCCGCAACGACGGCTACCTCCTCGACGTGACCGGGCGGGTGGAGGGACTGGAGAGTCGGGGCTACGCCCTGCTGGCCGGCCTCGGGCCCGGTCTCCGATCGAACGAGAAGAACCGCGACGAAGACCTGGGTCAGCTCGCCATGGTGACCAACGGCGAGGAAAGCCATGTGCAGAACGTGGCGCTCAAAGACGTGGACCGCGGCGAGGTCCGTCCGGCCGAGGGTGGCCCGTTCCATTGGGTGGCGTTCAAGAACAAGTACTTTCTGGCCGGCGCGATCGCTCCGGACGAAGGGCCGATGTTCGGCGGCGCCAGCGTGCGCGGCCTCGAGGGCGAGCACGCGGCGCGCGTGTCGATGTCGATGCCGGTGCCGGCCGGCAGCGGCGGCTTCCGGTTCGGCGTCTACATGGGGCCGCAGGACTACAGCCGCCTGGACGCGATCGGCCAGGACCTGCGCGACGTGAACACGTACGGCTATCAATGGCTTCAGCCCGTCATCCGGCCGCTGGTCGCCATCGTGATGCCGATCCTGACCTGGATGCACACCCGGTTCGACCTCGCCTACGGCTGGGTGCTGATCCTGTTCGGCGTGTTGATGCGCGTCGTCCTGTTCCCGCTGTACACGAAGTCGATGCGCGCGCAGATCGGCCAGATGCGCCTCCAGCCCGTCGTCCAGGAGATTCGCGAGAAATACAAGGACGACCCGCAGAAGATGCAGCAGGAGATGATGCGGGTGTACAAGGAGGAGGGCGTGAATCCGCTGGCCGGCTGCCTGCCGATGCTGGTTCCGATGCCCATCCTGTTCACCCTGTTCTTCGTGTTCCAGGGGACGATCGAGTTCCGGGGCGTGCCGTTCATGTGGCTGCCCGACCTGTCGCTCAAAGACCCCCTGTACATCATCCCGGTCGTCATGGGTCTGTCGATGTTCCTGCTACAGTGGATCGGGCAGCGGAGCATGAGCACGACCAACACGCAGATGAAGGTGCTGATGTACGGGATGCCCGTCTTCCTGACCTTCCTGTTCGCGAACTTCCCGTCGGGGCTGAACCTGTACTACACGACGAGCAACGTCGCGTCGTTGCCGCAGCAGCTCTACATCGCCCGGGAACGAAAGGCGGCCGGCGTGGGCCAGCCGGAGCCCGGCGCCGAATCCGAGGCCGAGACCCCGACCGAGAAGAAGCGGGGCAAGGGTGGCCGGGGAACGTCGGGTCGCGGTGGGGGCGGCTGACGGGGCGGCTGACGTATGGTTGACGGACCGGTGACGAGCCGATGACCGCCGCCGGACCCGACACGATCGCGGCCGTCGCCACGGCACCGGGGCGCGCGGCGGTCGCCGTGTTGCGGCTGAGCGGGCCGCGAGCCGGGGCCATCGCGGCGGCCTTGACGACGGAGACGTCGGAGCGCGGCGCCCCGGAATCGCCGGCACCCCTCGCGCCGCGCCGGGCCACCCTCCGGCGGCTCGTACATCCGGAGACGGGCGCGGCTCTCGACCGCGCCGTGCTCACCTGGTTCCCCGGCCCGGATTCCTATACCGGGGAGGACGTGCTGGAGATCTCGTGCCACGGCGGCGCGGTCGTGCCGGCGCTTCTGCTCGACGCCGTGTGCGCCGCCGGCGCCCGTCCGGCGGAACGCGGCGAGTTCACCCGCCGGGCGTACCTGAACGGCAAGCTCGACCTCGTGCAGGCGGAAGCCACTCTCGACCTGGTCGACGCCCGTTCGGTGCGCATGGGGCGCGCGGCCCTGTTTGCGCTCGAGCGTGGCCTGTCGCGGCGGCTCGAAGAATTGCGCAGCCTGGCGATCGAACTGCAGGCGCTGATCGCTTACGACATCGATTTCCCCGACGAGGACGACGGACCCGTCGAGCGCGAGCGCGTCGCGCGGGCGACCCGGGAGCTCGAGGCCCGGATCGAAGCGCTGCTCCGCCACGCGCCCGAGGGAGAGATGCTGCGCGAGGGCGCGCTCACCGTCATCGCGGGCCGTCCCAACGCCGGGAAATCGAGCCTGTTCAACGCTCTGCTCGGGGTGGAACGGGCGATCGTGACCGAGGAGCCCGGCACCACGCGCGACGCGATCGAGGCGCTGCTGAGCGTCGACGGCTATCCGTTTCGTCTCGTGGACACCGCGGGGCTCCGTCGGGAGGCCGAGCGCATCGAGGAGATGGGGATCGAGGTGGCGCGCGCCTATCTCGACCGGGCCGACCTCGCCCTCGTATGCGTGGAGAGCGGTCGCGCGGCCGACCCCGACGAACGAGCCTTCGTGGAGGAGCTCGATCGTCGGTTCGGCGCCGAACGCGTGCTGGTGGTGCGGACGAAGGCGGACCTGCCGCCCGAAGCGCCCGAGGACACTTCGGTGTTTGTTCGGCCAGACGGGGGGGAGCGTCGGGCGGAGGTGGAGGTTTCGGCGCGGGAAGGCGACGGTCTCGAGGCGCTCCGCCAGGCGATGCTGTCGGCCGCCTACGCGGGCCTGGCCGGCCAGGAGGAACAGCCCCTGGTAACTCGCCGGCGCCACGCCAGGGCCCTCGAACGGGCTCGCGCGTCGATGGAGGCCTTCCGCCACGCCTGGAACGCGGGCCATCCGCCGGAAATCGCCGTGACGCACCTCCAGGATGCGGTGCTCGACCTGGAGGAGCTTCTCGGCGTGGTCACGAACGAGGACGTGCTGGACGCCCTGTTCTCGACCTTCTGCGTGGGGAAATAGCCGGCCGGCGGATTTTCCGCCGGCCGAACCGACTCAGGCGGCGCGCTGACAGCGCGGACAGAGGTACGTTTTCTGTCCGACGAGCTTCATCGACTTGAGCGTGCTCGTACAGCGCGGGCAGGCACTGCCGCGTTTACGGCGATTGATCAGCCAGCCCGGATCGGCGTGGGCGGCCTGCCAGTGCAGCGTGGCGCGGCGCAACACCCGTCGCAGATACTTGTGGATGCGCTTGAGCTGCTCGTCGGTCACGTCCTTCACCTTGAGGTCGGGACGATAACCGGCCTGGAAGCAGATCTCGTCGGCGTACTCGTTGCCGATCCCCGCCACGATCTCCTGGTTGAGCAGGATTCCCTTGAGCGTGCTCTTCGGCTTCGTGCGCGCCAGGTCGACGAACCGCGGTGCTGTCAACTCCTCGCTGAGCGGGTCGAGCCCGAGATTCTCGAGGGTTCCGAGGCCCGTGAAGTCCTCGCCCTCGACCAGGTGGATCTCGCCCTCGCTGCCGGTCGAGCTGTAGCGAAGCTCCCGTCCGGCGGCGAACTGCAGGCGAATCTTGCTGTTCTCGTCGGGTGGCGTGGTCTGCGATTCCAGGAAGATCTCGCCCTCGGACCCCATGTGGAACACGAGGCTGACATCGGAGCGGAACCGCACGACGACGTAGCGTCCGTGGCGCTCGATCGTGTCAATCGCGTGACCTTTGACGCGTTCTTCGCACAAATCATCATCGATGTTCGCCGTATCCGGATCATCGATCAACACCTCGGACACAGTCTTGCCGGTGGCGTATCCGGCGAAGGCGTCGATCATCCGTTCGACGTCGGGCAACTCTATCATGAACAATCCTCGTGCAGTGGAAAACGCGAATGGGAGAGCGTACTACACGAGAAAACGCAAAAAGTGCCCTCACGGTTCAATGCGGAACTCCGCGGTGAAGATGTCGTCCACCTCGAAGCGATCGATGCGCTCCACGGAGGCGGACCGGGGACCCCGGCGCAGTCGAGATTCGAACTCGCGCATCGCGTCGGCCGGTCCG
This sequence comes from Gemmatimonadota bacterium, assembly GCA_035464655.1. Lineage (GTDB taxonomy): Bacteria > Gemmatimonadota > Gemmatimonadetes > Palauibacterales > Palauibacteraceae > JARFPW01. The sequence goes on from DATHRZ010000068.1 coordinate 17,791, forward strand.
GCCGCCCGCACCTCGACCGTTCCATCGGGCAGGTTACGAACGGAGCCGGCGATTCCGAGCTGGCCGGCCGTCCGGCGCGTCCACCAGCGAAACCCCACGCCCTGGACGCGTCCATGGATGCGGAAGCCTGCCTGCTCTCGCCGCTCTCGGGTTTGGTCGCTCGCCATGACGTAAGTATGTTGCGCGCCGGGGCGTCGGGCGAGTCCGTGCGGCGCCGAATTCACCCTGGGGAAACGAGGCGCACGGGCGATGCAGCGATACGACGTCATCGTGATCGGCGGAGGACATGCGGGCAGCGAGGCGGCGGGCGCCGCGGCGCGGCGCGGTGCGCGCACCCTGCTCGTCACGTCTTTCCTGGCGCGCGTCGGCCAGATGTCGTGCAATCCCGCCATCGGCGGCGTCGCGAAGGGTACCGTCGTTCGTGAGGTGGATGCGCTCGGTGGCCTCATGGGACAGGCGACCGATCGAACGACGCTGCACTTCAAGATGCTCAACAGCTCGAGGGGGCCGGCGGTACGCGCTCCGCGTGCCCAGTGCGATCGCGGTCTCTATCCACGGGCCGTGCGCGAGGGCCTCGAAGCGGTCGAGAACCTCGACCTCTACCAGGCGACCGTCGCGTCGCTGACGACGGACGGCGGCAGGGTCACGGGGGTCGCCTGCGCGGACGGTAGTAGGTTTGCGGCGCGGGCCGTGATCCTTACGGCGGGTACCTTCCTTCGTGGCAGCATCCGCATGGGGCGGGAGGGCCGGATGGCCGCCGGGCGAGCCGGAGACGCGCCGTCAGTGGATCTCGCGCACCAGCTTCTGGACCTCGGGCTCGAGGCGCGCCGCTTCAAGACGGGCACGCCGCCCCGCATCGACGGCCGGACGGTCGATTACGCGCAGTTTCGTCGCCAGGACGGCGAATCGTTCGGGCGACGCTTCTCGCACTGGGGGGGTCCGCGTCCGCTGCCGACCCTCCCCTGCTGGATCGGCCAGGCCACCGGACCCGTGCAGGACCTCGTGCGGGCGAACCTCGACGAATCGGCGCTGTACGGCGGAGCCGTGGCTGCCCGCGGTCCGCGCTACTGCCCGTCGATCGAGGACAAGGTCGTCAAGTTTCCCGACGCACGGGCCCACCAGGTGTTCCTCGAGCCCGAGGGCCTCGACACCCGCGAACTCTACGTGAACGGCCTGTCGACTTCGCTGCCGCCCGACGTGCAGCGCGAGATGCTGCGCCGCGTGGCCGGGCTGGAAGCCGTGCGCATGACGCAGCCGGGTTATGCGATCGAGTACGACTACTTCCCGCCGGAGCAGCTTCGTTCGAGTCTCGAACTCGAAAGCCTGCCCGGCCTGTTCCTGGCGGGACAAATCAACGGAACCACGGGGTACGAGGAGGCGGCCGGACAGGGCATCGTGGCGGGCATCAACGCCGCCGCCGCCTCGCTCGATCTCGAAAGCTGGATCCCGGCCCGCGACGAGGCGTATCTCGGTGTGCTGGTTGACGATCTCGTGACGCGCGGGGTCGACGAACCGTATCGGCTGTTCACGTCCCGCGCGGAGTTTCGGCTGATTCTCCGGCAGGACAACTGTCTCCAGCGCCTCGGGCCGGTTGCCGAGCGCCTCGGGCTGCTGAGCGGTCCGCAGCTCGACCGTCTCGGCCGGCACCTGGACGACATTGATGGCGCGCGCGCCTGGGTGGGGGGGACGACGGTGCATCCGGAGGGTGTGAACGCCCACCTCGAGGCGATATCCAGCTCTCCGCTCACGGAGCCGCAGGGCCTCGAGCGGCTCGTGAAGCGACCCGAGGTGGCGCTGCTCGACCTTGTCAGACCGGAGGGACCGCTCGGCGAGGTCGAGTTCGACGACGACGCCCTGACGGTCGTGGAGATGGAGATGAAGTATTCCGGCTACATCGAGCGAGACAGAGAGCGAGCCCGGGTACTCCGCGAGCGCGAGGAGCAGTTGTTGCCTGAGAATGCAGCGTACGAATCGTTCGACTCGCTGTCGCTGGAAGCCCGCCAGAAGCTGGCACGGGTGCGCCCGCGGACGCTGGGCCAGGCGGGGCGTATCCCAGGGGTGTCGCCCTCGGACCTCCAGAACCTGCTGGTCGAATTGCGCCGCCGTCCGACGTCGAGCCCGGCCTGACGAGCCGACGGGGGTGTTTCACGTGAAACACTCTCTTTCTTTGCATCGGGGGGCTGGCGAGCGGGGCGAGCGGCCCGCCAGCCACCGGAGGCGCCTGCAAACGCGCAAACGCGCACCGGCGCGCGCGCGAGCGCTGACCGATGGGCTCCCCTCTGCGTGCATTGCCGGAATCGCTCGCCGGGGATGCGTGCATACCCGATTCGTGCCGTAGTTATCGGCGTTTCACGTGAAACGCGCCCGGCGTTCCACCGAATCCCGGGCGTGGCCCGCGCAGCCCGCCCGCCCCGTGTTGATTCCTTGGCGAGGCGTAGGCCCCAACCTATATTCGCCTCCCGACCGTCAGGCGGCATGCAGCGACTCGAAGCAGGGGGTTCGACCGGATAGATGGCCCGCATCATCGCGATAGCCAACCAGAAAGGCGGCGTCGGCAAGACGACGACCGCCATCAACCTCGGCGCCTCGCTGGCGATCGCGGAAAAGCGCACGCTCGTCGTCGATTCGGACCCGCAGAGCAACGCCTCGAGCGGGCTCGGTGTGACGATCGATCCCGATTGCCCGGACCTCTACGATTGCCTGGTGGATGGTGCCCCCGTTCGCGAGGCGATTCGGACCTCGGTTCACTTCCCGCTGCTCGACATGATTCCCGCGCGCCGCGACCTGGCCGGCGCCGAACTGGAGCTGATCGATCGCCCGAAGCGGGAGCGCGTGCTGCGGGGCATTCTCGAGCCCGTGCGTGACGACTATGACTACGTGCTCATCGATTCCCCGCCCTCGCTCGGACTGCTGACCCTGAACGCCCTCGTCGCCGCCGATACGGTCCTGATTCCGATTCAGTGCGAGTTCTACGCCCTCGAGGGCCTGAGCCAGCTCCTCAACACCGTCCGCATCGTGCAGCGGAAGATGAATACGCAGCTCGGCATCGAAGGCGTGCTGCTGACGATGTACGACTCACGCCTGAATCTGTCGAAGCAGGTCAAGGGCGAAGCGGAGGAGTACTTCGGCGCCAAGGTCTTCAAAACGGCGATTCCCCGGAACGTGCGCCTGGCCGAGGCGCCGAGTTTCGGTCAGCCGATCGCCCTGTACGACGTCCTGTCCACCGGTGCCCGCGGCTATCTGAGCCTCGCGGCCGAGATCGTCCGCAAGGACGAACGACGAAAGGCGAGCGTTGCCTAAGAACGAATCCCGCCTCGGAAGAGGGCTCGGCGCCCTACTCGGGGATGCGATGGAGGCACCGGACGCGACGGAGTTCCCCGTCCGTGACATCCCGCTGCGCCGTATCCGACCGAACCAGTTCCAGCCACGGCGTGAGTTCGACGACGCGGCCCTGTCGGAGCTCAAGGACTCGATTACCGAGAACGGATTGCTGCAACCCCTCGTCGTGCGACGCGTCGACGACGATTTCGAGCTCGTGGCGGGAGAACGGCGCTTTCGGGCGCTGCGCGATCTGAAGTGGGAGACAGTGCCGGCCGTCGTCCGCGAACTCAGCGACGAGGCGATGCTGGTGCTCGCCCTGGTGGAGAACCTTCAGCGCGAAGATCTGAACGCGATCGAGGAAGCCTCGGCCTTCCAGCAGCTCATCGATGGGTTCGGCTTCACGCAGAAGGAGGTAGCGGAACGAGTCGGCCGCGATCGCTCAACAGTATCTAATACGTTGCGATTGCTGGCTTTACCGCGTTCCGTGCGCGATCTCGTGGAGTCAGGGCGGTTGACGGCGGGTCATGCGCGCGCCGTGCTTTCCTTGACCGCCGAGGCGGACCAGCTTCGCCTCGCCCGCGAGATCGTCGACGGCGACCTGTCGGTGCGGGCGGCCGAACGCAAGGCCCGCGCGCTGCGCGACGGAGACGCGCCGGATGGGACGACCGGTGACCCCGGGCGGCGCACCGGCCGCCCCGAGAATCCCGTTGCCCGACGGGCCGCGACCCTGCTCGGGCGCAGCCTGGGAACGGGTGTCGAGGTCCGTTTGAGCGGACGGGAGAAGGGAGAGATCCGCATTCCCTTCCACGACGCCGACGATTTCGAGCGCATCCTGCGGCGCCTGCTCTCGGGCGACGCGGCAGAACTGTTCGAGGACGCCTGACGCCATGTCGGATCGTCGATGGTCGATTCTGATGACTCGCGAGGGCGAAGCTTCCTCGCGCAGGTTTCGCCTGTCGGCGCGCAGGATCGCCGCGTGGGTGGGCGTGGTTGCCACGGTGCTCGGAGCTGGCGTCTTCTGGTTCGGTTATCGATCTGGCCTGGCGGCGGCCGACGCCCGGGCCGACGAACTCCACGCGCATATCGACTCGCTCACCGAAGAAAACACGAAGATCGTGGCACTTGCCGCCCGGATGGAGGAGATCGAATCGGCCTACGAGCGCCTGCGGGCCGTGATGGGCGGTGACGTGGCTGCTTCTGCCCGCGACGTGCTGCTTCCCCCGGTGCGCACGGATCGCGGTGGCGACGGGGCGCTGCGTCCGGCGCAGGGACGGCCCACGATGTGGCCGCTGGTCGAGTCAGGCTTCGTCACGCGGTCGTTCGGCGACACCGTTCCCGGGGAGGGCGCTCACCCGGGACTGGACATCGCCGTGCCCGTGGGTTCCTATGTGCGATCGGCGGGTCCGGGCGTCGTCGTCGAGGCCGGCGACGACGAGGTGTACGGCCGCTACGTCGAGATCGAGCATGCCGAGGACTTCCGGTCGCTCTACGCCCACAACTCCTGGACGTTCGTCAGTCCCGGCGATTCCGTGGAGGCCGGCGAAGTGATTGCGCTGTCGGGAAACACGGGCCGGTCGACGGCACCGCACTTGCACCTCGAGATCGCCCAGCGCGGGACACGCCTCGACCCGCTACCGTTCGTTTCTGAACGCCTGTGATGCCACTACCATAAGCTTGAAAGGATCGATTCCGATATGCAGAAAAACCGCACGGATGCGCCGAAGGAACTGGGTGACGTGGTGTCGATCATCGGACCAGGGATGAAGATCGTCGGAGACTGTTCCAGCGACGGTACGATTCGCGTCGAGGGGAAAGTCGAAGGCTCCGTGAATGCCGGCAAGAGCGTGGTGGTCGGCAAGGACGGTGTCGTGAAGGGCGACATCTCCACGCAGGATGCGATTATCGCCGGTACGGTGGACGGTAGCGTCACTGCTGAAAGCCGCGTGGAGCTCCAGGCGAGTTGTCGGGTCCAGGGAGATATCCGGAGTCGTCGGGTCAAGCTCGACGAGGGTGGCCACGTGGACGGCCAGCTCCACATGGGGGCTTCCGCGACGACCCGATCCTCCTCGGGTTCTCGGTCGTCGTCCGGTTCGTCGTCGGACTCGTCGTCGTCCGGTGGTTCGGGCGATTCCGGCGGTTCCGACAAGAACGCGGCGGATGCGGACAAGTCGTCGCAAAGCGGCTCCGACGCGTCCCGATCGAACCGGTAGTTACCTGTAAGTCACTGTTATTCAACAAGTTGACCAAGTCGACTTCTGGTGGACGGTTATCCACCGTTGTCCACATTCGCCGTCCGTACGGGTTGCGAGAGGGGGCTGATTGACGACCGGACGTCGAGCGTGACGCTCTATCTCCTGCTGTTTCTGGTGGGCCTCGTGACCCTGTCGCTAGGGGCCGACTGGCTGGTGACGGGGGCGTCGCGCATCGCCGCCCACCACGGCGTCAGTCCGCTCGTCGTCGGGTTGACCATCGTCGCCTTCGGGACGTCGGCCCCGGAGCTGGTGGTCTCGACGACGGCGGCCGTTCAGGGTCGGGCCGGACTGGCGGTCGGGAACGTGATGGGTTCGACGGTGGCCAACGTGGGGCTGATCGTCGGCCTCGGGGCGATCGTCTCGCCTCTCGTCGTCCAGGAGCGGTTGCTCCAGCGCGAGACGCCGCTGCTCGTACTGCTTCTGTTCCTGGTGGTGATCTTCTCCATCAACGGAGAGATCGGACGGATCGACGGACTGTTGCTGGTCGGCGTGTTCGTCGTCTACCTCACCTTCCTGCACCGCTGGGGGGCAACGGGCGACGTCCTGACCGACTCGCTGATCGAAGAGGCGAAGCAGAAGGCCGTCGCGGCGGGTCGTCAGTACGTGAACTGGATTCGTCTCGCCTTCGGACTCGCTCTCCTGCTGCTGGGTGCGACCTGGCTCGTCGACGCCGCGGTCGCCCTCGCCAGGATGCTCGATATTCCGGAGGAGGTCATCGGGGCGACGCTCGTCGCCGTCGGGACCTCGGTGCCGGAACTCGCCACCACGGTCAGCGCCGCCGTACGGGGAATGGGGGACATCGCGATGGGCAACATCGTCGGATCGAACATCTTCAACCTCGGCCTCGTCCTCGGCGTCGCGGCCACGACCGCCCCGTTGCGCATCTCGCCCTTCACCGTGATCGCCGAAGTCGTCCCCGCCCTCGTGTTCTGCCTCGCGCTCGTCCCGCTCTCGATGAGCGGCTCCGAGGTGTCGCGGTTCGAAGGCGGGGTTCTGCTCGCTGGATACGCCGCGTTCATCTACCTGATCCTCTGAAGGAAGCGCGGCGACACCCTCTTTCCCCATGCTCGGCGCCCGCGTAAAGTTCGATAAGCGTACAGGTAAAGCGAGTCGACGACCGCGGGAGGATCCGGCGCCATGGCGACATCCGTGAAGATCAGCAGCAAGAATCAGATCGTCGTGCCGAAGGCGGCCCGGGACGCGCTCGAGCTGAAGTCGGGCCAGCGGCTCCTCGTCACCGTGCGCGACGACGGGGTGATCGAGATGCGGAAGGCAGCGGAGAATCCCGTGGAAAGGCTGGAGGGGATGCTCCAGCGGGCCGACGACGAGGAGCTTTGGCCGGAGGCCCGATGTGAGTGACGTGGCGGGGCTCCGCGACGTCCTCGCCGGGGTCGGGCGCGTGCACGTCGACGCCAGTGTTCTGGCGCTGCATCTCGCGGGCAACACCCGCTTCACGCCCCTGACCCGCACGGTGCTCGACCTGCTCGCCGACGGACGTCTCAGCGGATGCACGTCGGCGCTGTCCATCTACCAGCTTCTCGTCGAAGCGTACCGACGAGGGGAGGCCGAGACCGCCGCGACGGCCGAGCGCTACCTGACGACGATACCCGGACTCGACGTGATCGACGTCACGCCCGCCATCGCTCGCCAGGCGTCGCAGGTCCGGGCGCAGCTCGGCGGAAGCACCGAGCGGGCGGTGCACATCGCGACGGCGCTGTCGGAGCAGGCGGACCTGTACCTGACGCAGCGTTCCGCCTTCCGCCGCGTGGCCGGCATGAGCGTCGAGTCGCTCGACCTGTTCGCCGGTTAGCGGCCTGCGGCCGGGCTATCGGAGGGGACGGAACAGCAGGCCCGACGGGATCTTCGGTTCGAAGTAGGTCGATTTCGGGGGGAGCCGGACACCCGCCGCCGCGGCGTCCCACACGGCGTCGAGGCTGACCGGAGGTAAGAGAAACGCGGCTCCCGACGCGCCGGCCCGCCGCACGGCCTCGTCGGCGTCGCGGTGATACTCCAGCAGCCCCTGGTGGGCCGCGGTGTCGGCGTCGGTGCGGAGAAGGTCGCGCACCACGTGCCGGTCGAACTGCACGGCGGCGATCAGATCCGCGGCTTCTGCGCCGGCTTGCTCGCCACCGCCCACGCGGGCGGACAGCCGAAGCGCCCCGCCGGGCAAGGCGCCCACGACGACCATGCCGGCGGGGTCGGTCGCCGCTTCGCGTTCGGCCACCGCCGGATCTAGCGAGCCCAGCGGCTCGACGACGAAATGCCGCTCGAGCGCCGCCGCGAGCGAGTCGGCTCCCTCGACGTCGACGCTCGTCAGCGTTCGGTGCGTCGGTTGCACGACGAGCCCGGGGTCGTGCGCGCTCACGACGCAGGCGAGCACCGAACCCGCCGCGTCTGCGCCGAGGCGCCGCGACACCTCGAGTGCCGTCTCGTACCGATGGTGTCCGTCGGCGATCAGCAGCGGATGCCGCCCCGCGAGGGCACAGAGGACGGCCGCCGAACCCTGTTCGTCGATCGCCCACATCGTATGCTCGACGCCGTCGGGCGTCGTCGCCTCGAGCGACGGAGGCGCACCGACGATCAGGCGCAGCGCGTCGAGGAGCGCCGCTTCGGGGTCGCGCGCCAGCAGGAAGACCGGTGAGAGTTGCGTGCGCGTGGCCAGGGTGAGCGCGAGGCGATCCGCTCGGGGCTCGGCATGGGTTCGCTCATGCGGGAGGACTCCGTTGCCGAGGGTCTCGAGCTCGAGCGCCCCGAACAGGGCGAGGCGCACGCGCGGGCCGTCTTCCGCCGCGTAACGTTGCCGGTAGACGTGAACGGCCGCCGCGTCGTCGGGCGCGACCACGCCCTCGCGCAGCCACGTCGCGAGCCGTGTGGCCGCCGCCTCGTAGCGCTCGTCGCCGTCGCCCTCCGGCAGTACGAGATGTACGGCGTTGTGCGGACTGCGCCGTCGGAGCTCGGCGGCCATCTGCGCATCGATCACGTCGTAGGGGGGCGCAATCAGGTCGGACGGGTCGCCGCCTTCGGGCCGGTAGCGAAGGGCGATGAACGGGGAAAGTCGCGGCATGGCCTCCGCCTTCGGACGTGAAATGGTTGGATGCCTCGTCGCTCCGCTCTACCTTCTCCGGGCGGACGCGGTACGCCGCCGAACGGCACGGTGGAGCCAAGCTTGCAGCGCACTTCGCCGGGTGGCAAGGCAGAGCCCGACCAGAGAACCGGAATACCGGGAGAGGAGCGGCCATTTCGAGCCTCGACGTCGCCGGGATCCTGATCGATCTCGATGGAACGGTTTACCAGGGGAACGAGTTGATCGCGGGAGCGGCGGCGGCCGTCGAGCGGCTCCGTGGCGCCGGCGTACCTCTTCTGTTCACGACGAACACGAGCCGCAAGTCGCGTCGCGACATCATCGACTCGCTGCGGGCGATGGGGCTCGAGGTCGGTGCCGAGGAGGTGTTCTCCGCGCCTGTCGCGGCGTCCGAGTGGCTCGCGGAGCAAGGTGTCCGGCGCGTGCAGCTGTTGCTGCCGGAGTCCACGCACGACGACTTCACCGGGTTCGAGATCACGACGGAAGAACCGGAGATGGTGCTCGTCGGCGATCTCGGGGCCGGGTTCACCTTCGAGCGGCTCAACGCTGCCTTCCGTTCCCTCCGCGGTGGGGCCGGCCTCGTAGCCGTGCACCGAAACCGCTTTTGGCTGCCCGAGGACGGTCCGGTGCTCGACGCAGGTCCGTTCGTAGCGGCGCTCGAGTACGCGGCGCGGGTAGAGGCGACCCTCGTAGGCAAGCCTTCGGCGGCGTTCTTCCGCACGGCCGCCGCCCGTACGGGTGTCGCACTCGACCGGCTGGCCGTGGTGGGCGACGACGTGGAGAGCGACGTGGCCGGAGCGCGGGCGGCGGGCCTCGTGTCCATCCAGGTACGGACTGGAAAGTTCGCGTCGTCCCGCCGGTCCTCGCTGCCGCCGGACGAGCGTCCGCACCGGGTAATCGACTCGCTGGCCGACCTGCCGGAATTGCTCGATGTCTGAGTCGCGCGGCCTCGCGGCGCTGTCTGCCGGGGCGCTCTCGAAGATCGTCGCCCTCGCCGTCCTCGCCGTCCCCGCCGCACCGCCGGCGGGCCTGGCGGCGCAGCCGGTTCCCGCCCCGTCCGACGTACTCGGCTACGACCCCGTCGTCAGCGAACGGCTGCCCGGCTGGGGCGAGATCACGAGCTACTTCGAGGCGCTGGCCGTCGCGAGCCCGCGCGTGCGACTCGACACGATCGGCCGGACTACGCTGGACGCGCCGCTCATCGTCGCCACGGTGAGCGACGAGACGAACCTCGACCGTCTCGACGAGCTTCGCGAAGTACAGCGTCGACTCGCCGATCCGCGGCGGATCGAGTCGGACGAGGAGCGAGCGGCGCTGATCCGTCGTGGGCGGCTGGTCGCCCTCGTCACGGCCGGGGTGCACTCTACGGAGGTCGGCGGCCCGATCACGGCGATGCGGCTCGCGCACCACCTGGCCTCGTCGACGTCGCCTCAGGCCGGTCGGATTCGCCGGGAAGTGATCGTCCTCATCGTGCCCGCGCTGAACCCCGATGGGATCGATCCGGTGAAGGAGTGGTACGAGTCGACGGTCGGCACGCCCTGGCTCGGTTCCGAGCCGCCCTTCCTGTACCACCACTACGTCGGGCACGACCTGAACCGCGACTGGTACGCCTTCACCCAGAAAGAGACCCGTCTGCTGGTGGAACGCGTGCACCAGGTATGGTTCCCGCAGATCCATCACGACATGCACCAGCACGAAGCGACCGGGGCGCGCTATTTCGTGCCGCCCTGGCTCGATCCGGTCGAACCGAACATCGATCCCCTGCTTATCGCCGCCGCCACGTCGCTCGGTACGCGCACTCAGTGGACGATGCTCGAGGAGGGGAAGTCGGGCGTCTCGGTTGCCGCGCGCTACGACGCCTGGTCGCCCTCGCGATCGTACGCGCACTATCACGCGGGCGTCCGCATCCTGAGCGAGACCGCCTCGGCGCGGCTCGCCGCGCCCATCGAGCTCGGCCCCGAGGATCTCGTGCCGACCGCCGGTCTCGATCCACGCGCCAGTTCGTGGAATCATCCGGTTCCATGGCCCGGCGGTCGATGGACGCTGCGCGACATCGTCGACTACATGGAGACCGGCGCCCTGGCGATGCTCGGCATCGCCGCCGCCGAGCGCGAGGTCTGGCTGGGGAATTTCGCGGCCGTCGGCCGTCGGGCAGTAGCCGGCTGGGATTCGTGGCCGGAGGCCTGGGTGATCCCGGCATCGCCCGGGCGAGACGCGGCGGCCGGTCTCGACGCGGCGGCCGTGGCGGAGCTCGTGCGCATCCTGCTCACGGCGGGGGTGGAGCTCCGGCGTACCGACGAGGCGTTCGAGCTGAACGGTCGAAGGTTCGAAGCCGGCTCGTACGTGATCGACATGCACCAGCCGTATGCCGCGTTCGGCCAGGCCTTGCTCGCCCCCCAGCCCTATCCGGAGCGGCGTGGATCATCGGTCCCGCCGTACGACGTGACGGCACACAACCTCCCGCTCCTTCTCGGCGTCGACGCGGTGCCCGCGTACGAGGCACCGGAGGCGACGGGTGACCTTCTGAAGGCTTCCCCGCCGGCGCCGTCTCGACACATCGAGGGGCTGTCGGGCGAACGATCAGTGATGGTGGGGCTCTACCGCCCGTGGATCCCGACGCCCGATGAAGGCTGGACGCGCTGGCTGTTCGACAACTACGCCGTGCCCTACGCCTCGCTGACCAACGACGATATTGCGAGCGGCGGTCTGCTGCGCGAGTTCACGGCCGTCGCGATCCCGTCGATTCCGGGCGCCCACCTGCGGGACGGGCGCTCGGCGGCGGACGTGCCGCCGCGGTACGCCGGCGGACTCGGCGCGCGACACGTCGCGAACCTTCAGGCCTTCGTCGACGGAGGGGGTACCCTCGTCGCCTGGGGCGCGTCGGTCGATTTCGTGATCGACGCGCTCGAGCTCCCCGTGGAGAACGTCCTGGCCAACCTTCCGGCAGCGGAGTTCTCCGGGCCCGGGGCGCAGGTCGCGCTCGAGATCGACACGACCACGACGCTCGGCAGGAGCCTCGCTCCCCGAACGTCGGCCTTCCTGCTCGACGGAGCCGCGTTCCGAGGTTCGGACGACGGCGACGTTTCGGTTCATGCCCGATACGGGGGCATGCCCGTCACCCTGAGTGGCCGAGTCGTCGGCGAGTCGTGGATCGCCGGACGGTCCGCACTCATAGAGGTGCGCCGTGGAGCGGGGCGCGTCGTGCTGTTCGGGTTTCCGCCGCAATATCGCGGTCAGTCGATGGCGACGTGGCCCCTGCTGTTCAACGCGCTCAAGCGGCGCTGACCGGGTCGGTCGGCAGACGAACGCGGGCCACGCAGCCGCGCGCCCCGGCGCGGTTCTCGAGCACGAGGCTGCCGCCGTGGGCTTCGGCGATCTGCCGTCCGAGCGCCAGCCCGATACCCGACCCCGTCGGCTTGGTCGTAAAGAACGGCACGAACAGGTTGGCCGTCTGCGCCAGTCCCGGTCCGTCGTCCTCCACCTCCACCTCCAGGAATCCGTCGTGCTCGAACCAGCGGAGGCGGATGCCGCCCCCGGTCTCGAGAGACGCGTCGGCGGCGTTCTCGACCAGGTTGATCAGCAACTGATCGAGCTGATCTCCGTCTGCCCGGATCGTCACGTCGGGCCCGGGCTCGACATCGACCGGCACGCGTGGTTCGAGGGCCGCGACACGGTGGATCCAGTCGTCGACCCGCAGGTCGACATGAGCGGGCGCCGGCAGCCTGGCAAGCCTGGCATAGGACGACATGAACCGGCCCAGCGCTTCCGACCGGCCGCCGATCACCCGCAATCCCTCGCGCATGTCGTCGCGCATCTCGACTTCGTCCCGGGTCGAACCGTCCACGCGTTCGAGCATCGTCGACAGGCTTTCGGCAATCGACTTGATCGGGGTCAGCGAGTTGTTGATCTCGTGGCCCAGCACGCGAATCAGCCGTTGCCAGGCGATGCGCTCCTCCTCGCGCAGCACCTGGCTGAGGTCGGCGAGCACGACGAGGCGGTGCGGACGCCCGTCCCAGCGAAAGGTGCGACGACGAAGCTCCCAGCGTCCGAACCCGCGGGCGACGGCGAAGTCCATCACCCGCGGCGTGTCGCCCGACAGACAGGCGGCGAGCCCTAGCTCCTCGGCCGTCCGGCCCACGAGTTCGATCTGCGGTTTGCCGAGCAGGCTCTCGCCGGCCCGGTTGAGCAGCCGGAGGCGATCATCGTCGTCGAACGCGAACAACGCCACGTCGATCACGGCCAGCACCCGGGTGAGGAGGTTCGAGGCCTCGAGGGCGTCGAGTCGCTGATCGTGAAACGTCGCGGTGAGCTCGTTCAGCTCGTGCAGGATGAGGCCCAGGGCATCCCGCCGGTCGGGCGTCCGGGTTCGGAGCGAATAATCGCCCTCCCGCAGAGCCTGCAGCATGTTCGACACCGCGTGCAGCGGACGGATCAGGCGTTCGCGCAACGCGAACAGGCACCCGCCCCACGTGAGCAGAACCGCGGACCCCAGGGTCCAGCGCGTGCGCGGCGTGAAGTCGCCGGTCCACAGCAGGACGAGCGAGAGGACGACGGCCGGAAGACCGGCCGACAGGGCGAGGAGCGGAATCAGCCGCTGATAGGTCATCTTCCGACGCAGACGTCGCACCGGGCCCGGCCGTTTCGTCACGTGCCCGTCAGGCCTGGAGCCCGTGGCGCTTGAGGCGCCGATACAGTGCGCTGCGGCTGAGGCCGAGGTCCTCGGCGGTGCGGCTCACGTTCCCCTGGTTCCGCGCCAGCGCCTTCCGGATGAGGATCCGCTCGGCCTCGTCGAGCTCGACGTCCTCGAGGCGAAGCGAGCCCTCCGGCGCCTGCCGAAGTCCGAGGTGCTCGACCTCGATCGAGCGCCCGTCGGCCAGCAGCACCGCCCGCTCGATCGCGTGGCGCAACTCGCGCACGTTTCCCGGCCAAGAGTGGCGATACATTGCGTCCAGAGCTGCACTCGACAGTTCGAGGTCCGGCCGTCCGTACTTGCATCCGCTCGTGGCCAGGAAGTGCATGGCCAGCAGGGGGATGTCCTCGCGACGCTCACGCAGGGGAGGAACGCACACCTCCACCGTATTCAGCCGATAGAACAGGTCTTCTCGAAACCTGCCCTCGGCCACCGCCCGGTCGAGCCTGGAGTTCGTGGCAGTGAGAATCCGAACGTCGACCTGGCGTGTCTTCGAGGATCCGACCCGCTGCAGTTCTCCGGTTTCCAGGACGCGCAGCAGTTTGGCCTGCTGGGCCATCGGCACGTTGCCGATCTCGTCGAGGAACAGGGTGCCGCCGTGCGCGACCTCGAAGTAGCCGACCCGGTCGCTGCGCGCGTCGGTGAACGCGCCCTTCACGTGGCCGAACACCTCGCTCTCGAACACCCCTTCCGACAGGCCGCCCGTGTTGACGGTGATCAGCGGACGCTCCGCCCGGGCCGACGTCGCGTGCAGCCAGCGGGCGACGACTTCCTTGCCCGTTCCGGGTTCGCCCGTGATCAGCACGTTCGCGTCGGAGGGCCCGACCTTCTCGATCAGCCGGAGAACCGGTCGCATCGTCCGCGATTCGGCGATCATCCGTGGAACGTCGGCGTCGGTGCGGAGCAGTTCGTTCTCCGCCTCGAGCAACCGGGCCCGACGTACCGCGCGGCCGAGCTCGAGCTGGCTGCGTACCGTGGCGAGCAGACGCTCGTTGTCCCACGGCTTCTCGACGTAGTCCCTGGCGCCGCGACGCATCGCCTCGACGGCGCTCTCGATGCTGCCCCACGCCGTCATCACGATGATCGGAAGCGTGCCGTCGAGCGACTGGAGGCGGGGCAGCAGCTCGAGGCCCTCCTGGCCCGACGTCGTGTCGCGCGTGTAGTTGAGATCGAGCAGCAGCGCGTCGAAGTCGTCGGACTGCACGCGCTCGACGACTTCGGCCGGCGACGTGGCCGTGCGCGTCTCGTATCCCTCGGACTTGAGCAGCAGCTTCAGCGCCGCGAGCACGTCCTGCTGGTCGTCGGCCACGAGAATGCAGGGCCGTCGGTCCTCCTGCGTTTCGGTCGACGCCCGGCCGCCGCTCATCGGGCCCGCCTCAGCGCCTGCTCGGCGGCCTGCCGCAGGGCCACGCCCTCTTCCACGATCCGGCCGTCGAACAGGTGCACGGTGCGCTCGGCATAAGGGGAGTAGCGGGGATCGTGGGTGACCATGAGCACCGTCGTTCCGCTCTGATGAAGCTTCCGCAGGAGTCCCATCACCGCCTCGCCGTTCGTCGAATCGAGGTTTCCCGTCGGCTCGTCGGCCAGGAGGATCAACGGATCGCCCGCCACGGCGCGCGCGGCGGCGACCCGTTGTTGCTGACCGCCCGATAGCTGGCCCGGATAGTGGTCCACGCGATGCGACATTCCGACCTGCTCCAGCGCCTCGAGCGACCGGCGCCGTGACTCGGCGGGGGAGAGACCGCGGTAGCCGAGGGGCAGCTCGACGTTCTCGAGCACCGTCAGGTCGCCGATCAGGTTGAACGCCTGGAAGATGAAGCCGATGTGCAGGTTGCGAAGTCGCGCCCGTTCGGACGCGCGGGTCCGGGAGATCGGAAGGCCGTCGAACCAGTACTCTCCCTCGGTCGGCTCGTCGAGCAGCCCGATCACCGCGAGGAGCGTAGACTTCCCGCATCCCGAGGGGCCCCTCACTTCGACGAACTCTCCTCGCGCGACCTCGAGGTGTACGTCGGACAGGGCGTGAGTTTCGATCTCGTCGGTGAAAAACACCTTGCGCACGGCGTCGAGCTTGATCAGCGGCGTGCCGTCGGCGGCCGTGGCGTCCGTCATTCGCTCACTCGATTTCGAAGCCGTCCACATCGTCGAACCCGGAAATGTCCGATACGACGATACGATCCCCCGGTTCCAACCCCGACAGAACCTCGATGCGATCAACCGATCCGCGTCCGAGCCGGATCTTCACGCGCCTGGCGGCCGCTGAATCGGGCGTGAGGCGAAACACGGTGGTCCAGGCGTCGGCCCGCGCGTACACCGGGCGCTCGACGAACACGACGTCGTCGAGCGTCCCGACATTGATGCGAGCTTTCACGTCGCGGGCGCCCTCCGACGGCGCGGGCGCACCACCCGAAAGGGCGACGACCACGCGAAGGAGCCGCGGGTCGGTGGCCGGCTCGACAGCGTCGACGGTCCCGTCGATGCGACCGCCGACGGCCTCGAGGGTGACCGTCTGTCCGGGCGTCACTTCGCCTCCCTCGTCGGCGTATACGTCGATCAGCGCCTTCATTCGGTCCGCGAGCTGGAGTTCCGCCAACACCTCTCCGCCGGCCACGCGACTCCCCGGTTGCGCCGCGACACGCGTCACGATTCCGTCGCCGCCGGCGCGCAGTGTGAGGGCGGCGAGTCGGGCGCGCTCGGAGTCGAGAATCGACTCGATCCATCGCAACTCGTCGCGGCGCATCGCCATCTGCTGCTCGATGGACGACGTGATCAGCGCGACACGCTCCTCGTCCGCCTTCAGCCGAACACCGAGGGCATCGACCCGCTCCCGGGCCCGGCGGAGTTCGCTCTCCCGGACCTGTCCGGGCGTGCGGGAGCGCAGCGCCTCGAGCTCGTCCTCGGCGGTCAGCAGGGCGCTCCGCGAATCGGCGATCGCGGCCTCGAGCGCCAGCCGCCTGTCCGCCTGCTCGCGGGTCAGCGCAATCATCCCGGCCCGGGCGGCGGCGAACTTCTGCGATGCCTTCTCGGCCGCGAGTTCGATCTCGGAGTTCGACAGCTCCACCAGGCGGTCACCCGCGTGCACGTGCTGGTTCTCGATGGCGTAGACGGCCTCGACGATTCCCGGTTCGCTCGCGCGAACGAGCTGTGTTCGGTCGGGAACCAGCGTGCCCCAGCCATGGACCTCGCGGAGCATCGGCCCCCGGCGGACCGTCGCGGTCACGAGGAGGTCGCGGTCGACGACGGAGACCGCGGGCTCCAGGCTCGCGAAGAACGCCACGAGCGCGACGACGGCCGCGCCGCCGACGAGGAGCCACGGGAGGCGCGGGGCCGGCCGGCCGGAATCCCGCCGGACATCCATGCCGGAACGTCGTTCCGGATGCAGCTCTGGAATGTGCGACATGTTCCCCCCTCCCCGATCCCCACGTTCCGCACGATTCGACAACGTAGGGCGTTGCCCGACGCCCCGCGCCCGGCCTGCTACACGCTGTCCGGGTGCGGAACCGAGAAACCGGGCGCCCGGGTTGTCCGTAGGGAGGATCGGCACGGCCTCGCGCAACGCTCGTGGGAGCCAACGAACCCTTACCCGGGAGTCCCTTGTGAAAGTCGAGTTTCAGAGGAAGTCCGCCGCCACCCGCGCCGCGCTCGTGGCGATCTGCCTTGCGGCGGCGGCGTGCGGCGGTCGCGCGGCGACGATCGAATCCGAACCCGCGCCGCTGACGGAGGAAGACTACTACGGTGCGTACGACCTCTACCTCGGCGGCGTGGAGATCACCGAAGGGCAGCCGGCCCCGGCGACCGCCGAATGGACGGCGGGGGAATTCGTCGCCAGCCAGGGTGGGCAGCCGACGATCCGCACCGCGATCGCCGTCGACCCGGCGCGCGGCGAGATCCGCATCTGGGACGACCAGACGGGCGACGTCCTGTGCGCCTCGGAGGGCGTCTATGCGTACGAGGACGACGGCACGATGATCACCATGGAGCTGATCAGCGACCCGTGCGCCGGCCGGGCGGAGTCGGCCGACGGCGCTCGACTCGTGCGCCGCTAGACGCCTTCCTCCGGGAAGTTCTCGATCACGTCCTTCACCTTGTTGAGGAAGAACGCGGCCATCGCGCCGTCGACGACGCGGTGGTCGTAGCTCAGTCCGAAGTACGCCATGTGGCGGATGCCGATCACGTCGTTGCCCACGTCGTCCTGTAGCACGACCGGGCGCTTCTCGATCACGCCCGTCCCGAGGATGGCGACCTGCGGCTGATTGACGATCGGGGTGCCGAACAGGTTCCCGAACACGCCGACGTTGGTGATCGTGAAGGTGCCGCCCTGGATGTCGTCGAAGTCGAGCGACTTCGTGCGGGCCTTCTCGGCCAGTTCGTTGGCGCCCGTAGCGAGCCCCTTGAGGCTTAGTTCGTCGGCGTCCTTGAGTACCGGGACGATGAGCGCCTTGCCGTCGTCGAGCGCGACGGCGATGCCGATGTTGATGTCCTTGTGATAGACGATCCTCGTGCCGTCGACGGAAGCATTGAGGATCGGGTATTCGCGCAGGGCCTCGACCACCGCCTTCATGATGAACGGTCCGTAGGTCAGCTTCACGCCCTCGGATTCGAACTGGCCTTTGAGCTTGCGGCGCAGCTTGACGACGCGCTCGAAGTCGATCTCGTTCACCGAGGTCACGTGTGCCGAGATGCGCTTCGACATCAGCATGTGTTCCATCGTGCGGAGTCGGACGCGGTTCATGTCCTCGACCCGATCGCCCTCGCGAACGGGAACCGAAGGAATCTTGATGTCGAGCGTGGCGCCGTGGATCGGGACCTGCATCGTGCCCGGCGCGCCAGGCTTCGCGGAGGCCGGCTTCGCGGCGGCCGGCTTTTCCGCCGGTGCCCTGTCGGGAGCGGCCTTCTTCGCTTCGGCCTCTTCCTCCGCCGCGCCGCTCTCGATGTGCGCCATGATGTCGTCGCGTGTGACGCGCCCGCTGATCCCGCTGCCCTCGAGCTTCGAGATGTCGACCCCGTGCTCGGCGGCGATCTTCCGTACGACCGGCGTCGACCGGGTGCGGATGCGCTCCTCCCGCGTCTCCGGGCCGGTGTCATCGTCGGGCTCGGCGGCGGGCGCTTCGACAGGCGTCTCGGCGGCCGCCCCTTCGGCGACTTCCTCCTCGGTCTCTGCCGGCGGCTCGGCGGCTTCGTCCTCGGCGGCCTCGGCTTCGGGCTCGTCCTCGGGCTCGGCCTCCGCGTCACCCGCGGCGTCCGCGTCGGTCTCGATCCGGGCCACGACAGTGTTCACCTCGACGGTCGACCCCTCCTCGACCAGGATCTCGACCAGCTTCCCGGCCACGGGCGATGGAATGTCGGCATCGACCTTGTCGGTGGAGATCTCGAACAGATCTTCGTCGCGCTCCACCATATCGCCCTCCGACTTCAGCCACTTCGTCAGAGTGCCTTCGGCGATCGATTCGCCCATCTGGGGCATGATCACGTCTTGCCTGGCCATGTCGACCTTCCTGTGGTTCGGGTCCGAGCTTCGTCAGTACGCCAGCAGCCAGCGAGCCGCCGCGGTGATGTCGTCCGTCTGCGGTAGATAGTAGTCCTCGAGGGCCGGCGCGTAGGGCACCGGCGTGTCGATCGCGGTGACGCGACGGATCGGAGCGTCGAGCCACTCGAACGCGTGCTCGTTCACCTGGGCGGCGATCTCGCCCGCGAAGCCGCCGAACCCGGCCGCCTCGTGCACGATCAGCAGCCGCCCCGTCCGCCGCACGCTCTCGACGATCGTTTCGGTGTCGAGCGGACGCAGCGAGCGCAGGTCGAGCAGGTCGATCGTCGCGCCGTCGTCGGTCTCGATCGCCGCGGCCGCCTCCTCGCACTTGTACAGCATCGCTCCATAGGTGACGATCGTCAGGTCGTCGCCTTCCCGGTGGCGCCGCGCCTTCCCGAGCGGCACCACGATTTCCTCGCCCTCGGGCAGCATCTCCTTCACACGCCGATACAGGAACTTGTGCTCGAAGAACAGCACGGGATCGGGGTCGCGGACCGCCGCCGTGAGAAGCCCTTTGGCGTCCCGCACCGTGGCGGGCGCGACCATCTTCAGGCCGGCCACGTTGGCGAAATACGATTCGACGTTCTGCGAGTGGAACGGGCCCGAGCGCGCGCCGCCGCCGCAGGGTCCGCGAACCACCAGGCCAGCGCCGATACCGGTCCGGTAGCGCGACTTTGCGGCGAAGTTGACGATCATGTCGAACGCCGGGGCGATGAAGTCGATGAACTGCATTTCGGCGATCGGGCGCAGGCCCATGTGCGCGGCGCCGATCGCCGCGCCGACGATCGCCGCCTCGCTGATCGGCGTGTCGATCACCCGGTCGGGCCCGAACTCCTTCAGAAAGCCCTCGGTGATCTTGAAGGCGCCGCCGTACACGCCTACGTCCTCGCCGAGGATGAACACGCGCTCGTCGCGGCGCATCTCCTCGGCCATCGCGTCCCGGATCGCCTCGAGGTAGGTCGTTTCCTTCAGTTCGCTCACGCGCCTGACTCCAGTCGTTCGTAGCCGGGCACGGGGCCGCGGGTCCATGGGACGGGGGCGTCGAGGGCGGCCTCGGCATACACGCCCGTCCGCGCCTCGACCGGATCGGGATCGGGTTCGGCCAGTACGTCGTCCACCGCGGCGTCGAGCTCGTCGGACACTCCGGTCCGAATCTCGTCGAGCCGCTCGGCCGTCGCGTGTTCCTCGTCCAGCAGGACGCGCTCGAGCCGCGCGATCGGATCGCGCGTCCGCCAGTCGTCGAGCTCTTCGGGCGCCACGTACTTCTGGGCGTCGTGCTGAGCGTGCCCGAGCATGCGATAGGTCTCGGCGACGATGATCGTCGGGCCGCCGCCATCGCGGGCCCGGTCGACGGCCGCGCGCGACGACGCATACACCGCCCGCACGTCGTTGCCGTCGACCGACTCGGACGGCACCCCGTACATGGCGGCGGCGTCGAGCCAGTCGTCCACCGCTGCCTCGCGCCGGCTCGCCGTGCCGAACGCCCAGCGGTTGTGCTCGAGAAAAGTGACGATCGGCAGGTGGAGCGCCGCCGCGAGGCAGAAGCCCTCGTGGGAGGAACCGGTGCGGCTCGCGCCGTCGCCCTGGTACGTCATGCAGACGTGCGGTTCGCCGCGCTGCTTGAAGGCGAGCGCGACGCCGTTCAGCACGCAGAGCTGCGTGCCGAGCGGGCTGACGGGCCCGAGCAGGCCGAGCTCGGGAACCGTGAAGTGGGTCGTGTTGTCCTTGCCGGCGCACAGCGAGGTGCCACGGGCCGTGTACTGGCGCAGCATCTCGCGGACGTCGAGGCCGCGTACGAACAGGGCTCCCATGTCGCGGATCGACGGGGCGAGCCAGTCGCCGTCCTCGAGCGCCAGGGCGCTCGCCACGGCCGTGCCCTCCTGGCCGAGACTTCGGTAGAGGCCGCCCACGATATGTCCCTGCTTGAACAGAACTTCGAGACGCTCTTCGACCTCCCGGGTCAGCAGCATGAACCGGTAGATGGTCTGAAGATCCGACGATCCGAGGTCGCTCAGCGTGGTGTCCTGGCCGGAGTTCGTCGTGCGGGCGCTCCGCACGGACGCCGAACATATGCGCCTCGACGCGTCCCGGCCAATCGCTTTACATGTTCGCTAAGCGCACGAGCACGGTCGGACGGTCGAATGCGTGCCGACGGGCTCGCGCTGGCGACCTCGGGCTCGGGGACGCATCGTTCGCCATGCGCCAGATCGTGATTCCCCGCCACGGCGGGCCGGACGTCCTCGAACTGCGCGAGTCTCCGGACCCCTCGCCGGGCGCCGGCGAAGTCCGCGTACGCGTCGAGGCGGTCGGCGTGAACTTCGCCGACATCCTCGCCCGGATGGGAGTGTATCCGGGCGCGCCGCCCCTGCCGTCGGTGGTCGGTTTCGAAGTGGCGGGCCGCATCGACGCCGTGGGCGAGGGAGTGTCGGGCGACCGGATCGGTCTGCCGGTCATCGCCCTCGCGGGAAGCGGCGCCTACGCCGACGTGCTCTGCGTGCCGGAAAACCAGGTGTTTGCCCGCCCCGACGGCATGTCGGCCGAACATGGGGCGGCCGCGCCGGTCGCCTACCTCACGGCCTACGTGGCGCTGTGCGTGATGGGCTCGCTGAACCCGGGCGAACGGGTGCTGGTCCAGAACGCCGGGGGCGGCGTCGGCCTGGCGGCGCTCGACATCTGCCTGCTGCGGGGCGCCACCGTCTACGGGACCGCTTCACCGTGGAAGCACGACGCCCTGCGCGAGCTGGGCGCCGCCGCCTGCATCGACTACCGGTCGCTGGACGTCGCGCGAGAAGTCGAACGGCTCACGGGCGGCGAAGGGGTGCACGTCGTACTCGATCCGCTCGGCGGCGACTCGTGGAAGACGAGCTACCGCTGCCTGTGCCCCACAGGGCGTCTCGTGATCTTCGGGATGTCGCGCGGCACGCCGGGGAAGACGGGCGGACGCGTCGGGATGCTGAAGGCGCTGCTGCGGGTTCCGTGGCTGACGCTCAACCCGATGCGCCTGCTGGGCGACAGCCGGGCGGTGGTGGGCGTCAACCTGCAGCAGCTTCGCGGACGCCCGGACGACGTGCAACGCTGGATGGGCGAACTGCTCGGCTGGTACGAAGCCGGCCGTTTGCGGCCCCGCGTCGACCGGATATTCCCCTTCGAGCGGGCGGCCGAGGCCCACCACTACGTCCACGACCGCAGGAACTTCGGCAAGGTGCTGCTCGTCCCGTGAGCCGCGTGGCGCCCCGACGTTCGCTCGTCGTCGGCCTCGCCGGACTCGCGGTGGGCACGGGGCTCGCCGGCTGCGCCTCGGGACCGGTGCCGAGGGCCGACGGCCGCCCGCCGGTCGAGACCGTGCTCGTCGGCGGCTGCGGGCCGGCGCACGGGCTCAGGGCGCTCTACGTACTTCCGTTCACGCCCGGCGAGGCGTACGAGCTCACCCAGGGCAACTGCGGCGCCGAGTCGCACGGCGGCCGGTTCAGCTATGCCTACGATTTTCGCATGCCACCCGACACGCCGGTCCTCGCAGCGCGCGACGGCGTCGTGATGACGGTGCGTGACGCGAACCCCGACGGCACGCGCCGCGTGGGGGACGAGAACTTCCTGATCGTCTACCATCCCGACGGCGAAGTGTCGCGCTACATCCACCTGCGGCAGGACGGGGCGCTGGTCGAGGAGGGGGAGCCGGTCGCGGCGGGCGACACGATCGCCCTGTCGGGAAATTCGGGCCGGAGCTCGTTTCCGCACCTGCACTTCGACGTGGCGGACCGCTGCGGATCGGATGGCTGCCGCACGATCCCGAGCGCGTTCGTCAACGCCGACCCACCGATGCCCGACGGCCGCGGACCGGTGGAGGCGCTGCCCTTCTGACCGCTCAGGTTCCGAACGGGAGGGTCACGACGCGGGCATATACGCGAATGTCCGTCTCCCGGCCCTCGGGACGAACGATCACCTCGTCGCCGGGCTCCACCTCGCGCCGCAGATAGGCGAGCCCGATCCAGCCGTGCACCGGCGATTCGGCGGCCGATGTCACGGAGCCGACGACGCGGTCCTCGACCAGCAGCTCGTCGCCGGGATGGAGCGGGGGGCCGACGTACGGGCCGCCGACCCGAATGCCGAGCAGGTTCCGATTCACTTTGCCGCGGTAGTGAATCCGGGCGAGCACCTCCTGCCCCGTGTAGCACCCCTTTTCGAAGCTGACCCGCTCGGCTACGAGCCCGGTCTCCTGGGGGAGGTTGTCTGTCGTCACGTCCCGCCCGTACACGGGCACGCCGTTCTCGATGCGAAACACTTCCCACGCCGCCTCGCCGACCTTCGGAAGGTCGAGTCCGTGCGCCTGATCGGACGGCAGATAGAGGTCGAGACCTTCGGGCGGACGCACCGCGAACCCGCCCCGGAACTCACCGATGTCCCAGCGCGTGCCGGCCTTCGCCGAGTACGTCGGTCCGTCGAGCGAGGCGAGGGCCGGGTCGGCCCCCTCCCGCTCGGTGGACAGTGGTCCCCGGATCCGCAGGACCCGAAGTTCCGAGGGCTCCAGCTTCGCGAAGCGAGGTGGTAGATAGCGTTCGAAATGCTCCTCGAGTTCCGTCCAGGCGGCAGCCGGAACGTCGAGCCACGTCGCGCCCCCCAGCCGCATGACGACGGCGTCAGCCAGCACCCGCCCCTTCGGCGTCAAAATCAACGTGGGATACGCGGAGTCGCCTTCCACGGCCAGGACATCAGCGCTCACGAGCCCGTTCAGAGCCTGGAGGGCGCGCTCCCCGTGCACCTTGAAGACCCGCCGAGTCTCGTCTTCGAACACTCCGGCCTCCCGGGCGAGGGCCGCGTATCCGGGCGGCACGCCCGGTTTGCCGCTAGAAGAGTCGGCCGCCATCGGGCACCTTTCGGGTCGGCTCGAGCAGGATCGGCTCGCCGTCGGCGTCGGGCACGCCCAGCGTCAGGCACTCCGACTCGAAGCCGGCGATGTTGCGCACGCCGAGGTTGAGCACCGCGAGCACCTGTCGGCCGGGCAACTCGTCGAGCCCGTAGCGGGGCGGCAGCCCGGCGGCCGAACGGCGCGTCCCGAGGTCGGGGCCGAAGTCGATGGTCAGCCGGTACAGGGGCTTGCGGGCGCGCGGGAACTCCTCCGCGTGGACGATCGTCCCCACCCGGATTTCGACGCGCTCGAAATCTTCCCACTCGATGGGTGCAGTCAACTCGTCGGCGCCTCCTCGACGCCGGCGAAGTCACCGGCCCGGAACACCGAAATCGCTTCCGGATCGATGTACCGTCGGAAGGCACCGTTCACCTCGTCGATCGCCAGGGCGCGTATCGCCGCTTCCTGCTCGGCGGTGAAGTCGTACGTCCGGTCGAGGTAGAGCTGCGAATTGAGCTGGCCGGCTACCGAACCGTCGTTGGCGCGCCGGTTCTGCTGACTGTCGAGCCAGCCGCGCTTCGCGGCCTCCATCTCGTCGGCCGTGAAACCGTCCTCGAGCACCTCGTCGATGACGTCCCGGAACGCCGTCACCACGGCGTCGGCGTTTTCGGGCGCGAAGATCGCGTAAGTGAGAAACATCCCCGAGTCGTCGAGGGCCGGCGCGCCGAAGTTCGACCCCACGCCGTACGACAGGCCCTCCTCCTGGCGGATCCGGGTCGCGAGCCGGGAGTTGAGGAATCCGCCGCCCAGCATGTAGTCCGCCAGCACCATGGCCGGGTAGTCGTCGTCGGAGTCCATCATCTGCACCGGCTGGACGGCGATCATCATCGCGTTGGTCTTGTCCGGTGTCTCGATATCCTCCTCCGCCACCGAGACCTCGTGGAAGGGATCTTCGATGCGCTCGAACGGCTGCGCGGCGTTCCACGACCCGAATTCCTCCTCGACGACCACCCGCATCTCCTCGGGATCGAAGTCACCCACGATGCTGATCGTGCCGTCCTGGGCTCCGTAGAACTCCTCCCAGAACGTGCGTACTTCGCCGAGCGTCACCTGCTCGATGCGCTCCTTCTGCTCCTCGAGGGTCGGCACGTAGCGGGGATGATCTTCGGGCCACGGATTCATGTGCCGCTGGAAGGCCGTGAAAGCCCGTGCTTGCGGCTCCGCCATCTGGCTCTCGATCGCCACGAGGCGCTCTTCCTTGAGCGTCGCGAACTCGTCGTCGGGGAACGACGGCTGCCGCAGCATCTCGGCCAGCAGGCGGACCACGGCGGGCAGGCTCTCCCGAATCGTCTGAATCGAGCCGCCGACGCTGGTCGGGCCGCCGCCGAAGAACAGCTGGGCCCGAAGGCGGTCGAGTTCGTCCTCGATGTCCTGCCGGGTGCGCGTCTCGGTGCCCCGGCGCAGCATCGCCGCCACGAACTGCGCTTCCGGCGCGCGACCGCGCAATGCGTCTTCCGTGCCCATGCGGAAGGTGAAGCTCATCGTGACGGCGTCGCCACGGCTCTCCTTCGGCAGCAGCGCGAGCTCGAGTCCGTTGTCGAGGGTGAGACGCTCGGTGCGCGCCTCGATGTTGGACGGCGTCGGCTCGAACTCCTCCCCCTCGTCCACGGCCTCGCGTCCCTGGTAGTCGGCGACCAGCGCTGCCACGTCGGGCGGCGGCGGGACCTCGGCTCGCACGGGCGTCTCGTCGACCGGGTAGAAGTAGCCCATCGTCCGGTTGGTCGGGATCAGGTAGGTGGCGGCCACGCGACGCACGGCGTCGGGAGTCACGTCCTCGAGCCGGTCGCGGTGCAGGAAGAACAGCCGCCAGTCGCCCATCGACGTCCATTCGCTGAGCTGGAGGGCGATCCCCTGCGGGTTGTTGAACGCGAGCTCGATGTTCTTCAGGTACTCGGTCTTCGCGCGCTCGACCTCCTCCTCGGTCGGCGGGAGCTCGTCAGCGATCGCGTCGAGCGTCGCGATCAGCGAATCGGCGGCCGGCTCGAGGGGCGCTTCCTCGCGCACTCGCGCGTAGGCCATCAGGAGCCCGGGTTCGCGGAGCTGGCGATCGAACGCGCTCGTGCTGGCGGCCAGTCCGGTCTCGACCAGCGCGCTGTACAACCGGCCGACCGGCCGCGTGCCGAGGATGTGCGTCAGCACGTCGACGGCCGCGTAGTCCTCGTGTGATCCGGCCGGTATGTGATAGGCGACCATGACGATCTGTTCGTCGCCCACGCGGCGCAGGGTGACGGAGCGCTCACCGTCCTGAGCGGGTTCGGCCGT
>DATHRZ010000069.1:0-29586 GCA_035464655.1 Gemmatimonadota bacterium
CCCTGGGCGGTCTGCGGCCAGGTGCTCGGGTCCCACTTCTCGCCGTTGAACGTGGCCGTGTCGCCGGCCCGTATGCGCGCCACCAGGTCGTCGAACCACTTCTCGAGCCGGCGCGCCAACAGGACGGTCTCGGCGCCGCGCGCCGCCACGCGCCCCAGGGTCGAGAACAGGACTTCGGGTCCGACCTCCAGGCGGCCGAGCGCGTCGTTCACGACGCCCTGCACGTCGGCATGACCCGACGCGTACGCCACGAGCATACGGGCCAGCGGACCGACCTCCATGGGCATGCCCTCGTAGCGCGGCGCCTTCATCCACGTATACTTGTCGTGGTCCTGCAGGTATTCCCACGGAGGCTCGGGGCCGGTGTATCGGGGACGGGTCTCGCCCTCCCACGGATGCAAGCCCACCGCGTCGCCGCCCTCGTACTCGTACCAGGCGCTGGTGATGTACTCTCTCACCTTCATCTGATCGTAGGGATGGACTTCGGAGAGATCCTTTCCGAGAATGATCCCGCGCGGAAAGTAAAGCGAGTCGAGGTCCGTCGAGTCGCCCGCGTCCGGATACTCCCCAACGGCCATGAAATTGCCGACGCCGCCCCCGATCGCGCCCCAATCCTTGTAGTATCCCGCGATCGCCAGCAGGTCGGGCCAGTACACCTGCTCGACGAACTCGCGGGCCCGCTTGATCATCCCCCCGATCTTCGTCAGGCTCTCGGCGTTGATCGTCCCGGTGTCCTCGAGGTTGATCGCAGAGGCCATCCCACCGACGAGGAAGTTCGGATGCGGATTCTTGCCCCCGAAGATCGTGTGCACCCTGATCACGTCGCGCTGCCAGTCGAGCGCCTCGAGGTAGTGGGCGACGGCCAGCAGGTTGACCTCGGGCGGCAGCTTGTAGGCCGGATGGCCCCAGTAGCCGTTCGTGAAGATGCCGAGCTGGCCCGCCTCGACGAACTTCTGGATCCTGTCCTTGATCTGACGGAAATACGTCTCCGAGTTCTTCGGCCACGGCGAGAGGCTCGCCGCGATGTTCGCGGTCGACGCGGGGTCGGCCGACAGCGCGCTGACCACGTCGACCCAGTCGAGCGCGTGCAGGTGGTAGAAGTGGATGACGTGGTCCTGCACGGTCTGCATCCCGTGCACGATGTTCCGGATCAGGGCGCCCGCGGGGGGCACCTGAATCCCGAGCGCATCCTCGACGGCGCGGCAGGACGCGATCGCGTGCACGACCGTGCACACACCGCAGATTCGCTGCGCGAACGCCCACGCATCACGCGGATCGCGTCCCTGCATGACGATCTCGATACCCCGGAACTGGGTCGAAGACGCCCAGGCATTGTTGATCCGGCCGTCGCCCGCCTCGACTTCGATCCGGAGATGGCCCTCGATGCGCGTAATCGGGTCGACGACGATCTTGGCCATTGGTCAGCTCTCCTTGCCGTTGGACGCACCGTTCGAAGCGCCTGAGGAGTCATCGGCAGGCGGGTTCTTCATGACGGGCAGCGCCTTGCCGCGGCCTTGCCGTACCCTGTGCACGCCGGTGGCCGCCGCATGCGCCAGCACGCCGGCGGTCGCGCCGGCGGCGAGGGCGAGCCCGACCGTGTCGGCGGTGCGCTCCACGCCGAACCCGGTGACGCCCGGCAAGCGTTCGTAGAACGGGGTCATCGTGTCCCAGAACGCGCGCTCGGTGCAGCCGATGCACGGATGCCCCGCCCCGATCGGCCAGTCGGTGTGCGAGTTCCACATGAAGATCGGGCACGGCGAGAAGGTCGCGGGGCCCTTGCAGCCCACTTCGTACAGGCACCAGCCTTTGCGCGCCGCCTCGTCGTCGAACTCCGTCACGAACTGGCCCGCGTCGAAGTTGGCGCGCCGCGGGCACTGGTCGTGAATCCGCGCCCCGTAGGCGAAGGTCGGCCGGCGATCGTAGTCCATCTGCGGCAGGCGGCCGAACGTCAGGTAGTGGACCAGCGTCGCCGTGATCACGTCTCCGATCGGCGGGCACCCGGCGACGTTGACGACCGGCTTGTCCTTGATGATCGCGTCGACGCCGACGGCCCCGGTCGGGTTGGGGTTGGCGGCCTGGACCGATCCCCAGTGCGCACAGGCTCCTACGGCGAACACGGCCGCGGCGCCCTCGCCCGCTTCCACGAGGATCTCGTGGGCCGTCCGTCCACCGATCGTCGTGTAGATCCCGTCTTCCTCCAGCGGCACGGAACCGGTCACCACCAGCAGGTAGTTGCCGAAGTTGTCCTCCATGGCGCTGTGCAGCGCGTTTTCAGAAGCCGTGCCTGCCGCGGCCATCAGCGTATGGTTGTAATCGAGCGACACCAGGTCGAGGATCAGGTCGCCGATCGTCGGATCCGACGATCGGAGCGCGCTCTCGACGCAGCCGGTGCACTCCTGGAGCTGGAGCCAGATCACGCTCGGGCGGCGTAGCTCCTGCAGAGCCTTCGCGACCTTCGGTGTGAGGAGGCTGCTCAGTCCGAGTACGGCGGTCATCTCGCCACAGAACTTCAGGAATTCGCGTCGATCGACGCCTCGGGACTCGAGGTGCTGGCCGAGGGTTTCCCCTTTGGCCCATGGATGCGAGGAAGGAAAGAACATCGTCGCCACCCCCTTCTGGAATCAGCTCCGGAGACTCGGCTCGGCCGAGACGCGCCACGACAGTCCGGAAGTGCTCCGCAGGCGGAACGGGGGGGGATGAGATCCGGCGGCTGCCAGCGATGCGCGGTGAAACCATCAAAATACGGTCGCACCCTCACCTTAAATCCAATATGTCCCGGCCGCGGGCGCGAATCAACCGCCATCGTCACGGGAGTCTGTTCTCGACGACGGGCAGCCGGTAACGTCGGTCATGTCATCCTCCGATCCACGGCTCACATGATTTCGGGTCACGAAGCGCTCGAGCGCCTGCGCGAGGGCAACCGCCGCTTCGTCGATGGCCAGCGAACCTGGCACGGAACCGGAGTCGAGTCGGAACGCGCGGAACTCGTCGAGGGCCAGGCGCCGTTCGCGATCATCCTCGGATGCTCCGATTCGCGGGTTCCCACCGAGATCGTGTTCGATCAGGGGCTCGGCGACCTGTTCGTGATCCGCGTGGCCGGCAACGTCGTGGCTCCGTCGCAGGTCGGCAGCGTCGAGTTCGCGGCCGGGAAGTTCGGGACCCCGCTCGTCGTCGTGCTCGGACACTCCCGCTGCGGCGCCGTGCAGGCCACGCTCGACGAGTTGCGGCGACCGAGCGAGTCGCAGTCCCCCAACCTGCGCTCGATCGTCGAACGGGTCCGTCCGTCGGTGGAACCGCTCCTCGCGACCGAACTCCGCGACGATCCGCGCGCGCTGGAGCACGCCGCCGTCCGCGCCAATGTTCGTGCGTCCGTCGGCCACCTGCGCCACGGCTCCGCGCTGCTCGAACGGCTGGTGGGCCGCGGGGAGCTGCTGATCGTCGGCGCCGAGTATTCGCTCGAGACGGGCGTGGTCGACTTCTTCGGCCTGCCCGAGGTCAGCCCGGCTTAGACGCCGAGCCCCAGCAACCCGAGCCCGATCAAAATGGCGACGAGCAGGCTCGTCAGCGTGCCGACCAGATAGTAAATACGGGCCGAACCGTCACCACCGTGGATCCGCCTCGAGCAGGCGCGTGCAGTCTTCGGCCGCCTGCGGATGCGCGAAGAAGTATCCCTGGCCCCATCCGCACCCCAGCTCACGCAGATGCTCGAGTTGGGCCGCCGTCTCGATGCCCTCGGCCACGACGTCGAGCTCGAGGGTCTCGGCCAGGCTGAGAATCATCTTTACGATCGCGCGGTCACGGATGTCGGTATCGATACCGCGGACGAAGTCCTGGTCGATCTTGAGCACATCGGCGGCGAGGTGCTTTACGTAGCTGAGCGACGAGTAGCCCGTGCCGAAATCGTCCACCGAGATTCCGACACCCAGCTCCTGCAGCTCCGTCGTGCGCTCACGGTAATGAAACACGAGGTGCTCGGTGATCTCGAGCTCGACGAGTCGGCGTTCGAGACCCGTTCGATCGAGGATATCCACGAGCATCGAGACGAACCCGGGGGCCTCGAACTGACGGGGCGAGACATTCAGATGAAGGAAGAGGGGTCGTTCGCTGGCCACACCTCGATTCCATGCCGCCACCTGAAGGCAGGCGGTTTCGAGAAGCAATTCACCCAGCGGTACGATCAGACCGGTCTCCTCGGCGAGGGCGAGGAAGTGGCCGGGATCCAGCATCCCGCGCTCCGGATGCTCCCAGCGGGCCAGGGCCTCGACGGCCACGATGCGACCCTCGTCCAGTCGCACGATCGGCTGGTAGTGCAGCACGAACTGGGGGCTGTCGATGGCCTGACGGAGCTCTGTCTCGCGATGCATGGCATCGCGCCGCTCCTCGTCGAGCTCCGGATCGTACAGGACGACGCCCGTGCCCGGCTTTGTTTTGGCACGATACATGGCACGGTCGGCCCGCCGCACGAGCTCCTCGCCCCACTCGCGACCGACTTCGTCGCCGACTCTTCCGGCCCATGACAGGGTCATGCCGACGCTCGTGGATACATGCACCTGCTGGCCCGACAACGTAAACGGCACCTTGAACACCTCGACGATGCGATCGGCGATTCGTCGAAGCTCTTCCGGGTCGGTGAGGCTTTCGATGAGCACGATGAACTCGTCGCCTCCGAATCGAGCGACGGTGTCGGGGTAGCGAACGGCCGCCTGGAGGCGGCTCGCGACGGCGGCCAGCAGCCGATCCCCCGCGATGTGGCCGAACCCGTCGTTGATCACCTTGAACCGATCGAGATCCATGAACAGCACGGCCAGCGCCTCGCCGTGTCGCGCCGCGCGGCCGATCGCGTTCTCGAGCCGGTCCCAGAACAGCGCGCGGTTGGGGAGCTCGGTCAGCGGGTCGTGCAGCGCCCGACGCTCGAGCTGATCCTCGAACTCCTTGCGCTCGGTGATGTCGCGGATGATGCCCTTGTAACCGCGGACCCTTCCGTCGGGACCCCGATCGGCCGTCGCCGTGATCAGCGCGTCGAACAGCTCGCCATTCTTCCGGCGCAGCCTTTCTTCATAGCCGGCCACGTTGCCGCGCCGGGCGATCGCCCGTTGGAATCGCAGGCGATCGGCGGGATCGGCGTAGAACTCGTGCGCCCTGATGCCCCCGATGTCCTCGGGTGCGTAGCCGAACAGCTCGAGACCCGCTGGATTCATCTCGACGATCGCCCCGTCGGCGTCGGTGACGTATACGGCATCGAGCGAGTCCTCGAACAACTGGCGGTATCGTTGTTCGGTCTCCTCGAGGCGGCGCCGCGAGTGTTCGCGCTCGGTGACGTCGCGGATGATCCCGGTGAAGAAGCGCTCCTCGTCGATTTCGTATGCGCTGAACGACACTTCGATTTGAATCGCGGCACCGCTCCGGTGCGTGCCGGTCAGGACCGTAGACTCGAGGTGTTGCGCGTGCAGTCGCTCGGGTATCAGGAGCGTGAGCGGCTCCCCGGCCAGCTCGTCGGCCTCGTACCCGAACACCTGCTGCGTCGCCGGGTTCGCGTAGACGATTCGGCTGTCGGCGTCGATCGTGATGATCGCATCCGACGCGGTCTCGGCCACGGCCCGGGCCCTGGCCTCGCTCTGCCCCAGGGCTCGCTGGGCATCGCGGGCCTCGGTGACGTCCTGCACGGTCGTCAGGCTCGAGGGCTCGCCCTCGAACGTCACAGGGATGCTTCGGGACTCGACGTGCAGGATCTTCCCGTCGGGACGGACGACGCGAAACTCCCGCCGCCCCGCCGCCAGGGAACGCTCCTCGACGCGTCGCCGCCGCTCGAGAGCCTCGTCGTGATCGTCTACCGTCACCACGTCAAGGACCGGTTGGTCCAGTAGATCTTCCTCGCATCCGACTCCCAGCAGCTCGAGCGCCGCATCGTTCAGAAAGCGCCACTGGCCGTCCCGGTGAATCGCTACCGGTAGGGGGGTGGCGCGCAACAGGCGCACGTACTCGCGCTCGGCGGAATCGGAATCCATTCAGACGAGAGTAGGGACGCAGCCTGCTCGCCTCAATAGCGCCGGGGGAAAGCACACAGGCTATGTTATGATGGATGACGTTCCTCATTTCGCCTCGACCCCATGGGACGCCATGCCGAGTCCGACCACGATGAAGTGGGTCGTCGCCGTACTGGGCTCGCTCGGCGTCGCCGCTCTGGCCGCACAGCTCGTCGCCGTACGCCTCGTGGACGGCGACTACGTGCGCGAGCGCCTGGCGACGGAATTCGGCGGCGAGGCGGTCGACGTCGCGATCGGCGAAGCGACGTTCAGTCTGTTTGCGCGTCGGGTCGAGGTCTCCGACCTGGTCGTCAGTCGCGCCGATCGGGGCACCTTCGTGGCCGACCGCGTCGTCGCCACCGGACTGCCCCTGTTCGGATACGGGCGCGGCCGGGCGATCGAGGTCGGCCGGCTGGACGTCGAGCGGCCGCTGTTCTACTTCCACCCGCGGCGCGATTCCGTGAGTGCCCGCCACGATGTCGAGGGACGTGAAGCAGGGGACGCGCTGCGGCTCCGCGACCTGCGGATCGAGCACGGGACGGCGCTGGCCTGGCGTCCCGGCGAAGCCGAGGGCCCTCTGCTCGTGCTCGTACGCGATTTCGAGGTCGAGGGCCGCGACGTCACGTTCGATCGCGCTGGGCGGCTGACCGGTTCCCGCTCCGGCATCTCATGGCGGACGGGCCCGTTCCGCCGGGTTCGCACCGACGGTCTGACCCAGGTCGTCTCAGATTCGATGCAGGCCGTGGTAGCGGACTCGACCTTCAGGCTCTTCGGCTTCCGGTTCGAGCCGACGGCCCCCGATGCGGAGTTCTTCGACCGACTCGATGTCCGCGAGGACCGGATTCGTGCCCGGCTACCGCGCGTCGAAGCCCGGGGCTTCGACTTCGATCTGTGGCCGCGCGAGGGCATGGCGGCGCGAGCCATCCAGATCGACTCGTTCGGCATCGACGTTCTAACGAACCGCCGCGTTCCGGACGGCCCGGCGAACCCCTGGCTGCCACACGAGATCGTCCGTTCCTTCGACGGCCGCCTCGACGTCGACTCCCTGCTCGCGCGGGGCGGCATCGAGTACCGTGACCTGCCCGCCCGGGAAGGCACCGCAGCCGGTACGATCAGGTTCGACGACGTGGTGGGCCGAATCTCGGGCATCTCCAACGCCGACGGCGCGCCGCCGATGGTCCTCGATGCGACGTTTCGTCTGTTCGGCGCACCGGCGGAGATCCGCGTAGAGTTGCCGCTCGACGACGATCGTTTCGCCATGCGGACGCAGGGCCGGGTCGGCTCCATCGACCTCACCAGGCTCAACTCGCTCACGATCCCGCTCGAGGGGCTCGAGATCCAGGGCGGCCGGCTCGAGGCTCTGCGCTACGACGTCACCGTTGAGGGGCTCATCGCCGGCGGCACCGTATGGGTCGCCTACCGCGGACTCGACGTGCAAATGGTCGACAGACGA
Organism: Gemmatimonadota bacterium; assembly: GCA_035464655.1. Taxonomy (GTDB): domain Bacteria; phylum Gemmatimonadota; class Gemmatimonadetes; order Palauibacterales; family Palauibacteraceae; genus JARFPW01. The sequence goes on from DATHRZ010000069.1 coordinate 7,477, forward strand.
ACGGGCGAGGGCGGGTTGATCGCCGACGTCAAGTCGTTCGTCGCGAACACCTTCGTGCTGCGCAGCGACAACATGCCCGCTGCCGACGACGAAGATGGCGTGAAGCCGGGTCCGGTCGAACACGTGGCCCGTGCCGACGCCTCGTTCTTCATGCGGCTCTGGGCGCCTATTCGCTCCGGGCTGATGTCGGTGACGAAGCAGTAGCCCGGTAGGGTGAATCGGGGGGAAGGAGGACTTGCACGGCGCGAGGCATGATCTCGAACCGGAACTCCGTGCCGCTCGCGGGCTCGCCGTCGAGGTTGACCTGAAAACGATCGTCCCCTCGAATCTCCAGCCACGGCGTCCGAAACCGCACTCCTGCATCCCCCGCCCCTTCGAGGCCCTTCTTCACGATCTCGACCGCCGTCGCCCCCGCCGTGCCCACCGGAATGATCATGACGTCGAACAACCCGTCCGTGGGATCGGCGTCGGGGCAGACCGGTATGCCACCCCCGGCGCACCGCGCGTTGCCGATCGCCAGCAGGTAGAAGGCGAGACGTCGCTCGAACCCCGGGGCTACGACCGTGGCCTCGCGCGGCTGGAACTCGCCGGCGCTGGCGATTCCCGCCACCAGGTAAGACAGGCGCCCCAGCACGGCCTTCAACCCCTCCGACGTCTCGCTGCTGACCTCGGAGCCGAACCCGGCCGTGACAACGTTGAGAAACACCGCCTCCTCGGCACCAGATACTCGGCCGAGGTCGAGCGTCTCGGGTCGGTAGTGGGCGAGGGCCTCCACGGCCTCCGACGGCGACTCGGCCGGGATTCCGGCGCAGGTCGCGAAGTCGTTGGCCGTACCGGTGGGAACCACACCGAGCACGCCGGCGAAGGGCCGCTCCGCGTCCGATGCCGAGAGACCCGTCACAACCTGGTTGAGCGTTCCGTCGCCCCCGAACACGATGATCCGCCCCACGCCCGCATCGAGCGCCTCGCGGGCGAAGCGTCGGGCGTCGTCGGACGCCCGGGTAATCCGCACGTCGGTGGGCTCGTCGTCGGCCAGCAACAGCTCGAGCGCCGCCTCGACCTCGGGTTCATCCGCGGTCTTGCCGTTCACGATCGCCACGCGGGAGGCACGGATGTCTTCGGACATGTCTGATCATAGCCGATCCCATGGCGGCGCGCCGAATCGCCACATAATCTCGTGGCATGCGCTATACGACCGCGTCCACGGCCCGTGCCGCGCGGCTGCTCCTCCTGACTCTGGCCGTCGTCGGCCTCCAACCGGTATCGGCCGGACAGGCCGCCGAGCCGGCATCACCCGCGCACGTCAGCCCGGCGGCTCTGCTGGCCGGGCCCCCGGTCCCGCTTCCCGTCTCGGGACTCGAACAGCAGGGCGGCGACGGCGACGGACGAGCGTCTTCGGCCGTGACCGATCCGCTCGGCGGCGAGCACGCCGGTCGCGACACGGCGGCGAGCGCGTGTACCGCCGCCTTCTGCCCGTGGCGTGCGTCCGACGCCCTCGCCCGGGCGGGGCGCCGCTGTTCCCCATCCACTGCACCGCCCGCCTCTCCGGTCTGATCCGCACACCCACGGGAACGGCCTCGACGGCCGGCCCGATACGCTGATTCGCCCGACGGTCGTCTGCCGCCGGGCTTCACCGGAGAGAATCGAAGATGAGTACGTTCGCGATCACCGACGCGGCGTTCGCCGCGGGCGTCCACTTGCAGGCTGTTTCCGACGTCGACCAGGGACTGACCCCGGCCGACCTCGTCGCCAACATTCCACACGACCTGAGCGCGATGGTCGTCTACGCCATGCTGTTCGGGTCGGCCCTGTTCATCTGGCGTGCCGGCCGGACGGGAGGGCGGTCGACGCGATAGCCATTCAGGGCTGGTCGGCGGGGGCCTGTCCGAGGTCGATGGCCTTCAGCTGTTGAAGCTCATGATCGAGGCGTCGGACCGTGGCGCGCAGCTCCCGCTCACGGGCGAGAACGTCGAGGTAGACCTCGGCTTCGAAGCGATGTTCGGTGTCGGGATGCCGTTCGAGCAAACGACCGAACAGCTCGGTCGCGCGGTCCGGGTCGTGGGCGGGGTGCCCTGCATGCGCGGCGGCGAGGGCGGCGTGGTACGTCGCTCGCTCTGTCGTGTGCAACGTGGTGTCGGCGGCGTAGATCGCGAGGACGCTCTCATAGTCGCCGGCCAGCAGGCGTTCGTCGAACGAAGCGTCCGGCGGGGGGCCGTCGGGCTCCGATGACTCCATGGTTTCGGAAACCGGCGTCCCCTCTCCCTCTGCGGGAGGTAACGCAGGCGTTTCGGCGCCCGAATTCGGTTGGCTGCCGAACACGGAACAGCCCGCCGCGAAGATCGCCGCGACGAGGCAGGTGAGATTCGGCGCGCGTGCTCCCGCGCGTCGCTTCATATAGAGTGTCCGGCCCATTCTGGTCTCGCGGAATCAGGTTCATCGGCCGCATCGGCCGAAGCGAAGTCCGGGTCGTCGACGGGGAGCGTTACGATGAACGCGCTGCCTCCGCCGGGATTGTCTTCCACCCCGATATCGCCCTCGTGTGCCGTCACGATCTCGCGGCAGATCGTCAGACCGAGTCCGACGCCGGCCGCCGATCCACCCGGCTCGCCGCGCTGGACGAAGCGTTCGAAGATCGCCGCCTTGTCCTCGTCGGGGACGCCGGGGCCGCGGTCGGCCACCCGGATCTCGGCCACTCGACGTTCGCCGTCGCGTACGGCCCGCACGGTGAGGTCGATCGTGCCGCCCTCGGGCGAATACTTCAGCGCATTGTCGAGCAGATTCTCGATCACCTGGGCGATCCGGTCGGGGTCGCCTTCGACGACGAGCAGATCGGGGGTCTCGACGCGCAGCTCGACCCCCGCCTGCTCGAGCCGCGCTTCGAGCCGCTCCGCCGCCAGCGTCGCGAGGTCGGCCAGGTCGCAAGGCTCGAACCGATAGCCGATCGCTTGCGAATCGAGCTGCGACAGGGTCAGCAGGTCGGAGATCATGGTGGAGAGTCGATCGCCGCTGGCCAGCCCGAGCCGCAGCAGCCGCTGCTGCCGCTCGTTCAGGGGTCCGGGGATTCCGTCGAGCAGAACCCGCATCGCTTCCTTGATCGACGCGAGGGGGCTCTTGAGGTCGTGAGAGATTCCCGAGACGAAGTCGCGCTTCAACTCGTCGACCTCCTCGAGCCGATGCGTCATCGTGTTGAAGTTCTCGGCCAGCTCTCGAAACTCGGCGTCGTGGTTGCCGGTCAACCGATGTCCGAATCTCCCCTGCGCCACCTCGCGGGTCGCGGCCGACAGCTGCGACAGGGAACGAGAGATCGAGCGGATGATCAGCAGGATGATCGACAACCCGGCGACGATAGCGGCGGCGCCCACCACCCAGGCTCCCCGGCGGGCCCGCTCGACGTCCCTGGATGCACGCTCCATTTCGGCATACATCGACGACTGGGCCGCCAGCGACACGTCGATCGCCGCCTGCTTCAGGACATCTCGCTCCGCCGTGAGGGAATCGGGCGGCGGGATGATCGGCGGATCGACCGTGCCCCGAAACTCACGCCATTCGGTCAGCAGGTCCTCTACCCGCTGGCCCTCCGGAGCCCCTTCGGAGAGGGTGTCGAGGGCGGCGAGGGCGCTGTCGATCTCACCCGCCGTCGTCCGGTACAGACGGGCGTAGGCCGAATCCTGAAGCACGTGGAACTTCTGTCCCGCGTCCCACAGGCGATCGATCCGGTAGAGTTGCTCGGCGCTGTTGACCGCCACGCGAACCGAAACTTCCGTGACCCGAATCTGCGCGTCGGCCAGATCGCGGATGATCCGTACGTGGTAGACGAGCAGCGAGCCCAGCAGGACCAGGAGCAGCCCGTACCCGACCCACAGCTTCGTCGAGACCTTCACGGCTCGTCGCCGTCCTTCTCGTAGCGCTTGAGCTTGTTACGAATCGTCTTGACGTCGAGTTCGAGCCGGCGGGCCGCCTCGGCCTTGTTGCCGCCGACGACCTCGAGGGTCCGCAGGATCAGTTCCTTTTCCGCCGCGTCGGCCGTGGTCTCGCCCACCTCGAGCGTCAGCTTCGGATCATCGCCGTTGCGTGGCGCCCGCAGGAACAGGGGCAGATGACCCGTCTCGATCCACCCGGTTCCGGCCACGATCGTCGCCCGCTCGATCACGTTGCGCAGTTCGCGCACGTTGCCGGGCCAGTGATGGCCTTCGAGCAACTCGAACGCTTCGTCCCTGACACCCTCGACGTTCGTCCCGTGCTTCCGGTTGAACTCGCGGATGAACGCCTGGACCAGCAGCGGGATGTCGCCGTCGCGGTCTTTCAGGTCGGGCAGCCGGACTTCGAACACCGCGAGGCGAAAGTAGAGGTCTTCGCGAAGCATGCCCTCGTCGATCGCCTCGTCGATGGGCCGGTTGGTCGCCGCCACGACCCGAACGTCGAACTCGATGTCGCGGCTGCCGCCCAGCCGGCGCATCTTCCTGTCCTCGAGAATCCGCAGGAACTTCGTCTGCAGGTTGATCGGCATCTCGGCGATCTCGTCGAGCAACAGGAGTCCCCCGTCGGCGAGCTCGAACGCGCCGCGCCGCAGCTGCGTGGCACCCGTGAAGGCGCCCTTCGTGTGCCCGAACAGCTCGCTCTCGATCAGGCCCTCGGGGATCGCCGCGCAGTTCAGCGCGATGAACGGGCCGTCGGATCGGGCACTCAGGCCGTGGATCGAGCGGGCGACAAGCTCCTTGCCGGTCCCACTGGCGCCTGTGATGATCGCCGAAGCCTCGTTCTGTGCGAGCAGCTCGACGGTGGCGAACACCTCGAGCATCACCTCGCTCCTGCCGATCATCCCGGCAAAGCCGGGCTGATCTTCCAGTTGATGGTCGAGCTCGGCCACCCGGTGGCGAAGCGACAGGTCGGCGATGACGGCCTTCAGCACATTCTCGAGCTTATCGGTCTCGATCGGCTTGGTCAGAAAGTCCTCGGCGCCTTCCTTCATCGCCTCGACGGCCAGGTCGACGCTACCATGGCCCGTCATCAGGATCACGGGCCGGGCCGCGTCGTCCTCCTTGAGAAGTCGAAGCAAGTCGATGCCCGACATTCCCGGAAGCACGATGTCCGCCAGAACTACGTCGGGATCGTCCTTCTCGATGACCGAGCGAGCGCCGGCGGCATCGGCTACGGTCCGCACGCGATAGCCCCAGTTCTCGAGGCGCACGGTAAGCACTTCGCGCATCGTTTCGTCATCGTCTACCACCAGCACGGACAGTGAGCCCTGCGTCATCCACTTCCTCTCGTCATTGGTCCGGAGCCTCGAAACGGGCGTCAATCTCGCGTACGCCACGCCGCGAATCAACTCCGCCGCTCGGCCCGTTCGGGAAAACTTCCCCGATCGAGCGAGGGGAGCGGTCGGGAATTTCTCCCCGCTTCAAAGATACGACGATGGGGTCCCGGCGTGCGCCTGTCGACCTAAATGATTGTCATATAATCTTTTATGAGAATACCTATCGTCGGTACGGCAATTGCACCACCGGGAAGGTGCCGCGGGTTCGCGCCTTTGCGGATCGACGCGTGGCAACAACGAGCAACGAGTGAGGTACATAGATGATCGCACGCACCGGAAGTTTCATCCTCGCCGCCGCCGTGGTGGCCTGTGGGGTCGGAGTCGCTGCCGATAGGGCCGAGGTCCCCGACGGTACGGCCGTGAAGGTCCGCCTGAACCAGACGTTGCACTCGGACCAGCACGGAACCGGCAGCGGCTTCACCGCCAGCGTGACCGATGCGGTGTACGGCGAGGAGGGCGGGACCCTCATTCCGGCCGGTTCGGTCGTGCAGGGCAAGATCCTCACGTTCCAGGAGGATCCGCCGCGCCTGCAGCTCGAATTCACCGAGATCGAGGTCCGTGGTGAGACACAGCAGCTTCAGGCGTCTCTGGTAGAGTTCGAGCCCACCCGGAAGTCGGAAATGAAGGACGAGGGCAAGAAGATCGGTGGCGGAGCGACGGCCGGCGCGATCGTCGGCGGCCTGGCCGGCGGCGACATCGAAGGCGCGGCCGTGGGCGCCGTGGCCGGCGCGGCGGCCGGAACCGGAGTCGCGCTTCTGACGAAGGACTCGTATGCATTCGTTCCGGCCGGTTCGGTCGTCGAGTTCGAGCTCCGGAACTCGCTACAGGTCGCGCTCGAAGACACGTCCGAAACCGATTCAGATACCGAGTGAATCAAACCCGAGTGACATTCCCGCTGACCGCTAGAACTTCCAACGAGGGAGAATCATCGTGAGCATCACAATTCGTCCGCGGCCTGTTGCCGTCGGAGTCGCCGCTCTCGCCCTGTTCGCCACCACGGCGTGCTCGGCGAAGGTCGACCGGGAAACCTACGAAGCCGACATCGCGGAAATTCGGGCCGACATCTCCGGTCTCGATTCTCGCGTCGGCATGACCGAGGAACAGATCGCCGAGGTGCAGACGCGGCTCGACGGGCTCGAGAGCGAGCTCGGTGAGTTGCGCGAAGAGTTCGACGTGACCGTGGCCCGCCTGGAAACGGGCATCCGCTTCTCGACGCCCGTGCACTTCGCGTTCGACGACGCGACGGTGCGCACGGAAGATCGTCCGCTGCTCGACCGATTCGCCGACGTCGTGAGCCATCACTACGACGGCGCGCTGATCACCGTCGAGGGCTTTGCCGATCCGGCTGGCTCGCAGGCCTACAACAAGCGCCTGTCGGAGCGCCGCGCGGCCGCGGTGGCGAGCTACCTCGAGTCCAACGGACTCGGTGGCGCCGACCTGCGCACCATCGGCTACGGCGAGGATCGCCTGGTCGAGCCCGGCGCCCAGGGTCCCGGTGAGTCGGGTCTGGTGAATCGTCGCGTCGCCTTCGTCATCGACTACGCCCCCGAGGCCGATGTCGACTCCGAAGACCTGGTGACACAGTCCGAGCAGGAGAACGAGTCGACCTGATCCGGTCGCTCTGAAGCAGCCCGAACCCCCGGTATCCGCGATGCGGTGCCGGGGGTTCGGTGCGTATGGCGGTCGGCGTCAGGCGCCGGGCCGCCGTACCCTGTAGGAGCAACTGTCGTCACCGTCGGGCATGTAGGCGAAGCGCTCGAGCGCTCCATCCACCAGTTGCGACACGAAGCGCTCTTCCGCTGCACACGGTCGCCGGGTGACGGCGATCACCGACTTCAAAGGGCAGTTGCACAGCCGGATCACCGTTTCCCCGGTTTCCGGATCCTCGTCGAGCTCCGGCATGAAACCGGCCTCGGCCAGGATGCGAACCGCTTCCTGCTCGCGGTGCTCGAGCGTCATCCGCTCAATCCGCCGGGCCGCCTCCGAGTAGGCCTCGTCCACCCGACGCTCGAAGAACTCGTCGATTACGTCATCCCGGCCCGAGTCGAGCAGAAACTCGACGAACTCCACCAGCAACTCCGCCTCGCCGCTCGGAAACAGGGCCTCACCCGCGTCCGTGAGTCCGTAGATCACGTGTGGCCGCCCCGGACCGTGCCGTTTCGTCCCGGTGCGCTCGATCAGCCGTCGCGCCTCCAGCGACTTCAGGTGCTCGCGCAGCGTTCCCGAGGCCAGATCGAATCCCTCGACGAGCTCCGACGTCGTCGAGGGTCCCCGGCGCTTCAGGGCGTGCAGCAACTGGCGCTGCGTATCTCCGAGCCCGGGAATCCGGACCTGATCGGCTTCTCGCATGCGACCGAACGTGGCGCGCTTCACCCCTAGTTGTCAACTTAGCATGGGTTATTTGGGTAACATCCTTGACAACATATTTATCGGGGAATAGACTGACCGGGTCGGATCGGAAGCACGGAATCGACACTGATCGAACACACAAATCGACGGAACGAAACCAGACGACTGCGAGGTCTTCGCATGCAGACCCACATTCGAAAGCCCGCTCGGGTCGCGATCCTCGTCTTCCTGGCTGCTTCGGCAGCCGCATGCGGGGGAGGCGAGGGTCCGCCCGGCGGTGCGGAAACAGAAAACTCGGAAGGCGCGGCCGCGACGGCCAGCGGTCTGACGGCCGAGGAACTGGAGTTCGGGATCGGCCCGATCCGTTCCATCGAGCTGTCGGAACTCGACCACGAGCTGGCGGAGGAAGGCGCAGAGGTGTTCAGCGTGAAGTGCTCCGCCTGCCACAAGCTGGAGGAGCGCTACGTCGGGCCGTCGCTCGGCGACGTTACGGAGCGCCGCACGCCCGAGTACATCATGAACATGATTCTCAACCCCGAAGAGATGGTCGCGCGCCATCCGGAGGTGAAGGCGCTGCTCGCTCAGTACTACACCCCGATGCCCGACCAGCAACTCACCGAACAGGACGCACGCGCCGTCCTCGAATACCTCCGCGCGCCCGCCGACCTCGAAGTCGACGTCGAGGTCGACGAAGGAAGTGAACGATGACCGTCCAGCCGTCACGTACCCCGAAACCAGAGAACGGAACCATGAATTCCAGAGGACGTCGTATCGTGCTGCTCGCGGCGGCGATCGCCTTCGCCGGCGCTTTCACCTACGCCTGCCAGAGCGCCGGCGGACCGGCTGCCGGCAGCGAAGACGCCGCGCAACAGGTGTACGTCCCGCCGGGCGAGTACGACCAGTATTACGCATTCATGTCGGGTGGCTTCAGCGGCAACATGACCGTCCACGGACTACCCTCCGGCCGTCTGCTGAAGACGATCGCCGTGTTCTCGCAATATGCGGAGAACGGCTGGGGCTACTCCGAGGAAACGAAGCCGATGCTCATGACGTCGTTCGGCTTCGTGCCATGGGACGACGCCCACCATCCCGAGCTGTCGCAGACCGAGGGCGTGCCCGACGGTCGCTGGGTGTTCATCAACGGCAACAATACGCCGCGCGTCGCCCGCATCGACCTCTCGACGTTCGAGACCGATGAGATTCTGGAAATCCCGAACGCCGGCGGAAATCACGCGTCGCCGTTCATCACGCCGGACTCGAAGTACCTGGTCGCGTCTACGCGGTTCAGCGTGCCGATTCCCCAGGCCGACGTGTCGATCGAGACCTATAAAGAGAACTTCCACGGTACGATCTCGTTCATCCGCGCCGACCAGCCGGGGGAAATGGACGTCGCGTTCCAGATTCAGGTGCCGGGCTACAACTATGACCTGTCGCATTCGGGCCGCGGCCCTTCGTACGGTTGGGCGTTCCTCACGAGCTACAACACCGAGCAGGCGAACACGCTGCTCGAGGTCGAGGCGTCGCAGAACGACAAGGACTTCATCGCCGCCGTCAACTGGCTGAGGGCCGAGGAATGCATCGACGAGGGTGCCGGAGAAGTGCGCCCCGTCGAGTATGCCCACAATCACATCGGCGAGGACCGGATCGCGGTTCACGAGATGAAGCAGGGAGTGCGCGTCATCATGCCGTCGGAGTGTGACGGGTTGATGTACTTCCTTCCGACCCCGAAGTCGCCGCACGGCGTCGACGTCGACCCGACGGGCGAGTACATCGTGGCCGGGGGTAAGCTGGCCACGGTCATCCCGGTGCATTCGTTCGCGAAGATGCAGGCCGCGATCGAGAACGAGGCCTTCGAGACGGTGATCGACGGCATCCCGGTGCTCGAATACGAGGCGATCCTGGCCGGCGAGGTGCAGGAACCCGGCCTCGGACCGCTGCACACCGAGTTCGACGGCCGCGGCAACGCCTACACTTCCATGTTCATCTCCTCCGAGGTCGTGAAGTGGGAGCTCGGCACCTGGGAGGTGCTCGATCGGATGCCGGTCTACTATTCGATCGGACACCTGATGATTCCGGGCGGCGACTCGTCGGAGCCGTGGGGCGAGTACCTGGTGGCGCTGAACAAGATCACCAAGGACCGCTACCTGCCCACAGGTCCCGAGCTGGCGCATTCGGCCCAGCTCATCGACATCTCGGGCGACCGGATGCGCATGCTGCTCGACTTCCCCACTATGGGCGAGCCGCACTATGCGCAGGCGCTTCCGGCCGAACTGGTGTCGGCGAATCAGGTGCAGATGTATTCGCTGGACGAGAACGCGCACCCAGAGGCAACGACGAGCGAAGACGCGGCGGCCGTCGAGCGTGACGGGAATACCGTCCACGTCCGGATGACCGCGATCCGCAGTCACTTCGTGCCAGACAACATCGAGGGGGTGATGGTGGGTGACACGGTGATGTTCCACCTCACCAACCTCGAGCAGTCATGGGACGTGCCGCACGGCTTCGCGGTGATGGGGGCCAACAACGCCGAATTGCTCGTCATGCCCGGCGAGACCCGGACCCTGCGCTGGGTTCCGCAGCGCGTGGGCGTGTTCCCCTTCTACTGCACGGACTTCTGCTCGGCGCTGCACCAGGAGATGCAGGGCTACATCCGCGTGTCCCCACGCGGTAGCAACCCGACGCTCGCATTCGGCACCGGCAACTGACCGGACGCCTGCGAACAATTATTCCTTCCCCGTCCGGGGCCCGCGGGCCCCGGATCGGGGATTCGACGACGATAGATTGATGAAGACGACAACGGCGCGTCCCGCATCCCGCCTGATCGTGCTCTTTGCCGCGCTGGCTCTGGTGGCCCTCTACTTCGTGCCCCTGTGGCACATCGCGCTCGACGCGCCGCAGTTCCCCGAGGGACTGGGCCTGCTGATCGAGATCGACAACATCACGGGAGAGAACCCGCACGATCTGCAGAACATCAACGGCCTCAACCATTACATCGGGATGAAGGCGATCCAGCCCGATTCGATTCCCGAGCTGCAGTACATGCCGTGGATTTTGGGCTTCCTGATCGGCTGGGGGTTGGTGGCCGCCGCCGTCGGACGTCGCTGGATGATCTGCGGATGGTTCGGGCTGCTCGCCCTCGCCGCCGTGGCCGGGCTCGCCGACTTCTACATGTGGGGCTACGACTACGGGCACAACCTCGACGCGGAGCGGGCGATCATCAAGGTACCCGGGATGACGTACCAGCCCCCGCTGATCGGCTCGAAGAAGCTGCTCAACTTCACGGCCACTTCGCTCCCGGCCCTCGGCGGCTGGATCGCGATCGCCGTCGGCCTGCTGGTCGGGTGGCGCTGCTGGGTGGAGCGGCGGGCGGGCCGGGTGCCCGTGGCCATCCTGGCCGCGGCGCTTTCCCTGTCCGCCCTGTCGGCCTGCGCGGACATCCCCGAGCGAACCGTCGATCATGCGCAGGCCGACCACTCGCACCCGGCGAGCCCGACCGCCGGAGCGTACGCGACCGCGGAGGGGAACCCGCCGCCGCTTGAACGCGAGTACGGGATGCGAACGCTGCTCGTCGTCGACGCCGCGGGTGGGCACGGCGAAGGGTCGTTTCGCTCGATCGGGGCCGCCGTACAGGCCGCCGCGCCCGGCGCGCGCATCCTCGTCCGACCGGGCGTCTACCGCGAGCCGACCATCGTCGTCGATCGGCCCCTGACCATCGAGGGAGAGGGCTACCCGGTGATCGACGGCGAGGGCGAGCGGCAGCTTCTCACGATCGCCGCCGACGGAGTGAGGATCTCGGGCTTCCACCTGCGGAACGTCGGCGTGAGCTACACCGAGGACCGTGCCGCGATTCGCGTCGAGAGCGCCTCGGGCTGCGAGATCGACCACAACCGCATCCGGGGAGGATTTTTCGCGATCTACCTCGCCCGGGCCGCCGACTGCCGCGTCACGCACAACGACATCACCGGAACCGGCTCGACGGAAACCGACTCAGGCAACGGGATCCACGCCTGGTACTCGCGAGACGTCGTCGTCGAGTCGAACCGCGTGCGAGGGCACCGCGACGGTATCTACTTCGAGTTCGTCGAGGACGGTCGCGTGTCGCGCAACGAGGTCACGGCCAACATCCGCTACGGGCTTCACTTCATGTTCTCCGACGGCGGGCGCTACGACGAGAACCGGTTCACCGGGAACGGAGCGGGGGTGGCCGTCATGTACACCGACGACATCCACCTTACGGACAACACCTTCGAGGACAGCTGGGGCAGCGCCTCGTTCGGCCTGCTGCTCAAAGACATCTCTGGCAGCCGGATCACGGGAAACACCCTCCGCAACAACTCGGTGGGGCTCTACGCCGAGGGGTTCGACCGGACGGCCGTCGAGGGGAACCGGTTCCAGGGGAACGGGCGCGCCCTTCGACTTCTCTCGAACTCGACCGGCTCCAGCTTCCGGGCTAACGACTTCCTCGGCAACACGTTCGACGTGACGACCAACAGCCGCCGCGTGCGAAGCTCGTTCCACGGCAACCACTGGGACGCCTATCGCGGATTCGACCTCGACGACGACGGAGCGGGTGACCTCCCCCACCGTCCGGTGCGGCTGTTCGCCCTCGTGGTGGAACGCGCGCCGGTGACGACGATCCTCCTGCGGAGCTTCTTCGTCACCTTCCTCGACTGGACGGAGGCGCTGATCCCGTCCCTCACGCCGGAGAATCTCGTCGACCCCGCGCCTGCCATGCGACCGGTGGCCGGGACGACGGCCGAGAAGGCGTGAACGCGATGATCGAGATCGAAGGGCTGGTGAAGAAATACGGCCGACTCCCCGTCCTGCGGGACCTCGACCTGCGGATTCCGGCCGGCCGAGTCACGGCGCTCGTCGGCCCCAACGCCGCGGGCAAGACAACCCTCGTCAAAGCCGCGCTCGGTCTGGTTCGGCCCGATGACGGCCGAATCGCCGTGGACGGCGTCACCGTCGGCGACGATCCGTCGTATCGCGAGCGAATCGGCTATATGCCGCAACATCCCGCCTTTCCCGACAACCTGCGCGTCCGTGAGCTGATCGAGTTCATCGACGGACTCCGCGGCCTTGCGCCGGACGGCGCGGACACGCGATTCGCCCGCCGGCCCGACTCCGCTCCCCTGGACCTGTTCGGGCTCCGGAGCTCTCTCGACAGACCGCTCGGCACGCTCTCGGGCGGCACCGCGCAGAAAGTGAACGCCGCCCTCGCCTTTCGGTACGGGGCCGACCTGCTGATCCTCGACGAACCCACCGCCGGTCTGGACCCGCTGAGCCGCACGCGCCTCAAGGACCTGATTCGTCGCGAGCGCGGGCGCGGAGCGACGGTGCTCGTCACTTCGCACGTCCTGAGCGAGCTCCGTGACCTGGCAGAGCACCTCGTCTACATGGTCGACGGCCGGAAACGCTTCGACGGCACAACAGCCGACCTGCTGCACACGATGGAGACCGACGATCTCGAGCGCGCCGTCGCGCGACTCATGGAAGCAGGCGCTGCCGAGTCGAGCCGGGATGCGTCGACCAGGGAGGCGTCGTGAGGGTCGAGACACGCACGGCCGCCCGCATCACCCGGTACGGCGTCCGCGACGTGGCACGCGGACGCTGGATCGTCGTGTACGGAGTCGTCCTGTTCGCGCTCGCCCAGGCGCTGATCGTCATCGAGGGCGACGTGGCGCGCGCGGCGGCGGGGCTGGTGAATCCGACCCTGCTCGTCACGCCGCTGGTCGGGCTGCTGTTCGGCACGCTGTACTTCTACGGGGCGCGTGACTTCAACCGGATGCTGCTCGCCCAGCCCGTCGGGCGACTCGAGCTGTTCAACGGCCTGTACGCCGGCGTGGCGCTGCCGCTGGTCGGCGCCTCGGTGCTTGGTGTCGGGCTTCCCCTCCTCATGGCCGCGATCACCCGGGGCAGTTCGTTCGGCGGGCCGCTGCGGCTTCTCCTCGTGATCGCCGCGCTCACCCTCGTCAGCCTGTCGCTGGCCTTCCTGGTGGCGGTGACGATCCGAGACCGGGCTGCGGGCATGGGCGTGGCGGTCCTGTTGTGGCTCGGTCTTACGGTGCTGTACGACGGACTGTTCGCCACCGTGGCCGTGACGCTCCCGCACGTGCTGGTCGAGAAGCCGGCCCTGGTCGCGACGCTGCTCAATCCGGTCGATACGGCTCGTATCCTTCTTCTGATGGAGTTCGACGCGGCAGCCCTGATGGGCTACACCGGGGCCGTATTTCGCGGCTTCTTCGGTGGGAACTTCGGTCGACTGGCCGCCGGCGCCGCGCTCAGCGCCTGGGTGGTGGTCCCGCTGCTGCTCGCCCGACGCCGATTCGATCGCGCGGACCTCTAGGAGCTCGGCGGCGGCTTCACGCCGGCTACTGATCCGCCGGCAGCCGCCGGACGGCGATTCCCGTATCGCTCAGGGGTTCCCAGCCGGCGGGCAACTCGTCGGGCCGGACTTCCGCCACGATGAGCCGAGCGCCGGCAGCCGCGAACGCCGCGTCGAGCTCGGCGCGACGCTCGGGAGACGCTCTCCAGTAGAGATCGTGGTCCTCCGGCATCTCGGCCACGACGCGCAGATCGGCCAGCCACGTCCAGTACGAATCGAACGCCCAGCCGACTACGCCCACCGGCGTCCCGGGATCGACGCCGTTCGCGGTGAGCGCTCTCGCGATTCGCACGTGATCGTCGCTCGCATCGCGAAGTCCCGTGCTCGGCTGCGCGACGGCCGGCGGCGGCGCGTGCCCGAAACCGAGGGCAGCACGCGGTGTGGCGTCGAAGCCTGCTACCTGCGCTACGCCGGACAGGATGAACGCGACGATCTCGAGCAGCAGACCGAACGTGGCGATCAGCGCGGCGGCGCCGCCGACCCGAGGGCCGCCGCGATGCTCCGGCACGCCCACCAGGGCGAGGGCGCCTCCGAAGCCCAGCGCGAGGAAGGCCGCGAGGTAGCGTCCGTCGGACAGCACCGGAAGATAGAGGGCGATGCCGACGAGCCCGAGTGCGACGACGGCGGCGGGCCCTATGGCCGTCGCGGCGCCGGGCCGTTCTCGCCATTCTCGCCACCAGCGAGCCCACGAGTCGAACCGCGCGTTCCCGTACGACAGCCCGAGCGCCACGAGCAACGCCCCGATCGGAAGCCCGAGCCGACGACCGATCAATTCGAAACTGAACGCCAGGTTCGCCGCCACCTCCTCGAGCTGACGGCGGACGTCGAGGCGCGGCTCGACCCCCGCGTACCAGTAGGCCGGGTCGAAGCCCGGTGGATACGTGCCGCCGACCCCCGCCTCGCCGAACGCCCAGACATCGGGAGCCTCCGCGACGCGGTGCATCGGATGCAGCGGTTCGCCGGTCGCCGATCCGGCGTCGGTCCAGAAGGGATAGGCAACGTCGTTGACGTAACGGATGTAGGTGATCGTTCCCGATTCGCCGAACGTCGGCTCTCCCTGCTTCACCGACACCGCCACGATCCACGGCAACGCGAAGAGTAGAAATCCGCCGGTCGCGCTGCCCGTCGAGCCCAGCCATGTCCCTGGCGGCCGGTTCGCCGCCCACGCGAGGCCCGCGATCCCCAGAAACAGCAGTCCGAGGGGAAACATCACGGGCTTGGCCAGGTAGCCGAGCCCAAGCACCAGGCCGAACAGGAACGCCGTCCGTATCCGCGGAACGGCCCGGTGGCGAAGCAGTAGCCCGGCGGCCGCGAATAGCAGGCCCGCCACCAGCATGTCGGGTGTAACCGTCCACATCTCGACCAGGGTGAGGGCGGCCCAGGCGAAGAGCGCATGCCCGACCAGCACCCACGGCAAGATCGGAATCGGCGCGGTTCCCGGTCGGGCGTCGGCATGCGCTCGAGCGACCCCGGCAAGCTCGCGCCACAGCGCGAGGAAGGCAATGTACGAGACTGCGAAGATCAGAAAGTTCAGCCCGTGTACGATCGGAAAGCGCGCGCCGATCGGCACGGCGTCGAGGGTCGCCGGGCTCAGGAGGAGGGCGTAGAGCGGATTCCACGTCGCACTGATCGCGCTCGACCAGTCGCCGCGCAACCAGGCAGCGCCTACGTCCAGGTAGCCGATGCCGTCCTCGTTCATCGATCCCTGGAGGGCGGCCACCGCCGTGTGCAGGGCCCCGAGCGCGAGCACGAGCCCGGTAGCGGCCCGGTCGATCAGCCGGACGCGGCCCTCAGTCATCTACCGTCTCGTCGTCGTGCAGCGCCTGGCGTCCCAGGGCCTTGACCAGCTCGGTCTGGCGTCGCGTGATCGCGGACATCTGCACCGAGAACAGGATGAGGACGAAGAAGATGAACGCGAAGGCGAGCAGGGCGAGGGCCGAGGCGGGGAACAGCGCCCCGACGGCCCGCGTCACGAACGCCCGCAACGGCGCCGCGCTGACCAGGGTCATCGCGCCCGCCACGGCCGCGAGCCACAGCAGCGCATAGCCGAGGTGAAGGCGACGCGTTCGCACCAGGTTGAGAATCCACAGGGCGAAGACGAGACCGAGTAGATCGATCAGCAGAATTCCGTGCAGGCTCATGCGGGGCTCCCCTCGTCGCGACCGCCGGGGCGGGCCCGTCGTCGCGAGCGGATGATGAATGCGTCGAGCAGCGCCACAACGCCGAGCAGCAGCGTCTTGGCCGGGTACTTCCATGCGCTCGCCAGCCCGTGCATCGACGAGCCGGCATGGCGCGGCGACATCGTGACCGGCACTTCAGTGATTCGGAAGCCCAGCAGGCTGAGCTGTACGATGGTCTCCATGTGCAGGTCGAGGAAGGTCGTGTCGACGATCGCCCGGCAGGCCGACGCGTTCATCGCCTTGAACCCCGACGTCGTGTCGTAAATGCGCCGTCCGATGGCGAGGCGCGTCAGAGCCGAGAACACGCGCTGGCCCAATCGGCGTCCTAATGGCCCACCGTAGGGTCGACCGTCGGAGTAGCGCGATCCGATCGCGACGTCGGCGTCCCCGGCCAGTACGGGCGCCAGGACCCGGGCGACGTCGGCGGCGGGATGCTGGCCGTCGGCGTCGAACAGGACAACCACGTCGCACCCCTCGGCGAGCGCGACTTCGAGGCCTGCCTGCACGGCCCCGCCGTAGCCCAGGTTGCAGGGCAGAGACAGGCAGCGGACGCCGGCGGCGCGTGCGATCCGGCCCGTGCCGTCGGTGGAGCCGTCGTCCACCACGAACACTTCGTGCGTGGCACGCCGCCCGAGGGCCTCGAGAACAGCGCCCAGCGACTCCGCCTCCTCGTACGCCGGCACGATGATCCGAACCCGCGGGACCGGGGTGGCCGTCATCCGTAGCCCAGTTCGTCCAGGCGATCCTCGTCCATCCCGAAGAAGTGCCCGATCTCGTGGAGTACGGTGATCCTCACCTCGTCCACGACCTCGTCCTCGCTCGCGCAGTACTCGAGCAGCGGCTCGCGGTAGATCGTGATCTGGTCGGGTAGCAGCAAATCGTCGTGCCGGCGCTCGATCAGCGGAACGCCCTCGTAGAGGCCGAACAGGGTGTCGTGCGGATCGTCGGGATCGGAACCGAACGACTCGAGCAGCTCACGGGGCGGGCGCGGTTCGATCACGACGCTCACATTCTCCATGTGCGCCTCGAATTCGGGAGGCAGGAGGCCCAGGGCCCGCGCCACGAGCGTCTCGAACCTCTCTGGCGTCATGTCGATCATGGTCGGAACCCCTCCAGCGTCATACGACCTCCATCGCCCCGCGCCATCGTTCTCGCACCGCGGTCCGGTCAAGCTTTCCCGACAGGCTCTCCGGCAACTTCCGCGCCCAGGCGATCCGGCGCGGGCGTTCGTACGGCGCCAGGCGCGACGCCAGCCAGGCACGCAGCTCGTCGGTGGTCGGACGTGGAGCGGCGCCGCTTTCCTCGAGGGCGGCGCCCACGAGCTCTCCCCACTCCTCGTCGGGAACCCCGAACACGGCGGCCCGGCGAACCGCCGGATGGGTCGCGAGGACGGCCTCGACGGCGGACGGGACGACGTTCTGGCCGCCCGTGATGATCGTTCCGTCGGCCCGACCGGTCACCTCGAGGCTGCCGTCGGCGAGGCGCCCGAAATCCCTCGTCCGCAGAAACCCGTCCGCCGTCCAGGGCTCGTCGTCCGGGGCCGGGCCGCCGACGCGCGTGCACAGCATCGGACCCGCCACCTCGATCTGGTCCCCGGCGACCCGCAGCCTCACGCCGTCGAGGGGAATCAACCGGCGCGGCGCATCGGCCCGGGCGGTCGCGACCTGCGCGCAGGTCTCGGTCATGCCGTAAGTCGCTCGGGCCGGGACTCCGCGGCGCGCTACCTCGTCCCACAGTTCGTCACCGGCCGGCCCGCCTCCGAGGAGGGCCGCCCGCAGCGAAGGGGGCGCACGCCAGCCCGGATCCGCCTCGAACAGTCGGTGGAGCATCGTCGGCACGAACGACGCGAGCGTCACGGCGTCGCGCTCCAGCAGGCCGAAGATCGCCGGCGGATCGAAGTCGCCGGCCAACACGACGGTGCGGCGGGCCGCCAGGCAGCGGATGACGATCGACAGTCCGCCCACGTGCGCGAGCGGCAGGCAGCACAGCCAGCGGTCGTCGGGTTCCCAGCCGAGGTGCGCCGCCGAGGCCGCCGCCGAGGCGCGAAACGCGGAGCGAGACAGCTCTACGGCGCGCGGCGCTCCCGTCGTTCCCGACGTGAACAGAACGGCCAGGGGCGTCGCATCTGCCGGGTCGCTTCGGGACCGAACGCTCCACTCCAGGCCGCCGGGGCCGGCGATCGCGATCTTCTGGTCGAGGTCGAACAGCGGAGCGAGCATGCGGATGCGCTCTGCCCGAACGGCGGCGGGCAACCGCGGATCGAGAGGTACCGCGCAGACTCCCGCCTCGACGAGCGCCAGCAGCCGGATCACGCTGCCAGTCGTCGGGTGCGCGTCGAACGCCACCCGAGAGATCGGGCCATTCCCTACCGTTCCCGCGGCGGCGAGCCGCTCGCCCTCGCGCGCGACTTCGGCGGCCAGCTCCGCCCACGTCCAGCCTCGCCCATCCGCCACGAGGGCGAGCCGATCCCCCGCCTCGGCGGCGGCGGCGCGCGCCGACAGGTCCGATCGGCCCCGTGGGTCCACGCCCTTCACCACGGGCCGTCGACACCGTGACCGGCCACGGCGACCGGTTCGACCCACGGCCCCCGCCGCTGCGCCAGTTCGTCGTGCCCGGCCAGCCCGCTGGCGAAGGGCCGGCCCGTCGGATCGATCGCCGCGAGGGCGAGGGCGAGCTCGCAG
Organism: Gemmatimonadota bacterium; assembly: GCA_035464655.1. GTDB lineage: Bacteria > Gemmatimonadota > Gemmatimonadetes > Palauibacterales > Palauibacteraceae > JARFPW01. The sequence continues at coordinate 26,389 of DATHRZ010000069.1, forward strand.
GCCGTCGAGTGCGCCACGGGACCGCCGAACGTATGGCTCACGATGGCGCCCATCCCCGCGGCGAACGCGGCGCGGGCGAGCTGCAGGCAGGGACGCGACCCGCCCAGAACCATCGGCTTCAGCACGACGGCGGCGCAGCCACCGGCTTCCCCCAGCCGCTCGATCGCCCCCGGCACACGCATCGACTCGTCGGCCGCGAGGAGCACGCCGGCGCCCGCGAACGAGAACAGCGCCTCGGAATCGACCGGCTGTTCGACCAGTTCGGGGGTGATCTGTTGCTTGAGCTCCGCAAGGTTCGCTCGCGCCTGCTCGGGCGTCCAGCTTCCGTTGGCGTCCAGCCGGAGCTGAAGAAACGGGAACGCCGCCCGAATCTCGGCCAGTTGCGCGAGCTCGGCCGCAAAGTCTTCCCCGCCGATCTTGAGCTTCACGGTCTTGTAGCCCTCCGCCACGCGCTCGGTGACCTCGCCCAGCACGGAGCGCGGACCACGCGGAGCACCGGGACGCTCGACACCCGTCAACGAAACGAGCGCCGCGACGGGCACTCGCGCGACCGGGCGAACCGGCGGGGCGACAGCGAGCAGCTCGGCGTGCAGCGGTACCCCGTTCCGCCGTGCCGCCAGGTCGAGGAGCGCCGTGTCGACGGCGCAGCGAGCTGCGGGGAGGGCGGCCAGGGCGGGATCGTCGCCCGGATCACCCGTTTGCGGGATCTCATCCCGCGTCCAGCGGGCCGCCCAGTCGTCCAGCCCGGCCTCCACGTCGGTGAGGTCGTCCTCCGAATAGCCGGGCAGCGGCGACGCCTCGCCCCATCCGACGGCGCCGGACTCGTCGACCACGCGCAGCACGACGGCCTGCCGCTCGGCGCCCGATGGATCGAGCAGGGCCGTGAGCAGAGCGCCGGCCTGCCGCTCGCTCATCGGAAGCCTCCGAACACGACGCCGGCCGAGAACAGCAGACAGAACAGGAACAGCAGCTCGGCCGTTCGGGCAAGCGTTGCGTTCAGGACTGGACCCCGGTGTTTCCGCAGCTCGACGATCAGCACGATCGCCACGGGCAGGGTGACGAAGACGAGCAGTGTCCAGGGCCCGACGAGATCGCGCCACACCATCCACCAGGCCACGGCGTAGGCGCCGATCAGCAGGATACCGTACTCGCCCACTCCCGCCGCACGGCCCAGCAGCACCGGCAGGGTTCGTTTGCCGGCTACGCGATCGGTTTCGTGATCGCGAACGTTGTTGACTACGAGAATCGCTGTGGCCAGCGCTCCCACCATCAGGCCCGCCGGCCAGGCGGCGGCCGGTACGTCTCCCGCCTGCACGAAGGCGGTGCCGCAAACGGCGACGAAGCCGAAGAACGCCATGACGAACAGGTCACCCAACCCGCGGTAGCCGAAAGCGAACGGCCCTCCCGAGTACGCGACCGCCGCCGCGATCGAGGCCAGGCCGATCGCCACGACGGGCCAGCCCGCCACCCACACCAGGTAGAGCCCGACGACGATGGCCAACCCGAACGCGACCCACATGCCCCGCTTCACGTCGGCGGGGGAGAGCAACCCGGCCTGCGTGACGCGCAGCGGCCCGAGGCGGGCATCCGTATCCGCCCCCTTCTCGTAGTCGTAGACGTCGTTGGCGAAGTTGGAACCGATCTGGAGAAGCAGGGCGCCGACCAGGGCCGCCGCGGCGGGACCGGCCGCGAAGCCCCTGGCCTGCCAGGCGAGCGCCGTGCCGACGAGCACCGGGGCCGCCGCAGCGGGGAGTGTGCGGGGCCGGGCCGCCAGTGCCCAGGCCCGAACTCTGCTCACGGGAACCGCGGATACTTCGAGAAGTCGGGGGCCCGCTTCTCGAGAAAAGCTCGCTTCCCCTCCTGCGCCTCCTCGGTCAGGTAGAACAGGAGCGTCGCATCGCCGGCGAGCTGCTGCAGGCCCGCCTGGCCGTCGCAATCGGCGTTGTGGGCCGCCTTGAGCAAACGGATCGCCGTCGCGCTGTTCCGCAGGATCTCGCGGCACCACTGCACCGTCTCTTCCTCGAGCTTCTCGAGCGGGACGACGGTGTTCACCATCCCCATCTCGAGCGCTTCCTGCGCGCTGTACTGGCGGCAGAGGAACCAGATCTCTCGCGCCTTCTTCTGCCCGACCATCCGCGCCAGATACGACGACCCGTAGCCTCCGTCGAACGAGCCGACCTTGGGACCCGTCTGCCCGAAGATGGCGTTGTCGGAGGCGATCGTCAGGTCGCACACGACGTGCAGGACGTGCCCGCCTCCGATCGCATAGCCGTTGACCATCGCGATGACCGGCATCGGGAGGGTGCGAATCTGACGCTGCAGGTCGAGAACGTTGAGCCGCGGGATGTTGTCGTCGCCCGCGTAACCGCCCTTCTTCCGCACCGACTGGTCGCCGCCCGAGCAGAACGCCTTGTCGCCGGCCCCGGTGAGAATCGCGACGCCGATCGTGCCGTCGTCGCGCACGTCGGCGAACGCGCGCTGCATTTCCTGCACGGTGAGGGGCCGGAAGGCGTTGCGGACTTCGGGCCGGTTGATTGTGATCTTCGCAATCCCGTCACCCGATTTCTCGTAGATGATGTCTTCGTAGCCCGGCTGGGCTGTCCAGTCGACGGAACTCATGAAAGCGTGCTCTCCGGTGCGGCGCGGGGGTTGGTCATTCGATCGAAAGTTAGAAGAAGAAATTTCAGCCCGCGGGGCAACCCTCGTCAGGCTTCGCCGAGCCAGGCGTCCAGCGCGTCCGCCAGGCGGCGGGACACCTGCGCGGCGTCGGCATCCACCGGGACGTCGATGACCGCGGCGCCGGCGGCTCCGTCGAGACAGGCGCGGATCGCCTCCTGGATCTCGCGGCGTCCGGTGGCCACGGTCGATCGAACGCCGAACGCCCTGGCGGCGGCCCCGACGCCGACCCCGGGCGGCGTCAGAAAGAAGCGCTCGAACACCGGGCCGGCCTCCGGCAACCCGTGAACGGGAAGGAGCTCGAACAGGCGCCCGCCTCCGTTCCGGATCACCACGATGGCCAGGGGGGTGGCGACAGCGGCGGCGGCGGCCAGGCCTCCGACGTCGTGCTGAAAACTCACGTCGCCGAGCAGCAGGAGCGTCGGACGCCCCGAGGCGGCGGCCGAGCCCGCCGCCCCTGCGATCAGCCCGTCGATACCGGCCGCCCCGCGCTGCGCGAGCACCGTGATGTCGCGGTCTCCC
>DATHRZ010000070.1:0-3563 GCA_035464655.1 Gemmatimonadota bacterium
GGTGCTCAAGTATGCCGAGGGGATCTACTATGGGATTATCGCCCTGACGAGCCTGCTCGGCGGGATAATGATCACGCTCGTCCTGATGCTGCTCTCGGCGGTGAAAGGCTTGCTGCACGTCGTCGCGCCGTCGCTCGAGGATAAGCCGACGGACGACTCCGGCTGAACCCGAAATCGGTCCCCGCAGGCACCGGGGATGAACTGCAACCGTACAGGTGAGGCAATGGCCCGAACGAGACGTGCGAACGACCTGCTGAGCGAAGCGGCCGCCCGCGAGCTCGCCGACCGCGTGCTCGCGATGTCGCCGGCCGACGAGACCGAAGTGTCGGTCGGCAGCGGCTGGACCGGCAACACGCGTTCGGCGGTCAACCGGATCACCACGGCCGGCGAGGTCGAGAACACCTCGGTGTCGGTGACCGCCCGGTTCGGCCGGCGCGAGGCGTCGACGAGCACCAACCGGCTCGACGAGGAGGGCTTGCGGACGGCCGCCGAGGCGGCGGCGGACCTCGCCCGCCTCGCGCCCGAAAACCCCGAGCTCATGCCGCTGCTCGGGCCCCAGGAGTATGCCGGGTCCGACGGCTTCCACGAGGCGACGGCGAACCTCGGGCCCGCTGAACGCGGCCGGATCGCGGCCGACGCGATCGCCGCGGCCACCGACGGCGGCGACCTGGCGGCGGCCGGCTTCCTCACGGCCAGCGCCTCGGCCGGCGCGATCGCGAACTCGGCCGGGATGTTCGCCTATCACCGTTCGACGTCGGTCGACTACGAGCTCACGGTTCGCACGGCCGACGGCACCGGCAGCGGCTGGGCCGGCGTCGCGCACCGCGACCGTGCGGCGCTCGACATTCCTTCGATGCACGCCAGCGCCGTGCGCCGCGCGCTCGACTCGCAGAACCCCACCGACCTCCAGCCCGGCGACTACCCGGTCGTGTTCACGGCGCACGCCGTGTCCGACATCGTCGGCCTGCTGAGCGGTTCGCTCGGCGCCCGTTCGGCCGACGAGGGCCGGAGCGCGTTCAGCGCCGAGGGCGAGGGCACGAAGGTGGGCGAGAAGCTGCTCGACGAGAAGTTCCAGCTCGGCAGCGACCCGGTCGGCCTCGGGTCGTCCCCCTGGCAGGGCGACGGCATGCCGCTCCAGCGCGAGGTGTGGTTCCGCGACGGGGTGCTCGAGCAGCTCTCCTACGATCGCTACTGGGCCGACCGGCAGGGTGTGCGGCCCACCGGCCGGCCGGGCTCGCTCCGCATGGGTGGCGGCGACGCCTCGATCGACGATCTCGTGCGCGGGCTCGACGGCGGCCTGCTCGTGACGCGGTTGTACTACATCCGCAGCATCGATCCGCGGACGATCCTCTACACGGGCCTGACGCGTGACGGCGTGTTCTGGGTCGAGAACGGCGAGATCGTGCGACCGGTGAACAACTTCCGCTGGAACGACTCGCCGCTTACGGCGTTCGCCTCGATCGAGGAGCTCGGCCGCCCCGTGCGCATCTCCTCGTCGCGCGAGGTGCCGCCCGCGCGGCTCTCCTCCTTCCACTTCAGCACCGTATCGGAGGCCGTATGATGCAGCGACGCGACTTCGTGAAGACGGGCGCCGCCGTGACCGGCGGGCTCGTGCTCGGCGGTCACGTCCTCGGGGTACGCGGTCTGTCGGCGGGCAGCCCGCTCGCCCCGGCGCTCGCGCGCTCCGAGGCTGTCGTCGACCCCGTGCTGCGCGAGATCCTGCTCGAAGCCGTCGAAGCGGCGATGTCGGCGGGCGCTGGCTACGCCGACGCGCGGGCCGAACTGCTGCTCCGGCAGTCCGTGCGCACGCGCGAAGACCATGTGCAGGGGGTGAGCGAATCGGCCTCGGAAGGCGTGGGTGTGCGGGCGTTCGTCGACGGAAGCTGGGGCTTCGCGGCGACCCCCGACATGACGACCGACGGCGTCGTGCGCGCGGCGCGGATCGCCGCCGAGGTCGCGAAGGCGAACGCCGCCGTCAAGCGGAACGGCGTCCGGCTCGCCCCGGTCGACGCGTACGGCGAGGTGACATGGACGGCGCCGCACGAGATCGATCCGTTCAGCGTGTCGGTCGAGGAGAAGGCGAACCTGCTGCTCGAGCTGAACCAGGTCGCGATGCGCCGCGAGGGCGTGCGCTTCGTGTCGAGCGGCGTGAGCTGCTACCGTACCGACAAGACGCTCGCGACGTCGGAGGGCACCGTTGCCGCCCAGCGCTTCATGCGCGTCGATCCCTACATGTCGATCACCGCCGTGGCGCCCGACCGTTCGCGCTTCCAGCAGCGCGGCTCGGTCGTTGAGCCGTCGGGATACGGGTACGAGTACGTGCTCGCGAACATGACGCCCGAGGCGACCGAGGTGTGGGCTGACGAGGCCGTGCAAATGCTGCAGGCCGACACCGTCGAGGCCGGAAGCTGGGATCTCGTCCTGCACCCGTCGCACCTGTGGCTGACGATCCACGAGTCGATCGGCCACCCGACCGAGCTCGATCGGGCGCTCGGTTACGAGGCGAACTACGCCGGCACCAGCTTCCTCGCCCCGCCCTCCGAGGTGCTCAACACGTTCCGCTACGGGCCCGAGTTCATGCACATCGAGGGCGAGCGCACCTCGGCCGGCGGCATGGCGTCGATCGGCTGGGACGACGAGGGCGTGCCCGCCCAGAGCTGGCCGATGGTCGAGAACGGAATCTTCGTCGACTACCAGACGACCCGCGACCAGGTCGACTGGATCAGCGCGTACACCGGCCGCGACCGCAGCCACGGCTGCTCCTACGCCAGCGGTTGGGACGACATCCAGTTCCAGCGCATGCCGAACATGAACCTGCTCCCGAACCAGGACGAGGACCTGGGCGAGGACGACGTGCTCGCCGCCGTCGACCGCGGAATCTACCTGGAGGGCCGCAACTCCTACTCGATCGACCAGCAGCGCTACAACTTTCAGTTCTCCGCCCAGGTCGCGTGGGAAGTCCGGAACGGTAAGAAGACACGGATGCTGCGCGACGTCGCCTACCAGGCCCGCACCCCCGACTTCTGGAACTCGCTCGCCGTGATCGGCGGCCCGTCGACCTACTACCAGGGCGGCAGCCTGTACGACGGCAAGGGGCAGCCGGGGCAGTTGAATGCGGTGTCGCACGGGTGTCCGATATCCGTCTTCCGCGGCGTCAACGTGCTGAACACGGGACGGTAGGGCGGCGCCTTGCCTTCGCTCGTGGTGGGGTGGAGCGGGGCGCGTGCCCTCCGCGAGCGGCGACCGGCTGGACGGCGCCGCTCAATGCTCGCTGCGGGCACGCGCCCCGCTCCCCTCACGGGGACGGCGGGGCCGCTTACCGGCCCGTAGCCCGGGTGGGGACCGGCCACTGGTAATCGCGAGCAGGGGGCGAGTAGGCGGTTAGGGCGCCGACGGTGCAACCCGAGGCAGCTCGGGCGCATTCCCAATAGCGTCGGGGGGGGGGGGGGGGGGCCCCCGGGGGGGGGGGGCGCGGGCGGGGGGGCCCCCTTGGTCCCGGGGGGGGGGGGGGGGCACCGGGGGGGGGGGGGGGGGGGGGGGGGCCGGGCTGAAGCCCGGCCTAC
>DATHRZ010000071.1:0-6915 GCA_035464655.1 Gemmatimonadota bacterium
GCGGCGATCCTCATGCGGGCATCATGCGGTTCTCGCGCACTCGGGGCCGTGCTCAGTCGGCACCATGGGCGGCGAGCACCGACTCCACGAGGCCCTGGCGGAAATCGGAGCCCGGCGCGAAGTACCCACCCAGCACGGCGAGTCGGCGCTCCGGGCCGACGTCCACCTGGTCGAGGAGCACTTCGCCGTCGGCGCCCTCGTACACGGTGCGCAGCGTATCACCGCGTACGCGCTGCAGCATCCGGTCGCCCGAGCGGATTCCGCGCTCCTCCAGGAAGGCATACCATCCCGGCAAATCCGCCGAGATCGACCGGAACTCCGCCGGCTTCACGATGCCGGCCCGGGTCGCCCGCCGCAGGTTGTCGCGGATCCCGTCGAGGAACTGTTCGAGCCCTACGTCACGTTGAAACTCGAGGCGGGCCAGCGCATCGTCCGCGGCGAGCGCCGCGGACGCGACGGAGTCGGCGAGCGCGCGCGAATCGAGGGTGCCGGCGAGGAGCCGCTCGATGCGATCGGTCGTCGCCGGTCCGACCCGGACATCGAGGGTAAGGACGTCGACTTTGAAGATCGTCCGCTCGAGCAGCACGTGCATGCGGGAGGCCGGCCCCGTGCCGAGGCCGGTCGTGTCGACGGGTACCGAAGGGACCGACTGTCCGGCGAGCGGGGACGAGAAAAGTGCCACGACGACCGGGACGAGCAGCCGTGACGACGTCCGAAGCGGCGGACTGTTCATGGCGTCGGGCGCTTCATGACCCATCCTCGTGGGGGTGGACGTGACCGCGATCTCGGACGCGGCCGAGACCATGGGAGCCGCGGCCGTGCCCGTGACTATACTAAAAGGCCTGAGTGGACACTAAGGTTCACAGATGGAGACCCTGACGTCATGACGACCCCGTCCGAGCTCGTCGCTCGAATACAGCAGCTCGAGAGCGAAGCGCGTCCGCTCGAGGCCGACCCGCGACGCCGCGCCGAGCTCGACGCCGCTCTGCGTGGACTTGCGGAACGGTACCTCGCGGGACTCGAGTCGAGTGGAAATCTCTCCATTCCCGGTTACGTCGAGACGGACGACCCGGCACGCGGGCTGCTCGATCTGCCGATCGGCGAGGAGGGCACGCCGCTGAACGTGGTGGTCGACCACCTCGAGCGTGACGTTCTCCTCCCGGGCGGACACCCGGCTTCCGGCGGACATCTCGCCTATCTGACGGGAGGCGGGCTATACGAGGCGGCGCTCGGCGACTACCTGGGCGCCGTCAGCAACAAGTACCCGAGCGTGTTCTTCACCGGGCCCGGGCCCGTGCGGATGGAGAACCTGCTCGTGCGCTGGACGGCCGACCTGGTGGGCTATCCCGACGGAGCGGCCGGCCACATCGCTTCGGGCGGCAGCCTGGCGAACCTCACGGCGGTAGCGACGGCGCGGGACGCACACGGGATCGGCGTCGCGGGCGGCGTGGCGGCCGCCGACGCCGTGGTCTACATGAGCGCCCAGACCCACCACTGCCTCGACAAGGCGCTGCGCCTGACCGGCCTGCGCGACGTGCACGTGCGCCGGGTGCCGCTCGACGGACGCCTGCGGATGCGCTCCGACGCGCTGGCCCACGCGATTACCGTCGACCGCGCAGCGGGCCGGACCCCGTGGCTCGTCGTCGCGACAGCCGGTACGACGGACGCCGGTGCCGTCGACCCGCTGGCCGAGCTCGCCTCGATCGCCGCCCGTGAAGGCTGCTGGCTCCACGTCGACGCGGCCTACGGCGGCTTCTTCCGGTTGACCGAGCACGGGCGGGAGATCACGGTCGGTATCGAGCGCTCCGATTCGGTCGTGCTCGACCCGCACAAGAGCCTGTTTCTTCCATGGGGCGCCGGCATCGTCATCGTACGCGACGGCACCCACCTGGCGGCCACTCACGGTGGGGCCGGCAGCTACCTGCAGGACGCCGTACGCGCCCGCGGCGAGATCTCGCCCTCCGAGCTGTCGCCCGAGCTCACCAAGCCGTTCCGCGCGCTACGGATGTGGCTGCCGCTCGTTCTTCACGGGGTGCGGCCGTTCCGCGCCGCCCTCGACGAAAAACTGCTGCTCGCTCGCTACTTCCGCCGCGAGGTGGCGGCCCGAGGGTTCGAGACGGGCCCGGAACCCGACCTGTCGGTCGTCACGTTCCGCCGGGCACCAGCCGGCATGTCCCCGGCGGACGCCGACGCGCTCAACCAGGCGATCGTCGACGAGCTGCGGCGCGACGGACGCATCTTCCTGTCCTCGACCGAGATCGCCGGGCGCTTCACGATCCGCATGGCGGCACTCGCGCACCGCACCCATCTGGCGCATGTCGACCTGGCGCTCGAGCTGCTCGAGCGGACGGCCGCGGGATCTAGGCGGACCGCTGAATGACACGCGGGCGTGTGTCGGGAAAATGGGCTCCATTCTATACTTCAGCGTATGAAAAGCCGACATTTGAAGCGTCGGGCGACCGAGACTTGTTGAGCCGATCGATACGCGCCGTCGCGGAGGTGGCACTCGCGTTCGCGTTGGCCGGCGCCGCAGGGCTCGGCGCACCGGGGCACGCGGCCGGCCAGGCCCGACCCGCGCTCGAATACGAGGGCGCGATCGCCACCGGCCTCGCCCTGCGGCGGCTCGGCAACACGGCGCGCGTCCTGCACATCGGGGCGCATCCCGACGACGAGAATACGGCCCTGTTCGCGCCGCTGGCGCTCGGGCGGGGAGGCGACGCGGCCTATCTGTCGATCACCCGCGGCGAGGGTGGCCAGAACAGTCTCGGGCCCGAGCTCGGCACGGCGCTCGGCCTCATCCGCTCCGAAGAGCTGCTGGCCGCGCGCCGGATCGACGGGGCGGCCCAATTCTTCACCCGGGCCGTCGACTTCGGATTCTCGAAGAACGCCGACGAGACGTTCACGCACTGGCCGCGCGATTCGGTGCTGGCCGACATCGTGGCCGTCATTCGCCGGTACCGGCCCGACGTGGTCGTTTCGGTGTGGAGCGGGACGCGCCGCGACGGACACGGCCATCACGAGGCTTCGGGCATCCTGGCCCGCGAAGCGGTGCTGGCGGCCGACGACCCCGCGCGCTTCCCGGAGCAGATCGCGGCGGGACTCCGGCCGCACACCGTCGGCGCCTACTACTGGTCGGCCCGCTACGGCGCCGACGGCCCCGACGTCGAGCTCGACACCGGCGAGCTCGATCCCCTGCTCGGTCGCTCCTACCACCAGGTCGCGATGGCGAGCCGGAGCCGGCACCGCAGCCAGGACATGGGCGTGCCGCAGGCCCCCGGGCCACGGCGGACGCAGTTCGACCGGGTCGACCCGGCGAACCCGCCCGAGGTCGCGGCGGGCCCGGGTCCCGGGCCGGGTCGGCAGCTCGAAGGTGGACCGGCGCGCGAGAGCTCGCTGTTCGCGGACGTGGATACGCTGCTGTCGCAGCGGGCCATGTCGGCCGGCCTCGGTCGCGCGGCGGAACGGCTGCGGACGTACGAGACCGAGATCGAGGCCGCCCGGGCCGAGTTCGATCCGTTCGCCACATGGCGCGTGGTTCCCCGTTTGCTGCGAGCGGGTGTCGCGCTCGAAGCCGCGCGCGCGGCGGCCGGCCCGGCCGCCGACGAGCTTCGATTCCACCTCGACGCCGAGGCCGGAGACCTGCGGGAAGCGACCATCGCCGCCTCGAACCTGCGACTCGACGCCGTGAGCGATGACGAGATGATCATTCCCGGCCAGCAGTTCGAGCTCGAGCTGTCGGCCTGGAATGGCGGGATCGCGGCGCTGACGGTGCGCATGGAACCAGCCCTGCCGGTCGGCTGGGCGACGAGGCGCGTCGAGCCCGCCGAGGAACCGGGTGCCATCGTCGTCGCCCCCGGCGAGCGCGTGGTCACGCGATGGAGCGTAGACGTACCCCGCGACGCCCGACTTACGGAACCGTACTTCCTCGACATCGACGCCGGCGACAGCGCCGCGTCGACGCGGAGCGCGATGTATGACTGGCCCGACGACACCGACATCTGGGGCCTTCCCTTCGCGACGCCGCCGGTGCGCGGCCGGTTCGACGTCGATGTCCCGTCCGAAGGCGGCACGCGGCATCTGCACGCCGTGCGCGAGGCTACGTGGATCGGGCTCGATGCCCGCGAGGGGGAGTTCCGACGACCGGTACGTGTCGTACCGCGCGTTTCCGTGCAGCTCACCACGGAACTCGTCGTCATCCCGATCGAGGGATCACGAGCGCGCGATGACCGCCGGCTCACCGTCGGCGTCACCGTGCGCAACGAGGCGCCCGACAGCACGAGCGGAACCGTGCACGTCGTGGTGCAGGAGGGATGGAGCGTCGAGCCCGCCGCGGTCGAGGTGACGCTCGCGCCCGAAGGCGGAGAGCGAACGATCCGGTTCGACGTCGCACCGCCCGACGACCTGCCGGCCGGAGAGCACCGGGTGAGCGCGCTGTTCGAGACACCGATTCCCGGCTGCGGCGAGGAGACGCCCTGCGCGGCACCGCCCCGGTGGTTCACCCGGGGCTACGAGGTCATCGACTACCCGCACATCGACCCCCACCACCTGTACCGCGATGCCGTGGCGCGCATCCGTGCGCTCGACGTCAGGGTAGCCGACGTGCGGGTGGGCTACGTGCCCGGCGTGCCGGACGGGGTTCCCGAGGCGCTCGATCAGCTCGGCGTCGAATGGGAGCCGCTCGACGAAGCCACCCTTGCCGACGGCGACCTGTCTCGCTTCGAGGTGATCGTCACCGGCACCCGGGCCTATGAGGTGCGCCCCGATCTCGCGGCCCGCAACGACCGGCTGCTCGACTGGGCGCGGGCCGGCGGCACGCTGATCGTGCAGTACAACAAGTATCCGGCCCTCGAGGGCAGCTATGCGCCCTGGCCCGTCACGATCGCCCGCCCCCACGGACGCGTGACCGACGAGAACGCCCCCGTGACCGTGCTCGAGCCCGACCACCCGATCTTCAACACGCCGAATCCGATCGGTCCCGAGGCATGGAAGGGGTGGGTCCAGGAGCGCGGCCTGTACTTCTGGGAAACGTGGGAGGGACCGCTACGGCCGTTGCTCGCCATGAACGACCCCGGTGAGGACCCCCTGGAGGGCTCGCTGCTCGTCGGCCTGCTCGGCGAGGGCACATACGTGTACTCGGCCCTCGCCCTGTTCCGTCAGCTTCCCGAGGGCATCCCCGGCGCCTGGCGGCTCCTGGCCAACCTCGTGTCGCTCGGCGCGGAAGGCGCGCCGTGAACGACCGCATCCGCTCGCTCTACGTGCGCGTCCTCGCCGTACAGGCCGTCACGCTCGTCGCGCTCTGGCTGCTCCAGGCACTGTACGGTCTCGGCGCGACCTGATGCACCCGATCGACTGGGCGATAGTCGGCGGCTACCTGACCTACGTCGTATGGGACGGGCTCCGGCGCTCGAAGGACAACACGGCGATCGAGGGCTACTTCCTCGCCAACCGGTCGATGCCGTGGTGGGCCGTGGGCCTGTCGGTGATGGCCACGCAGATGAGCGCGATCACCCTGGTCGGAACGACCGGCCAGGGCGCGGCCGACGGCATGCGTTTCGTACAGTTCTACTTCGGGCTGCCGCTCGCGATGCTCATCCTGTCGGTCACCCTCGTGCCGTTCTTCCACAAGGCGAAGGTCTACACGGCCTACGAGTATCTCGAGAAGCGATTCGACGGGCGCATTCGCACGCTGACGAGCGGCCTGTTCCTGCTGTCGCGCGGGATGGCCGTCGGGGTGGTGATCTCGGCGCCGGCCGTGATCCTGTCGGCCACGCTGGGGTTGAGCTTTCCGCTCTCCGTGGCGCTGGTCGGCCTGCCCGCCGTCGCGTACACGATGTTCGGTGGCGTCGAGGCCGTGCAGTGGGTCGACGTGAAGCAGATGTTCCTGATCGTGGGTGGGCTCGGCGCTCTTCTCGTGCTGCTTCTGACCGGGATTCCCGAAGAAGTCGGCATGGGCAACGCGCTTCGCCTGGCCGGCGCGACAGGCCGCCTCGAAACGTTCGACTTCAGCTTCAGCCTGACTGAAACGTACACGTTCTGGTCGGGGCTGATCGGCGGGCTGTTCCTGATGCTGTCGTACTTCGGCACCGACCAGAGCCAGGTGCAGCGTTACCTGACGGCGCGTTCGGTGGACGACGCGCGCAGCTCGCTGTTGATGAGCGCCTACTGGAAGATCCCCCTCCAGGCGATGGTGCTGATGGTCGGGGTACTGGTGTTCGTCTACTACCTGTTCGCCGCGCCCCCGCTGCTGTTCAACCAGGAGCACCGGGCGGCCGTCGAGGCGGCACCCTCGGCACAGATCGCGGGCGAGTACGGGACACTCACCGAGCGCTACGATGCGGCGTTCGAGGTCCGGCGCGACGCGGCGCTCGAGTATGCGGGCGCCCGCCGCGCGGGTGACGAGGCGCATGCCGCTGCCGTGACCGAGCGCTTCCTGGCCGGCGACGCCGCGATGCAGGACGTGCGCGACGACGCCCTCGAGCTCGCCGAGGCCGCGACGGGCCGGAACCCGCGCGACGTGAACTACATCATCCCCGCCTTCGTGCTCGGCGAGCTACCGATCCTCGTTCCGGGCCTGTTCATCGCCGCCGTGCTGGCCGCCGCCATGTCGAGCATCTCATCCGAACTCAACTCGCTGTCGACGGCCACCGTCATCGACTTTTACCGCCGCCACATGCGACGCGAGGAGACCGACGCGCACTACCTGGCGGTGTCGAAGCTCGCGACGGGATTCTGGGGGCTGTTCGCCTGCGGCGTGGCGCTGTGGGCCGTGGCGCTCGGCTCGCTGATCGAAGTCGTGAACCGGTTCGGCTCGTTCTTCTACGGCTCGATTCTCGGCGTCTTCCTGCTCTCGTTCATCCCGTTCGCCCGCGGGCGCGGGGCGCTCGCGGGGCTGATCGCGGGGATGGGAACCGTCGC
>DATHRZ010000072.1:0-19156 GCA_035464655.1 Gemmatimonadota bacterium
ACTCCGCCAGCCCCTTCGCCGCCTGGATCTCCGTGATCGCAGCCGTCAACGTCGTCTTCCCGTGGTCCACGTGACCGATCGTCCCAACGTTTACGTGCGGCTTCGTCCGCTCAAACTTCGCCTTGCCCATGTTCTCTTCGGGTTCGTGTCCGGGTTCGTGGAGCCTCAGCCGCCGATCTTGGCGATGATCTCCTCGGCCTTGGACTTCGGAACTTCCTCGTAATGCGCGAACTGCATGGAGTAGACGGCCCGGCCCTGGGTCAGGGACCGCAGGCGGGTCGAATACCCGAACATCTCGGCGAGCGGCACGCTCGCGCCGATGACCTGCGCCTCGGCGCGCTGCGTCATGCCACCGATCTTGCCGCGTCGGCTCGACAGGTCGCCCATGACGTCGCCCATGTACTCGCCGGGCGTGACGACCTCGACGTCCATGATCGGCTCCAGGAGGACGAGCCCCGCCTTGCGGGCCCCTTCCTTGAGCGCCATTGACCCGGCGATCTTGAACGCCATCTCGTTCGAGTCCACGTCGTGGTAGGAGCCGTCCACCAGCTCCACGCGCACGTCCACCATGGGATAGCCAGCGAGCACCCCGGTCTCCATCGCCTCCCGGACGCCCTGCTCGACCGAGCCGATGTACTCTCGTGGGATCGAGCCGCCGACGATCTTGTCCTCGAAGACGAACCCCGTGCCCGGCTGTCCGGGCTCGATGTTGATGACGACGTGCCCGTACTGGCCCCGCCCGCCGGTCTGACGGACGAACTTCCCTTCCACGTTCTGGGCGGGCTGCCGGATCGTCTCGCGGTAGGCCACCTGCGGGCGCCCCACGTTCGCGTCGACCTTGAACTCGCGCCGCAGGCGGTCGACGATGATCTCCAGGTGGAGTTCGCCCATCCCGCTGATGATCGTCTGACCGGTCTCCTCGTCGGTGTGGACCCGGAACGTCGGGTCCTCCTCGGCCAGCTTCTGCAGACCCGTCCCGAGCTTGTCCTGGTCGGCCTTGGTCTTGGGCTCGATGGCGACGCTGATGACCGGCTCCGGGAAGCGCATCGCCTCCAGGATGATCGGGTCGTCGGGGTCGCACAGCGTGTCGCCCGTCTTGGTGTCCTTGAGGCCGATCGCCGCGGCGATGTCGCCCGCGTACAGCTCCTCGCGCTCCTCCCGGTGATTCGCGTGCATCTGGAGCAGCCGGCCGATACGCTCGCGCTTGTCCTTGGTCGAGTTCAAGACGTACGAACCGGCCTCGAGCGAGCCCGAATAGACGCGGAAGAACGTCAGCCTACCCACGTACGGGTCGGTCGCGATCTTGAACGCGAGCGCGCTGAACGGCGCGTCGTCGTTGGGCTCGCGGCTGAGCACGTCCTCATCGCGGAACGGCGGGTGGCCTTTGATGGCCCCGACGTCGATGGGCGACGGCAGGTAGTCGATGACCGCATCCAGCAGCTGCTGCACACCCTTGTTCTTGAACGCAGAGCCACACAGAACCGGCGTGATGATGTTGGCGAGCGTGGCCGCGCGCACGGCCCGGCCGACCTCCTCGTCGCTGAGCTCGGAGCCCTCCAGGTACTTCTCCATGAGCTCGTCGTCCGCCTCCACGGCGGCTTCGATCAGCTCGTTGCGGAGCTCCGACACGCGGGCCTGGAGGGAACCCGGGACCGGCCCCTCTTCCCACTTGGCGCCCAGGGACTCCTCGTCGTAGACGATCTCCACCTGGCGTACGATGTCGATCAGGCCGGTGAAGAGCTCGCCCTCGCCCAGGGGAATCTGGATGGGAAACGCACGCGCGCCGAGCCGGTCGCGGATCATGTCCACGACGTTCATGAAGTCGGCGCCGATGCGGTCCATCTTGTTGACGAAGGCGATGCGTGGGACGTCGTAGCGATCGGCCTGCCGCCAGACGGTCTCCGATTGCGGCTCGACGCCTCCCACCGCACAGAACACCGCGACCGCGCCGTCGAGCACGCGCAGGCTGCGCTCCACCTCCACGGTGAAGTCGACGTGACCGGGAGTGTCGATGATGTTGATGCGGAAATCGTCGTCGTGCCGCTTCCAGAACGCCGTGGTGGCAGCCGACGTGATGGTGATGCCGCGCTCCTGCTCCTGCTCCATCCAGTCCATCGTGGCCGCGCCCTCGTGCACCTCGCCCATGCGGTGCACGCGGCCCGTGTAGTACAGGATGCGCTCCGTGGTCGTGGTCTTACCGGCATCGATGTGCGCCATGATGCCGATGTTCCGGAGCTTCTGGAGCGGGGTGATCCTCGCCATCGTTCTATCTATTCCCTCTGCGGCGCCCGGCGACTACCAGCGGTAGTGCGCGAAGGCCTTGTTGGCCTCCGCCATCCGGTGCGTGTCGTCCTTCTTCTTGATCGTGCTGCCCTCGTTGCGGCTCGCCGAGAGGATCTCCGCGGCCAGCTTGTCCGTCATGGTTCGCTCCCCACGCCCGCGCGCGAAGCCGACCATCCACTTGATGGCCAGCGCCTGCCGGCGCTCCGGGCGCACCTCGATCGGCACCTGGTAGGTCGCTCCACCCACGCGCCGGCTCTTGACCTCGAGGGTCGGCTTGGCGTTGGAGATGGCCTGCCGGAACACGTTGATGGCCGGCTGGCCGCTCTTCTCCTCGACGATCTTCATGGCGTCGTAGAAGATGCTCTCCGCCACCGACTTCTTGCCGTCCACCATCAGGTCGTTGATGAACTTCGTGACCAGCGTGGACTCGTAGATCGGATCGGCCGGCACCTTCCGGATGACGGCCTTGTTGCGTCGGCTCATCGGTTACCTCGGCCTCTTCGCGCCGTACTTGGAGCGACCCTGACGGCGATCGGAGACGCCGCTCGCATCCAACGTCCCGCGGATGATGTGGTAGCGCACGCCGGGCAGATCCTTCACGCGGCCCCCGCGGATCATCACGATCGAGTGCTCCTGCAGGTTGTGCCCTTCGCCCGGGATGTAGGCCGTCACCTCGTAGCCGTTCGTCAGGCGCACGCGCGCGACCTTCCGAAGCGCCGAGTTCGGCTTCTTCGGGGTCGTCGTGTAGACGCGGGTGCAGACGCCGCGCTTCTGGGGATTGCCCTGGAGCGCTGGCGCCTTGTCCTTCTTCGCGACCTTCTTTCGTCCCTTGCGGACGAGCTGACTGATCGTCGGCATCCTGGTCTTGGCTACGGGATCTGCCACGTCGTAACCCGGCTTCATCCGACGACCCGTCCCGGGAGTAGGTCGGAAAAAAGCGGGGGCGACCCATGCCCCCGTCAGTTCGGGCCCGGGCGCCCGAACGGACGCGCCGGCCCGGAAACCGGACAGACCGGGAAACTTACCGGCGGGCCGGGATACTGTCAACCGGGGAACGGCGGGCAATTTCGTGGGTTCGAGGTGCCGTACGGGGGGTTCGGATGCACGTGCAAGCCGCGGAGGCGAGAAGATGCACAGAACGCTGCGCGCCGGAAGATTTCCTGCGCGGCTCGCGCTGGCAATGCTGGCCCTGGGTGGGGCCGGATGCGGGGACGACGCCAACCTGATCGGGCCGGAGAACCAGCTCGAGGTCCACAACCTAGTGGACTCCTTCGAGTGGCAGGTGACGGCCCTCGATCGGGTCACCCAGACGCTGACCTATGCTTGGCAGCACTCTGGAACGTCGGCGGACGTGAACCAGTCTGCCAGCCTCTCGGCGGGCTCCGCGAGCCTGCGCGTGCTGGACGACGGTGGCGTCGAGGTCTACGACCGGGATCTCACCGAGAACGGGACCTTCCAGACCGACGCCGGAACCGCGGGTGACTGGACCGTCGTCGTCCGCCTGAGTGGGGCAAGCGGGGCTGTGAACTTCCGCATCGACAAGCCTTGAGGCGCAGCGCGCGGGCCTGACGAGCGCTCAGTAGGTCGGCACCGAAGGGTCAATGTCCCGCGACCACGCGAGGATGCCGCCCTCGAGGTTCGCGACCCGGCGGAAACCCGCCTCCATGAGCCGACGGACGGCCCTCGCGCTACGCTGTCCGGATCGGCAGTAGGCCACCAGGGTGTCCGCCGTGCTCAAGTCTCCCAGCCGCTCGTCGAGCGTGTCGAGCGGTAGGAGGGTGGCGCCGATAGGCTCCAGATTCGCGATGTCCCACTCGTGCGGCTCCCGCACGTCGATGACTCGGATCGCCTCGCCCGAGGCCAGCCGGTCGGAGAGCTCTCGCGGGGTCACCGATGGGATGCCATCCAGGGCCGTGGCCTCCGCCCGCTCGGCCTCCGGCACCCCGCAGAACGCCTCGTAGTCGATCAGCTCGGTGATGCTCGGCGCATCGCCGCACGCGGGACAATCGGGATCGCGCCGCAGCGCCAGCTCGCGGAAGCGCATCTCCAGCGCGTCCAGCAGGAGCAGGCGCCCGATCAGCGGCTCGCCGCGCCCCAGCACCAGCTTGATGGCCTCGGCCGCCTGCAGCGATCCGACGATCCCGGGCAGGACGCCGAGTACCCCTCCCTCGGCACAGCTGGGCACGAGCCCAGGCGGCGGCGGCTCGCGGAACAGGCAGCGGTAGCAAGGGCCGTCCGTCGCCGCGAACACCGACACCTGGCCCTCGAAGCGGAAGATCGATCCGTAGACGTACGGCTTGCCGAGGAGCACACACGCGTCGTTGACCAGGTAGCGCGTCGGGAAGTTGTCGCTGCCGTCCACGACGAGGTCGTAACCCCCCATGACGTCGAGCGCGTTCGTGGCGTCGAGCCGGACCTCGTGGGGCTCCACCGCGACGTGCGGGTTGACCTCGGCCAGGCGGTCCATCGCCGAGTCCAGCTTCGACCGCCCCACGTCGTCGGTGCCGTGCAGGAGCTGCCGCTGAAGGTTGGTCTCGTCGACGACGTCGAAGTCGACGATGCCGAGCGTGCCCACGCCGGCGGCGGCGAGATAGAGTCCGACCGGCGAGCCCAGCCCGCCGGCGCCGATCATCAGGACGCGCGCTGCGCGGAGACGCCGCTGCCCCTCCATCCCCACTTCGGGCATGATGAGGTGACGGCTGTAGCGACGGATCTCCTCGGGGGAGAGTGCGTCGGATCGGGCCGCCGTGTCGGCCGCGTCGGCGGATCGCGAGACCACCTCAGCCCCCGGCGATGCTCGGCAGGATGGTCAGGCGGTCCCCCGGAGCGAGCTTCGTCGCCGATCCGTCCAGTACGCGGACGTCGTCCTCGTTGACGAACGCGTTGACGTAGTCGCGCAGCGCGCCGTCCTCGTCGTAGAGATGGCGCCGGAGCGTGGGGTAGCGCGCCACGAGGGTGGACAGCGCCTCGCCGACGGTGTCCGCCGGCACCTCGACCTCGGCGCGGCCGTCGGCGAGGGGCCGCAGGGGGGTCGGGAGTCGCACGGGAACGGTGATCATGGCGCGTCCTGCGTTCGCGGCCGGCAGGGGGATCCGTCAGTCCCGAACGATAGCCGAGCCGACCGTGGCGCTCAAGCGCCCCTGGCGCCGCATTGATCCCCGCCGGCGCCCGCAGTCCGGCCGTCCTCGGGCGCTCCGCACCTCGCTGCGAGGAGATCCTGGCGACGCGGACGGGAACGCTTTATCGTGAAACCGTACCCTTCGGCGTCGGCCAACGGCCCCGTGCATTGTCGGGTTCCGCCCTCCGGGAGGTCCACGGCGGCGGACCCACCGCCCTCTCCCGAGGGCAACGCAACGGACCCTGGGACGCAGGAGGGACTCCGATCGGGGGGAGCGCAACGCCCCCGGACGGACGCCGGCTACTGAGAAGGAGATGGTATGCCACCCGGCAGTCGAGCGAGGCCCGGAGCCGCGGATGCGACTCCGGGCCTTCCGCGTTCCTGACCGATACGATAGGGGACGACCAGCCCCCCGGTCCGTCGAGCTCCGGCCGGCTGCTCCGAACGGAAACGGCCCGACGCTCGTCGCGCCGGGCCGTCCGCTTCCTCTTCGCTGTCCGGGCCGCTACTCCGCCCGCGCCAGCTCCTCTTCCTGCGGGAACGCCCGGAAGAAGGGGCCTTCCTCGGCGGCGGCGATCATCTCCTGCTCGGCCGCGCCTTCCGCCTCGACGAGGAACTCCACGTCGGAGTGGCGATAGATCCCCGTTCCCGCCGGGATCAGGTGGCCGATGATGATGTTCTCCTTCAGGCCCTTCAGGTCGTCCCGGGCGCCGCGCACGGCGGCGTCGGTCAGCACCTTCGTGGTCTCCTGGAAAGAGGCCGCGCTGATGAAGCTCTCGGTCGTGAGGCTCGCCTTCGTGATGCCGAGCAGGAGCGGCTCCGAACGGGCCGGCTTCTCCTCGTTCTCGATGGCGGCCCTGTTGATCTCGCGGAACTCCGCGCGATCCACGTTCTCGCCTTCCAGCAGCTGCGTGTCGCCCGGATCGGTGATCCGGACCTTCTGCAGCATCTGGCGCACGATCACGCCGATGTGCTTGTCGTTGATCTTCACGCCCTGGAGGCGGTAGACCTCCTGGATCTCGTTCAGCAGGTACTCCTGCACCGCGCGCGGCCCCTTGATCTGCAGGATGTCATGCGGGTTCACGGGTCCCTCGCTCAGGCGGTCACCGGCGCGCACCTGATCGCCCTCGTGGACGCGAAGGTGCTTGCCGACCGGCACGTCGTACACGCGCTCGTCCCCCTCCTCTGGCACCACGACGATCTGGCGCTTCCCGCGCTTGATGTCGCCGAAGTGGATGGAACCGTCGATCTCGGTGACGACCGCCGGATCCTTCGGGCGGCGCGCCTCGAACAGCTCCGCCACGCGCGGCAGGCCGCCCGTGATGTCGCGGGTCTTGTAAACCTCGCGGCTGATCTTGGCCAGCGTCGCGCCCGGCTCCACGGCCTCCTCGTCGGCGACGGTGAGCTGCGCGCCCACCGGGACGATGAACTCGCGCAGCTTCTTCCCCTTCGCGTCGCGAATCTCGATCATCGGGTGGAGCTTCTTGTCCCGATCCTCGATGATCACGAGCTGGCGGCGTCCGGTGGATTCGTCCAGCTCCTCGCGCACGGTCTCTTCTTCGACGATGTCGATGAAGTGGATCGTCCCCTTGTGGTCGGCGACGATCGGCTCCGAGTACGGATCCCAGCTGAACAGCAGGTCGCCGGCCTCGACCTCGTCGCCCTCCTCCACGGCGAGGGTCGCGCCGTACGGGACGGAGAGGCGGCTGCGCACCGACCCCTCCTTCGTCTTCATGACGATCTCGCCCTCGCGGCTCGTGACCACGCGCAGCTCGTCGGGCGTCTCCACGTGCGTGATGCGCTCGAACGCGATTACGCCATCGACCTTCGACTTGCGCTGCGTCTGCGCGGCGATGCGCGCCGCGGTCCCGCCGATGTGGAAAGTCCGCAGCGTCAGCTGCGTGCCGGGCTCGCCGATGGACTGGGCGGCCAGGATGCCGACCGCCTCGCCGATGTCCACGACGCCCAGAGTGGCCAGGTTGCGGCCGTAGCACATCCGGCAGATGCCGCGCTTGGCCTCGCAGGTCAGCACGGAGCGGATGTTCACGTTCTGGAGCCCGGCGTCTTCGATCGCGGCCGCGGCGTCCTCATCGATCATCTCCCCGGCCGACACGAGCAGCTCCCCGTCGATCGGATCGACGACGTCGTCGAGCGCCACGTTACCGACGATGCGGTCGGCGAGCGGCTCGATGATGTCCTCGCCCTCCTTGAGCGCGGTGGTGTCGATTCCCAGCACCGTGCCGCAGTCCTCCTCGGAGATCGTCACGTCCTGCGCGACGTCGACGAGGCGGCGCGTCAGATAGCCGGCGTCCGCCGTCTTGAGCGCCGTGTCCGCCAGACCCTTCCGCGCGCCGTGCGTGGAGATGAAGTACTCCAGCACGGTCAGGCCCTCGCGGAAGTTGGACTTGATCGGGCTCTCGATGATCTCGCCGATGCCGCCGGTCAGCTTCTTCTGCGGCTTGGCCATCAACCCGCGCATGCCGGCGAGCTGGCGCATCTGGTCGCGGTTACCGCGTGCGCCGGAGTTCATCATCATGAACACCGGATTGAAGCCGCCGCGGCTGCGCTCCAGGTGCCGCACCATGGCGTCCGCGACGTCGTTGTTCGCGTGCGTCCAGGTGTCGATCACCTTGTTGTAGCGCTCGCCGAAGCTGATCACGCCCTTCTGGTAGGCGCGGTTGAAGCGCGCGACTTCCTCGTCCGCCTCGGACAGGATCTCCGACTTCTCGCCGGGGATCTGCAGGTCGGCGAGGCCGACCGAGATCCCGCCCATGGTCGAGTAGCGGAACCCGAAGTTCTTGAGGTGATCCAGGAACTCCGTGGTGCGCCGCAGCCCCACCTCGCGATACGCCTTGGCGATGATGTCGGCGAGCTCACGCTTGCCCATCGTAGTGTTCCAGAAGCCGAGCTCCTCGGGCACGATCGAGTTGAAGATCGCCCGGCCGATGGTCGTGCGGACCCACTTGCCGCGCCGGTCCTCCTCCTCCTCCTCGCCCTCGATCGAGCGCCGCTCGACCCAGAACCAGCAAGGGGAGTGGAAGCTCGCCCCACCCAGCTCCAACGCAGCTTCGGCCTCCGCGAACACGCCGTAGCGCGGCGCCTCGGCGTAGGCCTCGTCCAGCTCCTCGTTGGCCTTCGCACGCTGCTCCTTGGAGAGCCGTGGCGAGGCCTCCCGCTCCTCCAGGTCCTGGATCTCGATCGGCGCCTTGGTCAGGTAGTAGCAGCCGATGACCATGTCCTGCGTCGGGCTGGCGATCGGACGCCCGTTCGAGGGCAGCAGGATGTTGTTGGCCGCGAGCATGAGCACGCGGGCCTCGATCTGCGCCTCGAAGCTGAGCGGCAGGTGCACCGCCATCTGATCCCCGTCGAAGTCGGCGTTGAACGCCGCGCAGACGAGCGGGTGGATGCGGATCGCCTTGCCCTCCACGAGCACGGGCTCGAAGGCCTGGATGCCCAGGCGGTGCAGCGTGGGTGCGCGATTGAGCAGGACCGGGTGATCGCGGATGATGTCCTCGAGCACCTCGTAGACCTTGGGGTCCTCGCGCTCCACGATCTTCTTCGCGCGCTTGACCGTCTCGGCCTCGCCGCGCTTCTCCAGCTCGTGGATGATGAACGGCTTGAACAGCTCCACCGCCATCACCTTGGGCAGGCCACACTGGTGCAGCTTCAGCTCGGGACCGACCACGATCACCGAGCGGCCCGAGTAGTCGACCCGCTTGCCGAGCAGGTTCTGCCGGAACCGGCCCTGCTTGCCCTTCAGCATGTCGGACAGCGACTTGAGCGGCCGCTTGCCGCGCCCGCGGATGGCCTTGGAGCGGCGGCTGTTGTCGAACAGCGCGTCCACGGCCTCCTGGAGCATGCGCTTCTCGTTGCGCAGGATGACCTCCGGCGCGCGCATCTCCATCAGCTTCTTCAGCCGGTTGTTCCGGTTGATGACGCGGCGATACAGGTCGTTCAGGTCGCTGGTCGCGAACCGGCCGCCGTCCAGCGGCACGAGCGGGCGCAGGTCCGGCGGGATGACCGGAACGACGTCCAGGATCATCCACTCGGGCTTGTTGCGCTGCTCGGGCGTCTGCCCCGAGTTGCGGATCGCATCCAGTACCTTGAGGCGCTTCAGCTTCTGCTTCTTGCGGTGCTGGCTCGTCTCGTTGGCGACCTCGTAGCGAAGCCGCTCGGCAAGCCGGTCGATGCCCCGCCCGTCCTTGTTGCGCTGCTCGATGGACTTGTCTTCGTCATCGAGACGCATGAGGAGCGTGCGGACGCCCTCGGCGCCGATCTCCGCCTTGAACTCCTCGTCGCCCTCCTCGCGCGCCTTGATGCGCAGGTCGTAGTACTCGTCCTCGTCGAGGAGTTGCTGGTAGGTCACGTCCTGACGGCCCGGGTGCGTGACCACGTAGGCCGCGTAGTAGATGACCTTCTCGAGGTCGCGGAGCGTCATGCCGAGCAGGTAGCCCATCTGGCTCGGGAGCGTCTTGAAGAACCAGATGTGGGCGACCGGGACGGCCAGCTCGATGTGGCCCATGCGCTCGCGCCGGACCTTGGAGAGCGTGACCTCCACGCCGCATTTGTCACAAATGTGTCCGCGGAAGCGGATGCGCTTGAACTTCCCGCAGTGACACTCCCAGTCCTTGACCGGGCCGAAGATGCGTTCGCAGAACAGACCATCGCGCTCCGGCTTGAAGGAGCGGTAGTTGATGGTCTCCGGCTTCGTGACTTCACCGTACGACCAGCTGCGGATCTCCTCCGGAGAGGCGATCCGCAACTGGATGAAGTCGAAGTCGCTCGAGCGCGGCTCGCGGGTGCGCGGAAAATCGATCATCTAGCGTTACTCCTCACGGCCGAGCTTCACGCTCAGCCCCAAAGACTGTAGTTCCTTCACGAGCACGTTGAACGACTCCGGAATCCCGGGCTCGGGCAGGTTGTCGCCCTTCACGATCGCTTCGTACACGCGCGACCGGCCCGACACGTCGTCGGACTTCACGGTCAGGATCTCCTGGAGCGTGTGCGCCGCGCCGTACGCCTCGAGCGCCCACACCTCCATCTCCCCGAACCGCTGTCCCCCGAACTGCGCCTTCCCGGCCAGCGGCTGCTGCGTGACGAGGGAATAGGGACCGATGGAGCGCGCGTGGATCTTGTCGTCCACCAGGTGCGACAGCTTGAGCATGTAGATCTGGCCCACCGTCACGGGGAAGTCGAAGCGCTTGCCGCTCCGCCCGTCCCGCAGCCAGACCTTGCCCGCCGGCGTGATGCCCGCGGCGACCAGCAACTCGACGATCGCCTCGTCCAGACCCATGCCCTCCGACAGGGTCCGCTTGCGCTTGAGCGCGGCGATCGCCGGGAACGCTTCGTCGACCTTGACGCCGCGCCGCTCGGCGAGCTCGTCCGCGGCCGCGGCGAGGAAGTCCTTCACCGACTCGAGGGTGCCCTTGATGTCCTTGCCCATCCCCTTGTCGAGGAAGGCATCGAGATCGGTGCCGATCGTCGCGATGGCCATCCCGTGACCGGGCGTCGAGCCGTTGCCGTTCTCCGCCGTGTGGGCGGCCCGATCGGGTGCGTAGTCGTGGATCAGCTTGATCAGGCTTTCGGTCTCGTCCTTGCCGAACTCGGGGAAGCTCGCGGCGAGTCGCTCCGAGCGCGCCGCCCAGCGCAGCCCGCTGAGCTTGAGCAGGGCGCCCACCTCGTCTTCGGAGGCGCCCTGGAAGACCGGCGTCTTGGCCTCGAAGCCGAGCATGTCCGCGACCCACCCGAGGTGCGTCTCCAGGATCTGCCCGACGTTCATCCGGCTCGGCACGCCGAGCGGATTCAGCACGATCTCCACGGGCCGGCCGTCGGGGAGGAACGGCATGTCCTCCTCGGGCACGATGCGGGCGATGATGCCCTTGTTCCCGTGCCGTCCGGCCATCTTGTCGCCGACGCTGATCTTGCGCTTCTCGGCGATGTAGACCTTCACGAGCTGCACCACGCCGGGCGGGAGCTCGTCCGGCTGGAAGACCTTGTCGATCTGCTCCTCGGTCTTCTCCCGGACCCGCTCGATCCGCCGCTTCGCCTCATCGATGACGAGGCGGATGCGCTCGTTCGCTTCCTTGTTCTTCACCTTCAAGGTGGTCAGGTCGATGTCGGAGAAGTCCGCATCCTCGAGGACCTTGACCAGCAGCTTGGTGCCCTCCTCCAGGTACGGCTCGACGGTGCCGTGCCGCAGCATGAGCGAGACGGTCTGGCCCTTCAGCAGCTCGCGTAGCTCCTCGTCGCGCGCGTCGCTGATGCGCCGGATCTCCGTCCGCTCGAAGGCGCGCAGCTCGCCGATGCGGGCGCCGCGCTCCTGCTCCAGGAGTGGGTCGTCGATACGTCGGCTGAACACCTTCACATCGATCACCGTGCCGTCGAGTCCCGGCGGCACCTTGAGCGAGGAGTCCTTCACGTCCTTGGCCTTCTCGCCGAAGATCGCGGTGAGCAGCTTCTCCTCGGGGGACAGCTCGGTCTCGCCCTTCGGCGTGATCTTCCCCACCAGGATGTCGCCCGGGTTCACGCGCGCGCCGATCCGGACCACGCCACGCTCATCGAGCTGGACCAGGCCCTCCTCGGCCACGTTGGGGATCTCGCGCGTGATCTCCTCCATCCCGCGCTTGGTGTCCCGCACGTGGAGCTCGAGCTCCTGGATGTGGATCGACGTGTAGACGTCGTCCTTCACCAGCTTCTCGCTGATGACGATCGCGTCCTCGAAGTTGTGCCCGTACCAGGGCATGAAGGCCACGAGGACGTTGCGGCCCAGGGCCAGCTCTCCGAACTGCGTGGAGGGGCCGTCCGCGATGATCTGCCCGGACTCGACCTTGTCACCCTGCTCCACCAACGGGCGCTGGTTGATCGCGGTGTCCTGGTTGGTCCGCCAGAACTTCTTCAGGCGATAGCGGTCGAACTGCGCCAGCTTGGCGAGCGGCTCGTCCGACTTGCCCGGCGACACCGCGCCCGTGTCGACGATGATCTCGTCCGCCGTGACGCGCTCGACGATACCCGGCCGCTTGGCCAGGATCACGGCGCCCGAATCGCGCGCCACCTTCTCTTCCAGCCCGGTGCCGACCAGCGGCGCCTCCGGATAGAGCAGCGGCACCGCCTGGCGCTGCATGTTCGAGCCCATCAGGGCGCGGTTGGCGTCGTCGTGCTCCAGGAACGGGATCAGCGCCGCGGCCACCGAGACCAGCTGGTCGGGAGCCACGTCCATGTAGTCGATCCGCTCCGGCCGCACGAGCGGGAAGTCGCCGCGGTAGCGGCACAGCACGAACTCGTTGGCGAAGTTGCCATCGGCGGTCAGCGGTGCGTTCGCCTGCGCGATGGTCGCGTCCTCCTCGGCGTTCGCGTCGAGCCAGACGATTTCGTCGGTGACCGCCTCGTCGACGACCTTGCGGTACGGCGTCTCGACGAAGCCGAGATCGTTGATCCGCGCGTACGTCGTCATGCTGGTGATGAGGCCGATGTTGGGACCCTCCGGGGTCTCGATCGGACACATCCGCCCGTAGTGCGAATAGTGCACGTCGCGGACCTCGAAGCCGGCCCGCTCGCGCGTCAGGCCGCCCGGCCCGAGCGCCGAAAGACGCCGCTTGTGCGTCATCTCGGCCAGCGGGTTCGTCTGGTCCATGAACTGGCTGAGCTGGCTGGACCCGAAGAACGCCTGGATGACGGCGCTCACGGTGCGGGCGTTCACGAGGTCGTCGATGTTCATCTTGTCGACGTCCGTCGTGATCGACATCCGCTCCTTCACGAGCCGAGCCATGCGCGACAGACCCACCGAAAACTGATTCGCGATCAGCTCTCCGACCGTGCGGATCCGGCGGTTGCCCAGGTGGTCGATGTCGTCCACGAATCCCCGCCCCTCGTGCAGCTCGATGAGGTGCGCGAAGATCGCGATGAAGTCCTCCTGGGTGAGGACGGTCGTGTTCGCGGGCGTGTCGAGGCCGAGCCGCTGGTTGATCTTGTAGCGGCCCACGCGGCCCAGGTCGTAGCGCTTCGGATTGAAGAAGATGCGCTCGAGCGCCTGACGCGCCGTCTCCATGTTGGGCGGCTCGCCCGGACGGAGGAGCGAATAGATCGCGCGCAGCGCCGACTCTTCGTCGGAGGTCGGGTCCTTCTTCAGCGTGTTCTTGAGGAGCGGGCTGTCGCCGCGCGTCGACTCACCCTCGCTGGCGAAGATCGCGACCTTCTTCACGCCCGCACGCTCGAGCTGCTCGACGACCTCCTCGGTCAGCTCCCCGGCCGTCTCGACCAGAACCTCGCCCGACTCGGGATCGACGATGTCCTCGGCGGCCAGGGCGCCGAGGCCCTCGCGCCGCGCACCCTTGTCGGACGGATCGACCGTCGGTAGCGGCACGGTCTTCTTGGAATAGAAGAGCTGCATGACGTCTTCGTCCTCGCCGTACCCGAAGGCGCGCAGCAGCGCCGTCGCCGGAAACTTCTTCTTCCGGTCGATGTGGACGTGGATGACGTCGTGGATGTCGATCGTGAACTCCACCCAGGAGCCGCGAAAGGGAATGATCCGCGCGCTGTAGAGCTTCGACCCGTTGGGGTGGATGTTCTCCTCGAAGACGACCCCGGGCGAGCGGTGGAGCTGGCTCACGATGACCCGCTCGGCGCCGTTGATGATGAACGTGCCGAGATCGGTCAGCAGCGGCAGGTCACCGAGATAGACCTCCTTCTCGATGATGTCCTGCGGGCGGCGCTCCTCCTCCTCCTCTTCGGTCTCCTCCCAGACGATCAGGCGCAGGAGCGCCTTGAGGGGAGCCGCGTAGGTCATGTCGCGCTCGATGCACTCGTCGACCGTGTACTTCGGCTCGCCCAGGCTGTAGCTGACGAACTCGAGCGAGAACTTCTCGTTCACATCCGAGATCGGAAAGATCTCGTTGAAGACGCGCTCCAGCCCGACGTCTTCCTGCACGCCGGACTCGGCCTCGGTGCGAAGCAGTCGCGAAAACGCCTCCACCTGGACGTCCAGGAGGTTGGGCATGGGCATCGCGTCCGGAAGCTTGCTGAAAGTGACGACCGGGCGCTTGCCGCTCATACGTGTAGCCAAGAGGAACTCCCCCTTCCGATCCCTACCGATGTCGAGTCGCGGCGAAACACCCGCACGGAATGCCTCCGGCGGACCCCGCAACGACCGGTGCGAAGCGCAGAAACCCCCGGCCGCGCGTGGCGGTGGGGTTCTGCGGATACAGCTCTGTACGGTTGGCGTCCGAGCATCGGCGCCCTTCGGCTGAAGTTGCGATCGCGTGACGTCACGCCCGGTGCACCCGGGCGTGACCGCAATCGGCCCCGCTCGCGCGGAGCCGATCCTACCGCGGTCGCTACTTCAGCTCGACGGTCGCGCCCTGCTCTTCGAGCTTGGCCTTGATCTGCTCGGCCTCGTCCTTGGAGACGGCCTCACGGACCGTGGACGGCGCACCGTCCACGACGTCCTTGGCCTCCTTGAGGCCGAGGCTCGTGACCTCGCGGACGGCCTTGATCACCTGGATCTTCTTGCCGCCCACGTCCTTGAGGATGACGTCGAACTCGTCCTTCTCCGCCTCGGCCTCCGCGGCCGCAGGCGCGGCGCCGGCCGCGGCCGGCGCTGCCGCCACCGCGGTGACGTTGAACTTCTCCTTGAAGGCCTCGACGAACTCCGCGAGCTCCATCACGGTCATCTCGCCGATCGCGTCGAGCAGCTCTTCCTTGTTCGCCATCTCGCTATCCCTTTTGTCTTGCTACCGATGAGGGTCAGGAACCCGCCGCGTCCTTTTCGGCGCGCAGGGCATCGATCAGTCCGGCCACTTCGTAGAGCATCGCCTGCATCATCGAGACGAGGGCCACCATGGGCGATTCCATCGCCCCGGCCAGCTCGGCCAGCAGCTGCTCTTTCGGCGGGAGCTTCGCGAGTCGGCCGATGCCTTCGGCGTCGACGATCTCGCCCTCGACGATGGCCACCTTCACGGACGGCCTGTCGTCGTGCTCCTTCGCGAACTCCGTCAGCAGCTTTGCGGGTGAAACCGCGTCCTGCGTGCCGATCACCAGGCCCGTGGGCCCGATGAAGAACTCGGCGATGTCCGGCACCTCGAGCGTCTCCACCGCCCGCTGCGCGAGCGAGTTCTTGACCACGAGGTACTCGATGCCCGCTTCGCGAAGCTGCGCGCGCAACGAGGTCATGTTCTTCACGTTCAATCCGGTGAAGTCGGTCAGGTAGAACGCCCGGGCGGAGTCCAGCTTGCCCGCGATCTCCTTCACGACCTCCTTCTTGGCCTCGACCTTCATGACGCCGCCCCCGCCGTGGTCCGGCGATAGAGGTTGGGGTCGATCTTCACGCCGGGGCCCATCGTGCTGGACACCACCACGGTGCGCACGTAGGTGCCCTTGGCAGCGGCAGGCTTCGCTCGCACGACCGAATCCATGAACGCCCCCAGGTTCGCGTCGAGCCGGTCGGCATCGAAGGACACGCGGCCGATGGGCGCGTGCAGGTTGCCGGTCTTGTCCACGCGGTATTCGATCTTGCCGGCCTTCACCTCGCCCACGGCCTTGGCGACGTCGAACGTGACGGTCCCCGCCTTGGGGTTCGGCATGAGCCCCCGGGGGCCCAGGATCCGGCCCACCTGGGCCACCTGTCCCATCACATCCGGCGTGGCGATGACCGTGTCGAAGTCGAGCCAGCCTTCCTTCACCTTGTCGATGTGCTCCATGCCCACGAAGTCCGCGCCAGCCTCTTCGGCCTCCCGCGCCTTGTCCCCCTCGGCCAGCACGAGCACGCGCACGGACTTCCCCGTGCCGTGAGGCAGCACGACGGTGCCGCGGACGATCTGGTCAGCGTGCCGGGGATCGACCCCGAGTCGGACGGACACTTCGACCGTCTCGTCGAACTTGGCGAAGGCCGCGTCCTTGACGAGCTTGAGGGCCTCCAGCGGCGTCTCGAACTTGATCTCCTCGGGGATCGTCGCAGACGCGTTCCGGTAGTTCTTTCCGCGCCTGGGCATCAGTCCACCACCGTGATGCCCATGGAGCGGGCGGTCCCTGCGATCATCCGCATGGCCGACTCTACGCTCGCCGCGTTGAGGTCGGGCATCTTGGTTTCCGCGATCTCGCGCACCTGTGCGGACGTGACCGAGCCGACCTTCTCGGCGTGCGGTTCCCCCGACGCCTTCTGCAGGCCCGCCGCGCGCTTCAGGAGCACCGCGGCCGGCGGCGTCTTGGTGATGAAGGTGAAGGAGCGGTCGGCGTAGACCGTGATCTCCACCGGGATCAGGATCCCGCCGCCCTGCTGGGTCTTGGCGTTGAACGCCTTGCAGAACTCCATGATGTTCACGCCGTGCTGGCCGAGCGCCGGGCCCACGGGGGGCGCGGGATTGGCCTGGCCGGCGGGCACCTGGAGCTTGATGAACCCGATGACCTTCTTTGCCATGATCTTCCTTCTCGCTCCCGCTCTATCGCCGGCGTGGTGTGCCCGGGAGCGTGGGCTGCCACACCGCGGGTCCAAAGGGCACGTCCCTCTCCGGGACGGCCGGGCGCAGCGCCGCCGGGCGCCACCGCGCGATTCCGGGGCTGGAAGCCCTAGAAGCCCTTCAGCTGCGTGTAGTCCAACTCTACCGACGTCGGGCGGCCGAAGAGGCTGACCTCCACCTTGACCTTGCCCTTGTCGTCGTACACTTCCTGCACCGTTCCGCTGAAGTCCGTGAAGGGACCCTCGGTCACCTCCACCACCTGACCCACGCGGAACGGGATCTCCTCCTTGGTCTCGACCTCCGCGGCCTCCGGTTCGAGTCCGAGGATCTTCGCCATCTCGTCGTCGCGCAGCGGCTGCGGCTCGGTGCCGCCGCCGACGAACTTGATGACTCCCTGAATGCTGTTGACGGTGTGCAGTGACTGCTGGTTGGCGCGCATCTTCACGAGCACGTAGCCCGGGTAGAGGCGCTTGGTCACCGTCACGCGCTTGCCGTTCTTGATCTCGGCCACATCCTGGGTCGGCACGAGGGCCTCCTGGATGTCCAGGTCCTCGGCCTGCTCGCCCTCCTGCTGCCCGATGCGGTGGTCGATCAGCCGCTTGACCTTGTTCTCGTGACCCGAATAGGTCTGGATCGCATACCAGCGTGCTTCGTCGGCCACGATCACCCCGCGAACAGGTCGATGATGAGATTCAGAGCGAAGCTGACGGTCCGATCCATCAACCAGATGATCAGCGCGACCACGATCACGAAGATCAGGATGACGAACGTGGCGTTGCGCAGCTGCGGCCAATCCGGCCACGTGACCTTCTTCATCTCGTCGACCGTCTGGTCGACGAAGAGCTTGGTCCTTTCGATCCTCTCGGCTAGCGCCATCGCATCCCGTCTCTATCGCTCACGCGCGCCCGCGAGGCGGGCCGCGATCCACAACTTCGCTACTTCGTTTCCTTGTGCAGCGTGTGCCGGTTGCAGCGCGGGCAGTGCTTCTTCCACTCGACCCGCTCGGGGTGCAGCCGGCGGTTCTTCTTCGTGTGGTAGTTGCGCGCCTCGCACTCGGTGCACGCCATGATGATCTTGTCGCGGGCCATGCTCGTCTGCCGTCGCTACTCGATGATGTCGGTGACGACGCCGGCGCCGACGGTGCGGCCGCCCTCGCGGATCGCGAAGCGCAGCTCCTTGTCCATGGCGATCGGCGTGATCAGCTCGACCTCCATCTGCACGTTGTCGCCCGGCATCACCATCTCCACTCCGCTCGGCAGCTGCGCCGAGCCCGTCACGTCCGTCGTCCGGAAGTAGAACTGCGGCCGATACCCGTTGAAGAACGGCGTGTGCCGGCCACCCTCTTCCTTCGTCAGCACGTAGACCTCCGCCTTGAACTTCGTGTGCGGCGTGATCGAGCCCGGCTTCGCCAGCACCATCCCCCGCTCGATCTCCTCCTTGCCCACACCCCGCAGCAGCAGCCCCACGTTGTCGCCCGCCCTGCCCTCATCGAGCAGCTTGCGGAACATCTCCACACCCGTCACCACCGTCTTCTTGTCCGCGCCCATCCCCACCAGCGCGACCTCCTCGCCCTGCTTGATGATCCCGCGCTCGATCCGGCCCGTCGCCACCGTCCCCCGGCCCGTGATGCTGAACACGTCCTCCACCGGCATCAGGAACGGCTTGTCGATCTCCCGCTCCGGCTCGGGGATGTAGCTGTCGATCGCGTCCATCAGCTCGGTGATCTGCTGGCCCCACTCGCTCTCGGGGTCCCCGCTCTCGAGCGCCTTCAACGCGCTCCCGCGGATCACCGGCACGTCGTCGCCCGGGAACTCGTACTCGTTCAAGAGCTCGCGCACCTCCAGCTCCACCAGCTCCACCAGCTCCTCGTCGTCGACCATGTCCACCTTGTTCAGGTAGACCACGATGAACGGCACGTTCACCTGCCGCGCCAGCAAAATGTGCTCGCGCGTCTGCGGCATCGGCCCGTCCGCCGCGCTCACCACCAGGATCGCTCCGTCCATCTGCGCCGCGCCCGTGATCATGTTCTTCACGTAGTCGGCGTGCCCGGGACAGTCCACGTGCGCGTAGTGTCGGTTCTCCGTCTCGTACTCCACGTGCGCCGTCGCAATCGTGATCCCCCGCTCCCGCTCCTCTGGCGCCTTGTCGATGTTGTCGAAGCTCACGAACTCCGCCAGCCCCTTCGCCGCCTGGATCTCCGTGATCGCAGCCGTCAACGTCGTCTTCCCGTGGTCCACGTGACCGATCGTCCCAACGTTTACGTGCGGCTTCGTCCGCTCAAACTTCGCCTTGCCCATGTTCTCTTCGG
>DATHRZ010000073.1:0-11946 GCA_035464655.1 Gemmatimonadota bacterium
CAGCGGCTTAGAAGGCGAGTAATCCCCGAACTGGGTACGACTGAATGGGCGTTTTCGAGTACGTTTCAGTCCTCACGTCCATCGTGATCGGCCTGGGTCTCGCGCACCTGCTTCGCGGGGTAGCGAGCATTATCCAGCACCCGGGACGCCAGAAGCCGTACTTCGTCCACCTTGTGTGGGTCGTCTTCATGTTCTTCCAGGCGATCTTCTTCTGGTGGTGGGAGTTCGCCTTGGAGTCGCTCCAAGTGTGGACGTTCGAGCTTTACCTCTTCGTCCTCTTTTATGCCTTCATCATCTATCTGATGTGCACCTTGCTCTTTCCGTCGGATTTGGATGATTACTCGGGGTACGAGGACTACTTTGTTTCGCGGCGCGCGTGGTTTTTTGGGTTCCTGGCGGCGTTCTTTCTGATCGATTTCTGGGACACCTGGCTCAAGGGTGCCGAGCATTTCGCTAGCCTCGGGCTAGAGTATCCGCTCTCGTCGACCGCCTACATTACGCTCTGCTTGGTCGGGATATGGACCACGAATCGGCGGTTTCACACCACTTTCGGCGTAGTGGCGCTTCTGTACCAAGTTTCCTGGGCGCTGCGCTACTATAGCACGATTGGATCTTGAGCGACGCCGCTATCTAACAGGCGTTACCAGCTGACGCCTGCGCTCATGGGAGGATCGAGGTACGGCGGAGACAATAGACGGAAAACCCTACAACAACACGTACTGCCACATCTTCCGGATCGAGGAAGGCAAAATCGTCGAAGTAACCGAATTCCTCGACACAGCGCTGGCTCAGAGGGTGCTTGGATCGGTTGCCCTCGATACGTAGGTGCGGATCGGACCCCCGTGCCGTTGTGTGGACTGCGCGAGGATCACATTGCTCGACAAGATTACATACCGCAGCGCATCCGAGGCCGATATCGCCGAGTTCATTCGCCTAGAGGGGGATGAGGTCTCGGCACATATGGCAGCCTTCGTAAGTCCTCGTGCCGCCGAAGAACGGACGTCCCACTGGCAGCATGTCCTTGCTCGGCCCGATACTCGGAACCATACGATCGAAGCCGACGGCACGATCCTCGGGTGGATAGCGAGCTTTCAACGTGGATCGGATCGGGAGGTCACGTATTGGATCGACCGCAGCTTTTGGGGTCGTGGCATCGCCTCGGCCGCCCTGGCCCACCTGCTCACCGTCGATCTCGTCCGGCCGCTGTTCGCCCGCGTCGCCAGCGACAATACGCGGTCTGTCCGCGTCCTCGAGAAGTCAGGGTTCGTTGCCGTCGATATCGAGCGCGCTTACGCCCCCACCCGGGGGGAGGAGATCGATGAGCTCATCTTCCGGCTCGACTGAATCGAAACTCGGTTCTCCGCGCCATGGAGCGCGCGACCCGGCAACGAAGGGTGGCAAGGTTGGATGACGCTCCGCGCGGCTCTCCGAGGGACGTTTGGGAAAGTGGGAGTGCCTACGAGCGCTTCATGGGCCGGTGGAGTCGGGCGTTGGCGCGCGACTTCGTATCCTGGCTAGGGGTCTCTGCGGGCCGCCACTGGCTCGAAGTCGGGTGCGGCACGGGGGCTCTGACCTCGGCGATCCTCGAGATCGGTCACCCCGCTTCCGTGGTGGCGACGGACGCCTCCCCGCAGTTCGTAGCGCATGCGAGCGCCGCGCTTCAGGATCAACGAGTTCAGTTCCTGCCTGCGAGCGCGGGTCGACTTCCGGGCAGATCCGGCGGGTACGACGTCCTAGCTTCCTCTCTCGTCCTGAACTTCCTTCCTGATCCGGTCGCGGCCCTCCGGGAGATGAGGTCGCTCGCGGCCGAGGACGGCCTCGTGGCAGCGTGCGTCTGGGACTACG
This sequence comes from Gemmatimonadota bacterium, assembly GCA_035464655.1. Taxonomy (GTDB): domain Bacteria; phylum Gemmatimonadota; class Gemmatimonadetes; order Palauibacterales; family Palauibacteraceae; genus JARFPW01. Next base: position 1,846 of record DATHRZ010000073.1, read on the forward strand.
CCGGGGGAATGCAGTTCCTGCGCTGCTTCTGGGACGCCGCGGTGGAGCTCGACGCCGCCGCTCGTCAGCACGACGAGGGGTCGCGTTTCCCGATTTGCTCCCCCTCCGCTTTGGAGACCGCATTCCGGGAAGCGGGCTTCTCTCGCGTCCGAATCGAGGCGCTCCACGTCCCGACACGCTTCGAAGACTTCGACGACTACTGGACCCCATTCCTGGGCGGGCCAGGTCCGGCTCCAGGCTACCTGGCTTCACTCCCGGACGAAGAGCGGCGAGAGCTCAAGAGCCGTCTGGCAGCAACGATTCCCAGCAATCAGGACGGCTCCATCGACTTGACGGCGACCGCCTGGGCGGCATGCGCGGAACAGCGCGGCTCCGACTGAGCAACGCGGCGTACTCTGCCGCTCATCTTGCACTCTTCGCCTGGGCCCTCATCGCCTGCGAGGCTCCAGTCGAGAGAGTCTCGCCCGAGGTGGTGCTCACCCTTCCCCACGACACATCCGCCTACACGCAGGGCCTGCTCTTTCACAACAGGCTGCTGTGGGAGAGCACGGGCGGATGGGGGACATCGACCATCCGTCAGGTGGACCCACAGACGGGTCGCGTCCTGCGCGTCCGGGCCCTTCCCGATCACCTCTTCGGTGAAGGCCTGGCGTTGGTCGACTCGACGCTGGTCCAGCTCACCTGGATGGCCGGACTCGCCTTCGTCTACGACCTGGACTCTCTGGAGGTGCTCCGCACGTTTCGTTACAGCGGAGAGGGTTGGGGGCTCTGCTTCGACGGCGCTTCCCTCTACATGAGCAACGGCAGCGACTCCCTTTATCGGCGTGATCCGCGGACCTTCGCCGTCCTCGAGGCTCGACCGGTCACGGACGAGGGAGTGCCCGTGCCCCTGCTGAACGAGCTCGAGTGTGTCGGGGAGAGCGTCTGGGCCAACGTCTATCAGGAGGACCGGGTCGTCGAGATCGACAAGGCCACCGGTCGAGTCGTGCGCGAACTCGATGGATATCCGCTGCGACTCCTGAACGGCGTGGCGAACGACGCGGGAGCCGTTCTGAACGGGATCGCCTACGGTCCCGATGCCGACGTATTCTTTCTTACGGGCAAGCTGTGGCCCAAGATGTTCGTCGTACGGATTCCTGGACCATCGTAGGCCTGTAGCGCCGATCGTTGCCGACGACCGTGGAGCGGTGCGTGTGCCGGCCCTGGAGAGTCGCCGCAAGCCGAGACCTCGGCGAGTAAGGCCGAACTCGGCCAGATGAATCGCGACTTCGCGGCCGCCCTCAATGCGAAGGATGCGAGAGCGGCCGCGGCCCTCTATACGGAGGATGCGGTCTTGATTCCGCCCGGGGAGAATCTCGTGCGGGGACGCCAGGCGATCGAGGAATACTGGAGGGCCGCGATCGAGCAGGGCGGCGTTCGCGATGTCTCCGTCGAAACCATGGATGCCCTCAGTTCAGGCTCACTGGGATACGAGACGGGCAGTTTCGTCCTCACGGTCGACGGGCCCGATGGCGAGCCCGTAGTCGATAGAGGCAGGTATATCGAGCTGCTGAGGCGCGGCCCCGACGGCCGGTGGCTCTCGACGCATGGAATATGGAATCCATCACCTTGAAGACGCACGTTGGGGTAGCAGCAGAAACGCACCGCCGCTAGGCAATCTCAGCTAGATCAGCCGGAGCCGCGCATGAAGACCCTTCTCGCCGTCTCGACCTTCACCCTGATCGCATGGGTCCCCGCAGACCTGGTGGCCCAGGAGCGCGAGCCCGTGATCGACATGCACATGCATGCGCATCACATCCCCATCGACCTGCCTGCGGGCGCCCCACCGCCGTGCCTGCCGCGCCCCTGCCAGCCGACGGGGGCGGCGACCGCTACGTCCGAGGAGTCCCTGCGGAAGACCCTGGAGGCGATGGACCGCTACAACATCGTACTGGGGTTCCTGAGCAGCGCCGACCTCGAGGCCGTTCGCGAGTGGACGGCCGCTCAGCCCGGCCGCTTCATCGCGGCGCCATTCATAGAAGCGCCGGGAGATCTTCCGCCCGAGATGCTACGAGCGGAATTCGAGGCGGGCAGACTCGGCGGGATGGGAGAGATCGGGTCTCAGCTTCTCGGTGTGCCGCCCAATGATCCCTCGCTGGAGCCCTACTTCGCGCTCGCCGCGGAGTTCGACGTCCCGGTGCTCATACATACGGCGGGCATCGGTCCTCCGGTCCCCGGGTTCCGTACGGGAGCCGGTAATCCGCTCCTCCTGGAAGACGTGCTGGCGCGCCATCGCGATCTGCGCGTGTTCGTCGAGAACAGCGGCTACCCGTTTCTGGACGACATGATCGCGATGATGTACCAGTACCCCCAGCTTTACGGGGACCTGTCGACGATCACGTGGGTCATACCGCGCTCCGCGTTCCACAGGTACGTCGAGGAGCTCGTTCGGGCGGGACTGGGCGAGCGCCTGATGTTCGGCTCGGATCAGATGCGCTGGCCGGAGAAGATCGGCGACGCGATCGAGGCGATCGAGGAGGCGGACTATCTGACCGAAGAGCAGAAGCGAGACATCCTGTACAACAACGCTGTGCGGTTCCTTCGCCTCGACCCGGAATCGCGGTAGAGCCGGCAGCCGGGTCGAACCAGCTCGTCGCCCGACAAGGCGGTGCGAATGGCCTACCAATTCGACCACGAATGGGAGCAGGAGCGCGCCCGGTTGGCGGCGCTCGAAGGGGCCTTCGACCCGGTCAGCCAACGCTGCATCGGCGCGCTCGATCCGAGGCCGGGATGGCGCTGCCTGGAGGTGGGAGGCGGAGGGGGCTCCATGGCGGAGTGGTTGTGCTCGGTGGTCGGCGCGGACGGGGTCGTCGTTGCCACGGACCTCGAGACGAAGTTCCTGTCCGCGATCGACGCGCCGAATCTCGAAGTCCGTCAGCACGACGTCGTCCAGGATCCGCTCGAGGTCGAGGCGTTCGACCTCGTCCACACGCGCGCCGTCCTCGATCATCTGCCCGAGCGGGATGTCGTGCTTCAGAAGCTCGTGGCGGCGCTCCGGCCGGGAGGATGGCTCGTCGTGCTGGGCGGGGATTTCTCGACCGTTCGTGCGACGGGGCTTCCTGCCGAAGAAGCCGAGTTCTTCGACTCGGGCTTCGCAACGGTGCTCGATGCGGCTCGCGCGGTGGGCTTCGACCCGCTCTACGGCCGACGCCTCGGCACGTCCTTCCGCGCGGCTGGTCTGAACGATGTCAACGCGGAAGGGACCATATTCGAATGGGATGCACGCCATCCCCTCGCGCAGCTCTACGGCATGACGTTCCAGCGTCTCGAGCCGCTGGTCCTCCAGGCCGGGAAGCTGACCAAGGCCGACCTGGACCGGCTCGTCGCCATGATGTCGGCCGAAGGATTTCGCGGGCTCAGCAACGTGCTGTTCGCGGCTCGGGGCAGGAGGTAATGGCGCGGAGGAGACCTTGAACTGGCAAGCGATAGGGGCGATCGGGGAGATCACCGGAGCGCTCGCGGTCGTCGTCACGCTGTTCTACCTGGCGCAGCAGGTGCGAAACAGTACGCGCATGGCGCGGGCGGAGATGACCAAGGACCTCTTCCTGGCATCCCGCACCGCGATCATGGACATCGCGGCCAACGACCGCCTCGCCGACATTTGGGCCGACATTCGGCCGTTCGAGAACGACGCCGCCGCGCGCCGCCACACCTTCTACCAGTCGTTCTTCCGGCTCTACGAGCTGCAGTACAATCTGGCGAAGCAGGGGCTCCTGGACGCGAGTCTCGCGGCCTCCTTCGTCCTCGTCATCCGGATGTTCGCCAAGACGCGACACTTCGATGCGTACTGGGCGGGCGCGCGTGACGAGTTCCATGACGAGTTCGCGAGTTACGTGGATGAGCAGGTCCGCATCGCCAAGGCGGACCTGGCCGGAGATGCGGCCGCCGAGGCGGAGGACACCTGAACCGGGATACGACCGAGGCAGTGTCGACCAGAGCGCTGTTCCAGGGAGTGAACGGGCTGGTCGCCGTAGCGACGGTGGCGCTCGGGGGCTTGCAGCTCGCCATGGGGACCGGCAGCCCCGTCTACGGATCGGCGAGGCTGCCGCCCATTCCCGTGCTTGACAGCAACCTCCGCTTCTTCGGCGGGATGGCCGTTGCCCTTGGTTTGTTGATGCTCTGGGCACTTCCGGGCATTCAGCGACGCTCCGATGTGGTCCTCGCATTCTGGGGCTGCGCGCTCCTCGGGGGCGTCGGCCGCCTGGTCTCGGCCGTCGTCGTGGGGGTCCCGTCCTGGCCGATGGTGGTCTTCGCGGCCGTAGAGGTCATCGGGGCGCCGCTCATGATCGTGTGGTTTCGACGCCTGGCTGCCCCGGCCCCACCCTCCGAGCCGAGGCCGGCGTGACCGAGATCCACCCGATTCCATTGGGCTTCGACACGTGCTACGTGTTGCGATCCGAGGGTGTGGTCGTCGTGGATGCCGGCCAGCCTCGGAAGGGGAGGGCCTTCCTTCGTGGGCTGTCGCGCCTGGCGATCGAGCCGGAAGAGGTGGGACTCATTCTCCTCACGCACGCGCACTGGGACCACATGGGCTCCGCCGCGGAGATCAAGGAGATCACCGGGGCCGACCTGGCGGTGCACGAGAGGGAGGTCGAATGGGTCGAGACCGGGAATCCGCCGCTGCCGCCGGGTGTGACCCCGTGGGGCCGGACCTTCATGGCGGTCCACCGGCTCGTTATGCCGCTGATCGAGGTCCCGCCGGCGCGCGTCGACCGGATCCTCCCGGATGAGACCTTCCGACTGGACGACTTCGGCGTCCCCGGCCGGGTCATTCCCACCCCGGGCCACTCGCCGGGTTCGGTGTCGGTCCTCCTGGACACCGGAGAAGCCCTGGTCGGCGACCTCGCAATGAACCGGGCTCCGCTGACTCTTTCACCGAAGCTGCCCATTTTCGCCGAGGACCCGCAGCAGGTCATCCGGAGCTGGCATCGACTCCTGGAGCTCGGCCCCCATACGGTGTTCCCCGCCCATGGGAAGCCGTTCGGGGTCGAGGTCATCCGGCGACAGGTGGCGGCCGCCGACGTCGATCCGGTCCCCCCGGCCGGCGGCTCGGAACCAGGGTCCGAGTCGTCGGGGGAAAGCGAGAGACTCCAGTGAAGACGATCATCCACACCGTTCCCATCGCCACGCCGTCTTCGACGGTCTTCGAGGCGCTGACCACGCAGAAGGGCGTTACCGGCTGGTGGTCGACCAAGGCCGAAGTCGAAGCGGTCGAGGGGGGCGTCATCCGGTTCACCTTCCGGGACGACTTCCACCCTCACATGCACCAGGTCCGGCTGGAGCCCGACGCCCTCGTCGAATGGGTGTGCATCGCGGGACACGACAACTGGCAGGACAACCGCTTTCTCTTCCGGCTCCGCGCTGACGGCGAGGCCACATCGCTCCAGTTCGTCCAGGAGTACGCGCAGGAGTTGGACGACGACACCTACGGTACCTACAACTTCAACTGGGGCTACTACCTGAATAGCCTGAAGAAGTACTGCGAAACGGGTGTCGGGACGCCCTATCAGGTCGCGGAGTAAGGGTCGACAGGGCCGGAGGCGCCCCGCCCTCGCCTCACACGAACAACTGGATGTCGGCGTCGCAGGCGTAGTCCAGGAACGTCGCGGCGCCTCCGACCTCGACGCCGTCGATGAAGTCCTCGTAGGACAGGTCGAACATGTTCATCGTCATGTCGCAGGCGATCAGGCGCACGCCGCCCTGCCGGCAGACGGTGCGCAGCTCCTCCAGCGACGCGATGCCCTTCCGGCCCATCTGGGACTTCATCATGCGGGTCGCCATGCTCTCCATGCCGGGCAGCACGGTGGCGAGCGCCGGCATCGGCACGGGCATGGGCATCGCCGGATTGCCGATCGGGCTGAGCTTGATGCAGTCCAGGTCCTTGCGGAGCAGGTGCAGGCCGTAGAAGGAGAAGAACATCCCCACCTCGTAGCCCATCGCCACGGCCGTCGAGGCCAGGATAAAGGGAGGATAGGCCATGTCCAGCTCTCCCTTGGTCGCGATCAGGGCGAGCTTGCGTGTGTCTCCGGGCATCGGTTCGTCTCGTCTCGAAAAGGTCTGTTCTCGTTGGCTCCCGCCTACGCCTTGCGGAGATAGAACACGTACACGTCGTCGTTCACGCCGGACGCGAGCAGCTCGTGCCCGGTCTGGCGTGCGAAGGCCTCCATGTCGCGCGTCGAGCCGGCGTCGGTCGAGAGCACCTTCAGCACCTCCCCCGACGACAACTCGTCCAGCGCGAAGCGGGTCTTGAGGATCGGTATCGGACACAGGAGGCCCCGCGCGTCCAGCTCCGCGTCGAATGGGATGTCCATGATCAGAACTCGTCCATGAGGCGACGGAGTCGGGTCCGGAGCCCCTCGGGTGCCGTTTCGGCCGCGACCGCCCTCAGCCTCGCCGTGAGCAGGCCCTCGAACTCTGCTCGCGAGTAGCAGCCGCGGCAATGGTCCAGGTGGTGCTCGATCTCGGCGGTCGAGACCGGGTCCAGCTCGCCATCCAGGTACGCGTGGAACAACTCGATGGCCTGCAAGCAGCCGATGTCGTGGCCGTCGTGAACGTGGCGCACGTCGGGGCCGTCGTGAGGGTCGTTCATGCCATCGCCTCCCCGGCCGGTGCGAGTCCTGCGTCGCGCGCGTGCTCCCACAGGGCCTTCTGCAACAGGGTACGCCCGCGCTTCATGCGCGACCGGACGGTGCCGGGCGGGACGCCCAGCGCCTCGGCGGCCTCGTCGTAGCCGAGCCCGTCGACGTTGACGAGCAGGATGGTCGCCCGGAACGCCTCCGGCAGCGCGTTCACGGCCGCCATGATCTCCTCGCCGAGCATCCGGTCGGTGACCTCCTTTTCGGGGTCGGCCCACCACTGGAGGAAGGCATCCGGCTGGGCGTAGAGGAACGGGGCGAGCTCGCCGGCGTCGCCCTCGTCCGTGGTCGCCTCCAGGCCCACGAACTCCGGCCCGCGGGAAGCCTTTCGGTAGCCGGTCAGAAAGTGGTTCCGCATGATCCGGAAGATCCAAGCCCGGAACCTGTCCCCATCCTCCAGCGAGTCGATCGAGGCCCACGCCTTGGCCACCGACTCCGCGACGAGATCCTCCGCGTCCGCGGCGTTGCGGGTGAGGCGCATCGCGACCCCGTACAGGGCGTCGAGGTGCGCCTCCACCCGCTTGCTGAAATCGCGTCGATCGGCTTCGGGCGCCTGCATCCGGCTCCGGCGTCGGGTTCGTGCTCGTCTGGCGTGCCTCAAGAGGCGGACTCTGCCGCCCCGCTGTCCAGGCCCGGGCGCGATCGATCGACGCACGTGGACGGCTCAGAACGTGAGGGTGATCGCGTTCTGGGCGGCCACCGCCAACATCGCCGCCGAACCGGCGAGCGTCGCCCCCTCGATGAGGTCGTCCTCCTCGTAGCCCCGCACGGCCGCGCAAGGGGGGCAGACGAGCACCTGGCCCCCGTTGCTCATCACGTTGGCCATCATCTCGCCGATGGTGGGATCCAACGGATTTGGCCGTGCCTTCTCGGCGGCGCCCTTGCGCGCCCAGTCGACGCCGGCGCTGACGAGGAACATCGTGACCTCGAAGCCCATGCCCACACCGCCGTTGGCGACGCTCCATGCGACCGAGGCGCGCTCGTTGTCCACGCCGTTGGTGACCGTCACCACCATCTTCTGTTGGTCCGCCATGATCCTGTCCCTTCGTCAGAGTCGTCCGTGTCGGTTTCCCTTGGGGGCGCCCCCGGGCGGCTCGGTCGATCCGGCCGGCTCCGTTCGGTGCCTCCGAGTACGCTGACGCAGAAAAGGCCGGTTTGGGTCCCGGCGAGCGTGCCGGGTCTTCGGCGATGGCGTATCGTTGGGCATCCTACACCGGCGCCGGATCACCCGATGAACGCTCGCACAAGGCATGAAGCACTGGCCCTTCGCTTGCGCCGAGCGGTGGTGGAGCTGCTCGTGATCTTCGTCGGCGTGACCGCCGCGTTCTTCGTCGAGGGATACCGGAGCGACCTGGACCAGGCGGAGCAACTGCGCCAGGTGACGGACGGGCTGCTGACCGAGCTCCGCCGGCACGAGATCCGGTCCAGGGAGCACGCCGACTCGATCGAGTCCCGTCTGCGCGCCTGGCGGCTGGCTGATGCCACGGGCGAGCGGGCGGTGCCCGCCTACTACATCATCCCGGGTGCGCCCTACCCTCCCACGGCGGCGTGGGACGCGGCGGTCGCGTCCGGCGTCGTGAGTTTGTACGACCCGGAGCTGCGCCTGGAGCTCGGGTACTATTTCGGGGAGTTCGTGGGGATCCACGACAACTACGTCCGCCGCCTCGAGTTCATCGAGAGCGAGATCCTCCCCCGCGCCCGCTCGGGGCCCGACGCGTTCTACGACTCGACGGGGACGCTCCGTGCGGAGTTCGCCACCGAGATGGAACTGCTGGAGGATTATCGACTCGACCTGGCCCAGGTCAGCGAATGGTCGGGGCGGCTCTACGAGCGGCTGAGCGCGACGGCGGCCGACGGCAAGGGGAACGGAGCCGGTTCATGACGCAGCGAGATGCGACGTCACGGCGGCCGATGCGCCGCACCGGGTTCGTAGGGTTGTTGCTGACCTCGAGGAATGCGACGAGGCGCGTGCCAGCGTGCCCGCCGCGTGAACGGCCGCGGCAGGTTACCATCATCGAGGGCGCCTGCCTCGGTTCGCCGGCCCCCAAGACCGCAGCCGCCGCGTGCGCGAACCCCGCGGCGCATCCGTGACCCGATCACAGAGAACTCGACATGACCCAGACCACCGGCACGGCCGAGGTCGACCGCGGCTTTCGCCTCGAAGCACGCACCCTTTCGGTCTCGCTGACCACGCGGGACCTGCCGGCCAGCGTAGACTGGTACCGCGACGTGCTCGGCTTCGCCGAGGACCGCCGCCACGAGCACGAAGGCCGGTTGGTCGGCGTGTCGCTGCGAGCGGGCGACGTCCGCATCCTGCTCACCCAGGATGACGGCGCGAAGGGGTGGGATCGGAAGAAGGGCGAAGGATTCTCGCTGCACCTCACCACCGAGCAGGATATCGACGCCATCGCGGACCACGTGCGAAGCGAGGGCGTGACGCTGACCACCGAGCCGACCGACATGCCCTGGGGTGCGCGCGTGTTCGCCGTGGTTGACCCGGACGGGTTCAGGATCTCGATTTCCTCGGTCCCGGATCCCGCAGACTGACGGCGGCTGCTGCGCCCGCCCGATTCACTCTTCTTCGTCGAGGACGACATGAGCACACCGGCCTTCCTGCAGGGCATGTTGGCGCAAGAAAAACCCCTCTTCGTGCGGGTCGTCGAAGCCGTCCTCGAGGATGGTCTCGAGCACCGACCCGACCCGAAGTCGCGCTGCTCTCGCGAGATCATCGAGCACCTCATCGGACACAACCTCGACATGATCGAGCTGATCGACGAAGGCGCCGTGCACCATCGCAACCAGGTGCCGTTCGGCTCGGTCGCCGAGGCCGCCTCGACCCTCGCCGACACGTTCGACGCCATCATCCACAAGCTCGGCACGCTCGACCAGGCGACGTGGGATGAGGTCGCGCCGTTCCGGGTTGGCGAGGACACGATCATGGAGGCCCCCAGGCAGCAGCTCGCGTGGATGCTGTTCCTGGATTCGGTCCACCACCGGGGACAACTGACCACCCACCTGCGTGCTGCCGGCAGCCGCGTGCCCTCGCTCTACGGGCCGTCCGCCGACGAAGCCCCGGGGCACTGACCGACCACGCCGTGGATGGGGCTCGAAGTGATCGGGAGGCCGCGCGACGGCCTGCCATCCGCCAGGCGGTCGCGGGGGATGCGGCCGAGCTCGCGCGGTTGCTATCGCCGCTCGGGTATCCGCTCACCGAGGCAGATGTCACCGGGATCTGGGAGGCGTGGGAGGCGGAGGGCAATTTCGCGCTGGTCGCCGAAGCGGCCGCGCTGGAGCAGGAGAATGCGCCGCCGAACGAGGACGCAGATGTGGCGGCGCCGGAAAATGCTGCGCCGGGCCCCTCACCGTCCAGCCGCGGCCCGGACCGCGCGGCGGGGCCGGTGGCCCTGGTGGGTGCCATCACGCTGCA
>DATHRZ010000074.1:0-2097 GCA_035464655.1 Gemmatimonadota bacterium
TTCTCTCCATAGTTGGCAATCCCGAGTAACCGACAAAGGAGCATGAAGATGCGCATACGTTCTCTGGTCATGACGGCGGCAGCCCTGATGCTGGCGGTCCCGGCGACGGCGGTCGGACAGGTGGTCTTTGGTCCGCAGTTGAGTTACGGCGGTGATACCGACCTCGGCATCGGCGGCCGGGTGCTCGCGAATGTCGAGTCGCTCGAGCATTGGGACTTCGTCGGCACGTTCGACGTCTGGTTCCCCGACGACAGCCCCGGCGTAGACAGGAGCGCCTGGGAGGCCAACGGAAACCTGGCCTACAACTTCGTGGTCGAGGACACGTCGCTGAACCCGTACGCGGGGGCGGGCCTGAGCATCTTCCACTGGTCGGTCGACCGCGACGAGCCCGGTGACGACTTCGACGACACGGATCTCGGACTGAACTTCTTCGGCGGCCTGAAGTTCCCCGGCACGTCGATGACCCCGTTCGTCGAGGTCCGGGCCGTGCTCGAAGGGGCCGACCAGGTGGCCGTGACGGGCGGTCTTCTGTTCTAGCCTGAGCGCGCAAAGAGACGGGCATTCTGCCCCGACTCCGACATTCCGAGAGCGGCGCCCGGCTTCGGCCCGGCGCCGCTTTCGCTTGCCGGCGTCCCGCGAAGTGGCATTCGGGCGGCGGAGGCTGATATTCTCCGGTCTCGCCCATGATGCATCGTTCACCGCCACCCGGCGTCTCGAAGCAACGACCGCAATGACCGAACACGACCAGACCGAATCCGCGGCGCGCACCCGCGACGGCGTGCGCCGCGGGTTCATCGTCCCGATCGGCGGGGCCGAGGCAAAGGTGCGCGACCGGGACATCCTCACCCGGTTCGTCGAGCTGTGCGGAGGGTTGGATGCGCGAATCGCGGTGATCCCGACCGCCTCGGAGCTCGACGAGACGGGCCCGCGCTACGAAGAGTTGTTCGGCGAGCTCGGCGTCGCGTACGTGCGGAATTTTCCGTTTCGTAGCCGTTCCGACTGCGACAGCGACGAGTGGATCGCCGATCTCGAGCGCTCGACCGGCGTGTTTCTCACGGGCGGCAACCAGCTTCGCCTGTCGACCATGCTCGGCGGGACCCGGGTTGGCCGGGTGTTGCGCCACATGAGCGAGCGCGGCGCCCACATCGCCGGCACCTCGGCCGGGGCCGCTTTCCTGTCGGAGCACATGATCGCGTTCGGGGCGGAGGGCCCGTCGCCGCGCGCGAACATGGTGACCCTGGCGCCGGGGCTCGGCCTGACGAACAGCGTGATCGTCGACCAGCACTTCCGTGAGCGCGACCGCATCGGCCGCCTGATGACCGCGGTCGGCTACAATCCGTTCGCGCTCGGGCTCGGGCTCGACGAAGACACGGCGGCGTTCATCGGGCCCGACGACGTGCTCGAGGTGGCCGGGAGCGGCTCGGTCTCGATTCTCGATCCGTCGGACCTTATCTACTCCTCGATGGATTCCGCCCACCAGTCGCAGCCTGTCTGCCTGGTTGGGCTGCGCCTGCACGTCCTGACCGACGGGTGGCGGTTCGACATCAGCGCTCGCACGGCGCTCGAGCCGGTACGCGAGACGGCGGGCTCGACGTGAGGCGTTGCCGATGAAGCTGATCGACCGGTCGGTATACCTCGGCCCCAGCCTGTACGCGCGCTTCCCGGTGATCCGGCTGCGCATGGACATCGGTGAGCTCGAGGAGTGGCCGAGCATGCGCCTCGGGCAGGAGTTCGTCGACGCCCTGCTCGACACGCTCCCGGGGCTCCGGCAGCACGGGTGCTCGTACGGCGAGGCGGGCGGTTTCGTGCGCCGGCTGACCGAGGACGAGGGCACGTGGGCCGGCCACATCCTCGAGCACGTGGCGATCGAGCTCCAGGCGGGCGCCGGCGAGGACATCACGTTCGGCAAGACTCGCTCGGCCGGCGAGCCCGGCGTGTACGACATCGTGTACGAGTACGAAGCCGAGAAAGTGGGGGTCGAGGCGGGCCGCCTGGCGGTGTATTTCCTCCAGTCGCTCCTTCCCGAAGAGCTGCGGACGCCCGGCGCTCTGCCCGCCGAGTTCGACTTCGCGGCGGAGCACGAGGAGTTCATCCGGT
>DATHRZ010000075.1:0-7045 GCA_035464655.1 Gemmatimonadota bacterium
CGCGGGCGTTCGCGGGTCAGCGTCGCCGGGTCGGCCGGAGGTTCGAAGGTTCCGGCGACCGTCGCCCGGCAGGAGGCGTCCGGCTCGTCTCCGATCATCAGGGCGTCGCCCACGTCCAGAGCCGATCGGGCCGCGAACGCCCGTTCGACGAGAACTTCGAGATCGGCAGGGCACCTGTTCGCCGATTCCTGGGTGAGCGCGAGGCCCGCGGACCCGAGCTGCAGGGCGACAACGAGCGGGACCAGCTTCCGGGCCGGCAGCTTCGGACGACACATGGGGGCAGACTCTCGGGCCCGACCCTTCTCGTCAACCTGCGTTCGTCGTCCGTGGCCTCGTAGCTGTCGGACGAGCGCCACAGTTCGGGACGGCCGCCATGTGCGTCCCCGACGTCCCGGCCCTACCCGTGGGATGACGGCCGCATAAGTATGGGACGAGCGGAGTCGCTGTATTGACGAGGCGGCAAGCGATCGACCCGAGGCATAATCCCTGCTTCCTCACCCGGTGGACCGAACGCGTGGGGTATGGCTCCGCGGCGGCCCGACCCGAGCTCGACTCAGAAAAGGGGCAGACGGATGAGACAGGCATCTCTGCCACGCTCAGCGACGTCGGTTCGTCGATCAGCGGCTCGAACATCGCCGGCGCCTGAGTCGACCGATGGGACCGATCCGTTCGGCGCCGGATGGTCGAGTGGCGGGTGAACCGTTCGGACGATTACATTTCGAGTCCCGAGTTTGCGGGGCCGAGGATGCACTCCAGACGAGGGACACCGAATGAACGTCCGACCGATCCTCAATCGGGCTCTGCTTTTCGGAGCCGCCGCCCTGTTCGCCGCCGCCTGCGGCGAGACCCCCCATCCGACCGATTCTGGTCCGACGACCGCAGAGATAGGATCCGCGCACGCCGACATCGCCGCCGCTCTGGTCGTCCACGAACGACATACCCCCGACCTGATGAAGATCGAGGGCGTCGTCGGCACCGGGCTCGGCATCGACGGCGAGAATCCGCGCATTCGTGTTTATACCGTGCACGGCAACGTGCGCGGTATTCCCGACCACGTGGACAACGTCCCGGTCGAGCGCGTGGTGACCGGCCTGATCGTCGCGGGTGACATCAACAATCCGGCGAGCCGCGAACGCCCGGCCCCGAACGGTTTCTCGATCGGACACCCCGACATCACGGCCGGCACGATGGGCGCGATCGTTCGCGATGCGGACGATGTCTGCTACGCGCTCAGCAACAACCACGTGCTCGCCAACAGCAACGACGCGTCGATCGGTGACAGCGCCCTCCAGCCGGGTCCGTTCGACGGAGGATCCGACCCGGCCGACGCCATCGGCACGCTGGCGGACTTCGAACCGATCTCGTTCAGCAGCGACAATCAGATGGACGCGGCGATCGCCGAGCTGTTCGATGCGTCCAGCGTGACCGGTTCCACACCAGGTTACGCCTACGACGCACCCGGAACGTCGACGGTGAGCGCGTCGGTCGGGGTGAACGTACAGAAGTTCGGGCGCACGACCGCCCACACGACGGGCCAGGTGGCCGAGATCGGCGTGACGGTCAGCGTGTGCTACGTGACCCGCGGGCCGTTCATGTGTGCGGCCGCCGCCACGTTTGTCGACCAGTTCACGATCACGCCGGGCAGCTTCAGCGCCGGTGGCGATTCGGGCTCGCTGATCGTCACCGACGACGGCAGCGCGAACCCCGTCGGGCTCCTGTTCGCGGGCTCCGATACGCGCACGATCGCCAACCCGATCGATCCGGTGCTCGACCGGTTCAGCGCCGTCATCGAACCGAATACGGCCAATTGCAGCAATGGCGACGGTGGCGACCCGCCGGCCAACAATCCGCCGACGGCGGACTTCTCGTTCTCGGCCGACGGCCTGGCTGTCGACTTCACCGACGAGAGCGGCGATTCCGACGGGAGCGTCGTGCAGTGGAGTTGGAACTTCGGTGACGGCAACACGTCCACGGCGCAGAATCCGTCGCACACGTACGCGGCCGACGGCACATACCCCGTGACCCTGACGGTTACCGACGACGACGGCGCCACCGACCAGGTTTCGCAGGACGTGTCGGTAGCCGACGGCGGCGATCCGCCGGGCGGCTTCACGCTGTCGGTCAGCGCCTACAAGGTGCGCGGCGTGCACCACGTCGACCTCACCTGGGACGGTGCCGGCTCCAGCCAGGTCGACATCGTCCGCGACGGGAGCATCGTGGACACGACGGCCAACGACGGCGCGTACACCGACAACACCGACAATCGCGGCGGCGGAAGCTACAGGTACCAGGTGTGCGAGGCCGGGACGTCGACGTGCTCGAATGAAGCGACGGCGAGCTTCTGACGCCTGGCGGAAACTCAGGCGAGCGATCGTCCCGGCGGGTCTCGCTGCCGGGGCGGTCGTCTTCGCCACCTGCGCGTCGAACACCATGACCATCGAACGGGCCTTGGCCGAGCACACCGACGCCTGGATGGAGATCGACGGCGTCGAGGGCACGGGCATCGGCCTGTGCGACGACGAACCCTGCATCAAGATCTTCGTGTCGCGGCCGCCCGAGGAGTTCGGCGGTGTGTTGCCCGACAGCGTGGAAGGTCACGCCGTGCGCCTCGAACCCACCGGCCGGTTCGAGCCGCGGTGACGGCCTGCCCGGCGCGGTGAGCGGCGAAGCGCGGGAACCCCACGACGGCGCGCCCGATCTCACGCGCTGAACCACCGGGCTACAGGTCGTACTTGCGTCGGCGCCGCCACAGGGTGGTGGGTGAGACTCCGAGGACTTCCGAGGCATCTTCGATCGTGGGCGTCCGGTCGAGCACGTGGCGGATGTAGC
Organism: Gemmatimonadota bacterium; assembly: GCA_035464655.1. Lineage (GTDB taxonomy): Bacteria > Gemmatimonadota > Gemmatimonadetes > Palauibacterales > Palauibacteraceae > JARFPW01. Next base: position 2,830 of record DATHRZ010000075.1, read on the forward strand.
GCTTCTCCATCTCCTCCAGGGTGACGAGACCACCGTCGTCGAGACCCGGAAGCGGTCCCGATCTTCCGGTGGCGACCGAGAACTCCTCGGCCCCGACCACGTCGGAGCGCGACAGGACGACGGCGCGCTCGATCGCATTGTCCAGCTCGCGCGCGTTGCCCGGCCAGTCGTGTTCACGGAGGAGCTTGCGCGCCTCGTCGGTGAACTCGAGCGGGCGGTTGTAGCGGGCCGAGTAATGCAGCAGGAAGTGCTCGGCCAGCGCCTCCACGTCTTCCGGCCGTTCGCGAAGTGGCGGCAGCTCGAGGTTAACCACGTTCAGGCGGTAGAACAGGTCCTCACGAAAGTTCCCCGCGCGCAGCTCCGCCTCGAGGTCGGCGTTGGTGGCGGCGATGACCCGAACGTCCGCCGACCGCGTCTGAGTGTCGCCCAGGCGCTCGTATTCGCGGTCCTGTAGAAAGCGGAGCAGCTTTGCCTGGATGCCCGGGTCGAGATCGCCGATCTCGTCCAGGAACAGAGTACCGCCTTCAGCGACGGCGATCTTGCCCGACTCGGTCTTCACCGCGCCCGTGAACGCGCCCCGCACGTGGCCGAACAGCTCGCTGCGGAGGAGCTCTGAGGACAGGGCCGGGCAGTGGACGACGACGAACGCCTCTTCCGCTCGCTTGCTCCATCCGTGGATGGCGCGGGCGAGCACGCCTTTTCCGGTGCCGCTCTCGCCGGTCAGCAGCACGTTGACGTCGCTTTCGGCCGCGCTGCGGGCTTCCGACAGAACGCGCCGCAGGGCCGGCGAGTCGCTCGACAACATCGGCGGCGGCCCGCGCCGCGTCACCTGCGCCTCGAGTGACCGGATCCGTTGCTCGAGTCGGCGCTGCTCGGCCACCCGCTCGGCTACCGCGCGCAACTCGATCGGCCGCAGCGGCTTGGTGATGAAGTCGTAAGCGCCTTCCTGGATCGCCTTCACCGCGCTCTCGATCGTACCGTGGCCGGTGATCAGGACGATCTTCAACCACGGCGAGATCCGCAGGAAGTCGCTGATCAGGTCGATGCCCGACTGGCCGTCGAGTCGCAGGTCGATCAGCAGGAGGTCGTAGACTCCGTTCCTCGCGAACTCCTTCGCTTCGTCCACGTCACCGGTCGCCGTGACGTCGTGCTCGCTCGAGGCGAAGCATTCCTCGATGGACTCGCGCACGACGGCCTCGTCATCGAGCACCAGAATCTCTAAGCCCTCGCGGCGTGCCCGGGCGGGAGTCGTCATGACGCGGGTATGCTTGCTACACGGTTGGCCGCAGCCTCGCGGCGGAAGGGAATGACCAGCGAGACGCGAGTTCCGACGCCCGGTTCGCTCTCGAGCTCGATGTCTCCCCCCAGGTCGCGGGCGATATCGCGCGAGAGCGCGAGTCCGAGCCCGCTGCCCGATTCCGGATCGCTGCCGCGCACCCCGAACTGGAACAGCGAATCGCCGATCGCCGGGTCGACACCTCGTCCGTTGTCGGCCACGGTGATTCGGACCCGGTCGGATCCGTCCTCCACGCCGTCCTCGGTCTCCACCTGGATCTGCACCCAGCGCTCGTCCTTGTTCTCGTCGGCGAACTTCAGCGCATTGTCGACGAGGTTGAGCAGGATCATGCTGACGCGAGAGCTGGGAACCAGGACGTCGGGAACGCCGTGGACCTCCACTTCGACGTTCGATGGAACGCTACGGATGCCGCTGACCACGCCGTGAACGATGTCGGGTAGCGGAAGCCAGGTCGGGTCGTTGGGGTCGTCCGCGGCCCCGGTGATGATGTCCCTGACCACGTCCACCGTTTCCAGCGCCTGCTCGATGCTGCGGAGTACCAGCCCCGCCAGTCGCCGCCGACGCTCGACGTCGACGTAGTCCTCGGCCAGCAACTCGGCGGCCGTTTGCGCGGAGCCCAGTTGATTCCGCAACTCGTGGCGCAGCACGGCGGCGAACGTCGTCGTCTGAAGCATCCGATCGCGCTGCTCGCGCGTCTCCCAGATCCTGTACGATCGAGCCGTTTCGTGGCCGAATCGCCCCACAGCTTCCTTGAGGTCGCTCATCACGGCGGCAAGGGTCGCGGGAGGGACGGCGATGTCGAAATCGGAGAGAGCCCGCTCGATGACTTCCTGGAGCAACGAGGCGAGCATCTCGTACTCGGCCAGCAGCTCGTTGACCCCGAAGCCCTGGTTTCGTCGGAGATGCACGAGCACGCCGATGTGGTCGCGGATCAGCTCGAGTGGAAGCTGGGCCTCCGAGTTCTCGACGGAGTCGGCGATCGCCTGCAGACATTCCGGGATGAGGTCGAGCAGCGACTCCGACGGCAGCACCTCTCGCCGATCGACGTCGAGGCGCCCGGAAACCGCGTCCACCCAGGCGGCTGTGACGCGGGGTGCCTCCCGACGCAGGGCGTCGGCGATGTAGCTGCGCAGCGTCCGCTCTGGTTTCCGCATGGTCGTCGTTCGGTGTGGAGGCTCGTGACAGAAAGGCGGGTCGAAACCCGATGCGGTTCAGTCTAGCCCGTCCGACGTCCGGCGGAAACCTCTGGTCAGCCGTTGCCTGCCGAGGGCAGGCTGCGCCGGAGCGCGCTCGGCCGTACCGGCTTCTCGATGAGATGATCGAACACGAGGCCGATCTGTCGTTCCTGCCCGATCGTGAGCTGGCGAGCCGTGATCGCGATCAGGCACCGGTCGCCGAACGCCGGCCGGCGTCGGAGCGCCCGAGCGGCCTCGAGCCCGTCCATCCGCGGCATCGAAAGATCGCTGACGACGGCGTGGGGACGATGGAGCGCCGCCAGGCCCAGCAGTTCCACGCCATCCCGCGCTTCGAACACCGTCCAGCCGTCGGCACGGAGGAGATCGGCCAGAACTCGGCGCGTACTCGCGTGGTCATCGGCGATGATGACGATTCTCCCGCTTGTGATGACGCCTGTGCCGTCGGACATGCGTCCGGTCCTCCTTCCCCTTCTGCACCATCTGCATGCAAGACTGTGTCCAACCGAAACGGCGCGACGGGACGGAGTTTGGCGACCAGTTAGCGTCGTCGGATCGTTCACGCGATCCGGACCTGAAACACGAAAGGTCGCTGCGAATCTCGCCGCTTCTCGACGCCCGGTGCACCCCCGAACCCGCGCAATCGTTGGCCTGCCGGGGTTTTCCGCGGCTGCGCGGTGGGAGGTGTCGGCCTGGCGAGGCATGGCATATCGCTTGCGACTCCATGGTTGTACGGCGGAGCAGTGCGAGCCGCCTCCAACCTGACATTCCATGAACAACAATCAGTGAGGTGCTTGGACATGATGAAATTCGCCTGGCAGCTTCAATTCTTGACGGTCGGCGCCGCGGTATTCCTGCTGGGTGCCTGCGACGTGGACCAGGTGGACGAGGGAGAGTTGCCCGAGGTAGAGGTTGAAGAGGGCGAACTCCCCGAATACGAAGTCGATGCGCCCGAGGTGGACGTTCGCTCGGACACCGACACGGTGATCGTCGAGACGCCAGAGGTCGACGTCGACCTTCCCGAGGACAGCGAAGAGTAGGCAACGACAGACCGTGGCGACAACCGTCGGCACGGCCGCAATCCATAGTGACTTCACCGAGAGGAGACTAACCATGCTAGGACTCGCGATCACCCTGTTACTCGTCGCGCTCGTCGCGGCCATTCTCGGCTTTGGCGGAATCGCCGGTACGGCGGCCGGGTTCGCGAAGATCGCGTTCTTCGTGTTCCTGGTGCTCGCCGTGATCTCGTTCTTCGCACGCGGAGCGCGCACGCCGTAGAGGCCGTAGAAGTAGAGGCTGTAGAAGCGAACTGACGACCCGAATCGCTCGGGTCTCGCCGCCGATCGCCGGCCATCCGGATCACCCGGGTGGCCGGCGATCGGCGTCGTACCCTATCTTTGGGCGTCTGCGGCGGTAGCCGATCCGATATCGCCACGAGTTGCCGCGCGAGTACGCGCACACTGGAGGTTCGAGATGAGCATGCCCGCACGATCGAGACTGAAATGGCTCGCGCGGCTCGCGCACCTCGGGGCTCTTGCCCTGGTGGCCGCCCTGGTGACGGCGTCGCCGGCCACCGGTCAGTCGGCCGAGCAGGTCATGGAGCGTTTGCAGGAGCTGGACATCGACTTCGTCGGCATCGCGACCGACATCGCCGATCGTCAGAATCTCGGCACCCGGGATGCGCCGAGCGGGGTCGTGGTGTACGCGTGGGACGCCGAGCGTACGG